>PMAE01000040.1 GCA_003152485.1 Gemmatimonadota bacterium | reverse complement strand
GACGCGGCGCTGGAGCGCCGGTTCCAGCCGGTGTTCGTGGGTGAGCCGTCGGTCGAGAACACGATCGCGATACTCCGCGGTCTTAAGGAGCGCTACGAGGCGCACCATGGTGTGCGGATCACCGATGGCGCGGTGGTCGCGGCGGCGACGCTGTCGAACCGGTACATCGGCGACCGGTTCCTGCCGGACAAGGCGATCGATCTCATCGACGAGGCCGCGTCGCATCTGCGGATCGAGATCGATTCCTTGCCGCAGGAGATCGACGAAGTCGAGCGGCGGATCATGCAGCTCGAGATCGAGCGTGAGGCACTGCGCAAGGAGAAGGACAAAGCATCGGCCGAGCGGCGCGAGGCGCTGGAGCGGGAGCTGAGCGAGCTGCGCGAGCGGACGGCGGGCATGAAGGCGCAGTGGCAGCAGGAGAAGGAGACGTTGGGCACCGTCGGCCGGATCAAGCAGCAGGTCGATGAGGCGCGGATTCAGGCTGAGCAGGCGACGCGGGCCGGGGATCTCGGACGGGCGGCGGAGATCAGCTATGGCCGGATCCCGCAGCTCGAGGGGGAGATGCGGGCCGCAGAGGAGAAGATGGCGGCCGCGGCCGACGCCGGTGGCCCGCGGTTTCTCCACCAGGAAGTGACGGCCGACGACGTCGCGGAGATCGTCGCGAAGTGGACGGGGATTCCGGTGACCCGGATGTTGGAGGGGGAGCGCGAGCGGTTGACCAAGCTGGACGAAGTGCTGGCGACGCGCGTGATCGGACAGCGCGAGGCAGTGCGGGTCGTGGCTGACGCGGTCCGGCGCGCCCGGGCGGGGCTACAGGACCCGAACCGCCCGATCGGCTCGTTCATCTTTCTTGGCCCGACGGGCGTCGGGAAGACGGAAACGGCACGTGCGTTGGCGGAGTTCTTGTTCGACAACGAGCAGGCGATGGTGCGGCTCGACATGTCGGAGTACATGGAGAAGCACGCGGTGTCGCGGCTGATCGGCGCGCCGCCGGGCTATGTCGGGTACGAGGAGGGTGGGCAGCTCACGGAAGCGGTGCGGCGGCGGCCGTATTCGGTATTGCTACTCGATGAGATCGAGAAAGCGCATCCCGATGTGTTCAACATCTTGCTGCAGATCCTGGATGACGGGCGGCTCACGGACTCACAGGGTCGGACCGTGGATTTCCGCAACACGGTGATCATCATGACGTCGAACATCGGGAGCCCGTACATCCTCGAGCACGCGTCGGCGGACTGGGGCGAGGTCGAGGCCCAGGTCCTCGCGGCGTTGCGCCAGCATTTCCGTCCCGAGTTCCTGAACCGCGTGGACGACGTGGTGGTGTTCCGGCCGTTGGGCGAGGAGCAGATCGGGCGCATCATCGAGCTGCAGCTCCATCGGTTGGAGCGATTGCTGGCCGAGCGTAAGCTGACGATCGAGCTGACACCGGACGCGCGTCGTGCGGTGGCGGCGGAGGGGTACGAGCCGGCGTACGGTGCTCGCCCGCTCAAGCGTGCGATTCAGCGGATGGTGCAGAACCCGTTGGCCCTCGGTGTGTTGGAGGGGAAGTTCCGCGACGGCGACCACATCCTCGTCGCTGCGCGCCCGGATGGCAGTTTGACCTTCGACGTTGCCCCGCGTGGCCCGGCGACGGGTGGCGACGGTCGTGCGGAGCCGGAAGCGGGACGGTCCGAGCCCGCGACGACGGGTCCGCGCCGCTAATCGGCCGTTGACGAGCGATACGGCGCGGACGGTGACGCCGCCGGCGTTCGCCGCGGATGCCCGCTGGATGGCGCACGCGATCGGGGCGGCGAGGGAAGCGGAGGCCGCCGGCGAGGTGCCGGTTGGAGCGATCGTGGTATCGGGTGGGGTGATCGTCGCCTCCTCCGGCAATCGGACGCGGCGCGACCGGGACCCGACGGCCCACGCGGAGGTGGTGGCGCTGCGGGCGGCCGCGGCGGCGTTACGGGATCCGGTGTTGAGTGGGTGCGAGTTGTATGTCACGCTCGAGCCGTGCGCGATGTGCGCGGGCGCGATCGTACTAGCCCGGGTCGCGCGGGTAGTCTTTGGCGCGTGGGACGACAAGGGGGGGATGGGTGGCTCGGTGGGTGATCTCCTCCGGCACCCGCGACTCAATCATCGGCCCGAAGTGACGGCGGGTGTGTCCGCAGACGAGTGCGGGGCATTGCTCACGCGATTCTTTGCCGGGCGGCGGGGCGAGGAGCCGCGGGATGGTCCGCTTGAAGCGCTGTAGCGGGTCGCGCGTCTGGTAGGGCAGGTGTGGTCGGTTTACATTGCGACGCCGGCACGTGGCGGGCGTCGCGAGTTGACGACCGTTCTACGTGCGGGCGAGACCCCGGACGGGTGGCCGAGTGGTTGAAGGCACCGGTCTCGAAAACCGGCATACCGGTGAACCCGGTATCGTGAGTTCGAATCTCACCCCGTCCGTTGTGTAGCTGTCGTTCGTCGCCCTGCCGTCGTGCCGGATGGTGGGGCGTGTGTGTGATGCGCGGCGGGGAGCGGGCTATGGTGATGGTCCCCGAACCCCTTGGAGTATGGTATCACTGGGTAGTGGTACTACCGTGTGGCGCCGCACACTCGCGCGTCAGGCGAATGAGCATGTGTAGGACGGGTGGCCGAGTGGTTTAAGGCGCACGCCTGGAAAGTGTGTGTACGTTCATAGCGTACCGTGAGTTCGAATCTCACCCCGTCCGTGGTAAATGAGAGGCCCCGCAACGGTTTACGTTGCGGGGTTCTTTCATTTCAAAGCGCGGCTTGAAGGGTGTAAT
>PMAE01000085.1 GCA_003152485.1 Gemmatimonadota bacterium | reverse complement strand
GGGTGTAGCTTGGGGTGTAGCTCAATTGGCAGAGCGCGCGGCTGTTAACCGCGAGGTTGCAGGTTCGATTCCTGCCGCCCCAGTCGGAGCACAACGGTCAGTTGGTACTGGCCCGCGATTGAAGATCAAAGATCGAGCATTTCCGATCTGCAATTGCCACATCGGCCAGCGATCTACGCAACAGGGGCCGTTCGCGAACGGCCCGCCGATCCCGCGGCAACCCCGGCCGCTCTGCGAAGCGCCCATCAATTCGCGTCTCGCCCGCTAATAGTGAAGGTTGACCCGGATCGTGTAGACGTAGAGAGGCCCGCGGTCGAGGTTGTAGGCAGGGTGATCGATGTGCTGGATCGCGGGCGTGAGTTGGAGGAAGGCGAGATGGGGCGGTTGCAGTCGGTAGTACGCCTCGATGATGTTCTCCGTGCCATATCGCACGAGCTGGCCGTCGCCGATCAGGAATCCAATGCCGCCGGCGGCCAAATACGCCTCGTGATCTTTCGATAATCCACTGACGGCCGCGGCGAGGCCGAAGCGGTCGTCAGGGCGGTGCCAGCTGTTGCCGGCGAGTTGCACGCCAGCGCTCGCGACGCGATCCGTCTCTGTAAACTCGAAATCTTCGGTCTTGCCGTCGCTCCACCCCAAGCGGAGGAAGACGCCCGTGTTTCCAGAATCGGCGAGTGGTTGCTCCGCGTTGAAGCCAAACCCGTACTTCACGCGGCCTTTGGCGTCGTCACAGCTGATGCAGGGGACTGTGTCCTTGGCCTGCGCGATCTCGATCGCATCGCGATAGATCCCCATCCGAGCCCGATTCTCGTAGGCGAGAAATCGGAGGATGGTGCCGCTCCCTCCGGGCCGTACGGTGAGCTCGGCGTTCAGTCCATACGCGTTAGCGATGTCGTCGTCGAGTGTGTTCCCGTTCGCGAACGTCGACACTTGGGCGGCCGCAAGTCGAAGCGCCCAGCGCGGACTCTCAACGCCCAAGAGCAGGGCGTTGGTATAGCCTCGTGTGTCGGCGGCGAAATCCCAGGCGGTGTTCTGCCACAGCGCCCAATCCATGAACTGGTACCGCGTGGATCCGGCAAATTGATTCGGATCCAGGTCGTCATTCAGGGCGAACCGGCCGGCTTTGATCTCGATCCGCGTTGTCGGCTCTCCGCCCGGCACCTGATCAAGGGCGCGCCGGGCGGTATCGCGTTCCGACGTCAGGGGAATGAGAAACCGACCATAGAGGCGCGCGAGATAGGGTCCCTGCCCGAGATTGGCGGACCCCTGCCGGATGACGTCGCCATCGGTGATCCCCGCAAGCCCTAACGCGTGGCTCACGCCGGCACCGCGCGCCATCTCGAAGTCGCTGTAGAGTTGGAAATACTCGGCGAGTCGAGATCCGATGTACAGGCCGTACGTATGGGTGCCCTCGTTGTCGCCGGTATTGATCAAGCTGTGCGGCCCGGTGTAAAGGGCGTGAAACGGCGGAAGGTCCTGCCAGATGTAGGTGAATTGGGCGCCCAAGAGCCGGGGCAGCCAGGGATATCGCGCGTACAGGCCGGGGCGTCGCCGAGCGGTCGAGTCGGTGGATGTGGGTGCGGATGTGGGTGTGGAGTCTGCGCTCGACGCGGCGGTCAGCGAATCGGAGCGGACCGCGTCGTGTTCTTGCGCGCGAATGGCTACGGGTGCCACGATGGCCCAAGCGCCTACCAGCCCAACGATCAGACGCTCGCGGTACGTCATGGTGCTCGAGATTGTTCTCGTTCTCACTGGTTTGGGTCGGTGTCGTCACGCCGTGCCCCATCGCGCCTCCGATACGACGAGCGGGCCCTCACGCAACACGCAGCGAAACTAGGTCCGCACCAGCTTCCGGTACGCGATGCGGTGGGGCCGGTCGGCGTCGATCCCCTTGCGGCGGTGGAAATCCTCGGCGTAGGCGCGATAGTTTCCCTCGAACCACACGACTTCGCTGTTGCCTTCNNAGCGCTTCTTCGAGGGCGCGCAACGTATCGACGTCGAGGTCGTTCGTCGGCTCGTCGAGCAGCAACAGGTTGGCCCCGCTCTGCAGCAGCTTGGCCAGATGGAGGCGGTTCCGCTCTCCGCCCGAGAGATCCTGCGTCCGCTTCTGCTGGTCGGCGCCCCGGAAGTTGAAGCTCGCCAGATACGCGCGTGTGTTCATCTCGCGCTTGCCGACCATCATGACTTCGTTGCCACCGCTCACTTCCTGCCACACCGTTTTCGTTCCGTCCAGCTCGCGCCCTTGATCGACGTAGGCCCATTGCACGGTCTCCCCGACGGTAATGGTCCCGCTGTCGGGTTTCTCCTGACCAACGATCATCTTGAACAGGGTCGTCTTCCCCGCGCCGTTGGGACCGATCACTCCCACGATGCCGCCGCGCGGGAGCGCAAAGGATAGTCCGTCGATGAGCAGCGTGTCGCCGAAACTCTTCTTAAGGTCGACGGCGGTCACTACATCGTTGCCCAGCCGCGGCGGCGGCGGAATGACGATCTCGTTCTGGAGCACGCGATCCGCCGTGTCCGCCTCGGCCAGCTCCTCATACCGTTGCACGCGGGCTTTGGACTTGGCCTGTCGCGCGCGCGGCGCCATACGAACCCACTCGAGCTCCTGAGCCAATGTGCGCTGACGAGCGGACGCGTGCTTCTCTTCCTGCGCGAGCCGGGTGCGCTTCTGGTCGAGCCACGCGGTGTAGTTCCCCTCGTACGGGATCCCGTGTCCGCGATCCAACTCCAGGATCCAGCCCGCGACGTTGTCCAGGAAGTAGCGGTCGTG
Source organism: Gemmatimonadota bacterium (assembly GCA_003152485.1). Taxonomy (GTDB): domain Bacteria; phylum Gemmatimonadota; class Gemmatimonadetes; order Gemmatimonadales; family Gemmatimonadaceae; genus Palsa-1248. The sequence goes on along the minus strand of PMAE01000085.1, from coordinate 958 downwards.
CGTGACTGCGACGACTGTGCCCGGGAACTCGGCCAGATAGCGCTCGAGCCACGCGACGCTCTCCGCGTCGAGATGATTCGTGGGCTCATCGAGCAGGAGCAGATCGGGCTGCTCCAACAGGATGCGGCACAGCGCCACGCGTCGGCGCTCACCGCCCGAGAGCTTCGTCACATCCGCGTCGGGCGGCGGCAGGCGGAGTGCATCCATCGCGATCTCGATCTGCCGATCCAGTTCCCACGCGTTCGACGCTTCGATCTTCTCCTGCACTTTGGACTGCTCGTCGAGCAGCTTCGTCATCTCATCGTCTGACATGGGCTCGGCGAACTTCGCCGAGATCGCCTCGAACCGCGTGAGCAGCGCACGCGTGGCGCTCACCGCCCCTTCGACGTTGCCCCGCACGTCTTTGGTCGGGTCGAGCTGCGGCTCCTGGGGCAGAAACCCGATGCGTGTCCCGGCGTGCGCCCACGCTTCGCCCTGAAAATCCTGGTCGATACCCGACATGATGCGCAGGAGCGATGACTTGCCGGCGCCGTTGGCGCCCACCAGCGNNTGCCGGCGCCGTTGGCGCCCAGGACACCGATCTTCGCGCCGGGATAGAAGGAGAGATAGATGTCGCGCAAAATCTCCCGCGACGGCGGGACGACTTTCCGCAGACCCTTCATCACATATATGAATTGCGGCGCCACAGAGTGATCCGAGTGCAGGAAGTTGGAAGAGCCGCAGGCACCGACGCGCGCCCGCTCAGGACCGCAGGCGAATCGTCGTGACTGACTCGCCCTCGAGTGGCCGACGCGCTCGGCCAGCCACTGTGTCACCGCATCCAGCAAACGGTCATGACCAGCTGGAGCCCGTACGAACAGATCGCGACGACCGCCGAATCCTAATCGGATCGGCCGCTCCTCGGCGCGCGGCAACATGCACGACGCACGCACCGACCGCCGCACCGACCGCCGCACCG
>PMAE01000092.1 GCA_003152485.1 Gemmatimonadota bacterium | reverse complement strand
CGGGGCCACGCGCGGCCGCGAACCGCTGCCCAATCCCGTGCGGCGGAGCCGCCATGACCGCGGTATTGATCCGCGCCGCGGCTTCGGCCCGGAGCACGGGCTCGAGTCCCCGCCACATCGTCGCGGCGACGATCCGTTCGCCCTGCACGTTGGGGTGGATCCCATCCGCCTGATTCAATGCCGCCTGCCCAGTCACCCCGTCCAGCAAAAAGGGCAGCAACGTGACACCCTCGGCTCGCGCGATCGCCGGATAGAGGTCATGGAAGGGACGAGTGTACGCGGGACCCAGATTTGTGGGGGCCTCCATCTGCACGAGGCAGATTCGGACCAATGGTCGCATACGCTTCACGCCACGGATCAGCGCCTCGATGTTCGCGCGCACCGAATCGACGTCGAGGCCGCGAAGCCCGTCATTGGCCCCGGTCTCGAGCACGAACACATCAACCGGACCGCCAAGCAGCCAGTCCAACCGCCTCAGTGCACCCGCCGATGTCTCGCCACTCAAGCCCGCGTTCTTCACGGTGAATGGCAAGTCGGTGGAATCGATCTTCCGCTGCAGCAGCGCCGGATACGCCTGGTCCGGATCGAGTCCCAAGCCGGCCGTTAGACTCGTGCCCTCGATCAATACCGTCAGCGTGCCGCTGGACTGCGGAGCCCCGCCGCCCGACGTACCTTGCGAGTCGCGCGCGGACTGGGGCGCGCCAGCGCCGCTACATGCGACAATGGCCGCAACGGCCGCTAGACGCGCAATCCCCACTGCCCGCCAGATCACTCGCCCAAGACCGCCAAAGTCGTCCGCCCGGTTGCGCATCGCTCCCCGTCGTGACGGTTTGCCCCTCACCCAACGCCCAACCCGCCATGCTGGCCGCTCGCGACCTCACTAAGCAGTACCATAGCGGTGAAACCCTGCTCTCGGCACTCGATGGCGTCTCGTTTGACATCCCGAGTGGTGCCTATGTCGCCATTGTCGGACCATCCGGCAGCGGCAAGACGACCCTGCTCGGACTCCTCGCGGGACTCGATACCCCGACCCGCGGCTCGGTGCTCCTCGACGGCACCGATCTGGCCGTCCTGACCGAAGACGCGCGGGCGCGACTGCGGGGTCAAAAAGTCGGATTCGTATTCCAGAGCTTTCAGCTCCTGCCGACGCTTACCGCGCTCGAGAACGTGGCCGTCCCTCTCGAGCTCCGCGGCGACCCACGACCGGAGTCTACCGCGCGTGATGCGTTGGCTCGTGTCGGGCTGACCCTGCGCGCCACGCACTTCCCTGCCCAGCTCTCGGGCGGCGAACAGCAGCGGGTGGCCATCGCGCGCGCGTTCGCGAATCAGCCGCGGGTGTTGTTTGCCGACGAGCCCACCGGCAACCTCGATGCGGCCAGCGGCCGGCTCGTCATCGAGTTGCTCGAATCCCTCAACCGCGAGTCCGGGTCCACGGTCGTGCTCGTGACACACGACCCCGCGCTCGCGGGCCGCGCCAGCCGAATCATCCGGCTAGAGGATGGTCGCCTCGCATCCGACGCCGCGACCGACCACCCGCGGCAGCCGTCGCCACCGCCCGCCGCGACCGGCGCATGAGCGCACCGCGCGCGTGGCGGTCCCTCGCCCGGTTGACCTGGCGGGAGAGCCGGACGATGCGGAGCCGGCTGTTGCTCTACATGTCGTCGGTGGCGCTCGGTGTGGCCGCGCTCGTCGCCATCGACTCGTTTTCCGCCAACGTCACGGCCTCGGTCGGCGCAAGCTCGCGCGCGCTACTCGGCGGCGACCTGGCGCTCCTCGGTCGGCAGCCCCTGACGGCGGCGGCGACAACGATCACCGACTCGCTGGAGCACGCGGGCGCGCGCACGGCACGGGTCACGACCTTTCCGTCGATGGCGACCGTGCACCGCACCGGGCGGACACGGCTCGCGCAGGTCCGCGCAGTCGGCGACGCCTACCCACTCGTGGGCCAGGTCGAGACGGAACCCGCAGGCGCGTGGCTCGCACTGCGCTCCGGCGACCACGCGATCGTGGACCCGTCGCTCATGGCGACACTCGGCGCCCAGCTCGGCGACTCGCTGACGCTCGGCTACACGCGATTCGCGATCGTCGGGACGATACGCACGGTCCCCGGCGACGCGGGGATCGCGGCGGCCATTGGCCCACGGGTATTCATCCCGGATCGCGACCTCGCCGCCACGCAGCTGCTCACCGTCGGCGGACGCGCGGACTACAAGACGTTGGTGGCGCTCGCGCCGAGCACGGGACCGATCCCCGCCCGGTGGCTGGCGCGCCTTCGACAACGGCTATCCGCCCAACACGTGCGGATTCAGACGGTGGTCGACGCCGAAGTCAATCTCACCAACGCGATCCAACGATTGACCGATTTCCTGGGGGTCGTCGGAGTGGTGGCGCTCCTGCTCGGCGGCGTCGGGGTCGCCAGCGGGATCACCGCCTTCGTCGCGCGAAAGATCGAAGCCGCCGCCATCCTCCGGTGTCTGGGCGCCACCGGCGCCCAAGTGCTGGTGATCTATGTCTCGCAGGCGGCAGCCATGGGGTTGGTCGGCGCGCTGATCGGCGTCGCGCTCGGGATCGCCATCCAGCTCGCGTTGCCGATCGCCGTTCACGATTTCCTGCCGGTCGATGTGGCGGTTCACGTCGTGCCGCGGGCCATACTCCTCGGACTCGGCACCGGACTCTGGATCGCGCTCCTCTTCGCGCTCCGGCCGTTGCTCGCGTTGCGCCGGATCTCGCCGCTGCAAGCGCTGCGGCGCCATGTCGAGACGGGGGGATCGGACTTCGCGACGCGAATCCCCCGCGATCCCGCCGCGTGGGTCGTCACGGCAATGATCGGGGCCACCGTCGTCGCGATCGCCGTGCTGCGCGCGCCGACCGTGCGACTGGGACTCGCGACGAGCGCAGGGATCGGCATCGCGCTTGGTGTGCTGTGGCTCGCGGCGGGCGCATTGGCCGCGCTGGCCCGTCGGGTGCCACGCGCGCGGTGGCCGTACGTCCTTCGGCAGGGTGTGGCCAATCTCCACCGTCCGGCGAATCAGACCCGCGCGGTCGTGCTCGCGCTGGGGTTCGGCGTATTCCTCATCGCGACGCTCGACCTGGTGCAGTCGGCGCTGTTGCACGAGTTCGCGGCGACGACCGCGTCGTCGCGCGCCAACCTGCTGTTCTTCGACGTGCAGCAAGACCAAGCACAGGGCGTCGATTCGATCGTTCGTGCGGGGGGGTATGCGGTGATCGAGCGCACGCCAATCGTCACCATGCGCATCGCCGCGATCGACGGCGTTGCCGTGTCGGCGGCGGCCGTCAACCCTGATCTCGCGGATAGCGCGGACACCGCGCCACGGGGCGCACGACGCCCGTCAGGCGGTGCGGCGCGGGGCGCGGGTCGTCCGCGCCGGGCGGCATGGGCGCTGCGGCGAGAGTACCGATCGACCTATCGCGACACGCTGGTGCCATCGGAGCACCTCGCCGCGGGGCATTGGTTTGCTTCGCACGCGAGGACCGACTCCGTCCCGCCGGTGTCGGTCGAGGTTGAGGTGGCCAAGGAGCTCGGCATCACGGTGGGGGACCGCATCACGTGGGACGTCCAGGGCGTACCGGTGCAGACGCGGGTCGCGAGTCTCCGCGACGTGGACTGGGCGCGCTTCGAGCCGAACTTCTTCGCGGTGTTTCCGAGCGGCGTGTTGGAGCGTGCGCCACAGCAGTACGTCATCCTTGCCGCGGTTCCCGGCGCGGCCGCCACGGCGGGACTGCAGCGCATCATGGGGGACCGGTACCCCAACATCTCGAGTATCGATCTGTCGTTGATCCGCGACACCGTCAACGGGATTCTCCGCAAAGTGACGGTGGCGATCCGGTTCCTCGCCGTGTTCTGCCTGGTGATGGGAATCCCCGTGTTGTTCAGCGCGGTGGCGACCACGCGCAGTGAACGGATCCACGAGAGCGTCTTGTTGAAGACCTTGGGTGCCACTCAGGCACAGGTCACGCGGATCATGGTCGCCGAGTACGCGATGCTGGGTCTCCTGGCTAGTGCGGCGGGGTTGATCCTCGCCGTCGCCGGCGCGTGGTGTCTGGTCCACTTTGTATTCGACGCGCCGTTCACGCCCGCGCTCGCCCCCGCGCTCGCGATTGGCTGCCTCAGCGCAGCACTGACGGTCGCCATCGGGGTCGCCGGAAGCCGCTCCGCGTTCGCGTCGCCCCCGCTCGCCATGCTGCGGGCCGAGTAGCGTAACAGCCCTCCGGCCCCCTCACGGGGCGCGAACGTGACACACGCGACCCGCCGTCTTCGCGGGTCCGGGCATGGGGCTCCCAAGCCCGGGCGCGCGCGTCATCGAACTCTCTCGCGGGAAGGCGTTACACCCCTGTGTCCCGGGCGTCTTCCTCGATAAGGAGGCATGGAATGACCGCGACAACGGCACCCGACATTGAAGCCCGGCCAATGACGTGGGAACAATACCACGAGGCGGGACGTCGGCGTTTCGCGGAAGGCGATGCCGCAGGAGCCGAGCAGGCGTTCCGCGGCGCCATCGCCGAAGCGGAACAGCCCGGGGGCGATCCGCTGCAGATGGCATCGAGCCTCAGTAGCCTCGGCCAACTCAAATACCAGCAGAAGGACTACGCGCAGGCAGAAGATTGCTTCCGTCGCGCGCTCGAGCTGCGGGAACACGCGTTGGGCGGCGATCACCCGACGGTGATCAGCAGCATCAACAACCTCGCGGCGCTCTATGTCGCGCGGGGCGCGCTCGACGATGCCGAGCCTCTGCTACAGCGCGCGATGGCAGTCACGATCAAGCGCGTCGAGGCGAGCCAGGCCGACCTCGCGGTCAATCTCAACAATCTGGTGCGGCTCTACGTCAAGCGCGGTGACTACGTGCGCGCGGAGCCAATGCTGACGCAACTGCTGGCGATGAAACGGCCGCTCGGTCCCGAGCATCCCGAAGTCGCCGCGGTGCTGGTCACACTCGCCAAACTGCGGCAGTCGATGAGTCAGCCCGACGCGGCCGAACGGATCTGGCGCCGTGTGCTCGCCGTGCGCGAACGCACGCTAGCGCCGACCGATCTGACCATTGCCGCGACCCTCGATGGACTCGCCGAATCCTGCGCCGCTCAGGGACGCACGGGCGAGGAGTTGGAGCTTCGCGAGCGCTCGTTGACCATCCGCGAGGCGGCCCAGGGCCCCGACCATCCGTCGTTGCCCGCGCTCCGAACCCGCGTCGAAGAGCTGCGGTTGGCGGCGCCACCGAAAGTGACGGCGCTATCCGTCGCCGCCGGGGTAGCGCCGGCCGCAACCGGAATCCCGCGCCGCTCGGGCAGTTCGAACACGACACTCGTCAACAGCGCGTTCCCGCCGGCCGCCGCGAGCAGTCCCGACCGGCCGCGATCGTCGAGTCCGGGTACGCTGGCCACCGCGCAACCGCCGGCACCGCCGCGCATCTCGGCAGCACCTACTCGGATGTCGGGCTCCGTGGCCGCCCCCGTGCCGAACCGTCACTCGGGTGATCGGACGCCGACGGTGGCGCCGCCCACGCCGGCCGCCGTCAGTCCCGTCTCGGATGGGCGCCGCGCGATGGGGAGTCAGGAAATCGAATTGAGTGTCTCGTCCACGCCGACCGCCGCGTCCGCGATGTCGTCCGCGAGCGCGCGTCGCCATGCCGAGATCAGCGACCCCCGCCCGCGAAAGCGTGGCTTCTCGCTGCATGCGGATCGCGTTGCGGCCGATGCCGCACAGCCGGTCCGAGTCGTCAAACGTGGGCATGGCCAGACGATCGCCATCGTGATTGCGGCGGTCCTGGTGCTTGCCGCCGTGGGCTTCGTCACCTTTGGCCGCAACCTGGTGGCGGGACTCCTGGGCGAACCGCCCGTGGCGACTACATCCGCGGCCGTATCACCAGCATCGACGTCCGATGCCTCGCATCGCTCAGCGACAGACGCGCCCAAATCGCCGGCCGTGGCAGCGAGCGTGCCCGGCGCCGCGCAGCACGGCCGGACGGCTGCGGTGGGTGTCGTCAACGCCGCGCCCGCGAATCACACCGTCTTCCAGACCTCGGTGACGCCCGCCCCGGTGAAGACCGAGCCCGCCCATCCCAAGGCATCCCCACCGGCCGCGGCCCGCGCCACCGACCCCGACGCCGCAGCCGATGTCCCGCCGCCCGTGCCGAAGCTCAATGTGGATGCGGCGACGCGTTCGATCGACGAAGCCACGAAAATCACCTCGCCGAAGCCCAAGGCCGCCACCCCGTTCTGACCGGGGCCGCCGCCGCGCCACGACATGTCGCGGCCTGCGTCCCCGCCTGTGGACGGTGTTTCGTTCCTCTCGACCCACGTCGGCGGGACTGTGGCAGCGTCGAGCACCGAAAGGACGACGAGCGTGGACGCTCGACCCACGAATCGTGACAATCGTGACTGCGCACGTGAAGACCTGCTCCAGAATGTCGGGGGCGCAATACTGCCAAGCGAAACGCGCGGCAGCGTCATATGTTTACCGAGCGTGGAAGGAGCGACTCACATGACGTGGATTGCTCCTCTGGAGTGCGCAGCGTTTCTTTCTACTCAAAGGATCTTCTATCGATAGGTGCGGTCCTATGCCGTATTCCACGCGCCCTGGCTGCATCATCTGCGATCCGTATGTCATCCCTTCAGCTCCCGCCGATCTTTGCGAACCAAACGGTATTCGCCAGCGCTGCCATTTTCGTATTGGCGGTGGTGGTGTACGCCGTGGCGCGCGCAATACTCAGGTCGCAAGCGGCACGTGAACTCGAGCCGAATGAGCCGCCACCCCTCCTGATCCCGGTCCAGCGTCGCGGTAGCGAGCCCCCGCTCCACCCAATGCGCCTGGCACGCGAAGGGCCGACGGCCCCGCTTGGTGGGGGGGTATCGGGCACTGGGAGTGGAGGAAACCCGGCGTTGGGCTATGTGTCGGGGGGCGGACCGCGCTACGGCGTGACCCCGGCGAGCGGCAATGGTGCTGTGGGTACGATGGCAAGCGCGGGAGCGCCTGCTCCAGCCCCCGCCGCGCGAGCCAATGGCGCCGCCTCCTCGGCCAGTAAAGTCGTGCACACCGTCCCGCCCATGGACGGCACACTGCAATTCCTGCCTGGGCGGCTCGAAGTCGTCGATGGCGAGTCGCCGGGTCGCGACATTCGGTTCGTCCGGACCTGGGGCGAGACCCCCGAGATCACCTTCGGTCGTGTCACCGGGCCGCCGTACCGCCACGTGCAGCTTCGATCGCAGACCGTGAGCCGCCAGCACGCGCGGATGCAATACGTCGACGCGCGATGGAAGCTCACGAACCTGTCCCAGACCAACCCGGTTCTCATCAACGGGGAGGCGCTCGACTCGGCGCATGGAAACCGGGTGCTCCGCGACGGAGACCAGATCGAGATGGGGGAGGTGGTCTTCCGCTTCCGGGAGCGGTAGGCCGTGTCGCAGGAAGCGGCGATCGTCGAGATCCGCGAGCTCGAGTCCGAGTACGAGATCCTCGGCGAATTGGGGCGCGGCGGGATGGCCGTCGTCTACCTCGCGCGCGACCGACAGCTCGGTCGGCAGGTAGCGATCAAGGTGATCCACGCCGCGGCCGGCGCAGACGAGGAGACGGTCGCGCGCCAGCTCGCCGAGGCGCGCACGGTCGCCCAGCTCCAGCATCCGAACGTCGTCGCGATGTACGCGGTGAAGCGCCTGTCCACCTTCGGGCTGGCGCTCGTGATGCAATACGTGCCGGGCCGCACGCTCGAGCGTGCGATGCGCGAGGATGGAGCGTTTTCGCCCGAGCGCACGGAAGCGGTGCTGATCGACATCGCGGCGGCCCTCGCCTATGCGCACGCCCGCGGCGTGATCCATCGCGACGTCAAGCCGGACAACGTCTTCCTCAACGACGACACCGGGAGAGCGCTGCTCTCGGACTTCGGGATCGCGCTCTCGGCCGAGGATGGGAAGCAGCAGCTCTCCACCGACATGATCGTCGGCACGCCCGCCTACATGTCGCCGGAACAGATCGACGGTCTCGAATTGGATGGTCGGAGCGACGTCTTTGGCCTGGGATTGATCGGCTACGAAATGCTGGCTGGCGTGCGCTCGTGGATGGACGAGAGCATCTCGGACGTCATGTATCGGCAGAAGTTCGAGCTCCTGCCAGCCCTCGCCGAAGTGCGGCCGGATACGCCGGATCGCCTGCGGGTGGCGATCGAGCGGGCACTGGCCAAGGACCGCGACGAACGGTGGCCGACGGCGGCGACGTTCCTGGATGCGCTGACCAACGACGAGTGGGTGCCCGAGACCGACGCGGCCAGCGCCGGGGCGCCGCTGAAAACGCCCGGTCCGCACCGCGTCGTCACGCCGACGCCCGTGCGCAGCCCGACGCCCGTGGCGGCCACGACACCGCTCAACACCGTGCAATACCGCCGCGATCCCGACTCGACGCCGCGACGCCCGATTCCCTCGCTCCGACCGCCCGATCGTCGGCGTGGCCGCCGCCTGTTGGCGATAGGCATCCCCGCGGTGCTGGTCGCGGCCGCGGCGGCGGCGATGGTCACCCACCCCGAATTGATCTCGCGGGCCGCGGCGCTTGGCCACCGCGTCGCGACCGACAGCCTGCAGCGCGCCGAAGAGGTGGCGCTCGAAGCGGCGCGCGATTCCGACGAGCGGATGACCGCCGAGGCCGCGCGCCGGGCCGCCGACAGCGCCGCGGCCGCGGCCACATCGGCCGAGGATTCGGCCAACGCGATACGCGTCGCGATGGCGCGCGACTCGCTGGTCTCGATCCGCGATTCGCTGCGCAAGGTCGCCGCGAACAGACCGCCCGTCGTGGTGCCCCCTCCGACCGCGCGACCCACGCCGACACCGCCGCGCGACAGCGTGGTTCGCCCGCCTGTCCCGTCGGAACCGCCGGCCGCGATCCATCCCCCCGTACCGCCGGCCGTCGTGGCGGGCGGCACGCACACGTGCGCGCTGGGCACGGACGGCGCCGTGTCATGCTGGGGCGGCGATGACCGGGGACAACTCGGGATCGGCACCACGGCGCGCCAGCCGTCACCCACGCGGGTTGGCGGCGATGTCGTGTACGCGCAGGTCTCGGCCGGGATCGCGCATTCGTGCGCCGTTGCCCGCACCGGTGGCGCGTACTGCTGGGGCGACAACGCCTACGGGCAGCTCGGCAATGGACAAGCCGGTGACTCGAGCGCGGAAGGGCGGCTCACGCCGACACGCGTCAGCGGCGCGCACACGTTCCAGAACGTGGCGACCGGCACCACGCACACCTGCGGGCTCACGACCACGGGCGAGATCTGGTGCTGGGGCCGCAATCTGTACGGTCAACTCGGTGACGGCAGCACGCAGGATCGAGTCACTCCCACGCGGGTCGAGAGCGCGACGCATTTCGTCGCCCTCACCGTGGGGTGGAATCATTCCTGTGCGCTCGACACCGTGGGGCAAGCTTATTGCTGGGGACAGAACGCCTCCGGGCAGCTCGGAGACGGGACGACAATCGTGCGCGCGGTGCCGACGCCCGTCGCCGGGGGTGGGTTGTTTCGGGCCATCGCGGCGGGCGGCTCGCACACCTGTGCGCTGTCGACCATTGGCCAGGCATTTTGCTGGGGACGGAACATGGCGGGTCAACTCGGCTCCGATGATGGGCGCGACCACTCGGTGCCCGCCAAGGTGTCAGGGGCCCTGGTCTACACGGATATCACGGCGGGCGGGGTACATAGCTGCGCACTGACGCCGAGCGGTGAAGCCGACTGCTGGGGGCGGAACAGCTATGGGCAGTTGGGTGATGGCAGCACGACCGATCGCCCGGCGCCGGTGAAAGTGCGTGGCGGCCAGACCTTCGTGGCCATCCACGCCAGTGGGGCACATACATGCGCAACATCGACCGGCGGTACGGCCTACTGCTGGGGTAACAATAGCGACGGCCAATTGGGAGACGGCACGACGGTCGACCGGTCGGAGCCCACGCAGGTCATCGGAGCCCGATAATGCACACGCGCTGGATAGCTACTGGAGCGCTGTTGGCCATCGCCCTCGCGGGCGGGTGCAGCAGCGGGAGCGACAAGACGACCGGTCCCGGTGGAACGGGGCCGCTCAGCGTGATCGTCGTCACGCCCGACACCGCGTCGATCGCGATCGGGGGGATGCAGACCTTCACCGCGACCGGCACAGATGCGCAAGGACGGGCCATCTCGGGGTTGAGCTTCTTCTGGGCGAGCAACGCGGATTCGCTGGCGACTGTCACGCAGGGGGGCGTCGTCACCGCGGCGGCGGTGGGCACGCTGCAGATCGCGGCGAGCGCGCAAGGCAAGTCCGGCTTGGCGACGGTGATCGTCACGGCCAAGCCCGTGGGCTCGATCGTTGTGACGCCGACGCACGCTACGATTCGCATCGCCACCACACTTCAGCTCAGCGACACCGTCAAGGACGCCACCGGCGCCGTGCTGACCGGGCAGGCAGTGACGTGGAGCAGCGATAGCAGCAGCACGGTCTCGGTCGACGGCAACGGATTGGTGACCGGTCGGCAGATTGGCACGGCCACGATTACCGCCGCCGCGGGCGGCAAGAGTGCGCATGCGTCGATCATCGTGTCGCAGATTCCAGTCAAGTCCATTACCATTGCGCCGACAAACCCTGTGGTGTCGGTCGGACAAACCACGCAACTGACCGCCACCACCTTCGACTCGGCGGGCGACCAACTGCCGGGTCGCGTGGTTCGGTGGAAATCACGGAGTCCGGCGGTCGCGACCGTGGACTCCATCGCAGGCCTCGTGACCGGCGTCAGCCCGGGCACCTCGCGTATCGTTGCCACGAGTGAGGGCGTGAGCGACAGCGTTCTCGCGACCGTGAGCGCGGCACCCGTCAACTCCGTCGTGCTCTCGCCGAACGTGTCCCAGTTGCACGTGGGACAGACGCAATTGATCACGGCGACCGTGACGGACGTCAATGGCAATCCGGTGACCGGCGCGACCGTGACGTTCATGTCGAACGCGGCGGGCATCGCGAGCATCTCGAGCGCGACGGCGACGAGTGCGCAGGTGCTGGCCGGACCGGGCACGGGGACCGCCACGATTACGGGAACGAGCGGTGCGAAGAGCGGTACCGCGACGATGATCGTGTCGTTGGTTCCGGTCGATTCCGTCAACGTGACGGCGGCGCATGATAGCCTCACCGTTGGCCGTCCAGACACCGTGACGGCGACGGCGTTCGACTCGGCGGGCGCCCCGTTGACCGGACGGCCGATCACATGGCGTTCGAGTAACAACGCGGTCGCGACCGTCACCAACGGCATCGTCAACACGCTGCAGCCAGGCACGGTCGTGATCTTCGCGACGATTAGCGGCGTGGCCGGCAGCGTGACGTTGGTGATCAGGCCTGTGCCCGTCGGCTCGGTGACCATCACGCCGCCGGTCGACACCGTGCAGGCAGCCGCGTCGTTCCAACTCACCGTTGTCGTCCGAGACAGCGTCGGCAACGTCATCCCGGCTCCCACCGTTACGTGGACGCCGCTCAATCCTTCGATCGCCACCGTAACGTCCACGGGGTTGGTGACGGGGGTGAGCGCCGGCAGCGCCCAGATCGTCGCATCGGACGGGGGCAAGGCAGACACGAATACGACGGTCGTACCGGCAACACCGGTGGCGTCAGTTGTCGTATTCCCGACTCCCGACACAATCTTCGCCTCGATGCCGGACAGCACCGTGCAACTACACGATTCGACGTACGACGCATCGCACAATTACCTACCAGGGCGGCCTGTAACCTGGTCTCCCGCTAGCGGGGGTCCCGCAACAGTTGGCGCTTCAGGGTTGGTCGCGGGGACGGGCACCGCCGCTGGGACTGTCACCATCACGGCGACGAGCGCCAATGGTCCCGCTGGATCGGGAACGGTCGTAGTGCTCGGCCATTCGGCGACCGTGATCGCCACAAATCAGGGAAGCTCCACTCTCTCTGGCACCGCGTCGACGACTGCGGTTGCGACTGTCACTGACCAATTCGGCACTGATGTGAGTGCGACGAGGATGGTCACCTGGACGTCGCCAGATCCGACTACTGTGACTGTAAATGGCGGTACCTCGGTGACGGTGACCGGGTCCACACCGGTGACGCTCGCCGAGGTTGGAATTACCACGAATCCGATCACTATCACAGTCGCGGCGGTCGACAACCCCGCCGCGAATGGCAGCGTCACCCTCAACGTCGGTCCATGATCACTCTCAGGCGAAGCGGTCGTGCGCGCTTCGGTATCGCGTTCGCGATACTGATCGGTGGCATACCATCGTCGCTGCACGCGCAGGATCTGCCCCTCAAACGTCCGAAGCTGACGCCCATTACCGTGTCCTGTCCGGCGATTCCCGCGCCACCGCCGACGGCGCAGCAGGTGGTCGAAGAAGCCAACCGTCTCGCCACGCTCGGACAGGAGGCCGCGATCGAGGGCGATCACCGGGCCGCGCGCGATCTGTTCAAGCAAGCGGCGGCGCTCGACGCCCGCGATGCGAGTCTGGCCTATCGGCTTGGTCGCGAATACGAGGACCTACAGCAGCGCGACCTGGCGGTGCACGAGTACTGCCGATATCTGTCGCTGGCGCCCACGGCGACTGATGCCGGGCAGATCGGAGACCGTGTCGGGAAGCTGCTGCCGGGAGCCGTCCTGGCGCACGGCACCGCGGTCGTCGCGCAGTTCAAAACCGGCGTCACGGCCTTCGACGCGCGAGACTGGTCCACGGCGTCCGACCAATTCGGCAAGGTGGTCGAGGCGGCACCCACGCTGTCGGCGGCGGTGTACGATCGGGCCCTGGCCCGCGACCACGATGGCGACGCCGCCGACGCGATCCACGATTACTCGCGCTACCTGCAAATGGAGCCCAGCGTCTCGGACGCCGTGCTCGTACGCAGCCGCATGCTGTCGCTGCAGCATGGGATTCCGAGCACCGGCACCGCGTTCGCCCTCGGCCTGATCCCTGGCGGCGGACAATTCTACACCGGGCAACCGGTGCTCGGCGCGGTCGTCGTCGCGGGCGTCGCGGGCGGGGTCGTCCTGGCGCTGCAATCGCGCACGGTGACACGCGACACGACGTTCGTGGGACCGTTCGGGGGCACCTATACCGGGACGTACAATCAGACCCAGCATCCCACTCGCGTGCTCGGCTTCGCCGTCGGGGGCGGCGTCCTCATCTTCGGCGCGATCGAGGCCGCCATCGTCGCGCACGGGCGGAACGCGGGTACGGGTGATAGCGACGCGTCCACCGCGACCTCGCACACGGTACTGCTGCCGCACCTCGGCCCAGTCACGATGGAGCTTCCCACCGTAGTCGCCGCGTCGAGCGGCCTCCGGCTCGCATTGCCACTGCACGTGACGTTCTAGCAGCCCAAACGCGGCGGGCCGCGCCGCGGACGATCAGCCCGCGTCGCGGAGCTGCTCCCGGCCCGACGGCTTGACGAGCGCGAGCCGCGGCGCGGTGGGGAGGCCGATGCTGATGCGGACCCGCGCGACGAAGCGGTCGATCCCCGCACTCTGCCATTCGGAGAGCGGCGCGCCGGTGATGGCGCGCACATTGTTCGTGAACACTTCGGGATCGGGATAGCGCAGCCTCGCCGCTACGTCGGACACGGTCAGTCCCGCCATCCGCGAATACTGGAATCCGCGGAGCACGCGTACGGCGGTGACTACCGTGCAGCAGGGCGCGAGTCCGGCGCGGTGCAGCCAGACATTCGTATGCTGACGCGAGAGACCCGCGGCCGCGGCCAGGTCCTGCGCGGTCCGAAATCGCCAGGTCGCGCGAAACAGCTCCCGGACGGACGTTGCGATGCCGGCGGGCGCGCCCACCTCGCCGATCGCCGCGAGGATCTGCGGCATCACCGACTGATCGCCGGCGCGGGCGACTACCTCTTCGAGACGGAGGCGCAGCCGATCCGCAACGTCGTCGAACCCCGCGAAGACGAAGTCGTGCACCCCGTACGCAGCCAGCGATAGAATCGCGCGCGACGTCTCGGTGGTCACGGTCGTATAGACGAGCACCGGGGCGAACTCGTGGATCGCCTGCAACGCCGCCACGCCGTCGCCCGTATCCGCACAGCGGGCCGCCGGGTCGGCGATCACGATGTCGATCGGACGGCGCCGGACCTCGCCAAGGAGGACGCGCCACGTCGGGATGTCGAGCACCGCGTGGCTCCCGGCAGTCGCAGACCGCACGCGCGCCAACTGACCGCCGTCCAACCGAACGGCGATCAGCACGATCGCCCCTCGCCGATCATGCGTCGATCTCCCCGGTCCGCGCTCAAGGCGAACCGCATCGCGATACGCAGTTGCGATACGCAGTTGCGGCCGTCTTCCGATTCGCCGCCTGACGCTTCCGTTCCGCCGAGGACGATTGGCTCCACGACGGCGATCATTGGAGCAGTCGTCAACGTTGTATGCCCCTATCTACGCGAGGTGAGCATGACCCCGATTGGCCGCCGTTCCCTACTGATGCTCGCCACGCTGGTCGGCGTGCTTGCCGCTTGTAGCTCACCTACCGCCCCTACCGCGGCCGCACCGGCTAGCGCCCGCAGCACAACTGTCGCTCCGCACGCAGGTGCCATGTGCGGTGTTCTCATCGGGTCGGATAGCCACTGCTGATGCCGTAAGTGTCAGCGTCGGCCGCATAGCGTCACGCGGCGCCGCTCAAACGTTATCTGGTCACTCCGAGACGGCCGCCAAAATCCGGGCGTTCGCCAGCGCCGCCGTGACGTGCGCGAGGCGGTCGGGTGTGGCGAGCGATGGCGCCGACTGTGGCTCGTCGACGCCATCGCTCGCGCGCATCAGCGCCGCCTCCGCGCGGAACAGGACCTCGCCAAGACGGCGCTCCTCGGCGATTTCGACCGCACGCTGCAGCGCTTCGATCGCCTGCGATCGGCGCTGGAACGCGAGATCGCCGAGCGCACCGAAATACATGTACTCGGCCTCCAGAGCCGGCGGCAGCGCCACTTTCCCGAGGGTCCGCCGCAGCCGGGTAAAGTCAACCTCGCGGCGGTCGAGTGTCGCGATTTCCATCAAGTTGATCGTCGCCGTCCACCGCAGCACGGGCTCCTGCGCCGTGGCCACCAGCACCGTGTTGGCATCCCGCGCCGTGTCCCGGTAGCCCGCGTCGAGCGCCATCGTCGCCAGGTCGGCGAGCACGCGCTCGCGCGCGACCGGATCATCGACCGCCGACCACGCCTCGTACGCATAGTCGATTGCGGTGGCCGTTTGTCCTCGACGGTGCGCAATCGTGGCCCGATCATGCCACGCCAACGCGCGCACTTCGCGCGTGCGCTCCGAGACCGCGTCAGCGATGACCCGCGCGAGTTGCAGATCCGCGCCCGGTAGATTGCCGCGATCGGCGTCGAGGTTGGCGAGGCACGTCCGAGCGCGGAGCCCCGTGTGGTCATCGCCCCATTTGCGCGCCAGCGTGAGGGCGGCTTGGTAGTCCGCTTCGGCGGCTATCGCCTCACCCAATTTTCGGTTGCACCCGCCGCTCCGCAGCGCGGCGGAAGCGGCCAGCAGGGCGTCGGCCTGCGTACCCGGTCCCGCGACATATGCGGCCCGCACGCGGCCGTACACCGCAACCGCCAGCGCCCACGCGGACTGCTGCTGCAGCGACCGACCGTACGCCATGAGCAGTGGCGCGAGCTGTGTCAGATCGCCGTGGGATTCTCGGACCGTCAACACGACAAGACTGGTCAGCAGCGCTCGGTCGGGCATCCCATCCGCGACCGTATTGATCGCGGCCAGCACGGCCCGTCGCTCAGACGCGAGGTTGCCGACACTGACGCCCCCGTCGGCCCAGGCATCGAGATAGCGCAGCGCCACGAGGCCTGCGAACGCCGCGCGCCACGCCGGGAGGCCCTCGGGGGCCATGCCGAGCGCCACAAAGAACGCCCGATACCTGGAGGCCTCACCTGAATGGGTCGACATCATCAGATCTGGGGTCACGGCTAGCAAATATGGAGCCGCGGCACAGGCACGTCACTGGCCAATTATGCGTCGCCCCTCAACTCCCGCGGCTCCGTGAGGTCGCGCTGGCCAATTTAGCTGACCCTAATTATGATTTACGTGTGGAACCATTGAAGAGTCGTCCCCGGCTAATCATTGAACTCCCGGCCGGCGAGATCGGAGCCGCGGATCCGCTGGCGCCGGCAGTGAGCACGACCCGCGGCTGGCGACGAGCTCGGCTCACCCCGACGCTCAGCGAGTCCTATCGGACCGTCGCGGTCGAGGGGACGTGGTGGCGGAAGGCGCTGGCGTTCGCCGGACCAGGATACCTGATCGCGGTCGGATACATGGACCCCGGGAATTGGGCTACGGACCTCGCTGGCGGCGCACGGTTCGGCTACACGCTGCTGAGCGTGATTCTGGTCTCCAACCTGCTCGCGGTGCTCCTGCAGGCGTTGGCGGCCAAGCTCGGGATCGCGACGGGCCGCGACCTCGCGCAGGCGTGCCGCGACCAGTATTCGCGGCGAGTCGGGCTCGCGCTCTGGGTCATCGCGGAAGTGGCTATCGCGGCCTGCGATCTCGCGGAAGTCATCGGGTCGGCGATCGCGCTGAACCTCCTGTTTCACATCCCCATCGCGATCGGGGTGGTCATCACCGCGCTCGACGTGCTGGTCGTGCTGTACCTGCAGCATCGGGGCTTTCGGCGGCTCGAGGTGGTGGTGATCACGCTGATCGCGACGATTGCGCTCGCGTTCCTGTTCGAGCTGGTGCTGGCGCATCCTGACGTGGGGGCCGTGGCCCTCGGATTCATTCCCACCTCGTCGATTCTGACCAATTCCGCGATGCTGTACATCGCGATCTCCATCCTCGGCGCCACCGTGATGCCGCACAACCTGTATCTGCATTCGTCGATCGTGCAGACGCGACGCTACGAGGAGACCGCGACGGGCAAGCGCGAAGCGGTCCGGTATGCGGTCCTCGATTCGACCGTCGCGCTCACGCTCGCGCTGTTCATCAATGCCGCAATCCTCATCGTCGCGGCGGCGACGTTTCATTTGTCGGGCCATGAGGGCGTGGCCGAGATCCAGGACGCCTACAAGCTGCTGACCCCACTCCTGGGTGTCGGCGGCGCGAGCCTGGTGTTCGCGCTTGCTCTGCTGGCGTCGGGCCAGAATTCGACCCTCACCGGGACGCTCGCGGGACAGATCGTCATGGAGGGGTTTCTCAGTATCCGGCTGCGTCCGTGGCTCCGCCGACTCATCACGCGGGCGATCGCGATCGTGCCCGCCGCCATCGTCGCGGTCCTGTACGGCGAATCCGGGACGGCGAAGCTGCTGATTCTCAGCCAGGTGATCCTGAGCCTCCAACTCTCATTCGCCGTCTTCCCGCTGGTGCAGTTCACATCGGATCCGACGAAGATGGGAGAGTTCGTCAATGGTCGGTGGCTCCGCTATCTGAGTTGGGCCGCCGCGGTGTTCATCCTCGTCGTCAATGTGTGGCTCGTGGTGATGTTCGTGCACCCGAGCGCGTGAGTCTCGTGTGACCATGTCGCGAAGGAGCGATTCGTGATGTCCATCCGCACCGCTGTCCTCCCGGATGATCCGTCAGAACCGACGTACACCGGGCCGGTCGAGGACTACCTCAAGGTGATCTACGAGCTCGAACGCGCGACCGGCACCGCGACCACGACCGAGATCGCACACCGCCTCGCGATCGCGCCGGCATCGGTGACGGGCATGGTTCGCCGTCTCGCGGATCAGCGCTTGCTGAAGCATGAGCCGTATCGCGGCGTGCGATTGACGCAGGCCGGCCAGCGTGTCGCGCTCCGGACGCTGCGCCGCCACCGGGTCATCGAGACCTTTCTGGCGCGGATGCTCGACTATCCGTGGGACGCCGTCCACAACGAAGCCGAGCGCCTCGAGCACGCGGCCAGCGACCAACTCGTGGACCGGATGGCCGCGGTATTGGACGAGCCCACGGTGGACCCGCACGGCGCGCCGATCCCGACCCGCGATGGGACGGTCAATGATCAGCACTATCCGTCGATCGCGGAGCTCGTCCCCGGACAGCAGGCGCGTCTGGTCTGCGTCAGCGACGACGATCCGGCGCGCCTCCGCTACCTGGCTGAGTTGGGCCTCATCCCGGGGGCGCTGGTGGTCGTCATCGCCCACGCCCCGTTCGAGGGCCCCATCTCGATCCGCGTGGGCACTCGCGACCACACGACCGAGCACGC
Source organism: Gemmatimonadota bacterium (assembly GCA_003152485.1). Lineage (GTDB taxonomy): Bacteria > Gemmatimonadota > Gemmatimonadetes > Gemmatimonadales > Gemmatimonadaceae > Palsa-1248. The sequence goes on along the minus strand of PMAE01000092.1, from coordinate 17,328 downwards.
GATCGGCCCCGCCCTCGCGCGCGACGTGCTAGTCGCACCGGTGGACGCCGCGAACCGATAGCGCGGAGCCGGGAGCCGGACTGCGGCGACGCCGGCTCCCGTCGCCCTCACGAGTTCGGAGGGGCCATCCACACGTTGTTGGAGCGGTCGATGTCGATCATCCGATGGTCGGGATCGAGCTCGATACGCGCCACGTGCTTGCCCACGAAGGAGTAGCGGCGCACATAGTGCGTGGTGTTCGTGCTCCAGACTTCTGCGGGATAGCGGTAGTCCTGGGTCGTGCCATCGGCGAAGGTAAATTGGGCGCGGATGGGGAGCACGCCGCGCGCGTGGTTGCCGTACAGCACGGTCACGTTGTCGGTATCCCCGTGGTGCCGGACCACGACACTGTCCAGCGCCTGATCGAAATGGTAGTTCTCGATCCAGAACTCGCGCCAGAACCAATCGAGCCGGTGGCCACTCACATCTTCCATCGTCCGGTAGAAATCCGCGGGCGCGGGGTGCTTGTAGGCCCAGCGGCGGATGTAGGTGCGGAACGCGTCATCGAAGGCGTCGGGACCGAGGATTTCCTGCCGGAGCAGTTGGAGACCGACCGATGGCTTGTCATATGAATTGAGCCCCAACAGTTGTGGGGGCACCCGGTCAGCTTGCATCTCGATCGGGATGTCCACGCCCAGCGATTCCGCCTTCTCTTCCTCGCCACGCTCGTCCGCCGCGCGCGCCATCTGATCGCCACGGTCAGGGTACCGACGCGCTTCGGAGAAGAGGTTGATGAAGGTGTTGAGCCCTTCGTCCTGCCAGAAGTGGATGCGCTCGTTCGACCCGACGATCATCGGGAACCAGTTGTGTCCGATCTCGTGTGTGACCACCGAGTAGAGCTCGTTCTGGTCGTCGCTGCGGGCCTCCATCGCGAGCATCGGATACTCCATGCCGCTGATGGGACCTTCGACGGCGGAGATCTGCGGGTAGGGATAGGGGAACCAGCGCGTCGAGTACTCCTCGATCGACATCCTCGACATATCCGCGGCATCCTTCCACAGCGACGCGGCGCTGGGTCGGTAATACGCTTGCGCGAGGATCCCGTGCCACGAACTCGCGTCCCAGAGATAGTTCGGCGCCGCAGCCCAGGCGACATCACGCACATTGTGGGCGCGGAATCGCCACGTGTACGTACCCGTCGAGCGTGGCCGCGCCGCGCCGCTTGCGAGCTCGTCGGCCGTCGTGATCGCGATCGGCGTGGCCGACGTCGCCGCTTTGGCCAGCCGCGTACGCTCGGCGACCGTCAACACCTCGGCCCCGTTGTCGAGCGACCCGGTCCCGGCGACGATGTAGCCGGCGGGCACCGTAACGGCGTAGGTGAAATCGCCGTACTCCAGATAGAATTCGCCCTGCCCAAGATACGGTTCCGTATTCCATCCCCGCAGATCGTCGTACACGGCGACTCGAGGATACCACTGCGCGAGCTCATACAGGCTGCTGTCGCGTCCCATGCGGTCGGCGCCGTGGTCCGGGATCGCGAAGTGCCACGCGATGTCGAAGTCGGCGGTCGCGCCGGGGGCGAGTCCTTGCGGCAGATCTGCCTTGAGCTCCGTGCCCTCGACGCGTGTGGTCAAGGCAGTGCGGGCCGTCGGGCCGCGGACGAGATCGAACCGATCGATCATGTCGCCGCCATCGAACCCACGCGCCCCGAATCGCGATTGCTGCGGAAAGACGAGCGCGTTGAGGGAATTGTCCATGAACGCGTTCTGCTCGACCTGGAACCAGACGAAGTGCAGCGTGTCCGGCGAATGATTCGTGTACCGCAGCCGCAGCTGACCCGTCAGCGACCTGGCCGCCGTGTCGAGGGTCGCCCGGATGTCGTAGTCCGCGTGGTTTTGCCAATACCGCGGCCCCGGTGCCCCCGACGCCGATCGAAATTCAGTCGCAGGCGGCATCGGGAGTGGGGCGAACACGGATGTGTCAGGCACACCCGTGGCGTCGAAGCCGCCGATCCGGCTTGGGGGAGCGGACGTCATCTGCTCCTGGGCCGGGATCGAGTGCGGTCGCGCGATGGCGCACACGGCTGCGGCGATGAGAACGCGGTAAGTGAGTATCATGCCATTCATACGAGGGGAGCGCCGAACCGGGCCGGCACGGCGTCGATGAGCGCCTAATACTACACCGGAGGGTTGCAGGTCGATCGAGCGTGATCAACTGGGTAATCGGACACGAATTGGCGCGCGCCGGTTGCCCACGCGAGAGGGGCGGCCCGAACGGAAACAAGCCCCCGCCCGTCGGGCCGCTACATCCTGGACGCCCACTCTACCGGGCGACGCCGTGGAGATCGTTCGGTATAATTTCCCAGGGGCTAGGCGTCGATAGCTGGAGAGTCTTTGTACCTACCCAACACGGGCGCCGCCCGAGAGGGACCCGCGTGACCGACCGCCCACCGTTCGCATGGACCATTGGCTGCCGTCGAACCGCGGGAATCGCAGCGGGACCCACGGCGCCGGTCGGGGTCCGCCGTTCGACGCGCCTCGCGATCAGTGTGGTCGTGGGACTCATGCTCGTCGCGGCTGGCGCGGGAGCCCAGACCGATAGCACGCCCCTGCGGGGGCCGGTAGTCGCCGGGACACGAGTGCGTGTCTGGCAACACGTGGCGAGCAGTGTGTCGATGCCCGTCGTTGGCCGAGTCGCCGGGATGACCTCGGATAGCATTTCAGTCTATGCGGACGGTCTCACCACGCCGATCGGACTTGCGTGGCCCTCAGTCGAGCGGATCGAAGTCAGCACCGGACCGCGGACTGGGTCGCGGGCCCGCGGCGCACTGACCGGGGGAATTATCGGGGCGTTGGGCGGCGCCGTGCTGGGCACAGTCCTCGGCAACGTGGCGAACCGCAACGCGGCAAAATACGCCGTCGTGGGCTTGGTCGCCGGCGGTGGGATCGGCGCCGGGATCGGCGCGTACATCCCCGGTGAGCAGTGGCAGCCCGCGACGCTGCCGTCGCGTCCGTCGAGCCCCTGATCGCAACACGGCGTCACCACACGGACCACACAGCGTCAATCGCTGCGCATGGGTGAGCGGCCGGACGAGCGGGCGCCTCGAGCCGGTTACCCGGCGCGCGCCGTCATGACGTGCCACAAAATCGCCATCACGACGATGAATGCCCCCGTGACGGCGGATGACAGCGACGCCACGAATCCGCGGTACCCGAGCGGAGGTCGGGTCAGCGCGGCTGAGAGCACCGAGATGGCGGACCCCACAACTGCCATGGACTCGCCTACCCGCAGCAGGTGACCCGTGGTTGCGACCGTCCATGCGCCGTGATGATACCCGAATAGCGCCACGACCACCACGAACCCGCTGAGAAGTACCACGCCGACGGCCAAGGCGACGACGAGCGGTAGGCCCCGACGGTCCGGTACCGCCGTGCCGCGAGATGCTGCCGATGCTCCCATGCGAGGCAGTATACCAATGGTGCCGCGTTGCGGCGATCCCATGGTTGCCGCTCCCGGGTGACTCGTCACGCATTGGTGGGGGGCGGTGGCGCCGATGCCGTGGCCTCCCTTGCTGATCGCAATCGTGAAGACGGGGTGCCGCCACAGCTCCCGCGCCTTCGGCCCCGACACCGGCGCGGTCAATCAACGCGAATGTCGGGCCGCGCGCCGCGTCGCGCGCGGCAAGGTTTCCCCGATCCATAACCAGAATCCGCACAACGACTTCTACGCGACAGCTTCCGTCAGGAGAACGCCGACTGTCCTCGCCAGCGGTCAGTTCGTGGACCCCAGCGGGTGACGATTGGGAATTGACCGGTCGCTCCCAGCACGACACTGCAATCGGCTGCCGCGGTGATGGGGCCCGGCCGCTCTCAATCGGTCAATCGTGGTCAGCGACTTGATGCGTTGGATACGCCTGGAGAATTTCGCGACAGCGCGCGATGGCGACGGCCAGCCCCGTGCGATCGATCGGGAACGCGAACCAATGGCCCTGGCCCGCGCAATCCACGGTGAGCTCGATCCGAGCCATGATCGGGGCATCGGGCTGTCGGGCTTCGACGCGGATCGTGAGATTCGGCGCTTCAGCCGCCAGATATGCGCACCCGACGCCGGTGCGGGCCAACACATCCAAGGCACCGCAGAACCGCTCGACGCTCCAACTGGTCACGACCGTGTCGGGCACGACGACGCGGGCGCCAGCCACCGCGCACGTCGCAGTCACCGAGAGCCACGTCGCATCCCACGTATCCTCCGCCTCGTGCGCGGCGCGGCCATTGACGTCAACGCGAATGGGCCCGAGTTGGAATCCGTGCGAGGCGCGACTTGGCGACTGGCGCGCTTCCTCCGTCCTAGGTGCCACCGGCTCGAGATCGCCCATGGTTGCAACTTATTGAACGGGCCCGCGACGCGGCGGAGGCGGCCTCTACCATAATCCCCGTCCGTCAATGCATGAGCCCGCGTGGCCCGGTTGCGGACGCTGATATGGTTCGTCACGGGATGCATCGACCCGCGTGCTACCCTGTCGGCGTTCGACGCGGTTTCGACCGTCGATTCGAGGTCGGATGCGCGGTCCAGGTCAACTCAGCGCACCACCGACTTTCGCCTCGGGCCCAGCCCATGTCGCCGATTCTCGAAGTCACCTGCACACACGAACGCCGACCGGGCACCGCGGCCTGTCTGTATTGCCGCCGTGAAGCGCGGCTCGCCGCCCGAGCGCGACATCATCGGTTTATCGCGTGGGCCGGCACCGGTGCGCTGGGCCTGGCGGTCGTCGCGATGGCGGGTGTGTCGGGGATGGCNNGCTGGCGGCCGCCCGCCTGGATTCGCAACACCGCGTCCGCGATGATGACGATGCAATCGTCCGGCGCCGGCGCGTCCCACCTGATGCTCGTGACATCGCCCAGCGGCACGAATATCGTGCCGGCTCCCATGGCCGCGTCCGTGTCGTCATCGATCTTGGCACCCGCCGCGGCGACTGCCGCAGCTCTCGCCCGAGCACTGATCCCGCCGCTCTTGCCGATCGTGGGTCAGGGCACGACGATGTTGCGGGACAGCCTGGTCGCGGTGCGCATGGGCAACAACGTCACGTTGCATTTCGACACGCCGGCTGAGCGGACGCGGCGGCCGGAGAAGTTCGAGCAGATCGTGCGCTCGACGTTGCCTGCGATCTACGGTCCGGCCGTGGACTCGTTGCTGGCAAAAATTCCCTCGGGGAGACTGGCGCGGGGCGGCGATCTCATGACGGATCTTCCGACGCGGGGATTGCGACTCGCTCTCGGAGAGGGCTGGGTTCTCGCCGTGTGGCCCGAGACGCGCATCGGACACGACGGCCCGCTCGTCGTCACCTATCGGACGACGGTGATGCGATAACCTCCACGGGGTCGGCGGCCTGACGTCTCCGCTACCGCGGGACCGTCGGCCCGGTGACCAGGTCGGGCATGACGTGCTGAACTTGTGGGAGTACCGCGAGCGTCCGGATCGCCGCCGCGAGCGGCGCCCCAGCACTGTCGGGATTGGCCGGGATCCGTAGGTAGTAGTACGGACTCGGACCGATGCGGCGGCCGCCGATGACGACCCCTTGCACGACATCGATCGCCGCTTGACGCTGTTCGGGCGTCGCACCGTCGCGAAACAACAGCCACAGTTTGTTCCGAACGACGCGGCCGGGAATTCGAGGGTCGTTCGTCACGATGTTGCCCGGCAATCGAGAGTCTTCGATTTCCTCGAGCGGGACGTGATCCGGCGCTTGGGCCGGCACCGTGAAGACGGTGGCGCCCGATCCATAGAGCGTCACGCGAAGCGCCGTTACGCCGTGGGGCACGGTGACGCCAATGAAACGCGCTCCCGACGTGCCCGCGGCGGGAATCACCGCCACGCCGTCCGACGCGAGGACCTCGGGTACCTGCGGCGCGCCCAACGATCGGTCGAACACCCACCGCGCGTCCGGACGTCCAGTCCGCATCGAATCGCCCGCCAGACTATCGACCCGCACGTATCGGAGCGCCCCCCCGACGGGCGTACCCGCGGTCACGGCGAGGCTACCGGGACGAGCCAGTACGGCGACCGGCGGGTGCAGTTGCACGATCCCGATATTTCGCAGCGCCAGTGGCAGCTCAAGGACGCCGAGCGCCGAGTCGAAGATGGCGGTCCCCACCACCGTCAGCTGCACCGTACCGCACGCGTCGCCGGCGACCGGCGTGACCGTGACACCGCGCGGGCCGCCGAGTCGGATGTCGAACGCCGCACACCCCGTCTTCGTCGCGGTCGGCGGAATCCCAACCGTATCCAGCGCCGCCGCGCCGTGCGATCGTCCTTTCTCGGGCCGGGGAGCAGGAACGGAGCCCGCGCAATAGCACGACAGCGCCATTGTGAGCACGATCACGTGTCTATCCTCTGCTGCATCGTGGACTGCGAACGCCGCTCGACGCTCGAGCCGATGGCGTGTCGGGACGGGCTGCGCACGAAGGATAACCGCTATCTTTGCTCTCGGCGCCGCGCTGCCGGCGCATCGCTCGGGCTGGGTGCGGCCCGCGCGACATCCATGGGGTCGATGATCCGACTACCCCTTCAGCCCGAGGAATGCATGTCCGTCAAACGCGTGAACGACGTCCCTGCGGAGCCCGTGTCAGTCGGCAAGGGCACGACTCGACAGGTACTCATCGGACCTGATGAAGGTCCCCATTTCGCCATGCGTCGGTTCGTCATCGAGCCCGGCGGGGGAATGCCGGCACACACCAACACCGTGGAACATGAGCAGTACGTGTTGGCTGGACACGCCACGATCGGCATCGGCGACGAGACGCGTGAAGTGCGGCGCGGCGACATTGTGTTCATCGCGGCTGGCACGCCCCATTGGTATCAGGCGCACGAGGGCGAGGCATTCGAGTTTCTGTGTGTCGTCCCCAACCTGCCGGATACGATCTCGGTCATCGATGGCTGCTGAGCGAGCTGCTGAGCGGTGATGGGCCTCTTCGACTACCCGCGTAGCCGACTACGCGCCGTCCGTCCTCGTGCTCGCAGACCGACCGCTCCTGCCTCCCTCGCCTGATGGCAACCATCGCCGCCATGCGTAGAACGCCGGCGCCCCGAGCAGCACGATACCGAGTCCGATCGCGGCGCGCCCCGGCTGCCCGATCATCGTATTGACCACCAACGCCAGCGCCGAGATGACGAACAGGGCGGGCGTGAGCGGATAGCCAGGCACGCGAAACGGGCGGGCTGCCTCCGGGCGGTACCGCCGGTACCAGAACACGCTGAGCGCACCGAGGCCGTAGAAAATCCATCCGCTGAAGATCACGTACGTTAGCAGTTGCTCGAAGGTCCCGCTCGCCGCTAACACCATGGCCCACGCGGCGCCCGCCAGAATGGCGAACGCCGGCGTGCCGAACCGCGGGTGGACTTCGGCGAGGCGCCGAAAGAAGACGCCGTCGCGCGCCATTGCGTAGAACACCCGCGGCGCCGTCAGCACCACGCTGTTCAGCGCGCTGAAGACCGCGATCTCGGCGACGATCGCGATCGCCCGACCGGCCGCGGGCCCGAGCGCCACAGTCACGGCGTCGGCGGCGACCCGGTCAGACCGCGCCACGCCGGCGCCGCCGAGCACGCGGACGTACGCGATGTTGGCGAGCAGATAGAGCACCACGATGCCGGCCGTGCCGGTCACGATCCCCAGCGGGAACGTGCGCTGCGGATCGCGTGTCTCACCGGCGGAGAAGGTCACGTATTGCCACCCCTCGTACGCCCACAGCGTCGCGATCATCGCCAATCCGGATGCTGAGAGCAGCGCGAGGATCGGGAGCGGCGCAGGCGGCGGCGCATCGACCGACCCAGGCGCGCGACCCACGACCAGCAGCGCGATCGTCATTCCGACAATGGCCAAGATCTTGGCTGCTGTCGTCCACGTCGTGAGCGTCGCGCTGTGACGGGTACCCCGCACATTGATGAGCGCGCAGAGCGCGATCAGCACCAGCGGCACGATACGCGTCCCGAGCGCATTGAGGGGCACCAATTCACCGAGATAGAGCGTGGACGCGACCGCCAACGCGGCCACCGACCCGCTCCCAATCACGAAGAACAACGACCATCCGTACAGGAACGCGGGTAACGGCCCGAACGCGTCGCGGATGTACACGTATAATCCGCCGGCTTCGGGCTTCATCGCGCCAAGCTCACCGTAGGTCAGCGCCCCGAGCAACGACAGCACGCCACCAATGACCCACACCGTCAGGGCGACGTCCACCCGGGCACCCACCTGGCGGAGGACGGTCCCGGGGATGATGAACACGCCCGAGCCGATCACGGTGCCGAACACGATCGCAATGAGGTCCCGCAAACCGAGAATTCGCGCCAGACCGGGCGTCTCGTCCTTCATCGCGCGACCCTGCGGGCAGCGAGCGCCATGGTAGTCCATATTTGAGTGGGGCTACTACAACTGGAGATACGACGATAATGCGTCAGGCTATCATGGTGGAAGGTGCCGCTCGGCCGGGGGGCTGTTATTCCCACGCGGTCGTGGCCAATGGCTTCATCTACGTCGCGGGCCAAGGCCCGGCGCACCCCGCCACCGGCGCTGTGCCCGACGCGTTCGGGGCCCAAGTGCGGCAAACGCTCGAGAATCTCCGGATGGTACTTCGCGGGACGGGCGCGGACCTCCGCGACGTGGTCAAGGTCAACACGTACCTGAGCGATGTCACGCGCTTCGCGGAATACGACGCGATCTACCGTGAGTTCTTCCTCACGGAGCCGCCGGCGCGGACGACGATTGGGTGCCAACTCAAGACTATTCAGATCGAGATCGACTGCGTGGCCGTCGCGCCGGCCGGTAAGGCGACTTAGCCGATTCGCGGATGATCGGCGTGGATTGGGGCATCAGTAGCATGCGCGCGTATCGCCTCCACGAGCGACGCGTGGTCGAGCGTCTGGAGCAGCCCCACGGCATCCTCACCGTGCGCGACGGGCGGTTCGACGACGCGTTGCGTACGGTCATCCAGCCCTGGCTCGCCGACGGCGAGGACCGGATTCTCCTATCCGGCATGATCGGAAGCCGTCATGGATGGCGCGAAGCGGTCGCTGTTCCCTGCCCCGCCGGCGTCGGCGAGGTTGCGGCGTCCCTCGGCGAGGTCGCATTCGATGGCGCGCGAGTGCGGCTCGTCCCTGGCGTCACGGACGCCGACGACGATGGGACGCCGGAGATCATGCGCGGGGAAGAGACGCAAATCCTCGGTGCCGAGATCGGGACGGGCATCGCCTGCCTGCCCGGAAGCCACAGCAAGTGGGCGCGGGTCGTGGACGGCCGGATCACCAGATTCGCGACCTACCTCACGGGCGAGATCTACGCCGCCATCCGGGACCACACGATCTTGGCGCGCCAGATGCTCGGCGGCCCGGGCGTTGGCGCGGCATTCGATGCCGGCGTGACCCGTTCCGCGGATCCGGGCGGCGTGTTGCATCACCTGTTCGGGGTGCGGTCGATGGGGCTCGCCGGCCGGCTGCAAGACGCCGACTCCGCGTCCTACCTGTCGGGGCTTCTGATCGGCCATGAGGTGCGCGTCGCGCTGCGCTCCGCAGACGACGTGTGGGTCATCGGATCGGCGCCCCTCTCGGCGCTGTATGCCCGCGTCATTGCGGCGTGTGGCGGAGAAGCCCGCGTGGGCGACTGCGATGCCGCCGCCCATGGATTGGGCATGATCGCGGAGCGCGCGCAATGGACCTGACGGCGTGGCTCGCGCGGTGCCCCGTGGTGGCGATCCTTCGCGGCATCCGCCCGGAGGAGGTCGACGCGATCGGCGATGCGCTGGAGGCGGCCGGCGTCGCAATCGTGGAGGTGCCGATGAACTCACCGCAGCCGCTCGACAGCATTCAACGGCTGCACACACGATTCGGCGCTCGGCTCTTGATCGGGGCTGGTACCGTCATGCGGGCGGCGCAGGTCGAACAGATCGCCCGGGCCGGGGGCAAGGTGATCGTGAGCCCGCACGCGGACCCGTCGATCGTGCGCGCGGCGTGCGGCGCGGGAGTGTTCGCGATCCCGGGCTTCTTCACGCCGACCGAAGCGTTCGCCATGCTGGATGCGGGAGCGCACGCGCTCAAGATGTTTCCCGTCGAAGCGGCGAGTCCCCGCGTGTTGACGGCGCTCCGAGCGGTGCTGCCGGCGGAGGCGCTGGTGGTGGCTGTCGGCGGTATCGACGCCCGCAACATGGGGGCGTGGCTCGCCGCCGGCGCGGCCGGCGTCGGCGTCGGGTCCGCGATCTACCGCCCGCGCGACAGCGCCTCGGCGGTGGCCGAGCGCGCCGTGGCGTTGGTCGCCGAGGTCGCGAATGGTCGCTCGGCCGCGTCGTGACGACCGGGCCCGATGGTCGCCCGCAATCGCGGCGATGCTTGCGACGCCGATGAACACGCGCGAAGATGGACGCCGATCGAATCGATTCTCCATCTGCCGAGGGGTGCGCATGGCTCGCCCGGGTATGCTGATGCTCGCGATATACGTGGCCGCCGCCGGTCCCGCGCTCCGTGCGCAATCACCGGTCGACTCAGGACTGGCGTCGTACATCGCAGGGATCAAGGCGATCGACAACCACGCCCATCCGCTGCTCCCGGCGCTCCCGGGCACACCCCCCGACTCGGATTACGACGCCCTGCCACTCGGCGCGATTCCCCCCTTTCCGCTACCCACCGGGCTAGGACCCGACAATCCGGCGTCGATCGCGGCATGGCACGCGCTGTACGGCTATCCGTACGACGACGCGAGTGACGCGCACGTGAAAGAGCTGATGCAATTGAAGGCCCGCGTCGCAACCGAGCAGGGCGATCGGGCCGCTGAATGGGCGCTTGATCAGATGGGGACCGACGTCATGCTCGCCAACCGTGTCGCGATGGGGCGTGGCTTGGGCCCGCCACGGTTTCGCTGGGTCGCGTTCGTCGATGCCCTGCTGCTCCCTCTCAACACCGCGCGAGAAGGCGCCGCGAGCCCCGACTATCGACCGCTGTATCCGCGGGAGGAACGCCTCTTGCGCCGCTATCTGGCCGCGTTGCCGGTCAAGACGCTCCCCCCGACGTTGGGCGCCTACCTCGCGGCAGTCGTCACGCCCACGCTCGAGCGGATGAAGCGCGACGGAGCGGTGGCGGTGAAATTCGAAGCGGCGTACCTCCGGCCGTTGGATTTCGGCAATCCGCCGCTCGCCGCCGCCGCCGCGGTCTATGCCCGATACATTCGCGGAGGCATGCCAACGCACGCCGAGTATCGGACGTTGCAGGACTTCCTGTTTCGATACATCGCACGTGACGCCGGACGGCTTGGACTCGCGGTGCACATTCACTGCACGTACCTCGCGGGCGGATTCTACCGCGTGAGCGGGAGCCGCCCGATGCAGCTCGAGGACGTCTTCAACGACTCGACGCTTCGGCACACGCATTTCGTGCTGCTGCATGGGGGCTGGCCTTTCGTCGGAGAGACGCTGGCCATGATCAGCAAGCCCAATGTGTACGCGGACATGTCGCTCATGACCGGTGTGCTGTCGTCGCACACCTTGGCTGGCGTCCTGCGGGAATGGCTCGAGGAATATCCGGAAAAGGTGCTGTACGGGAGCGATGCGTTCGCCGACCACAACGACGATCCGGTGGGCTGGGCCGACGAGGGATGGGTCTCGGCGAGGACTGGCCGCCGGGCGTTGGCGATTGCGCTGACGGCCATGATGCGCGATGGTGACGTCACACGGACCCGCGCCGAACAGATCGCGCAGATGGTGCTCCGCGGGAATGCCGCCGCGCTGTACCGCATCGGGACGCCGTGAGCAATTACGGCGCCGACTCCATCGACCGTCTGTCGATCATCGATTCGCACACCGAAGGCGAACCGACGCGCGTCATCCTGGATGGCTGGCCGCCGCTCGCGGGCGCCACGATGGCTGAACGGCAGCGCGATCTGTCGAGCCGCTTCGACCATCTCCGTCGGGCTGTCGTGAGTGAGCCACGAGGCAGCGGCGTCGCGGTCGGCGCCCTCGTCACGCCGCCGGTCGAACGCGGATCAGCGTGCGGCGTCATCTACTTCAACGACGTCGGTGTGCTCGGCATGTGCGGACACGGCACGATCGGGTTGGTCCGGACGCTCATCCACCTCGGCCGGCTGACCGAGCGGTCCCTTCGGATCGACACACCCGTCGGCACGGTCGGCGCCGAGCTGCACGACGATGGCTCGGTGGCGGTGGAGAACGTCCCCGCGTCCGTACATGCGCTCGATGTCCGAGTCCGCGTGCCAACGCTTGGATGGGTGACCGGCGACGTTGCATGGGGCGGCAACTGGTTTTTTCTAGCGCACGCCATGCCACCCGACGAGGCGCGGCCGACCGCTGCACTCGGACCCTCCCGCCGCGAGATCCCCCTGACGCTGTCACAGGTCGGTCCACTCACCGAACGCGCCGCGGCCATCCGCGACGCCCTGCATGCCGACGGCATTCGCGGCGCGAATGGGGCGATCATCGATCACATCGAGCTCGTGGGCCCGCCCGATCGCGCCGATGCGGATGCGCGTAACTTTGTACTCTGCCCGGGGGCCGCCTACGATCGCTCACCCTGCGGCACGGGAACGTCGGCGGCCATGGCGGTCCGGCACGCACGAGGCCAGTTGGCGCTCGGCGCGCGGTGGCGGCAGGAGAGCATCACGGGGACGCTCTTTACCGGGTGGCTGAGCGCCCGCGGGGACGACATCGTGCCATCCATACGCGGTCACGCGTGGATCACTGGAGAAACCGTGCTCCGATTCGAGGCGAACGACCCCTTTCGATGGGGTATGACGGAGGCTGTCGCCTGATGGACGCGACCGACTGGCGGGGCGTCATCCCCGCCATCACCACGCCATTCGACGACGCGCTGGACGTGGATACCTCCGCGCTCAGCGACCACGTGGCGTGGATGATCGACAGTGGGTGCGCCGGAATCGTGGCACTCGGCTCTCTGGGTGAAGCGCCTGCGCTGACGACGGACGAGAAGCTTGCGATCGTCCGACTGTGTGTCGCCGCGACGGGCGGCCGCGCGCCGGTCGTGGCCGGTGTCTCCGCCTACACGACACCGGACGCCGTCCAGCTCGCCCGAGACCTGGCGCGCGCGGGCGCACGCGGGCTCATGGTGCTCCCGCCGTACGTCTACCGTGGCGATCGGCGTGAGACTCGGACGCATCTGAGCGCGGTGCTGGAGGCGACGTCGCTCTCGTGCATCCTCTACAACAATCCGATCGCGTACGGGACCGACATCACGCCGGAGGAGATCGGGGAGCTCGCCGCGCGCCATCCCAACCTGCACGCGGTCAAAGAATCGAGTGGTGATGTGCGACGCGTTTCAGGTATTCAGGCGCTGGTCGGCGACCGGTTGCGGATCCTCGCGGGAATGGACGACGCCATCGTGGAATCCGTCGGCGTCGGCGCAGTCGGATGGATCGCCGGGCTCGTGAACGCGTTTCCCGAGGAGTCGGTCCGACTCCTCGCCCTGGCGCTGGCCGGGCATCGCACCGAGGCGGCGGCGCTTTACGCGTGGTTTCTCCCACTGCTCCGGCTCGACACCGTCCCCAAATTCGTGCAGCACATCAAACTCGTGCAACAAGAAGTCGGTCGCGGTCACGAGCGCGTGCGTCCGCCGCGACTCGCGCTGCAGGGCAGCGAGCGCGACGAGACCCTGCGACTGATCCGGCACGCAGTGGCGACCCGGCCGCGCTGACCCCGCGCGGCACGCGCGGCGCGCGCACCGCGCGTACTGCGGAACGATCACACCCGCTCGCCGACCGCGGCCATCGCCGCCCGCGCCGCGTGGTAGCCGCACATGCCGTGCACGCCACCGCCGGGCGGCGTGGACGACGAGCAGATGAACAGCCCGGGAACGCCGGTCGCATACGGCACTCGGCGGGCGACGGGCCGGAAGATGATCTGCCGGAGTGTATTCGCGCCGCCGCCCAGGTCGCCCCCCACGAGATTCGCGTCGTACGACTCCAGCCCGGCCGGCGACATCACGGAGCGCGCGGCGATGACGTCCCGGAACCCGGGCGCGAACCGTTCGATCTGGGCTTCGATGCGCGCGACCATATCAACCTCCGATCCGTTCGGCACATGACAATAGCCCCATGCCGTGTGGCGACCGGGTGGCGCACGTGTCGGATCGAAGAGCGACGGCTGCACGACGAGCACGAACGGCCGGTCGGCATGCGTGCCGCTCCACGGCGCCGCTTCGGACACGACCATCTCGTCCAGCGAGCCACTCACGTGTACGGTCGCCGCCTGCCCGCACCGCGAATCGCGCCACGGAATCGGTGCCGACAACGCCCAATCCACCTTGAATGCACCGGGCCCGTACCGAAAGTTGGAGAGCGCGCTGCGCTCACCGGCTGACAGGCGGTCGCCAGCCACGGCCACGACCTGGCGCGGTGTGAGGTCGAGGAGCAGCGCGTCCGTCGGCGGTAGTTCAGTCAGCGACCGAACAGGCGCACTCGTGATCACGGTGCCACCGATCGATTCGAGATAGGCGACCAATGCGCGCGACAGGGCGCCACTCCCCCCGCGTGGGATGGGCCAGCCGACGGCATGGGCCGCCGCGCCGAGGACCACGCCAAAGGCCGCGGAACCGAGCCACGTCAGTGGGAGAATACTGTGCGCCGCAAGTCCGCCGAACAGGGCCCGGGCTCGCCCGCCAGCGAACGAGCTCCGCGCGACGGTGGTCGCGGCCGGGAGTCCGTATCGCGCGAACCGCGCCATCAGGAAGGGATGGCGGGGCAGCCGGACCGGTGCCGTGGGCGCCAAGAGGTCGCCGCACAACGCATCCCACCGCTCGACGAACGGGGTCATCATCGCGCGGTAGCGCTGCCCGTCACGGCCGTCCAACTCGGCCACCGTCTCCTCGAGGTCGCGATGCAGCAGGACCGCCGGCCCGTCGTCCATGACCTGCGCGAGTGGCGCCGTCGGGTGGATCCATTCCAGCCCGTGCGCCGCGAGCGGGGTGCTGCGAAAGACGGGCGACGACACCGCGAGCGGGTGCACCGCCGAGCCCAGATCGTGGAGATAGCCCGGGAGTGTGATCGCCGCCGATCGCACACCGCCGCCCGGCGTGTCCGCCGCCTCGCGGACGACGACCGACCATCCCGCCTGCGCCAACACGACTGCCGCGGCGAGCCCGTTGGGACCTGATCCGACGACAATCGCATGCCGAGCACCGGCTCGCGACCCGCTCCGGCGACCGACGGTTCCTGCAGTGGACACGCGCTAGTCCCGCTTGGCTGGCTCGAGATCGCGATGGCAGATACCACGGCGTCCTTCCGCACTGACGACCGTCCTGATGATGGCGAGCGCCGCCCCTCAAACAAAGGGGCGCAGTCACCAAGGGAGGTAGGAGACCAGCATCGTGCGCTGATAGCTTTCCGGGTATGCTCTGGCCCCGCTGGCTCTTCCTGCGTGCGCTCGGCCTGATCTTTGGATCCGCGTTCTATTCGCTGCTCGTCCAGATTCACGGACTGATCGGCCCTCGCGGGATCCTGCCCGCCGGCTCGTACCTCGACGCGCTGGGCCAGGGCACCTCGTGGGCGGCTCGCGTCTGGACAGCGCCGACTCTGCTCTGGCTGGGCTCCGGCGACCGCGCCTTGACCGTTCTCGTTGGCGCGGGGCTCATTGCCGCGGGCTTGCTCACGCTCAACGTGTGGCCTCGCGTCATGGCGGCCACCTGCACGCTCGTCTTCCTGTCGTGCGTGGCCGCTCTCCAGGATTTCTCCTCATACCAGTCCGATGGGATGCTCCTGCAGGCCGGAGTGGCAGCGGTGCTGCTCGCTCCACACGGACTGCGTCCCGGGCTGGGTGCGGTGTCGCCGCCCGCGTGGGCCAGTGTGTGGCTCCTCCGGTGGGAGTGGTTCTCCATCTATTTCGGATCGGGGGTGGTCAAGCTGCTGAGCGGTGACCCGCAGTGGCGCACGCTCACCGCGATGGACCACTACTATGAGAATAGCCCGCTCCCGTCGTGGGTCGGGTGGTATGCGGAACAACTCCCGCATTCGGTCCACACCGCGACCGCACTGCTCACGCTCGTCGTCGAGCTGGTGACACCGTGGGTACTGCTCTTCCCCCGCCGGCCGCGACTCGCGATCGCTGTGCTGCTGACCGGCTTCCAGATCGGGATCATTGCGACGGCGAACTATGCGTTCCTCAACTACTTGGTACTCGCGCTTGGCGTGTTCCTCGTGGACGACCAGGCGGTCGTAGGCGTCGGGCGATGGATCGCGGCACAGGCGCGCCGAGTGGTTGGGCGCGCGGGCGCACTGACCGCGACCGATGTCGGTGAGCGCGCCGTGCCGCCCAGGCGGCCGATTGTGGTGCGGCCAGCTCCCGCGCGGCGGTGGGTCGAGCGGATCAGCACGGTCGCGCTCGTGGTCACGGTCTACGTGTCGCTCGTGTCGTTTCTCGATCCGTGGCTGCCGGCGTCGTTCGGCGCCCCGGCGAGGCTCGTGGCGCCATTTCGCATGGCGAATGCGTACGGCCTGTTCGCGGTCATGACGACCGCCGAATACGAGATCGAGTTCCAGGGGCTACGAGCCGACAGCGTGTGGATCGCCTATCCGTTCCGGTACAAGCCGCAGGACCCAAATGTTGCGCCGGGCCTGTACGCGCCCTATCAGCCGCGGTTCGAGTGGAACCTGTGGTTCGCGTCGCTTGGTCCCTGGACCGATAATCCGTGGGTGGAGACCACGCAGGCGCGGCTGTTGACGGGCGAGCCGTCGGTACTGGCGTTGTTCGCCGGCAATCCGTTCGCGTCGGCGCCCCCGATCGCGGTGCGCACGGTCATCTGGCGGTACTGGTTCACCGACGCGCCGACCCGCCGACGGACTGGCCGCTGGTGGAATCGGGAGTTGCTCGGCGTTTACGCAGGTGTCGTCACGCGCTCGACCAACGGCTCACTGCAGTTCAATGGGAACGGCGAGTAGGCACGCGCGCCCCACGTCCCACTGTTCGCCAGGCGTCTGCGCTCGCGTCGGCCGGTAACCGTAGCTTGTCGCCAGAATGCGTGCGTGCAACGTCGCGCCTTCACCACCGTTTGTCATGGGGCAGCGACCGCTCTCCACTCCGCGCTGGCGATCGGTCACTGACCGGGGATGTTCGGTCGGCTCAGCTATCGTGCGGCGAAACGAACGGCGGCTGACGGCCACTCGNNTCCGCCCGTCCGATTTTGCGACTTACTCAGCGACCGCTACCTGTCCAGGCTTGTGCTTGACCACGGTGATGGTCACGCCCGAGGGGTACAGCCTCGAGTGGTGCACCTCGTTGTGGGCAACCAGTGTCTCCGTCTCGTCGTAGTTGTGGCCACCGGTGTTCAGATTCCGGTCGAAGCGCGGGA
>PMAE01000037.1:15630-29173 GCA_003152485.1 Gemmatimonadota bacterium | reverse complement strand
CCGGGGTGCGGCGGGGGCGGTCTCACTCGGCGCCCTTGCCTCGAGGACGGCGCTAAACGCACGGGCGGCGGCGCTCTGCCCCGCGGCGGCGAGCGCGAGCTGCATGAGCGGGCGCCGGATGCGGAGGCCGGTGACCTCGACCACCGCTAACCGCCGCAACGCCAGCGCGTCGTCGGCCGCGCAGCGCGACACGATCGCGACACCCAGCCCGGACGCCACGAGCTGAATGATCGCTTCGGCGGTATCGACCTCCAGCCGTCGCATGGGGACCACCCCGTGCGTGTGTAGGGCTCGGAGCACGATGTCGTGCGTTCCGCTTCTCGGCTCCCGAATGACCAGCAACTCGTGGGCGAGCGCCGCGGGCGGGACCGGAGCGCGGGCGAGGATCGGGTGGGTGGGCGCCGCGACGAGCACCAGCTCATCTTCGGCCCACGTGGTGGCGACGAGTCGGGGATCCGGGACTAGCGTTTCCACGAGTGCGGCATCGATCTCGCGCTCGATCAAGAGCCGCGCGATGGCGCGCGACGGCGCCGTGGTGAGCCGGAGCTCGACCCCCGGATAGCGCGTGTTGAACGTGTGGAGCAGCGGGGGGACCAGGTACGTCGCGATCGTGGGGCTGGCGCCGAGCCGCAGCGTGCCGCGGGTGAGCCCGTCGAGGGCATCCAAGTCCTCTTCGGCCGCGCGGGCTTCCGCAAAAATGATGCGGGCGTGCGCGAGCAGCGCCTCGCCCGCCTGGGTGAGTCGCACCCCCGTGGGCGCGCGTTCGAGCAACGTCGTGCGCGTCTGCGTCTCCAGCTCGCGCATGGCGCGGGAGACCGCGGGCTGCGTGAGCCCCAGCTCCGCGGCCGCACGCGTGATGCTCGCGCTGCGGGCGACGACGAGGAATACCCGGAGGAGACGGAGATTGAACGTCATAACAAAATGTTATATGATCATGCCATTGTTGCCAATGGTGCACCTTAGTCGCTCAGTATAAGCTTTTTGAACGCGGGTGCATAGTGGCCATCAATCGGCATGATGCGTGCATATGCTCCCATCTCCGAACCCGTTCTCGAGCCGTCCCGACTTTCATGTGGATCGTTCGTCTCGCGCTGCGTCAGCCGTACACCGTCGCCGTCCTGGCCTTCGTGCTCCTGCTCATGGGATGGCTGGCGTTGCGTGTCATGCCGGTGGACATTTTTCCGATCATCGACATCCCGGTCGTGGCCGTGGTGTGGACCTATCCGGGATTGTCGCCCGCGGATATGGAATCGCGCGTGGTGTTGCTGAGCGAGCGGAATCTGTCGTCGACGGTCAACGGCATCTCGCGGATCGAGTCGGAATCGGTGCCCGGGATCGGGTTGGTCAAGATCTACTTCCAACCCGGTGTCGGGATCGGCAACGCGATCGCGCAGATCACGTCGTCGTCACAGACGGCGCTTCGGGCAATGCCGCCGGGGATGACGCCCCCCTACATCATCCAATCCAACGCGTCGAACGTGCCCGTGGCACAGCTGACGCTCTCGTCGGAATCCATTCCCGAGCAGGACATCTCGGATTATGGCCAGAACTTCATTCGGCTTCGGCTGTTTACGATCCCCGGGTTAGCCACCCCGGCGCCCTATGGCGGGAAGACCCGCGAGATCACCGTCGACGTCGATCCCAACGCGCTGACGGGGAAGGGGTTGTCCGCCGAGGACGTGGTGACGGCGCTGCAATCCTCCAACGTCTTGATTCCAGCGGGGACGGCGCGGATCGGCGACCGCGAATACAACGTCGCGATGAATTCGAGCCCGGCCACCGTCAATGGCTTCAACAGCATTCCCATCAAGGTCGTGAACGGGGCGGTCGTCACGATCGGCGACGTGGCGAAAGTGCGCGACGGATTCGCGGAGCAGACGAACATCGTGCGGGTGGATGGCCGCCGAGCGGCATACCTCACGATCCTCAAGAAAGCCGATGCCTCGACCTTGACCGTGGTCGAGGCCGCGCGGGCCATGATTCCGCAGATCGAAGCGGTGGCCCCCCACGGGCTGGATGTCCGCCTCGACTTCGATCAGTCGCGATTCGTGCGCGCGGCCGTGACCAGCGTGGTCCGCGAGGCGCTGATCGCAGCCGTGCTCGTGTCGCTCATGATCCTGGTGTTCCTCGGCAGCTGGCGGAGCGTGTTGATCGCCTGCGCCTCGATCCCGCTCTCGATCGCCGCCGCCATCATCGTGCTGCATCTGACGGGCAATACCTTTAACGTGATGACCCTGGGCGGCCTGTCGCTGTCGATCGGGCTGCTGGTGGACAATGCAACCGTCACGGTCGAGAACGTGCACCGCAACCTCGGCCTGGGCAAACCGCTGACCGTCGCGATCCTCGACGCGGCGGCCCAGATCGCCACCCCCATCATCATGGCGACGCTCGCCATCTGCATCGTGTTCTTTCCCGTGCTGCTGCTCGAGGGACCGGCGCGGTTCCTGTTCATCCCGATGGCGGTCGCGGTCGTGAGCGCCATGCTGGCGTCATACGTCCTCTCGCGGACGTTGGTCAAGACGATGTCGCGGATGTTGCTTGGCGCTGAGATGCATCATACGCCGGCCGGGAGCGAACCCGTCGTCGCGGTCGGCGGGTCGGTGATTGCGCGGTTCGGACGGCGATTCAACGAGACGCGAGACCGGTGGTTTACGCGGTTTCAGGGCACGTACGGCCGGTTCGTCGAACTCCTCATCGTGCACCGTGGGTACACGCTGACGGCCGCCGCCCTGGTGCTGGGAATTACACTCTTCTTGCCCGGCATCATCGGGACGGATTTCTTCCCGTCCACCGATGCCGGCATGATGAAGATCCATTTCCGGGCGCCGTCCGGGACTCGGATCGAGCAAACCGAGCGATTAGTGGCACAGGCGGAAACCAAGATTCGCGCGATCGTGCCCGCGGCGGAACTCCAGACCATCAATTCGACGATTGGAGTGCCATCCCCGCTCAGTTTGGCCTTCGTGCCGACGGATAACGTGAGCGGGATGGACGCCGAGATCCTGGTGGCGCTCAACCCAGGCCACAAGCCCACGGAGAACTACGTGGGTCGTATCCGCCAGGCGCTCCAGCTCGAGTTTCCGGGGTCGTCAGTCTACTTCCAGACGGCCGACATCGTGGGACAAGTGTTGAATTTCGGTCTTTCGGCCCCGATCGACATCCAGATCATGGATCCCGATCTGACTCGTGCCTACGTGACTGCGCGGACCCTGCGTGATCGAATCCAAGAAGTGCCGGGCGCCACGGATGTCACCATCAAACAGACCCTCGACTATCCAACGCTCTTTCTCAACGTGGACCGTGAGCGGGCCGCGGAACTCGGCCTCAGTCAACGGGACGTGGCCAACAGCATGTTGGTGTCACTATCGTCCAGCGCAATCGTTTCGCCGTCCTACTACATCAATCCCACCAACAACGTCAACTATCTCGTCGCCGTGGAGGTGCCGCTCCCGAGCATGACGTCCGCACGCGACGTGCTGTCCACGCCCCTGACCAAGTCCGGGCTCCGTCTGGACCAGCAAGCACCGGCCGTTCGCCGGACCGTCGATCCGGTACCGCACGATCCGGTTGAGACACTCGGGAACGTAGCTCAACTCACGACCGTGGCCGCGCCGGACGTGATCGATCACTACACAGTCGCCCGGGTGCTCGACATCACGGCCAGCGTGACGGGACGTGACCTCGGGTCGGTGATCGACGGCATTCACCGGCAGGTGGCCTCCCTCGGCGCCTTGCCGGCAGGGATGCAGATCACGATTCGCGGCCAGGGCGAGGTCATGAACCAAGCGTTTTCCAGTCTCGGTCTCGGCTTCGGCGTGGCTGTGATCCTGGTGTACTGCCTGATGGTGGTGCTCTTCCAGTCATGGATCGACCCGCTGATCATCATGGCCGCGATCCCGGGCGCCATCGTCGGCATCCTCTGGACCCTCGCGCTCACGCATACCACCATCAACGTCGTGTCCCTGATGGGTTCGATCATGGCTGTCGGGATCGCGGTCTCGAACTCGATTCTTGTCGTGACGTTCGCTCACGACTTGCGCATCGAGCAGCATCTATCGGCCACGGCGGCTGCGGTCCTAGCCGGTAAGACGCGACTCCGTCCGGTGTTGATGACGGCGCTCGCCATGATGCTTGGCATGCTGCCCACGGCGATCGGAATGGGCGAGGGGGGCGAGCAAAACGCACCACTGGGGCGCGCTGTCATCGGTGGTCTGTTCGTCGCGACCATTGTGACGTTGTGCGTTGTTCCCGTGATCTACTCGATACTCCGGCGCCCGCTGCCGGAGAAGCATGTGTTGGAAGAGCGCTTCCGAGAGGAATCCATAGGGGCGGGAATCGCATGACGCACTCCACCAGGTGGCAACGATGGGGTGGCAGATCTCTGCGCCGCCGCGCTCTCGCGCATCCACCTGCCGGCGGTGACGCGTGGAAACGCGGCTCGTCCCACGACACCCTATGACCGGCCCACTGCCGCCCGCATCCATGCCTACGACTCCCGCGTCGTCACCTGACCCAGCACCGCCGTGGACTCCCCTCGTTCCGCCGAGTCGACGGGCGGGACGGTTGCTCTACATCGGCGGAGTCATATTCGTGCTCGTGGTCGCCGGGATGGTCATCGGGCTGTCAGCGTTTCGGCGCGCCTCAGTCGCCCACGAGCGCCGCGAACGGGTCGCCACCGTGACGGCGGGGCCACGAGTGCGTGTCGTGCGTGTGGAGCGGTCGCCAGGATCGCGCACGATTGTCCTCACCGGCGAGGCTCGGCCGTTTCTGTCGGTCGCGCTCTATGCCAAAGTGAGTGGGTACCTCAAAGAACTGCGCGTAGACAAAGGGGATCACGTCACGGCGGGCGAAGTGCTGGCGGTCGTCGAGTCACCGGAAACCGATCAATCGGCCGAGGCGGCCAGCGCAGACGCGCGAAACAAGCGGGTGATCGCCGATCGCGACGCAAAGCTCGTCACCGGCAAGTTCATTGCGCCGGAAGAGGCCGAACAGGCGGAGACCGACGCCAACGTCGCGCAATCGCGGGCGCAGGGGTACGCCGCGCTCCAGCGGTACGAGACGCTGCGCGCGCCATTTAGCGGCACGGTGACCGCGCGCTACGCAGATCCAGGGGCGCTCGTACAGAACGCCGAGAATTCGCAAACGAGCGCGTTGCCCGTCGTCGAAGTCGGCCAAACCGACAGCCTCCGGGTGTACGTGTATCTCGATCAGCGCGATGCCGCCGACATCCGGCGTGGCGCGCCCGTCGTCATCTCCGATCCCAATCGGCCAAACCTCCACGTCGTGGGCGCGGTCAGTCGGTTTACCGGCGAGCTCGACCCAAACACGAGGACCCTCCTTGCCGAGATCGACGTGACCAACCGCAAGGGTACCATCGTGCCTGGCAGTGTGGTTCGTGTCGCGCTCGCGGTCGCGGGGCAATCCTATCTCGAGCTTCCTGCGGCCGCGCTGATCGATCGCGGCGAGAAACACTTCGTGGCGATCGTCAACGATTCCGACCGGGTCAACTTCCGCGAAGTCCACGTCCTCGATTCAGACGGCATAACCGTACGCCTTCTCGATGGCGTGACCGAAGGCGAGCGGGTCGCGATCAATCTCGGCGATAGCGTGCCCGAGGGACAGCGAGTGCAACCGCTTGGCGATTCCACCGTCGCGCGACGCGTGTGATGCGCTTGGCACAGGGCATACCATTCCGCGTGTGGTGGCTCGTCGCGGCGGGATGGCTCATCGCCGGCCACTCGACGCGAGTCGCGGCGGCGCAGGCGTCGGCGGCGCCAACCGGACAGGCGCCGGTGACGCTCACCCTCGATAGCGCGATCGCGCTAGCATTGCGAGTCGCCACACCGGTGCAGCAGGGGCGATTCGCTGCCGCGAACGCAGGCACCGAAGTCACGCGGAGTTATGCCGGGCTGCTGCCGTCGGTCGGCGGGACGGCGGGCCGTGCCGTCACCACCGGCAACCCCCTCGTCGGCTCCCGCGCCATGGCGCCGTGGGACACGCGATTCGAAACAATGGGATACCAGCTCTCCACATCGCTCAACCTCTTGGGCGGCTTGATGGCCTACCCGGGGATACGGGCCGCGCAATACACCAAGCAAGCCTACGGACTCACGCTGGCGCGCACAGAACAGTCCGTGGCGCTGGATGTATCGCAGGCCTACTTGCAAGCGGTGCTCGACAGCCAACTCGTCACGCTGGCGACTCAAAATGTGGACGTCTCGAGGCAGCGGGTGGGTCAACTGAGCGAACTGGTCCGCCTCGGTAAGCGTCCGCCGGCCGACCTCTACCGTGCGCAGGCCCAGCAAAGCGCTGATGAATCCGCGGTGTTCGACGCCGACAACCGGCTGCGGTCGGACCAGATCGCGTTGCTGCAGCGCATTCACATCGACCCGCAGGAGACAGTCGTCCTCGTCCCGCCGCAGCTCGACACCACTCTGTTAGGTCCTGCGTACCGAGACACGGCGGCGCTCGTGAGCGAAGCCTTGCGACAGCGTCTGGACCTCCGATCCGCACAGACCGAGATCGACGCGACCCGGTGGGGGATTCGTCGTGCGTCGAACGAGGATCTTCCGTCGCTGGCGATCGGCTTCGGCTTGTTCTCGACGGGGCGGGTATTCGACCGTGCCACGCAGAGCGGTGTCAACCAAGTCACCCTGTCACAGCCGTCGCTCGCCGACCAAGTGGGTGAGCAGGCGACCACGGTCTTCTCCGTAGGCGTGGGGTACAACCTGTTCGACCTGTTTCGCTCGCGACTCGACCGGCAAGAGGCGCAAGTCGCGTATGGGTCCGCCCAACTGGCCGCCGGCGATGTCCGGCGCGAAGTCGCGGGCGACGTCAGCCAGGCCGTGGGCGAGTACGGCGTAGCGGTCAACCGCCTTGGATCCACGGCCGTTGGCCTGTCAGCGGCGCAAGCGGCGTTCGACCTGGTGTCGGGGCGGTTCGAGGTGGGCTTCTCCTCGATCGTGGAACTCCTCACGGCGCAGGCCGCGTTGTTCCAGGCGCAGAACCTCCGGGCGCAGGCCATCGTTCAACTCGGACTGGCGAAGCGCGCGGTCGCGTACTCCATCGGCTTGCAGCCGACTGATCAGTTGCCGTAAAGAAAAGACAGGAAGGGCGAAAGTAGAAAGTAGATAAGGGCGAAGAGCAACAGGAAATCGAGAGTCGAAAGTCGACAACGGCGAACAGCGGCGGCGAGTTGTGACGGGAACGGTACACGACTGCGGACGTGTCGAGAATCGGGCGCGTTAGAATGACGCCGTCCCACTCTCTCGGAGACTGCATGATTCGGTCGTTTCTTCGCACGTCCGTCGTCACGTTTGCTGCCATCACCGCTCTCGCCACCGCCAGCTCCGCCCGCGTGCACGCGCAGGGCACCGAACTGACGGGTGCGGGCGCCACGTTTCCGTATCCGATCTATTCGAAGTGGTTCGCCGACTACGCCACCAAGACCGGCGTCAAGATCAACTATCAGTCCATCGGGTCAGGCGGTGGCATCCGCCAACTGACCGAAGGAACGGTCGATTTCGGCGCGTCGGACGCCCCGATGTCGGACGCCGAGATGGCGAAGCTCAAGACTCCGGTGTTGCACATTCCTACGGTGCTGGGCGCAGTGGTGCTCACATACGACGTGCCGGAAGTCACGCGGCCGATCCGACTCACGGGCGACGTGATCGCGGATATCTATCTGGGGAAGATCACGAAGTGGAACGCGGCGCCAATCGCGACGCTCAATCCCGGCATGACGCTCCCCAACCAAGACATCGTGGTCGTGTACCGCTCCGATGGCAGCGGCACGACATACATCTTCTCGAGCTACCTGTCGGCCGTCAGCGCGACGTGGAAAGGCGGCCCGGGCACCGGCAAGGAGCTGCAGTGGCCCGTGGGACTGGGTGGGAAGGGCAACGAGGGCGTCGCCGGGCAGGTGAAGCAGACCCCACACTCGATCGGCTACGTGGAGTTGGCGTATGCCCGCCAGAACAAGTTGGCGTACGCGTCCGTCCGGAACTCCGCCGGGACGTTCGTCGAGCCGACGATCGAGTCCGTGACGGCCGCCGCCGCTGGCGTCGTGGCGACGCTGCCGGCGACCACCGACTTCCGGTTGTCCATCGTCGATGCCCCGGGCGCGCAGGCGTACCCGATCTCGTCGTTCACCTATCTGTTGGTGCCGACGCACTACGCCGACGCAGCCAAAGGCAAAGCGATCATCGCCTTCGTGAAGTGGGCGATCCATGACGGCGAGCGGTCGGCGCCCACGCTCGACTATGCACCGCTCCCATCAAGCATCGTGGCGTTGTTGGACCGGCGGCTATCGACGATGCAGGTGGCTGAGGCGACGCCGGGGCGGTAGCTGGGTGGTGGCGAGGCGAGTGGTCTGAGGCGAGTCGAGGTGCGCTGTCGGCGGCCCTGGGTGTGACGCTCGGTGGGGGCCGTTCTCGAACGGCCCCCACTGCCCGATGCCGCACGAACCAGCACATTTGACGGCCTGATATCGGGCGCTGGGATTCCGTGCGTGGGGGCGAGTCGGTATTCTCAACGGCAATGGCACGCACGGCGCCTCGACCGGATCTCATCACGGCGGATGAAGCTGCGGCGTTGCTGCATCTCCATGTGAAGCGGGTGCAGCTACTGGCGCGTGAGGGGAAGCTCCCGGCGGTCCGGCATGGTCGGCGGTGGCTCTTCTCGCGCGAGCGATTGGTCGAGGGGCGTCCTGGACGGGAGGCGGCTCAACCCTCCAGCGATCAGCGGTCCATCGACATCAGCGCGCGCAACCAACTCCGCGGAAAAATTCGGTCCGTCGTCTCCGATGGGCTGATGGCGGAAGTCACGATCTCGATCCTGCCTCAGGAGCTCGTGGCGGTCATCACCCGGAACTCGGCCGAGCGGCTCGGTCTGGTACGGGGGGTTGAGGCGGTGGCGGTCGTGAAATCGACAGAGATCATGATTGCGCGGCGACGGGGCTGACCGGCCCGCCCAGCTCAGTCGATCGGTTGGAACGGCTCGCCGGAACGTGAGGGACATGCGCGGGCGCGCGGACATGCGCGGACATGCCGTCCCGGATTGGGGCGACGCCGTGAGCTGACGCGTCCCGCACCGCGGCTGCCCGGATCGTCAGGCCCGGGTCACAGGGGTGTCGGGGAAATAGGCGGCCACCGTGGTGCCGCGGCCCACCTGGCTGTCGGCCCGCACGTGACCGCCGTGTGCTTCGACCAGGTGCCGGACGATCGCCAGCCCGAGTCCCGTGCCGCCTGCATCGCGTGAACGCGCGCGATCGACGCGGTAGAACCGCTCGAAGATGCGTGGCAGGTGTTGGGCCGGAATGCCTGCGCCGGTGTCTCGGACGATGAGCCACACGCCAGCCTGCGGGCCCGCCCCAGCGACATCGACCGGTGCCTCGCGGTGCGTCGCGACGGTGACGGATCCCGCGGCGGTGTGGCGGACCGCGTTCTCGACCAAGTTGGTGAGGATCTGTCGCAGCGCGGTGGCGTCGGCCATCACCGTGCGGGCGTCGTCGGGCACGCACACCTCGAGGGCGATGCCCTTTTCGGCGGCCAGCGCTTTGGACGGCACGACCACGTCGGCGGCCGCGGCCCGCACGTCGACGGGCGCGGGCATGGGCACCCACCCGCCCGACTCGATCCGGGAGAGATCGAGGAGATCGTCCACGATGCGCTGCATCCGGCGGGTGTTCGCGAGAATCGTTTCCGCGAACTGGCGACGCCGATCAGGAGGCAGGTCCTCATCGGTGAGCGTCTCGGCGAAGCCGCCGACGACGGTGAGTGGGGTCTTGAGCTCGTGGGAGACATTGGCGACGAAGTCGCGCCGCACGGCCTCGAGGCGGCGAGTGGCGGTCAGGTCCAGGAGCGCGACGACGGCCCCTCCGCCGGCCAGTGGGCGCGCGGTGAACGCCAGCGTGCGCCCGTCCATCACGGCCTCCGCGCTCTCCGTGACTTCGCCGGCCAGCGCGCCCGCGACCGCGTCGCGAAACACGCGCTCACGGGGGAGGTGGTCGAGCGGGAAGGGCACCGGCAACTGGGCCCGCAGGAGCTGCCGGCCAGTGGTATTGATCCGGACGACGCGCTGGCGCGCGTCTACCGCGACGACGCCCTCGTTGAGGGAGTCGAAGAGCGCGGTGAGGAGCGAATCCTCGGCCTCGAGCGCGGTGAGTCGCGCGCCGAGCTGTTCGCCGAGGCGGTGGAGCGCGATGGCCAGATCGCCGACCTCACCGGGTGCCGTGAGCGAGGGCCGGCGAGTGAGGTCGCCGGCAGCGAGCCCGCGCGCGACGTCGCGGAGCTCCACGATCGGCTTGGAGACGGCACGGGCGAAGAGGATGGCGACCGCGGCCGCGACGGCCAGCGCCAGGCATCCCACCAGGTAGACATCTTGCTTGGCTTGGTGCACCAGCGCCGGCATACTGGCGCCGGCGCCGCCAACCGACACGTCCAGTCGGTGATCGATGATCGCGACCACGCATGCGACGAGCACGCTCACGACGATGAGCGAGCCGAGGAGGAGCCGTTGTGTGAGTCGCACGGTGTGTGAGTCCGGGCTTAGCCGGAGGCGGCCCGTGAAAAGGCCTGTGACGTGGCCCGAGGGGGGGCCGTGTTACGCGCCCCGCGAATGGCCGGCCCGCAACCGATAGCCAAAACCGCGGACGGTTTCGATCAGGTCGCCGGCTAGTCCGAGCTTGGTACGTAACCGCTGGATGTGCATGTCTACGGTCCGCGTTTGAATGTCGGGCGCGGCCTCCCACACCGTTTCCAGCAGGTGCCCCCGTGCCTGAACCCGGCCCCGTCGTTCGGCCAGCGTGAGCAGCAGCTTGAACTCCGTCGGCGTGAGCTCGACCTCGGCCCCTTCGACGCTTACCCGGTGGGCGGCGCGGTCGATGTGAATCGGTCCGATCGCGAGCACATCGGACGCGGTATGCGCCGAAGCCCCGACGCGCCGGAGGATCGCGCCCACCCGCAGCACGAGCTCCTGCGGGCTAAAGGGCTTGGTCAGATAGTCGTCGGCGCCGAGTGAGAGTCCGCGGATACGATCGGGCTCCTCGCGGCGGGCGGTGAGCATGAGCACCGCGACATCGCGAGTCGTATCGTCGCCGCGCAACTGCTCGAGCACATCGAACCCCGAGAGCCCGGGCAGCATCAGATCGAGGACTACGATCGACGGGCGTTCCTGCCGTGCCAGCCCGAGCGCGTCCTGTCCGTTCGAGGCGGTGGAGACGCGATAGCCGGACTTGGCGAGGTGGTACGCTACCAGTGCGACGATATCCGGCTCATCGTCGACAACGAGGACGCGCTCCGTGTTTACCGGAGTAACAGCCGGCTTCGCGGGGGTCTGTCGTGACATGGTCATGATGGCGGAGGCCACACCAAAAAATATGCGGTCGCCGGGCATGAAGAGCAAAGATGGGACTGATTCGGGGTCACGGTATTGTACCGGTAACCGCTAGCCAGGAGCGGGGACTCACCAGACAGGAGACAGAGGGGCCGCAGGGGTTGCGGCTGATCACCTAGCTTGTACGCTTGGTTGGGCGGATGCGTTTGACCGCCAGTCGGGGGCGACCGGCCCCGGACTGCCGCCACCCGCCATCCGCCAATCCCCGGCCACTCTCCCTAGCCAACGGAGCATGATCGATCGCGAGTTCTTGGTGCGGTTGCCCAAGAGTGAGCTGCATTGCCATCTGGATGGGTCGTTGCGCCCCGAGACGCTGCTCGAATTGGGCGCGGCGAGCGGGGCGCTACTGCCGGCGGCCGACGTCGTCGGGGTCCGTCGGGCGATGCGGGTGCCGGATGGGTGCACGCTGGAGACCTACCTTTCCTCATTCTCCGTGACGCTCGACGTCCTGCAGACCGCGGCGGCACTCGAGCGTGTGGCGTTCGAGCTCGCGGAGGACGCGGCGCGCGAGGGGGTGTGGTATCTCGAGGTGCGGTTCGCGCCGATCCTCAATACGCGGCTCGGGCTGAGCGTCGACGACGTGGTCGCCGCGGTGGGGCGCGGTCTGGCCCGCGCGGAGCGCGACACCGGGATCGTCGCGCGCATCATCATATGCGCGCTCCGGCAGATGGGCCCACAGGCGTCGTTGGAGGTGGCACGCTTCGCGGTCGCGCACCAACACGCGGGCGTCGTGGGATTCGATCTCGCGGGGGCGGAAGCTGGCCACCCCGCGGGTGCGCACGTCGCGGCGTTCCGGTACGCGCAGGCGCATGCGCTAGCCTGCACCTGTCATGCGGGCGAGGCCGACGGTGCGGACTCGGTCCGCCAGGCCATCGAGGTATGTGATGCCATCCGAATCGGGCACGGTACGCGGTTGATCGAGGATGGCGCGCTCACGGCGTATGCCGCAGCGCACGGAGTCGCCCTCGAGGTGTGCCTGACGAGCAACGTCCAGACCGGCGCGACGTCGTCGTATCGCTCGCACCCCCTCCGCGCATACCTGGACCAGGGTGTCCCCGTGGTATTGTGCACCGACAACCGACTCATGAGCGACACCACGGTGACGTCGGAGTACGCGCACGCCGCCGCCGCGCACGCGCTCACACTCGACGAGCTATGCGCGATGGCACGGACGGGGTTCGAGTATGCATTTCTTCCGGAGGCCGAGGGGCGTGCATTACTCGGCCGTGTCGACGCGGCCATCAGAACGCTCCGCGACGCCGCATCGTGATGGCGCGCCGGGACCGATCGCCGACTGAGGGGCCGGCGGCGATCGCGGCCGTCGTGGGTGCGCTCTGCCGGGGCGCCAGTCCACGGGTCGCTCTCATCCTGGGCTCAGGGCTCGGCGGATTCGCGCGCCACATCGAGCGGGCGACCCACATCAAATTCGCCGACATCCCTGGGCTGCCGCCCGCGACCGTGGCCGGCCATGCGGGGGAATTGGTGCACGGGGTCATCGATGGCGTCGAAGTCGTCGCCCTCGCGGGCCGGTTGCACCTGTACGAGGGACACTCAGCCGACGTGATCGGGCTGCCGGTCCGCGTCGTCCATGCGCTGGGCGCACGCACGCTCTTCGTATCGAACGCGGCGGGCGCGATCCGTCCGGATCTGCGACCCGGCTCGCTCATGCTCATCCGAGACCACGTGAATCTGACATGGGGCAATCCCCTGATCGGCCCCGTGCGGCCCGGAGAACATCGATTCCCGGATATGTCCTCACCCTACGACCGTGCGCTCGGCGACCGATTCCTCGGTCTCGCGCGCGCCGCGGGGGCGACGGTCAGCGACGGCGTCTATGCGGCCGTGCTCGGACCGTCATACGAGACACCGGCGGAGATCCGCATGCTCGCGCACTTGGGCGCCGATGCGGTAGGAATGTCCACGGTGCCGGAGGTGCTCGTGGCGCGGGCGCTTGGGATGCGCGTGACAGGGGTGAGTTGTATTACGAATGCGGCGAGCGGGACGACCGGGACGCGGCTGGACCACGCTGAGGTGTTGGCGATGACCGAGCGGGCGGCGGCGGTGTTTGAGAGGGCGGTGAGGGAGTGGGTGAGAGGGGAGGGGGGAGGGGGGGGAGAGGGGGAAAGTAAAGGGCGAAAGTAGAAAGTAG
>PMAE01000037.1:0-15603 GCA_003152485.1 Gemmatimonadota bacterium | reverse complement strand
GAGAGTCGAAAGGCGACAGGGGCAAGAGCAAAAGACAGGAGTCGGCGGGGGCAGGCGGCGCGGCGGTTAGCCGATGGGGCCGGGGCCGGTGCCGAGGGAGGGGGGGTGGAGTAGGGCGCGGTGGACGTAGCGGAGGGCGGCGGCGACGGCGGTGGGGAGGGGATCGCCGAGGGCGAGGCGGGCGGCGATGGCGGCGGAGAGGGTGCAGCCGGTGCCGTGGGTGTGGCGGGTCATGACGCGGCGATGGCGGAAGAGCCGGGGGGCGACCTTGCCGTCGTATAGGACATCGACCGTCGTGGTGCCCGTGAGATGACCGCCGGTGACCAGCGCGGCCTGCGCGCCATCACGATCGACGAGCAGGAGGGCGGCGCGCCGCATGGCCGCGACGTCGGCCACATGTTCACCCGTGAGCGCGGCGGCTTCGGCCAGGTTGGGGGTGACGATCGTGGCGAGGGGGATCAGCTCGCGTCGAAGCGCCCTCACACCCGCGCGGTCGAGGAGTGGGGTCCCCGAGCTGGCCAGGATCACGGGGTCCAGCACATATCGGCGAAGGCCGTGCTTCCGCAGTGCGCTGGCGACGGCGCGCACGATGTCGGCGTTGGCCAGCATCCCGCTTTTCACGGCGTCGGGCCTCAGGTCGGTCGCGACCGCGTCGATCTGGGCTCGCACGAGAGCGGTGCCGATCGACATCCACCGCTGAATCCCCAGGGTGTTCTGCGCCGTGACGGCGGTGATGGCCGTCGTACCGAATACGCCCAGGCGAACGAACACGCGGAGGTCGGCTTGGATGCCGGCCCCGCCGCCGGAATCAGATCCGGCGATCGTGAGTGCAGTCCGTGCGCGCGGCAAACGAATGGGAGAGTAAGATTGGACTGGCGGCCACCGCGGTCCCGAGCGAAGATCACGGCCGCTCGGCCGACACCTCGGGCAAGGCCCTTCACCGACTCAATCTAGTAACCGCGTGGCGTTAATCACCTTGGCTCGTGACCTCCGCCGTCGTAAGGCGCGTGAGCGCACCGGCTCATTCGTGGCCGAAGGCGTGCGCACCGTCGAGGAGCTGCTTCGTTCGTCGCTGGCGGTCGAGGGGGCGCTGGTGAGCCCGCAGCTCGCGGTCAGCCCCCGCGGCGCCGCGTTGCGCGCATTGCTAGCCGAGCGCCAGGTGCCGGTGGTGGAGGTGGACGACACGGAGTTCACGACCGCGGCCGACACCGAGTCGCCCCAAGGCGTGCTGGCGGTGGCGACGATACCGGCGCGGTCTTGGGCCGCCGTGCCATTGGCTGGGGCGATCCGCGTACTCGTCCTCGACGCCGTCCAGGACCCGGGCAACGTCGGCACGATGCTACGGACCGCTGCCGCCCTGGGGGCGGCGGCGACGGTGTCCGTGGCCGGCACCGTTGACCTGTGGAACGCGAAAGTCGTCCGTAGCGCGATGGGAGCCCACTTCGCACATCCAGCGTTTGCCACATCCTGGGAAGATCTCGATCGGTGGCGGCTGGCGAATCACGTGTCAGTGTGGGGCGCGGACGCGCGGGGGTCGGCACTCCCTGGCCGGCTGGCCGACGTGCCCTCGCGGCTGGCGCTCGTCGTCGGCAACGAGGGCAGTGGCCTCACCGCGGACGCCCGCAGCCGGATCGAGCGGTTGGTCGCGCTCCCACTCGTGGACGTCGAGTCGCTCAACGTCGCGGTGGCTGCCGGCATCCTGCTGTACACACTGCGCGCGGATCCTGACGAATCGCCGGGTGTCCACGCGGTCGCCCGGGGTCGCGCATGATCGGTGGATTGACGGACGTGGCGACACTCCGTGGCATCGCGCTCGATGTCGCCGCGCCGGCCGGGGTTCCGCCGTGGCTCTGGTGGGGCACGATCTTTTTGGTGGGCGCAGTGATCGGATCGTTTCTCAACGTATGCATCGCGCGATGGCCGATGGAGCTCTCGGTGGTGGCGCCCCGTTCGCGGTGTCCGCGATGTCAGCGGCCGATCACCTGGTACGAGAACATCCCGCTCGTCAGCTGGGTCGCGCTTCGCGCGCGCTGTCCGGGTTGCCGCCTGCCGATCTCCATTCAATACCCGGCCGTGGAACTGGGCGTCGCACTCGGATGGGTGGCGGCGTTCGCGACGATTCCATCGCCGTTCGTCGCACTCCGCGTCGCAGTGTTCGGGACGATCCTAGCGGGGGTCGCGATCACCGACCTTCGCTACTTTCTGATTCCGGACGGCTTCACCGTGTTCGGGCTCGTATGGGTATGCGTGACGTCCGTCGTCGGTGTGCTGCTCGCGGACTCGGGCGGCTTCGCGACGCCCTACGACGCGCTGATCGGCGCGTGCGTCGGCGCGGGCGCGATCTCCATCGTCGGGTGGCTCGGTGAGGTGATCCTCAAGAAAGAAGCGATGGGCTTTGGGGATGTGACGCTCATGGCGGTTGTGGGAGCGGCGGTGGGACCGGGTCGCACGCTGCTCACGGTATTCCTCGGTGCCGCGCTCGGCGCGATCGTATTTCTCGTCTTCGTGATGCCGATCGGATGGATCCGGAGTCGCCGAAACAAGGTCCCATTCGAGCCGCCGCTCGTGCCATTCGGGGTTTTCCTTGCGCCTGCGGCACTCGTGGCCTTGCTTTGGGGATATCGGCTCATCGCGTGGTATCTGAGGCGGTTGGGGCTTCTGTAGGAGAGAGAAGACAAGAAAACCGAGAGTCGAAAGTCGAAAGTCGACAAAAGAAAACAACAAACTGACAAGAGATAAAGCCGAGAGTCGAAAGTCGACAGAAAAAAGGAAAACACAGAGAACAGGACAAGAAAAGGCGAAAAAGACAAAAGGCGAGAGTAGAAAGTAGAAAGTAGACAAAAGCGGGGGGGAATACACGGTGCGGGCTCGGGACTCGGAATTGGATCGATTTACTCGTGACCTGACGGAGGAGGCGCGTGCCGGACGGCTCGACCCGGTCCGCTGCCGCGATCCGGAGATCGCGCGCGTCATCGACATCCTGCTCCGCTACGGTAAGAACAACCCCGCACTCGTCGGCGCGGCCGGCGTCGGCAAGACCGCGATCGTCGAAGGCCTCGCGCAGCGGGTGGTGACCGGCCACGTTCCGCTCGCGCTCCGTGACGTCCGGGTCCTCTCGCTGGATCACGTCGCGCTGCTCGGCGGGACCACGTACCGCGGCCAGTACGAAGCGCGGATTACCGCGCTGGTCAATGGCGTCACCGCCGCGTCCGACGTCGTGCTGTTCATCGACGANNCTGCACAACCTGATCGGCCAGGGCACGGCAATGGGTGCCGCGATGGACGCGGGCAACATGCTCAAACCGGCGCTCGTGCGGGGCGATTTCCGCGTGATCGGGGCGACGACCGACGACGAATACGTGCGGTGGGTGTGTGGCGATCCCGCTCTGGAGCGTCGGTTCCAGCGCGTGGACATCCGCGAGCTTTCCGCCGTCGATACGCTCGAAATCCTACGGGCGCGGGTGGGCCGGTTGGAGCGC
This sequence comes from Gemmatimonadota bacterium, assembly GCA_003152485.1. Taxonomy (GTDB): domain Bacteria; phylum Gemmatimonadota; class Gemmatimonadetes; order Gemmatimonadales; family Gemmatimonadaceae; genus Palsa-1248. Next base: position 12,124 of record PMAE01000037.1, on the reverse strand, counting down.
CACCACGGCGTCGTGATCTCCGACGACGCGCTGGACGCCTCCGTTCGCCTGACCGATGAGTACGTAACCGACCGCGCGCGGCCGGACCGCGCGATCGACGCGTTGGACGAAGCGTGCGCGCACGCGCAGGCACTCGCGATCTACTCCGACGCCACCGCCGCGCTCCTCGCCGAACGACGGGCGATTCTCCGGACGCAACCGCTCGATCTGCCGGTGGCGGCGACGGACGACGTTGACGCCGATGAGATGCCCGACCAGCTCGAGCGATATGCGCGGACCGGATTCGACGCGCTCGCGCGATTCGGCGCCGACATAGAGGCCGTCATCACGGGCGGGTCGTCTCCAGCGACACCGGTTGACGCTCGGACGGCGTACCGACGCGAGTCCACAGCGTCGGGGGGAGCCACTCGCTTGCGGGGACTCGCCGAATTAGAGGTGATCCTCCGGCATCAACTCGCGGATGAAGGGATCGTCGTGCGCGGGCATGATGTCGCGCGCGCGGTCGCGGTCGCGACCGGACGGACCATCGCGTGGCGTGCGCCATGAGCATTCGATGCGTGACGCGGTTTGCGGCATTGGTATGCGTGGGGTGCGCGGCTGCGTGGAGCCTCGCGTGCGCGCAGGACACGAAAGCCGCGCCCGGCGCGGGGCGGTACGCGGGTGAGGTGTCGGACGCGGTGCCGCGGATCGAGCGGGCGGTGGGGCTCAAGTTCAAGCGGCCACCGCGGGTCGAGCCGCGGACGAAAGCCGAGGTGCGCGCGTTCCTGGAAAAGGAATTCACCACGAGCCACGCCGAGCGTGATCTCGAGGGGAGCGAACTCGCGAACAAGATGTTCGGGCTGATCCCCGACACGATGCATCTGCGGGCGCAGCTCGAGAACCTGCTGACGGAGCAGATCGTCGGTTTCTACGACCCGAAGACCAAGATCCTCTATATCGTCGATGGCGCGCCGGCCAACGAGATCTCGACCGTCATCTCGCACGAGCTGGTCCACGCGCTGCAGGACCAGTACATGAATCTCGACTCGCTCCAATCGATCGAGGGCGACGATGATCGGACGGCTGCCGCTCAAGCTGTGATCGAGGGACAGGCGGTGTTCGACCAATTGGTGGCGATGACCGGGACCCGGAACTTCATGACCATGATCCCGGGCGGTTGGGACGGCATCCGGCAGCAGATCCGAGACAACCAGGGCGCCATGCCGGCGTTCGCCAACTCGCCCATGGTGCTGCAGGAGACGCTGATCTTTCCGTATCTGAGTGGCGCCGAGTTCATGCGGGATTTCGATGTGCACTCACCGGGCAAGCAGCCGTATGGCGACATGCCGATATCGACGCAGCAGATCCTCCACCCCGACGAGGCGTATTTCGGGCACCGTGAGGTGCCGCTGCAGGTGACGCTTCCGCCGCCGCCTGGTGGGCCATCGAAGGTTCGGTACTCGAACGACATGGGGGAGTTCGACACCCGGTTGTTCCTATTCCAGCATCTGAACGACAACGCGGCGGCGATCCGTGGTGCCTCAGGGTGGGCGGGAGACCGATACCAAATCGTCGATACGCCTCAGGGGCCTGCGCTGGTATGGGTGACCGTGTGGCGGTCGTCGGTGGCGGCGGGTCAGTTCCGTGATCTGCTGATGCAGACCGTGACGGCGCGATATGGCGCGCATCCCACGCGTAGCGTGGCGGTGACGCCGGTGGAGATTGGCGGGCATCCGGCGGTGGTGTATGTGGACGCGCCGGCGGGAGCAGGGACGAAGCTGGTGGACGCGGGGAAAATTGTGATCGGTGGATAGCGACTTCACCGGCGGGAAGGCGGTCGGCGCGACATCCGCCGACCGCCATCGGCTGACCGCTATTCGCTGACCGCTCACATACCTATGAGTTTTGTCAGGCCGAAGAGGACGATCGCGATGAGGCCGCCGAGGACGTAGCCGGTGCGGATGATGAGGCGGAGCTCGCGGTCGATGACGCCGCGTATCAATTCCTCGATGCGGTCGTGGCTGAAGGCGAGGACTTTGCGCTCGACCATCTCCTGCACCCGGAAGCGCTCGACGAGGGTGGGGATCTGCTGCTCGATCCACGTCCAGATCGCGGGTGACAGCGCGTGCGCGAGGCGCTGGGCGGTGTCAGGGGGGAGCCAGCGGCCCGGGCGTCCGATGGGCTTTTGGAGGGCCTCGACGATCTTCTCTACGGTCCGGTCCGTGAGCACGAGACGGGCGACCATCCGTTCGCGGAAGGGAAGATCGTTGACGAAGCGCGTCAGGAAATCCTGGACCGCCGTCTCCACGGCGGGTACCAACTCCGCGGGGAGCATCGTCGTGAGCGAACCGTGGTCGTGATCGAGCGCGTCGCTCAACAGCGCAGCGAGCTGGCGCTCGAGCGCATCGCGCAGTCCGGATCGCGCGATCTCTTCCATCAAGTCGTGCGGCGTCAGGAGCCGCTCGCCGACCGTCTTCCCGATGCTGCGTGCCAACCGCGGCTGGTTCTTCGGGATCGCGCCTTGGAAACCGAACCGCCGCTGCCGCGGGCGGAAGAGCATCCACACGGCCACCGTGTCCGAAAAACCACCGGCAATCGTGCCGATCGCTACCTGAACGCCGAACTCCACCCACGGGTTGTGGAGGTTCACGAGATGGATGCCGACACTGAAGCCGCCGCGCGGCGCGTGAACGACTGCGGCGGCTACGCGGTCAGCGCGCGGGGTCCGTCGCCGCGTCCCGACCCGCGGACATCAGCGGCGTGACGGGTGCGCGAATCGACGCCGGCGCCGGTGCAGCGGACGGCGCGATGGCAGTCGCTTCGTCTTTGGCGTCGTCCTTGGGCGGGTGATCCGCGAGCTCGGCGGGCGCGGTACTGGCCGCCGGGATGGCATCGGCGTCGAGCAGTGCGATGCGGATCACGTCGTCCATATTCGTGACGAAGCTGAACACCATGTTGGCGCGCACTTCATCCGGCACATCACGGAGATCCTTGTCGTTCGCTTTGGGCAGGATCACCTCGCGGAGGCCCGCGCGATACGCGGCGAGCACCTTTTCCTTCACCCCGCCGATCTCGAGCGCCTTGCCCCGCAGCGTGACCTCGCCGGTCATCGCGAGGTCGCGCCGGACCGGACGTCGTGACAGGGCGCTGGCGATAGCGAGCGTGACCGCGATCCCGGCGCTGGGGCCGTCCTTCGGAATCGCGCCGGCCGGAAAGTGGATGTGGAGATCGGATTCCTTGAATTCCTTCTCGTCGATCCTCAGGACCGTGGCGCGGGACCGGACATACGAGTGCGCGGCATCGACCGACTCGCGCATGACGTCGCCGAGCTGCCCCGTGACGGTCAGCCGTCCCGAGCCGGGCATGCGGAGCGCTTCGATCACCATGAGATCGCCGCCGGCCGCGGTCCAGGCCAGCCCGGTCACCGCGCCAATCTCCGGCTCCTTCTCCGCTTCCTCGAACGGATAGCGCGGTGGTCCGAGCAACTCTTCGACGCGCGCCGCGTCGATGATCCACGCGCCTTCCTCGCCCTCGGCCTTGCGGCGCGCGCGCTTGCGCATGACGGCGGCGAGGTTGCGCTCGAAGTTGCGGAGACCGGCTTCGCGCGAGTAGCGGCTGGAGACGAAGCCGAGCACCTCGTCGGTGAATTGCAGGTCCTTGTCCGTGATCCCGTGCTCCTCGAGCAATCGCGGGATGAGGTACCGCCACGCGATCTCGACCTTCTCTTCGACGGTATAGCCCGCGATGCGGATGATCTCCATCCGGTCGCGCAGCGGGGCCGGGATGTCGTACAAGTTGTTCGCCGTGCAAATGAAGAGCACCGCCGACAGATCGAAGGGCAGGTTGAGATAGTGATCGACGAACGAGTTGTTCTGCGACGGATCGAGCACTTCGAGCATGGCTGCCGTGGGGTCACCCGAAGGGCCCCCTCCCGTCATCTTGTCGATCTCGTCGATCATGAGCACGAGATCCTTCACCTGGACTCGTCGCAGCGCTTGTAGGATCAGACCCGGCATCGAGCCGACGTACGTGCGCCGATGGCCACGGATCTCGGCCTCATCGCGAACGCCGCCCACCGAGATGCGATAGAACTCGCGTCCGATGGCGCTGGCGATGGCTTCGCCCAGTGACGTCTTGCCGGTGCCCGGGGGGCCGACGAAACAGAGGATCGGGCCGTGGGGGTCGCCGCCGCGGAGCTTCCGGACGGCGAGGAACTCGATGATGCGCTCCTTGGCCTCGCGGAGCCCGTAGTGCCGGCCATCGAGCGCCGTCTCGACCTTGGTGAGCGCGATCTCGTCGTCGCCCGATCGCTTGTGCCAGGGCAGCGACAGGATCCAGTCGAGATACGTCCGAATGACCTGGTATTCGGACGAGGCTGGGGAGAGCATCCGCATCCGTTCCGTCTCGCGGCGCGCTTCCTGTCCGACTTTCTCCGGGAGATTCGCCTCGTCGATCTTCTTGAGGGTATCGGTCGTCTCTTTTTCCGCGGGGTCGGTCTCGCCGAGCTCCGTCTGGATCGCGCGCAGCTGCTGGCGCAAGTAGAACTCGCGCTGGTGCTGCTCGATCTTGATCTCGGTTTGCCGCTTGACGTCCTCCATCACCCGCGCGCGCGCCACCTCGCGTTCGAGTCGGGTCAAGATGAATCGGAGACGCTGGCCGACATCGAGCCGCTGGAGCACCTCGTCCTTGTCCGAGATCCGGAAGTTCATGTTCGTGGACGCGAGATCCGCGAACCGGCCGGGATCCGAGACGTTCATCTTGAGGATCGCGGGGACCTCATCAGGGATGCGGTCGATGAGATCGGCCAGCGTTTCGGCCGCCGCGGCGACACGGGCAACGAGGTCGTCGATCTCCTTGGCGTCGGAGATCGTCTCCTTCACCGGTTTGACAGCCGCCACCACGAAGGGCTCGGTCTGCCGGATCTCCTCGATGACGATACGGCGGAGGCCTTGCAGCGTGATCTGGACGGTGTCGCCGGGGAGATTGATGCGCTCGTGCACGCGAGCGGCGACGCCGACGCGTCCGATGAACTGCGCCGACTCGATCGGCTCGTCGTGGTCCCCGCTGGCGACCACGAGGGCCACGATCAGTCCCGGCTCCTCGTTCGCGCGCAGGAGCGCCAGGTTCTCAGGAGCGCCCATCTGCACCGCGATCGTACCCAGCGGGTAGACGATCGTGGACCGGAGCGCCATGAGCGGGAGCGCCGGCGGGAGCTCGGACTTGAGGATGTCGTCTTTGCGCTGCGGCTTGGGCATGAAGGACAGCGGTTAGCGGTTAGGGAGCAGCGGGTGGCATCGTGCGCGAGGTCGGTGTGTACGGCGGCATGACGAGGGCTATCTGTTTGTCGCTCACCGCGATCCGCGAACTGTTCGCCGCCGATCCTCGTCTTGTCGTCAATCTTAATGTCGTCTACGTTTGTGGGCTATGTTCGATGAGCTGAGCGAGAAGCTGGAGGCAACGTTCGCCCGTCTGCGCGGGCGGGGCGTCCTGACACCGGCGGACATCAAGGACGGGCTTCGCGAGGTGCGGCGGGTCCTCCTGGAGGCCGACGTCAACTTCCAATTGACGCGCGAGTTCGTCGAGCGTGTCGAGAAGGCGGCGTCGGGGGTTTCGGCCCTCAAGGCGGTCTCGCCGGCGCAACAACTCGTGAAGATCGTGCACGACGAGCTCGTCGCCATGCTGGGCGAGCGGCGCGAGGGGTTGCGACTGAGCTCGGTGCCACCAACCATCGTCATGTTGGTGGGGCTCCAGGGCTCGGGAAAGACGACGACTGCGGCCAAGCTCGCTCGGAAACTGCTCGCCGAAGGTCGCGCCACGCGACTGGTGGCAGCCGACGTCTACCGTCCCGCGGCCATCGACCAGCTCGAGACGCTGGGTGCCGAGCTCGGGGTCCCCGTCTACGTCGAGCGCGGCACCACCGATGTCGTGCGGATCGCCAAGCAAGGGATCGAGCAGGCGCGGAAGGCGCGCGACCGGGTCGTGATCGTCGATACCGCCGGGCGACTGCAGATCGACGAAGAGATGATGCACGAGTTGACGCGACTCAAAGAGGCAGTGCACCCCGACGAAATCCTGCTCGTCGCCGACGGCATGACGGGCCAGGAGGCGGTCAAGATCGCGCAGGGCTTCGACACGGCGTTGGGGGTGACAGGCATCATCCTCACGAAAATGGATGGCGACGCGCGCGGTGGTGCCGCGCTCTCCATCTATGGCGTGCTCAAGAAGCCGATCAAGTACATCGGTGTCGGTGAGAAGACGGACGCACTCGAGGATTTCTACCCCGACCGGATGGCCAGCCGCATCCTCCAGATGGGCGATGTGCTCACGCTCGTGGAGAAGGCGCAGGCGACGTTCGACGAGGACGAGGCCAAGACGCTCGAGAAGAAAGTCCGGAAGGAGGGACTCGATCTCCAGGACTTCCTCTCCGCGATGCGTCAGATGCAGAAACTTGGGCCACTCGAGGGCATCCTCAAGATGCTTCCCGGTGTGAACAGCAAGATGCTCAAGCAAGCCAACGTGGATCCGCGACGGTTGAAGCATCTGGAGGCGATCGTGCTCTCGATGACGCCGGACGAGCGGCACAACCCCGGGATCCTCAACGGCTCNNCGCGGCGCGCGCGCGTGGCGAAGGGGTCGGGACGGCCGATCAGCGAGGTGAACCGCTTGCTGGAGCAGTTCCGGGATATGCAGAAGATGATGAAGAAGGCGAGGGGGGCGGGGGGGATGAGGGGGATGACGCCGGGGATGTTTGGGAGGTAGGAAGGGCCAACAGCAAAAACGAAGGGCGAAAGTAGAGAGTAGAGAGGAGATAACAGCAAGAACAAACAAAAAGACGAGAGTCGAAAGTCGACGGGGGAGGGGCGAACAGAGAAGGGCGACGGCAAAAAAGGGGCGGTCGGGGGGCTTGGAGAGGGGCGACCGGCTATGCTTAGGGGCCCGGTGCGCTTCGGAAATGCCGACGGCGCGAAGAGCTGGGTGAGGGACTGAGTGCGCCGAGTAGAGGCGCCGACACAGATAGGGGGCGTATCAGATGGTCCGAATTCGACTCCGCCGAGTGGGGCGGAAGAACGCGCCGATGTACCGCATCGTAGTCGCGGATTCACAGAGTCCGCGGGACGGCCGGTTCATCGAAGTCATCGGGCAGTACTCCCCGCGTGAGGTGCCGGCTGACGGCGCGAAGACTGGGCGATTGACGCTCCTGGCTGATCGCGCGAACTACTGGCTGGATGTCGGTGCGCAGCCCAGCGACACGGTCCGCTCGCTACTCCGCCGGGCGGGGGTGTTGAAGATCCGCCATGAGGCGCGCGTCGCGGTGAAGCGGCAAGCGGGCGCCGTCCCTCTCAAGGACGACTCCGAGCGGGGCGCTGCGGGCGGCGACTGACGTGCCCGCGCCCGCGCACATGATCGTCGGGCGCATCCGCAACGCACACGGCATTCGAGGGGAAGTCGTCGTGGAGTCGTTGACGAGTGAGCCGGCGGCCCGCTTCGCGGTGGGCCGCCGGCTCATTGCCGGTACCGTCACGGGCGAACTCGGGAAAGCGGACGCACCGGGCCCGCACGCGCTCACGATCCGCCACGCCAAGCCGTTCAAGGGTGGGTGGATCCTGCGATTCGACGAGTTCGCGGACCGGAACGTGGCCGACCTGTGGCGCGGGCGCTATCTGCTCGTGGATTCGTCCGAGGTCGCGCCCCCAGCCGACGATGAGGTCTACTTCCATGACCTCGTGGGCCTCCATGTCGAGTGGCGGGACGGTGGCGCACTCGGCAGAGTCGAAGCGCTGCACGAGATGCCGCAGGGCCTCGTCCTCGAAGTGTCCACGGCGCGCGGGACGGTCATGCTGCCGTATCGCCCGGAAGTCGTCACGAGCGTCGATCTCGGACGCCGAGCGCTGGTCGTCGATCCGCCCGCGGGGCTGATCGAAGATGCGGACGTTGATCCGGCCGCGGGGCTGACCGAAGGGGCGGACGTTGATCCTCCTGCGGGGATGATTGAAGACGCGGACGTTGCTCCGCGCGCTGGGCTGATCGAAGACCGGGACTGAGTCGTGCTTCGTGTTACGGTCATCACCATCTTCCCGGATTTTTTCCGCCAGCCGCTGGGGATCAGTATCATGGCCCGGGCGGCGACGGCTGGCGCGGTGACCTACCGCATCGTGGATCTCCGGGACTACACCCACGACCGGCACCGGACGGTGGACGACGCCCCCTATGGTGGTGGGGCGGGGATGGTGATGACACCGGGGCCGTTTTTCGAGGCGGTGGAGGGACTGGGTGTCGCGCCGCCGATCGTGCTGCTCTCCGCTCGGGGGCCGTACTTCACGCACGCCGACGCCGTGCGATACGCGGCGGGCGACGAGCTGACGCTACTGTGTGGCCACTACAAGGACGTGGATCAGCGAGTCGCCGACCATCTTGCGACCGAAGAGCGTGCGATCGGACCCTTCGTATTGAGCGGAGGCGAGCCGGCGGCGTTGGCGGTTATCGACGCCACCGTGCGCTTGTTGCCGGGCGCGATGTCCGATCCGGAGAGCGCGCGGGGGGACTCGTTCTACGAACGGGGGTTGAGTGCGCCAAGCTATACGCGGCCGCCCGAATTCCGTGGCCTGACGGTCCCCGAGGTGCTGCTCTCAGGGGATCACAAGCGGATCGCGGAATGGCGGCAGACCGAGGGGGAGCGCCTGACCCGAGAGCGAGCGCGGGGCATCACTCCCGTAGCCACGTCGCAGGCTGATGGCGGCGGTGGGGGGTCGGAGGGCGGGTCCGGACCGGGCGCTCAGGGGCGCTGATCTGGCGCGCGGCGTCCGCATCACAATCCGCTGTACCACGCGCAATACCACGGCGTCCACATCCGGATCGGGTCGAGCCGCGGCGGACGACAGCGTCTGATCGGTCGCCGCATGGGGCGAACTGGCGCGCGGGGCCGTCCGCCGCTAATTTCATCGGTCTGCCGTCCAAAAACTGAGAGTGATTTATGCACGAATTCAGCGAAACCGAAAAGACGTGGCTGCGTCCGGGACTTCCCCCCTTTCGCGCCGGCGACACGGTGCGCATCAACGTTCGCGTCATTGAAGGTGAGAAAGAGCGGTTGCAGGCGTTCGAGGGTGTGTGTATCGCGCGGCGCGGGGCTGGTGTGAGCCAGACCTTCACGGTGCGGAAGGTGTCGAACGGCGTGGGAGTCGAGCGCATCTTCCCGTTGCACAGCCCGATGATCAGCGANNCTGACCGGCAAGGCGACCAGGATCCGCGAGAGGAAAGTCAAAGTCGCGGCCCCGACGACCGGCGCCGCGGAGTAGCGCGGCCGAGCAGGTGGCCGAGCTGCCGAGCGAGCGGGTGGAGGGGGACGCCGACCGTCGGATCGAGCCGCGGCGTAGTTCGCGTCCCCAGCGGTGGAGCGGGATCGAGCGGGCACTGCGGGAAGAATTCGGACCGATGCTCGCTGGAGTCGATGAAGTCGGACGGGGCCCCCTCGCGGGCCCCGTTGTCGCATGCGCGGTCATCATGCCGCCGGACCAGCGCGCGATCGCGGGGGTGGACGACTCCAAGCAGCTCACCCCTCAGGAGCGGCGGCGACTCGCGGTCCTCATTCGTGGGCGTGCGCTCGCGATCGGGTTAGGTGCGGCGTCGGCCCGCGAGATCGACCGGATCAACATCTACCACGCGTCCGTGCTGGCCATGCGCCGTGCGCTGTCGCGGTTAGTGGTGCAGCCGCACCACGTAGTCGTGGACGGCAACCCGCTCCGCACACTTGGCGTGGCGCACCGCGCTGTCGTGGGCGGGGACGGGCGGTGCTATTCGGTGGCCTGCGCATCGATCATCGCGAAAGTGACGCGCGACCGGCTGATGCAATCGCTGGCGGTGCGGCATCCCGCGTACGCGTGGGGCAACAACATGGGATATGCGACCGCGGAGCACCTCGCGGGACTCGACCGTCAGGGAGTATCGCCGCATCATCGGCGGAGCTTCGGGTGCGTCGCGCAGACCGTCCTTTCGTTCACCGAGCAGCCGGCGTGGCCGATCCCGGTCGTGCACGAGTAAGTCATGAATGACGCGACGCGAGGCGTGAGCGATGCGACATCGATCTTCCGTTCCGGGTTGCTCGATGGTCAAGTCGCGGTGATCACCGGCGGCGCGACCGGGATCGGCTTTGGGATCGCCGAGCTTTTGGGATCGTTGGGCGCGCACACCGTGCTCGCGAGCCGAAACGCCGAGTCGCTGGAGAAAGCGGTGGCGCGCTTGCGTGACGCAGGTGCGCAGGCGAGCGCCGTTCCGCTCGACGTGCGCGACGCGGAGGCGGTGCGTGCCGTGGTCGCGCGGGTCGTGGATGAGCGTGGCCGTCTCGACATCCTCGTGAACAACGCGGCCGGCAACTTCTACGCGCCGTCGGCGACGTTGAGTGCCAACGCGTGGCGGTCGGTGGTGGAGATCGATCTGTTCGGGACGTTTTACTGTTCGCAGGCGGTGGCGCCGGTGATGCGGGGGCAGGGTGGTGGTCGCATCGTCAACGTGTCGATGACACTGCACTACCGTGGGTGGCCGCAGATGGCGCACGCGACGGCGGCGAAAGCGGGCGTGGATGCATTGACGCGAACGCTGGCTGTCGAGTGGGCGCCGTGGGGTGTGCGCGTGAACGCAGTGGCACCCGGTCCGATTCCGACGCCGGGTGTGCGCAAAGCATTTTCGGCGCCGCGCGAGCGTGCTGCGCCGACTGTCGCTACTGATGCTGCTACCGATGCGGCGCCGGCGGTGGCGCTCTTCAACGTCGAGCAAGCGATGGCGGATTACGCGAAGCGATCGATTCCGCTCGGACGGTGGGGGACACCGCGCGACATCGCGAACGTTGTCGCATTTCTCGCGTCTCCGGCGGGTGATTGGATCACCGGCGCGATCTTCGTCGTGGACGGCGGTGAATGGCTGCAGCGTCCGGCGATGTGATGCACATCACACGCTGAGATCGTCATCGCGTTTCACTGTGATGTAGATCACACGGCGCCCCAGAAAAAAACGTGTAATGTGAGATACGTCACACTGTTACGATTGCAGTGACTGGTACTTTTTTTCATCGTGACCGGTTAAATTTTCTGAGCGACCGTCACAACGCACACCAGCATCGTCACTATGTAACGCGGGGGGATGTTCTCATGGTCTATTCGATCAAACAGATCGCGACGCTCGGTTTGGTAGCACCACTCATGGTAGCGTGTGTCAAAGCGAGCACGTATCACCACGACCTGGCCGACACGCATGCACAGATCAGCGCCGAGCAGCAGGCGCGGTTGGCTGCGGACAGCTCGCAGAACGCCGACGTCGCGGGCGTGAAGACTGATCTCGCGGGCGTGAAGACTGATGTGCAGGGACTGCGGAATGATCTGCAGGGTCTGCGCACGGAGTTCGGCGCCAAGATCACCGCGCTCGAGTCGGGGATCCAGTTCGACTTCCCGGTGAACTTCGCGTTTGACGACGCGTCGGTTCGTGACCAGGACCATGACGCGCTCGACCGATTCGCGAGCGTCGTGGAGAAATACTATCCGGGGACGAAGGTCACGATCGAGGGCTTTGCCGACCCGGCCGGCACGAAGAACTACAACGTGACGCTTTCGCAGCGTCGGGCGAACTCGGTGCGCGACTATCTCGTGACCAAGGGGATGGCGACCACGGAGCTCAAGACCGTTGGCTATGGCAAGACTCGGTTGGTCGTTCCGAATGCCGCGCACGATGATGCGGGTGCGGAGCAGAACCGCCGCGTCGTGTTCGTGATCGAGACGAAGGGCGACAACGCCGCGCCGGCGGGGACCAAGACCACGGCGATGGCGGGGAACTAACGGAACGCGACTCGCGATTGGCTATTCGCGATCGAGGGCCGGGTGCGGAATGACGCAGCCGGCCCTCGGTGTATCTGGGGGGCTCGCGGTCGATGCATCTGGCTGCAGCGACGGGGAGGCGTTCGCGAACGGCCCCCGCTGCGTGATCCTCCGGCGCGGATGAAGAACGGATTGTGGAGCGGCTACCCGTAGGGGCGAGTAGGGAACCGCAGCCCGATCGATATTCCGTTGTGAGGATGGGGGCGCTAACCACGTCGGGGGCGCTTAATTTGAAGGCGAACGACCCGGGCATGGACCCGGGGTTGCGCCGGTAGCTCAACTGGCTA
>PMAE01000033.1 GCA_003152485.1 Gemmatimonadota bacterium | reverse complement strand
TCGGAGGTCGAGATGACCTGGGCGTCCGCGCTCGGGGAGCACAAACGGCTCGCGCCGAACATGCTCCTGTACTGGGCATTCATGCAGCGGGCCTCGGCTGAAGGGCTGACGCATTTCAACTTCGGCCGGTGTACGCCCGAGAGTGGGACGCATCGGTTCAAGCGCCAATGGGGTGCGGAGGACGAGCAACTGTGGTGGTACGGACTGGCGCCCGGTGGAGCGGGTCGCGCCGCCGCGAGTACCCCGTCACCTCACGATTCCGCGTACGCCTGGGGTCCAAGGATCTGGAAGCGACTTCCACTCGGATTCGCGACCGCGCTCGGGCCCCGCATCGTGAAATACATTCCGTGAGGTCGCGGGCTTGGCGCGCCGGTCCGCGACGCCGACGTCGCGCCACCCACCCGGGTCGCTGACCGTGGTGGCACGCTGGCGGCGTCCCGTCGGTTCCGCGCGCTGGGCGGTTTCTCGGGGCGCGCGGGCACCCATAGTCGTCCAATGGTATGGCTCTCCAAGAGGATTTTCCGACGTGTCCGGCCGTGTACAGCACGCGGGAGCGGTGGTGATCGAAGTTGCGGCCCTGAGCGCCCGTAGCCGGGCGGCAATGGGGTATGGGTTGAACACCCGGGTCTCGGCGCTATGAGCGCCAGCATGATCGCTCAGGAGAGCCGACGCCCCGCGCGCGCGGCCACCCCGCGGTCGAGCGGGTCGGTGCGACGCGATCCAGCGCCGGAGACGCGTATCGGGTTCGCCGAGCGCGCCGCGGTTGGCACCATCCTGTTGCTCGCCGTGGCGCTGCGGATGCACGGGCTGGCGTCGTTTCCGTTGGAACAAGACGAGCTGTATACGGTTGAGGAAGGCACCTTCCTGCTGCATTCGGAGCTGCGCCCCGGAATCGCGGCGCGGCCACTGTATTATCTGCTCGTCCATCCGATGCTCATGGGGTTGCCGCAGACACCGGTGCTGCTCCGGCTGTTACCGTTCGTGTTCGGCATCGGTGGCGTGGTCGCCGTGTGGTGGCTCGCGCGTCGCACCCTGGGGCGCACGGCCGGATTGGCAGCGGCCGTCTTCGTCGCGATCTCGCCGTGGCACCTCTACGCGTCGGGGATGGCGCGGTACTGGTCACTCGTGTTCGTGCTTGCGACGCTCAGCTATGCCCTGATCCCGCGGGCCATCGATCGCGATGACCGGCGGGCGTACCTCCTGGCGTTCGTCGTTCTTCTCCTCGGAACGGTCACCCACCCGTCGTTTCTCTTTCCAATGTGTGGCGTGATTCTCGGTGCGCACATCGTGCGTGCCGACGGCCGCTTGGGCTTCCGATGGCCGACGCCGGTCGCGTGGCGATGGCTCTGGGGTCCGTACGCGGTCGCGGTTGCCGCCGGCGCGGTCGTCGTCCGGTCCCTCACCCATTCGACCGGGCTGACCAATTGGAATGGTCGGGGCGCAGCCGCAGACCTGCGGCTCATTCCGGCGGTGGTCGAATGGGCGACACCGGTCATGGTTGCGGCGGCGCTGGCGGGGATCGTGCTGCTGTATCGAGAGCAGAATCCGATTCGGCGCCGGTGGGCCCTGATGGCTGGGTTGGGGGTGATGGTAACGGTCATCGCATTGATCCTCTCGTCCACCAGGACCAATACCTACGCCGACTACGCGATGGCCGCGCTCCCGTTGCTCCTGGTAACCGCGGCGGCGTTGCCACAGCTGGCGGCTGAACTGACCGGTGGGTCGACGAGTGACGTGCACGCGGGTGCGGTTCCCAAACCGACGTGGTTGCTGGTCGTCGCGATCACCGGCGCGTTGGTGGCCGGGGTCCTGCCGGCGACGGTGTCGCATCTGGTGGACGGCACGCGCTTCGACTATCGCCCCGCATACCGTTGGATCACTGCGGTCGCGCCCGCCGAGCTCGTGGTGACGGGACCAATTGGGCCGCCGGAGTATTATGGGCCCGGCTTGCGTCTGGCGGATATCTCGGCGGATACCGCGGATCTGCACGCGAAGGTCCGTCAGGAGCACGCGCTGTGGGTGGTCGCGTCGGAGAAGCGGTATGGTTTGGTCGGCGACGACGGCGGCGCATTGCAGGCGTGGCTTCTCGCGCGGTGCCATCTCGTGCAGGTGACGCAGCGTCCACGCCTCGACGACCGACTGTACCGAGTGGACCTCTTCCACTGTGAGGACCGGTAGCGATGGCGTCCGCACGCCCGGCCGTGTCGGTGATCATCCCCGCGTACAACGAAGAGGGGCGGCTCGAGCCGACCGTCCGTGACGCGGTGCACTATTTCCGATCGACGTCGCGCAATGCGGAGATCATCGTCGTCGACGACGGGAGCCGGGACGGCACGAGCGACCTCACCAACCGGCTGCACGCTGAGTTGCCGGAAGTTCGCCTCATCCGCCTCGCGGCCAACGCTGGGAAGGGCTACGCCGTGCGAACCGGCGTGGTCAACGCGCGCGGCCGACTGGTGTTGTTCATGGACGCGGACGGCGCGACGCCGATCGCCGAGTACGATCGCCTCGAGCGGGCGATCGCGGGAGGGGCGGCTGTCGCAATAGGGTCGCGCGCGCTCCACGGCCCCGGGGTTCGTGTCCGCGCCCGGCTCTACCGCCGGATGATCGGCCGCTTATTCCACGGACTCGTGCGTACGTTGACGGTGCGCGGCATTGCGGACACGCAGTGCGGATTCAAGATGTTTCGTGGGGCGGCGGCGCACGACCTGTTCTCGCGAATGCGGATGAAGGGCTTCAGCTTCGACGTCGAGGTCCTTGTGATGGCGCAACTACGAGGGCTACGGGTGGCGGAGGTGCCGGTCAACTGGACGCATCAGCCGGGGTCGCGGGTCAACCTGGTCCGCGACTCCCTGCACATGGCGTATGACCTCCTAGTCATTCGCGCACATGTGTTGCGCGGGGACTATGACGCGCCACACGTGGCGCCGCTCTCGGACGGGGTCGGGGCCGATGCCTCAGTCGAGGATGAGTCGGACGGAACCGGGTCGGCGGTCGGGGTAGTGGGGGATAGCGAAGGGTCGGTTGTTCGGCCCTCCTGACGCACCGCCATGAGCACGCTGATTGACGTTGACTTGGGGCTCCCGGCCGCCTCAACGACGGGCCGAATGACGCGGTCTGAGATGCCGCCGCGCACCACTGTGGCCGCTTCTTGACGGCGCTGCGCGCATAATCCAGGGGATGCGCGCACCACCCCACCGCACCTGCCATCCGACGTGACGGGCTCAGCCTTAGAGGGTGACACTCCTATTGGTGGTCTGGGGGTAACGGTCCCCTATCCCGTAGACCACGTCGAGTAGATCTTCCGGCGTGACGAATCTGACGCAACTCGCCCTCGCACGTCCGTCTCCGGCCCCGGGCGCCGCTCGAGCACGCGCGGCGGCCGTCATGGCGTCCACGCTCGCCGTTGTCGCGGTGACTGCGATTAACCTGGCTGTATCTGCGACTGCGAGGTACTTCCCCTACCAGGACACCACGAATCACCTCGCTCGATATCTCCTAATCGACCGTTATATGTCGGGTGTGGCGCCGTCGTGGGTCCACGTCCGAGCGTTGCCGACGGCGTACGTGGCGGTGGACGCGCTGGGCGCAGCACTGATGCATGTCACCTCACCCCGCGCCACCGAAGGGCTCCTGGCTGGTCTCACGCTGCTTGCGTTGCCGTTCGGACTCTACGCGCTGTTGACCGCTGTTGCCCCGGCCCAGCGCGGATGGGCCGTTATCGGCGCGCTGCTATCGCTGAATTGGTTCTTCCTCGTCGGCTTCCTGAACTACTGTCTCGGGCTGGGACTCGCGCTGATGTGGCTCGCTTTGTGGTGGCCGCGCCGGGCGACCCGTGCGTGGTCCACACGGATCGCACTCGCCGCGGCGGCTGGCGCCTTGTTGTTCGTGCACATGACGACCGCCGCCCTCCTTGTCGTCGTGGCCGTGGAGTGTGCTCTAGCCATCGTCGATGCTCGCACCCAACGCGGCGACAACGAGAGCACCCTTCGG
This sequence comes from Gemmatimonadota bacterium, assembly GCA_003152485.1. Classification (GTDB taxonomy): domain Bacteria; phylum Gemmatimonadota; class Gemmatimonadetes; order Gemmatimonadales; family Gemmatimonadaceae; genus Palsa-1248. Next base: position 6,231 of record PMAE01000033.1, on the reverse strand, counting down.
GCGGCATTCCGCGACGCACGAGTGCCGACTGCGATGGTCATACTTCTGGGTGTCGCGGTCGCGTGGGCGCTCACCCGCCTCGGGCCACATACATCCGGCGGCGCTGCGCCTGTGACCGAGTTCCGCACGATCCCGAATAAGATCAAGGAACTGGCCGCGCCATTTTACGCATTTTCCGCCACGCAGATGGGTGTCCTGCTGGGAGGCTATCTCGCATCAGTAGCCGTCTTTCTGGGACTGGTCCGGCCCGACGTCCGCCGCAACGTGTGGCTCCTCTCTTCGGCGGCGCTCCTCCTCTTGTACCTGGTCTCTCCCTACGCCGCCATCGGCGTGGCCGACGTCGATGTCCGCTGGCTATTGTTCGCCTGCCTGCTCCCGTTCTGCGCGACCGGGTCGCGCGGTCCGGTCGCCCCGAAGTGGTGGCTCGTCGTGCCAGTCATCGCGGGCGTCGCGAACGCGGCGCTGGTTGCGAGCACCGCGCACGCCATCGACCACGACCTCCGCGAATTCCGTGACGCCCTGACCTCTTTGCCGCCCGGGCTCCGCATTCTACCGATCGTGTCAGACTCGGATCGCTACGGTCGGGTGACGCCGTACCGACACTTCGCGCTGTGGTATGTCATCGACGGCAGCGGTCGGGATGGCGAACTGTTCGCGGGTTCGCGACTCAACGACCAGTTCCGGCATTTCCAGGTCGATGACCGTCCGTACTCAGCCGGCACGCATTGGGGAACCCGGGACTTTGCACCGCTTGACTGGGCCCGTATTCGTAATGGCATCGATATCGTCATCCAGGCTGGCTCCAACGCGCGGGTGCGGGACATCCTGCTTGCCCACGTCCATGAACGTGCGCGTTTCGGAGAGATTACGCTGTACGATGTGCCGCCGACGAGGGCGGCCAGCGCACTGACGCTTCCGAGCGCTCACCCCGCACTGCGGTGACGTCGCAGCGGCCAGCGCTTCCCTGATCCGGCCGTCGCGCGGCATTGTCGGTCCCTCATCGTCTCGCCCATCCCGTGACCTGGCCGGCGGCCACATGATCGGCCCGCGCCGCCAGCCACCAGTCGTGTCGCACGTGACCCCGTCGACCGTGCTGGCCGCCGCGCGGGTCGCCGCCCGCCGGTACAGCGGTCGCGTGGACCGGGGCGACGAAGTCGTGCGATCCGCGCTCAGTACCCGCTACGACGCCCGCGCCGTCGCGCTCACGGACAGCGGGACCTCGGCACTGGTCATCGCGCTTCGCCTCGCGGTTCCCCCCCGAGGAACCGTCGCGTTACCCGCGTATGGATGCGTGGACCTGATCGCGGCCGCTGTGCGGGCGAGGGTGTGGGTGCGGCTCTACGACATCGATCCCGTCACCCTCAGCCCCGATCTCGAGTCGGTGCGCCGCGCGCTGGCGCGCGGGGCGGACGCGATAGTCGTAGCGCACTTTTACGGGTACCCAGCCGACATGCCGGCCCTGCGGGCGCTGGCCGATGCGGCCGGCGCGCGCGTCATCGAAGACGCGGCCCAACATGCGGGCGGCCGGCTCGGCGGGACACGGCTCGGCGCGTTCGGGCCGCTCACGGTGCTGAGCTTCGGACGCGGAAAGGGGACCACCGGCGGCCGCGGCGGCGCCCTGCTGGCGACCGCGGACGCGGGCGCCGCGATGATCGGCGCGGTGGAGGCACGGGGGCGCGCGATGCCGGCGCCGGCCGCCGGCTGGGGCGAGGTCGCGATCGTGACCGCGCAGTGGGCGTTCGGCCGGCCGGCGGGGTACGGGCTCGCGGCATCGATCCCGGGCCTGCATCTCGGCGAGACCATCTACCACCCAGCGGGCGAACCGGGTCCGCTGTCTCGTGCCGCCGCCGCGCTCGTGCGTCGCGGCCTGCCGCACACTGACGCGGAGCGACTGGCCCGAGCGAGCGTGGCTGAATCGCTGACCGCGCAGCTCGGCCGTGTCCCCTCATTCCACGTCGTGCAGCCGATCCCGGGCAGCGCGCCCGGCTACCTCCGGCTCGCGGCGCTCGACGAGGCGGGGCGTCGGCCCGCGCCGTTGCTAGGAGTCGTCCGGAGCTACCCGCGGCCGCTCGGCGAAGAGCCCGAGCTCGCGCCGATCGTGCATCGTAACGAGCCTGACGCCACTGGGGCGCGGGATATCTGCCGGAAGCTGTTCACGCTGCCCGTGCACGAGTACGTGGGGCCGGACGACCAGCGGGCGATCATCGAGTGGGCATGCTCGGGAGCCATGGGTTGATCGGCCCGGAGCGGCCCGGCACCCACAGAGCCGATAGCGGACGAACCGGGTCGAGGGCGTTGGCGTTTCTGACAGCGCGGCGCGCGGGGCGGGACCCTTTCGGTGATTCGATCGTCAGTTGAGAAGCAAGACGGGTCGGGCATACTGACTGCCTTGCAGTATGACTGACCGAAAACTGGGGCTGGCGTGGTTGAGCTTGCCGGCCTAGGTTCACCAGTGTCGGGGCCGGGCGATAAAGCGTCGCCTGGAGTGAGCGGTGATGAACTGCGCCTCGACATGTACGACCGGATCGGCCCGCTATTCGGGTGGGCTGACGCTTTTACCTTCCGGCGGGATCGTCGCCCTGCATAGGGCTGCGACAAAGGCAAACCCGGTGAAAGCCGGCGACGCAAAGCTACGAGGCTACCGTCCGTGCGCTGCATTTGCGCGGACCATGCCAGTCGGGCCGCCGAACAGACGCAGGGGGTTACATGCGCGCGGCGATCACGCGGCCTGCGCTGGCGTTTGCCTTTACGCTAGCGGGAATATTGGGCGTTTTTGGTACGTACGGCTGCTTTAGCGGCAAGTCCCTGACCGACCCCACTTCCGGCAATCCCGGTACCGGGTATCGGCCTCCCATATCACATATCGCGGTCGTCACGCTGTCGCCGTCATCGCTCAGCGGCAAACCGGGCGACTCGACGCAGATCACGGCCACGATGAAAGATTCGTCGGGCGCCGTGGTGACGGATTCGGCGGTCGCGTGGTCGACCACCGATTCCGCTGTCGCATCCGTGTCCGCCAATGGACGTGTCAGGTTCCGGCACCGAGGCCGCTCGTGGATCGGTATTCGTGTCGGGGGCCTGACCGACTCGGTTCCGACCACCGTCTCCGATCCAGTGTTGGCGAGCATCCAACTGTCGCCGGCCACGATCAAGGGTGTCCCCGGCAACTCGACGCAAATCACCGCCGTGCTCAAGGACTCCACCGGCGCGACCATGGCGACACCCCCAGCGGTGAACTGGGCATCGTCGAATACGTCGGTTGCGACGGTGTCGTCGTCCGGCATGGTGAGGCTCTCGAAGCAGGGCTCGGCGTCGATCACCGCGTCCGCGACAGGGATCGCATCCGACGTCGGCGTCACGGTGGCCGCCCCGCCCGTGGGTCCCGTGGCAAACATTTCACTCTCCCCCACCGCCATCACTGGCGTTCCGGGCAATACCGCGCAAGTCACCGCGGCGTTGAGTGACTCCAACGGCAACGCGGTGACCGGAGTCACGGTCACGTGGTCGTCATCCAGTTCGGCGAACGCCACGGTCTCCTCGAGTGGATTGGTGACCCTGGTCAAGCAGGGCGCGGCGACGATCACCGCGTCGGCGGGTGGTGTGGCGGCGACCATTGGCGCCACGATCAACGCGGCGCCGGTCGCGTCGATCGCCCTCTCCCCCACGTCGATTACCGGCGTCGCGGGCAGCACCACACAAGTCACGGCGGTTCTCAAAGACGCCTCGGGCAACACGGTGGTTGGGCCGACCGTGTCGTGGGCATCGTCGAACGCGTCCGCGGCAAACGTCAACTCCAGCGGCCTCGTCACGCTGAAGGCGTCGGGAACGGCGACGATCACGGCGTCTACTGGCGGCGTGACCGCCAACGACGCGGTGACAGTCACCGCGCCGCCGGTCGTGGCCATCGCTCTGGCGCCCTCGACGGTCACGGGTGTACCAGGAAACACGACCCAACTGGCGGCCGTCCCCGAGGACGCGTCAGGGAATGCCGTGACCGGGGTGGCGCTCACTTGGAGCTCGTCGAACAGCGCCACGGCGACGGTGTCGTCCGGGCTGGTCACCTTGGTCAAGCAAGGGACGGCCATGATCACGGTCACAGGCGCAGGCGTCTCGGCGAGTGCGTCGGTGACCGTCAACGCGCCCACGGCGCCAACGGTCGCGTCGGTCACCATATCGCCAGGCAGTCTCACCTTAAACCCTGGTCAGTCGGGTCAGTTGACAGCCGCGGCCTTGGATGGATCGGGCAACGCGGTCCCGGGAGCGACGATATCTTGGTCGTCATCGAATACCGGGACGGCAACTGTGTCGGGGACGGGAGTCGTGCAAGCGTTGGTGGTGGGTAGTGTGATCGGGACCGCGACGAGCGGTGGCCACACGGCTACGGCCAAGGTGCAGGTCGTAGCGAAGACCGGTACGGGCAGCGTCCCGACCGCCGGATGGAATCTGCCAGCGGGAATGACGGTCGTCTGTCAGACCGGCAGCGTGACGTCTGCGTCTCCTGGCTTTTCGATGCCGGCTGGTGGCGCGATCAACTTCGGTGGGCCCGTCCCGTGTTCGTGGACCCGCAATGGCGGGAACGGATCGATAGGTCTTGCCTCGTCGGCCTCGAACCCTGATGGCTCGACCAACAACGACGTGCAATCCACTGGCTATCGCGTGATGTTCCCGGCGGGCCAGCAGAATGATGCCGCGTGGGACATGTACTTCGATCACACCGGCGGCACCGGGACGTACTACATCGGGTGGAAGCAACGGTGGCAACCGCTCGGCAGTTACGCCGCCCTACTGGGGGCCATGAACAGTGGCGACAGTAAGGCATGGGCGCCCAAGGGACCATCGGACGGTGATCTCACGATCATGTCGTGGATGGCCTTCAACAGTACGCCGGTCATTGGCCTGGACTTCCAAGGTGTCGATGGTCACGCTATTCCAGACGTCAACCAGACCGGTGATGCCGGTACCATGCCCGTCACGAGCGCGATGACGTTGCCCGGTGTCGCCGCCGGGAACGGCGGGTGGGATCAGGAGGAGGTCCTGATCGTAAGCGACGGAACGACCAGCACGAGCAAGGTATCGTTCTTCGTCAATGGCAAGGCCGTCGGCACGGCAACTGGCGTCACCAATGCGACCGCATGGAACGCAACGGAACAATATCTCTCGCGCTCGGTTTACTCTGGCACGCAAGCGCAGACCACGTACACGGACCTCGACCAGGTAACGATTGCGGTGAAGTAATGGTGCGCCCGCANNTGGCGGGGCCGTTGGCTATTCGGGAGTCTCAGCGGACGATTTGTGTCCGCGACAAATCGTGACCTGCACCGACGGCACCGCAGCCACGATCACCCGGTCCTCCTCTGTGAGCCCGGTGAGATTGCGGCCCAGCTCGGCGTCCGCCTGATCTTGCCGGGCTCCACGCGCGAAACGCGACAATTTGACCGAGTCACATGCGTTCCGATGCCGACATCTGTCGGTGGCCGGGCGAGTCGCGCCGTGTCGCGCCGTCGCGCCGTGTGGCAACACGCTGTCTCGCATCGCTGGTGTGATCAGCAATCGTGAGATTGGCCGTCAGTCGCGAGCCATCACAAAAAATTTTTCCAAAAGGGGTTGCGCGATTTCCGCAGCGCCTTATTCTCTACCACGACACCAGTCGCGCGTCCCACGAGTACAAGCTGGCCACGCGCGATCCGGGCAAACCCGCCGAAAGGCGGNNCGCGGATCGATCGCGCGCGCCACGCCAGTCCGGCTACCTCACAATTCTGTATGATGAGGAATCAGCCATGCGCTCTGCGCACGACTGCGGCCGCGCGTTTGCGCGGGCCCGCCGGTCCGGATCGGCACGCCGGTTCATCAGACCTTCAGCCGCGTTCGTGGTGGCTGTCGCGTCGGTGCTCGCGGCCTGCAACGACTCACCGTCCGCTCCCACTGCGCCGCAGGTCGCGGCACGATCGGGCAATGCACTTGTTGGTGCTACGGGAGTAGCGTATCCAATTGTCGGCATTCAGCCGCAGGTGAGCACGCTCGCCGTCGGCGCTAAGGTGACGCTCCTCGCCAAACTGACAGACGGGAACGGTGTCACGTGGATGGGCCGCGAAACGACGTGGAAGAGCTCCGACCCGACCGTTCTGGCCGTGACGATGAGCGATTGGGGCGTGGAAGGCGGCGATAAGGGGAGCGTGACCGCGCTGAAGGCGGATAAGGCGACCATCACCGCGACCACCGAGAGCAACACGT
>PMAE01000027.1:49401-76188 GCA_003152485.1 Gemmatimonadota bacterium | reverse complement strand
CGGTGGAACGCCAGGCGGGAGTGCGTCGGATCCGCTGGCTGGCGTCGCGAGCGCGACGCCGGGCCTCGCGCCCACGGGCGGCACGCCGCGTGTGTCGGAGCTGACGCAACGGATCGCGTTCGGCGTCGTGGCGGCGCCGCTCACCGTGTGGCTGGTCGTCGTCGGGGGGGCGCCATTGGTGGCGCTGCTCGCCGTGACGGCCGCGGTCGGGGCGTGGGAGCTGTACCGCATCGCGCGGGCTGGCGGCGCACACCCGATCGATGGCATCGGCATCCCTCTGGCCGCGGCATTCCCGATCGTCCTGGCGGCCGAGCCGCGGGGCGTGTTCGCGATCTCGCCGGTGTTCGCGGGTGGGGTCCTGATGCTTGTGTTCGCGCTGGCGATCTGGCTGCGGCGAGACGACGGCCGTCCGCTGTCGGCGGTGGCGACCACGTTGTTCGGCGCGTCGTACACGGGTGGGCTCCTCAGCTTCGCATTCGCGATTCGCTACCATCGGTACATTGCCGACGACCGTGGTGGCACCGCGCTCCTCCTGCTCCCGCTGGTGCTTGCCTGGACCAACGACATCGGCGCCTATGCCGTGGGCCGCGCGATCGGCGGGCGCAAATTGATCCCCGGCGTGAGTCCCGGGAAGACCGTGGCCGGCGCCGTGGGTGGGCTCGTCCTGACGGTGCTCGTCTGCTGGCTCTACGTGACCCATGTGTTGCGGCCGTGGGCGGAGTTGGCGCTGCGTCCGGAGGGCATCGTGATCTTCGGCGTCGCCGTGAGCATCGCGGCCCAGATCGGAGACCTGGCAGAATCGCTCCTCAAGCGTGAGGCGGGCGTCAAGAACAGCTCGCGACTGTTCCCGGGACACGGCGGGGTGCTCGACCGTGTGGACAGCCTGCTGTTCGTGCTGCCCGTCGCCTACATGCTGTTCGACATCCCCGGCTTCCTCCTGATGGCGCCGTCGAGCGTGGGCCCATGAGGCGGCGGCCGCCCGCGGACAGAGTGATTCCCGACGGCCAGCCGCGCGGCGTGGCGGTGCTCGGGTCGACCGGATCGATCGGCACGACTGCGCTACGGGTGCTCGCGCGGCAGCACACCTCGTTTCGCGTCGACGCACTGACCGCGTACGAGAACGCGCCGTTGCTTGAAGACCAGGCGCGCCGGTTTCTGCCTGCCTACATCGGATTGGTCCGCGACGGCACGGCGTATCCCGCGTCGTGGCACGTCGGCCCGGACTGTCTGATCAGCGCGGCGACATTGGCGAGCGTGGATATCGTCATCAACGCGGTGGTCGGCGCCGCCGGTCTCGACGCGACGCTGGCCGCGCTCCGGGCGGGGAAGCGCGTCGCGCTCGCCAACAAAGAGACCCTCGTGACCGCGGGGGAACTCGTCGCCGCGGCCGCGCGGGCGGGGGGGGGCGAGATCGTGCCGGTGGATAGCGAGCATTCGGCGATCCTCCAATGTCTGGGTCGCCGTCCGGCGAGCGACATCCAGCGCCTGATCCTGACCGCGTCGGGCGGTCCGTTTCGTGATTGGACGCGCGAGCAACTCGAGCGCGCGACCATCGCCGACGCCCTGTGCCATCCGACGTGGCGCATGGGTCGCAAGATTACCGTGGACAGCGCGACATTGGCCAACAAGGCCCTCGAAGTCATCGAGGCGCATTATCTCTTTGGCGTGCCGTACGATCGAATCGAAGTCGTCGTCCATCCGCAGAGCGTCGTCCATTCGTTCGTCGAATTCATCGACGGCAGTGTGTTGGCGCAGGTCGGCGTGCCAAGCATGGAGCTTCCGGTGTTGTATGCGCTGACCCACCCCGAACGGCTCGCAGACGACGGGGTAACACGGTTCGATCCGGTGGCCGCGTCGCCGTTGACGTTCGAGCGAGTACGCGTCGATGACTTCCCGGCGTTGGCGCTGGGGATGGCGGCCGGCAGGGCCGGCGGCGCGGCGCCCGCGATATTCAACGCGGCCAACGAACAGGCGGTGGCGTTATTCCTGGAGGGACGAATGAGTTTTGCGGGGATCGCGCAGGCGATTGAATCGGCGCTCGACGCGCTGTCAGGGTTGCCGTCCGGTGATCGGTCGGCGCTGCTGTCGGCCGACGCGTCCGCGCGGGCGCACGTCCGTGACGGGACGGGTCGTCCGACGCCGGTGGGTTCGGCACCGGGAGAGGGGGGAGGGGCGGCGTGCTGATATTCTTGCGGGAGCACGCGCCATGGCTGGCGCCGTTGCTCGTATTTGGACTCGTGGTCTTCGTGCATGAATTCGGGCATTTCCTGGCCGCGAAGGCGACTGGCGTCTACGCGCCCCGATTCTCGATCGGCTTCGGGCCAGCTCTGTGGGCCCATCGGTGGGGCGAGACGGAGTATCGTCTCGCGGTCTTTCCGCTCGGTGGATACGTGCGCATGGCGTCGCGCGACGACGAAGCGGTGGCCGTCCTCGAGGGCGGATCCGAAGAGAGTAGCGCGACCGCGGCCGCCAAACTGGACCCCAACGCGATGATGCCATTCGGTCCCCGGCCGATCCCGCCCGACCGGTGGTTCGAATCGAAGCCGCTGGCCGCGCGACTCGCCATCATGCTGGCGGGCGTGACGATGAACGTGGTCCTGGCCTACGTGATCCTGACGGGCGTGAACCTGTACTACGGGCTTCCCGCCGTCTCCACGTCCCCGGTGTTCGAGTTCGTCGTGCCCGACAGCCCCGCGGCGGCGGCAGGGCTCGCGGGCGGCGACAGCGTCGTAGATGTCGCGGGCAAGCCGATCACGTCGTGGCAGGACCTGGTGGCGCAGGTCTCGTCCTACCCGAACGTTCCGATCTCCATCACCGTCGTAGCCAAGGGAGCTCGGCGCACGATCAGCGTGACGCCGCGCGCCACACCGGACACGAATCCGAAGTCGGGCGTCGTGCGCATCGTCGGGAAAATCGGGGCCGCGAATCGCTTGGACCCTCGTCGCCATCCCATGCCCTTCGGCAACGCCGTGCGGCAGGCAGCAACCCAGACGGTGACACTGGCGGGATTGATCTTCCAAGAAGTGCACGACCTCGCGACGCGGAAGGCGTCGCTCAGCAGTCTCGAAGGGCCGTTGGGCATCGCCAAGATCTCGGTTGAGACGGCGCGCAGCGGATTCCAGAACCTTTGGATCCTGATCGCGTTCCTCAGCGTCAACGTGGCGATCCTCAACCTGCTCCCGATCCCAATCCTGGACGGCGGCCAAGTCCTGGTGAACGTGATCGAGGCTGTGAAAGGACGTCCCTTCAGCTTGCGCACGCGCGAATACATCCTACGGGTTGGGCTCGTCGCGATCGGGGCGCTCTTCCTACTCGTGATGTTCAACGATCGGTGCCGAGTTTTCAGCGGACTCTGCTGACCGCGATCACGGTCGCGGCGTTCGTGCTCCGACCGGTGTCGGCGCACGCGCAGTCGGGGTACGTCCGATTCGATGTCGCGACCGTCGCCGATACCACGTTCACCTTCGCCACGATCGGCGCGCGGTGGGTATCGGCGGGTCAGGTCGGATTGACGGTCGATCCCGCCCACCGCGACGCGTTGATCGCGCGATTTCGCATCGCGCGGGTGGACAGTGGTAGGGCGACCGCGGTCATCACCAGCCAGACCGCCCGCCTCACGACGTCACACGTCGTCCTGTTGACGAGGCCCAAGCGACCATTCTATGCGCAGCCGTGGTTTTGGGGCGGCGCGGTCGCGGGAGGGGTGATTGGGTATTTGGTGCATGGGCGGTGATGAAGAGAAAAAACGAAAGGCGAAAGTAGAAAGTCGAAAGTCGACAACAGCAACGACAAAGGGCGAAAGTAGAAAGTGGAAAGTGGACAGAAGCACGGCAGTTCTTGCTTTTGTCGACTCTCGACTCTCGACTTTCGTCTTTTGTCTTTGCTTTTGTCTCCTCTCTACTTTCTACTTTCGTCTTTCTGTTGTTGCTCCTGTCCACTTTCTACTTTCGACTTTCGTCTTTTTCGTTTTTGCCCTTCCTTCACATCCCACACACCAATCGCACATGTACCGGGTTGGCGGCGCGATTGAGGGGGACGCGGAGGGTGTCGCGGTAGGAGGCGCAGTAGCGGGCGGTGATCTCGATGGCGTAGTCGCCGACCGGGAGGGTGAGTGGACCGGTGGTCGGCATCGTGCCCTTGATCACGCGGCCGTCATCGAGTGCCTGCAGCGTGTACGACGCCCCCGAGGGGACGGCGTCTAGGAGTACGGTTCCGGACCCGCGAGGGTGCGGCACCGTGGCCGCGGATGAGGCGGCGGGTACGTGTGACGTCGGCGAATGGTTGCCCGACGGCGTCGATCGACTGGACGACGCCTTGTGTCGGGCGGCAGAGGTCGAGGTCACGGGTTTGCCCGGGACGGAGGCCGAGGTGGCAGGTGCTGCCGGATGGGTGGTGGCATCGGTACCAGTCGCTCCACTGCCCGAGCTCGCGGAATTTGTGGTGGCGTCGGGTCCGCCCCCACCGCCGACGGTCGCGGCGGAGCCAGCAGGGGTGGTGTGATCGGCCGCGGTGATCGGAGCGCCGCCAGCGGCAGTGGCGCCCGGCGACGTGATGGAGCCGGTTGGGTTGCCTGAGCGGCGCGTCATCCGGACCCCGCCCCAGACCAGCGCGACCAGGACGGCGACCGAGACGACCCCGGCCGTGAGGCGGCGGAGCGGGGTGGCGCGCAGGCTACGCCAGGCGTTGCGGGCCGTCGGGGTACCGAGGGACGCGATCGACGGCGTGCTGCGCATCGCGATCGTTTCGTTGCGCTCGAAGCTCAATGCGCCCAGCGCCTGGCACAGCGACTCGCCGGTTTGAAAGCGGGCGGCCGGATCCTTCTCGAGGCAGCGTATGATCAGCCGATCGATGTCACGCGAGAGCAGCGAGTTGTGGACGCGAGGCTTGATCGGCTTGTCCTCGACATGTTGGCGCGCGATCTCGTACCAGTCGTCGCCGGTGAACGGCAGCACACCCGTCGCCGCCCGATAGAGGGTGACGCCCAGCGAGTAGATATCGGCGCGGCCGTCGAGCGCCATGCCGCGGGCCTGTTCCGGGGAGAAGTACTGCGGCGTGCCGACGACCATATTGGTGCCGGTCTGCTGCACGTAGTTCGAGACCGCGCGCGCGATTCCGAAGTCGGCGACGATCGCGTTCCCGTGGTCGTCGAACAGGATGTTGTCCACCTTGATGTCGCGATGCACGACGCCTTCACGGTGGGCGAATCCGAGTGCGCTCGCGACGTCGATCCCCATGCGGATCAGGACCGGCTCGGGCATTTTGCCGATGACCTCGAGCCGGTCAGGTAGTCCCTGCGGCAGGAAGTCCATCGCGAAATAGACCGCCGGCCCATCTTTGCCGACCGCGAAGATCTTGATGATGTTCGGGTGCCGGAGGCGGGCCGCGGTGGCCGCTTCGCGCCGGAAGCGCTGCTCGAACTGCTCGTCGCCCGCGTACTGCGGCTTGAGCACCTTGAGGGCGACGGGGACCTCGAGCTCGGGGTCGAACGCCTTGTAGACCCACGCGAAGCCGCCGATCCCGACGATCGCATCGATGCGGAACTTCCCCAGGGTACGCCCGAGAAACCGCTCAGGCACGGCGGGTCACCGGCGAACGGGAGGGGGCGGGGGCGGGGGCGGCGCGAAGCGGGCGCCGAGGCGGCAGGGCGTCCGGCCTCGGCAGCAGCGGGCACCGCCGTGGCTCGGCGCCGACGCCGGCGTGCACCAAGTCTCGCAACGGACGGGGGGCCACTGGGATGAGAATGCGAGCCGTGAGATCCTTTACAGCGGTGTGCAACTCCAGTAAACTTCTAGGCTTATTGAACTTTGGCGATAGGCGCGCGTCCGCGCGCCGGGAATATATCATAATGGCGTTTGAAAAAGCACCGACGATACAGCAGTTCCACGAGCACGAGACGGATACCGGATCGAGTCGCGTGCAGGTCGCGGTCCTGACCGCTCGAATCAACTATCTCACCGATCACTTCCGGACGCATCCCAAGGATCACCACAGTCGGCAGGGATTGCTCAAGATGGTCGGGCGGCGGCGGCGGCTGCTCAATTATATGAAGCGCACCGACGTCGATGGATACCGCTCGCTCATCGACACATTGGGGCTGCGGTATTAACGATCGAGTGGTCAACTGGGCGTGGCGGGCGGTCGAGTCGAGACCGCTAGCGACGCCTCTTCTTTTTTTCGGACATCCATGCCACGTGTAGAACGTACGTTCGCCGGGCGGCGTCTCGTCATCGAGACTGGCCGCATGGCGAAGCAGGCGGCGGGCTCCGCCGTTGTCACCTTTGGCGAGACGATGGTTCTCGCCGCCGTTACCGTCAGCGAGACGACGAGCTCGCTCCCCTTTTTCCCGCTGACGGTCGAGTACAAAGAGCGAACCTACGCCGCGGGCAAGATCCCGGGCGGGTTCATCAAGCGGGAGGGCCGCCCGCAGGACGGTGAGATTCTGTCCGCGCGCGTCATCGACCGGTCGATCCGGCCGCTGTTCCCCGAAGGATTCAAGAACGAGATCCAGGTCTTCATCTACGTGATCTCGGCCGATCAACAGAATGATGCCGATGTGCTGGCGCTGCTCGCCACGTCCGTCGCGCTCAACAGCTCGAAGATCCCCTTCCTGGGACTGATTGCCGGCGTCCGCGTCGGGCGCGTGGAGAGCAAGTGGGTGCTCAACCCCACCTTCCAGCAACTCCCGTATACCGACATCGACATGGTCGTGGCGGGGAACCGGGATTCGCTCCTCATGGTCGAGGGCGAGGCGCTCGAAATCTCGGAAGAGGCGGTCGTTGACGCACTCCAAGTCGCCCATGGCGGCATCCGCGAGCTGATCGGCGCGCAGGAGGAGCTGCTCAAGCAGGCGCCCCCCGTCGCGAAGATGGCCTGGACCAAGCCGGTCCTCCCGGTCGGACTCGAGGCTCGTGTCCACGAGCTCGCGAAGTCCGAAGTGCGCGACGCGATCAACGCCAAGGACAAGGCGTCGCGTGTCGGCGCCGTGGCTCACGTGAAGAAGAGCATCACCGAGCGGCTGGCGGCTGACTTCCCGGACAACCTCCGTGATATCGGTAACCTCGTCGGCGATGCGGAGTACGACGCGCTGCGCGAGCAGGTCCTGTCCACCGGCCATCGAGTCGATGGGCGTACACCGGTGCAGATCCGCGAGATATCGGCCGACGTCGGGCTGCTGCCGCGGGCCCATGGGTCGGCGCTGTTCACTCGCGGTCAGACGCAGGCGCTCGTGGCGGTGACCCTCGGGACCGCGAACGACGTCCAGCGTCTCGACTCGATCGACGACGCCAACGAAACGACGAAGTCGTTCATGCTGCACTACAATTTCCCGCCGTTCTCCACGGGTGAAGTGCGCCCGATGCGCGGGACGAGCCGGCGCGAGATCGGCCACGGCAATCTGGCCGAACGGGCGCTGCAGCGCATGTTGCCGGAGTTCGAAGATTTCCCGTACACGATTCGCGTCGTGTCCGACGTGCTGGAGTCCAACGGATCGTCGTCGATGGCGTCGGTCTGCGGTGGCTCGCTCGCGTTGTTCGATGCCGGTGTCCCGATGCGGGCGCCCGTGGCCGGCGTGGCCATGGGACTCATCAAGGAAGGCGATCGCTACGCCGTTCTGAGCGACATCCTCGGCACCGAAGACCATCTCGGCGACATGGACTTCAAGGTCGCGGGTACCGCCGCAGGGATCACGTCCATCCAGATGGACATCAAGATCCAGGGGCTGGACGTCTCGATCATGAAAGAAGCGCTTGCCCAGGCGCGTGAGGGTCGGTTGCACATTCTCGGGGAGATGCGCAAGGCACTCGCCGAGCCACGCTCCGATCTGTCGCAGTACGCTCCGCGGATCGTCACGATGAACATCAGCCCCGAGAAGATCGGAGACCTGATCGGTCCCAAGGGCAAGACGATTCGTGGCATCCAAGACGAGACGGGTGCCGAGCTCACGGTGGACGATACCGGTCTCGTGACGATCGCCGCGGTCGGTGGCGAAGCGATGGAACGCGCCAAGCAGATGGTGCAAGCGCTGACCGCTGAGCCGATCGTGGGCGAGACGTACGAGGGCACGGTGAAGAGCACGACGGCGTTTGGTGCGTTCATCGAGATCATGCCGGGCACCGAGGCGTTGCTCCACATTTCGGAGCTGCGATGGGGCCGCACCGACAAGACCGAGGATGTCGTCAAACGTGGCGACCGGGTGAAGGTCAAGCTCATCGATCGTGACGAGCGCGGCCGCTTGCGGTTGTCGATGAAAGCGCTGCAGCCGAAGCCCGAAGGGTTCGAGGAAGGGAATGGCAACCGTCCCCAGGGCGAGCGCACGGGCGGCGGTAGCGACGAGGAGGGCGGTGGCCGCGACGACGAGCGGCCGCGGCGCGGCGGTGGGGCACCGCGAGCGTCCTCCCGTCGGCGCGAGTGAGCCAAGGCACCGACTCCGCTGTCCCTGAGCCGGTGCGCGCGATCACGAGCGCGTCCAAACCGGCAGCCACGACCGCCCACGATGGGACGACGCTTCGCTCGACGACGATGGCCAATGGCCTGACCGTCGTGTCGGAATACATGCCCGGGGTGCGCTCGGTCGGAGTCGGGGCATGGATTCGGGCCGCATCGCTCCACGAGCAGCGGGAGTCGATGGGCGTGTCCCATCTGCTCGAGCACATGGTGTTCAAGGGCACCGCGCGTCGGACGGCGAAAGAGATCGCGCTCGCGCTCGAGACACTGGGCGGATCGCTGGACGCGTATACCGGCCGGGAGCACACGGCCTACCAGGCCCGGGTTCTCGACACCCATGTCCGCGAGGCGGCCGATGTGTTGGTCGATCTGGTGTACCGGCCGACATTGCGGGCGACTGACTTACAGACGGAGCGTAAGGTTGTGCTGGAGGAGATCAGCATGGTCGAAGACACGCCCGACGACCTCGTCTTCGAGCTCCACAACGAAGCATTGTGGGGCACCCATCCATATGGGTACTCGATCCTCGGCACCCGCGAGTCGGTGGCGCGACTCGACATTACGGATCTACAAGCGCTCCACGCGCGCGCCTATCACCCGGCGCAAACGGTGGTGGCGGCGGCGGGCAACATCGACCACGACCGGTTGGTGGACGTGTTCGCGGCGACCGGTTGGACGGAGCTCGGTTCCGGCCCCGGCGCCCGGCTGACGTCACCGCCGCCGGTCGCCGTCGCGCCCCATACCCGTCACGTCGAACGCGACGGTGCGCAGACGCATGTCGTGTTCGGCTCGCCCTCGGTCTCTCACGCTGATCCCCGGCGGTACACCCTGGCGCTGGTCAGCACGTTGTTGGGTGGCGGCATGAGCTCTCGGCTGTTCCAGCGGGTTCGCGAAGAGCTCGGGCTCGCGTACGCCATCTATTCGTTCCAGACGTCTCACGCGGACAGCGGCTCGCATGGCGTGTACGTGGGCACCGCACCGGAGACCGCGGCCGAGGCGGTCGCCGCGATCCGCGAGGAACTGACACGAGTGGCTACCGATGGGCTGCCACCGGAGGAGGTTCAGGCGGGGAAGAACCAACTCAAGGGACAGGTGACGCTCTCACTGGAGAGCGTGACCGCGCGGATGTATCGGGCGGCGGCGACGGAGCTGTATGGCGAGCCATTCCAGTCGCTGGACATGGTGCTTGCCGAGATCGACCGGATCGATGACGATGCCGTACAGGCTGTGTGCCGCGAGTTTTTTCCGCCGGAGCGGCAGACGATCGTGACCCTTGGGCCTGCGTGACACCGGCTGACCCCCACCTTCACCCACGACACCCACCCCTCGAGCCATGAAAATCGGCGTACCGAAGGAAATCAAAACAAACGAGAACCGCGTGGCACTCGTCCCAGCGGGCGCCGAATCGATGGTCGCCGCCGGCCACTCGGTGTTCATCGAGAAGGGCGCGGGCGACGGGAGCGGGTTTTCGGATGAACTCTACACGCGCGTGGGGGCCCAGATCTCGCCCGACGCCGACGCCGTGTGGCGTGACGCCGAGATGATCATGAAGGTGAAGGAGCCGATCGCGCCCGAGTGGCCACGGATCCGGAAGGGGCAGGTGCTGTTCACCTACTTTCACTTCGCGGCCGACGAGGCGCTGACCCGTGCGCATCTGAAGAGTGGCGCGACGTGCATTGCGTATGAGACCGTCGAACTGCCGTCTCGTGAGTTGCCGTTGCTGACTCCCATGTCGGAGGTCGCCGGCCGGATGGCGGTGCAGGAGGGCGCGAAGTACCTCGAGAAGCTGTACGGCGGCCGCGGCGTGCTCCTCGGCGGCGTGCCTGGCGTGGCGCCCGCGAAGGTCGTGGTGCTCGGCGGCGGGATCGTCGGGATCAACGCCGCGAAGATGGCGGCGGGGCTGGGAGCGGCGGTCGTGGTCCTCGATATCTCGCTGGAGCGACTCCGGTATTTGTCGGACGTGATGCCCGCCAACGTGATGCTGATCCATTCGAATCGGCACAACATCCTCGAGCATCTAGCGACCGCGGACCTCGTCGTCGGCGCCGTCCTCGTGACCGGCGCCAAGGCCCCGCGACTGGTCCGGCGCGAGGATCTGAAGCTCATGCGCCCGGGATCGGTCATCGTGGACGTCGCGATCGACCAGGGGGGCTGTGTCGAGACCATCCACGCGACCACGCACGAGAACCCGACCTATGTGGTCGATGGTGTAATCCACTACGGCGTGGCCAACATGCCCGGCGGCGTGCCGCGGACGTCCACGCTGGCGCTCACCAATGCGACCTTCCCTTACGCCCTGCAGTTGGCGACCAAGGGTTGGAAGAAGGCGTTGTCCACAGGGCCGGCGCTACTCAAAGGACTCAACATCGTTGATGGCCATGTGACGTATCCTGGGGTGGCCGAGGCGTTTGGGCTCCCGTACGAGGAGCCCGGGAAGTTTGTGGTGTAGGAGGTGGCGTCGGTGGGCGAGTTCCGCGGTGCCAATCATTTCTCTTGATCGTCCTCGGGGGGTGGGCTAGCTTACCGCTCGCCGTCGCGATGCGTGTGACGACGCGCGTGATGCACGCTCGCTTACTTCGCAGACGCTTGCCCCGACGACCCCACACACGGGCGCCGGCACCGGCGTTCGGACGTGACTCCTTATAGAAAGACGTAATGCGCTGGCCCTTCTTTAAGACGGGACATCGGTCCCTGTTCCCCGCAAACGCGATTGCCGTCGATCTCGGCACCGCGAATACTCTCGTCTACGTCAAAGGCGAGGGCATTGTGCTCAACGAGCCGTCGGTGGTCGCAATCGACCGCGAGACGAAGAAGATCAAGGGCGTCGGCCTCGAAGCGAAGCGGATGCTCGGGCGCACGCCGGACGGGATCCTCGCCGTCCGCCCAATGAAAGACGGCGTGATCGCCGACTTCGACGTCACGGAGAAGATGCTCCGGTACTTCCTCACGTTGATCATCGAGAACCACGTGTTCAAGGTCAAGCCGCGGGTGATCGTATGCGTACCGTCAGGCATCACTGAGGTCGAGCGGCGCGCCGTGCGTGACTCGGCGCTCGGGGCCGGGGCCAAGGAAGTGTTTATGGTCGCCGAGCCGATGGCGGCCGCGATTGGCGTAGGGCTGCCCGTCGAGACCCCGACCGGCAACATGGTCATCGACATCGGCGGCGGCACGACGGAGATCGCGGTGATCGCGCTGTCCGGGATCGTGAGCGACACCTCGATCCGGACCGGCGGCGACGAGCTAGATATGGCCATCGTCCAGTTCATGCGCAAGAACTACAATCTCCTGATCGGCGAGCCTACGGCCGAGCTGATCAAGATTCAGATCGGATCCGCCGCGCCCGTCGGGGAAGAGCGCGAGATGGAGGTCAAGGGACGCGACCTGGTCTCTGGAATCCCGAAGACCGTCCGCGTGCACTCGGCTGAGATTCGCGAGGCCATTCAGGAGCCGATCCAGCAGATCGTGGACGCTGTCCGCCGCGCGCTCGAGATCACGCCGCCGGAATTGGCGAGTGACATCGTGGATCGCGGGATCGTCATGACTGGCGGCGGCGCGTTGATCCGTGGGTTGGATCTCCTCCTGAGTCAGGAGACGAGCTTGCCGATCCACGTCGACGAGGATCCCCTCACGTGTGTCGTTCGCGGGACTGGCCGGATACTCGACGACGAGGACAAGTACTGGTCGGTTTTGAGCAGTTGAGCCTTGAGCGTGTGAGCTGATCGATGGCGCGTGCCCTCGCGAGCGGGACTCGAGCGGACATCGCGCTACTGGCCCTCTCCGCCACTCTCTCATTAGCCGCGCTCGCGCTCCCTGCACATCTGCGTGACCCGGTGGCCTCGACGCTGCGGCGGGTATTCATTGCGCCGCTGGTGGCGATGCAGAGTGACGCGGAGCTCGCCCGAAGCGCCATCATCCGGCACGACGTGGAAACTGATGCCCGCGACAGCGTCGCGCTTCGGGCGCTCGAGGTCCCTGCGTTGGAAGCCGAGAACGACCGGCTGCGGCGGGCACTGGGGCTAGGCCACTCGCTTGGCTGGGGGTTCGTACCGGCCGAAGCGCTGCACAGCCGCGCGCTCGGCGAGGAGTACACGCTCACCCTGACCCGTGGCGGACGCGCGGGGATCCGATCGTATAGCCCGGTGGTCGCGCCCGAGGGGCTCGTCGGCATGGTCGAAACCGTGGATCCCACGATGAGCCTGGCGATCACCTGGTCGCATCCGGATTTTCGGGTGAGTGCGATGGCGGCGGATGGCAGCGCCTTCGGCATCGTCAAAGCACACCTCGGCACCGGACTCGAGCGGTATCTGCTCGAGTTGAGCGGCGTCCAAATGAGCGCGACGTTGGCCCCGGGCACGCGGATCGTGAGCTCTGGGGTGGGCGGCGTCTATCCACGTGGCATCCCGGTCGGCACAGTGATCGGAGAGGTCAAAACCTCCGAGGGCTGGGCCCGGACCTATCTCGTCCAGCCGGCCGTCAAGCCGTTCGACGTGTCGTCAGTGCTCGTCCTGGAGCCCAAGCGGGTAGTAGCAGGCATGCAGTCGGTGTGGGCAGGCGAGGACTCGACCCATCGTGGCTCCGCGGCCGCCGATTCGGCGGCTCACAGAGGCGGAATCGTCATCCCGCGCGACACGGTGCCGGAGACCCCGGCTGATACGACCGACTCCGCGGACGCTGGTCCAGGAGCCGGCGCGGCCGGAGGGGTGCAGCCATGACAATGGCGGGGACGATTCGGGCGGGCGTCGCCTTTCTGATTCTCGTGCTCCTGCATTACTCCCTGCGCCCGCTGCTCGGGTGGCGTGCGGAGATCGACTTCCTGCTGATCGCCATGCTGTTGGCGGCCGTACGCGTGCGACCAGGCACTGCGGCGGTCATCGGGCTTCTGATCGGGCTCGTCGCCGACTCGCTGACGCCCGGCGCCTTCGGGGCGGGCGCGTTGGCGATGAGCCTGGTCGGCTTCGGGGCGTCGTGGCTCAAGGCCGCGTTCTTCGCCGACAACCTCGCGCTCAACGGATTCTTCTTCTTCGCCGGGCGGTGGGCGTTCGCGATCATCTACGTCCTGGCCGAGCATCAACGGCGGGGGATCGAACTGGCGCAGGAGGTGTTCGTGTGGGCCCCGTTGTCGGCGGCGGTCACGGCCGTCGCGGGCGTGATTGCGCTCGTCGTGATGCGCCCGCTGTTGGAGCCACAGACCACATGATGCGCGAGAGCCCGCTTCGGCTGTGAGCTTCCATCCCAACGAGGTCGCGCGGCGCGCACGCGTCGCGACCGGCGGACTGGTAGTCGCGTTCGTGGTGTTGCTGGGCGCATTTTTCCGCACGCAAGTATTGCAGAACTCGCAGTACGCGCTCCAGAGCGAAACCAATCGCCTGCGGGAAGTGCCGCTCCCGGCGCCGCGCGGGATCATCTACGACCGGAACGGCAAAGTCATCGCCGAGAACGTGCCCGGGTATTCCGTCTCCGTGTTGGCGCCTACCGCCGACTCGCTCCGCGCGATGCTGCGCCGGCTGGGCGAGACGATTCCGTTGAGTCCCGGGCAGATCGAGCTGTCCGTCCGCCGGTACGGGCGTGCCCCCAACCGGCCGACCGCGATCCTCGCCGACGCGTCGTTCGACATCGTGTCGGTGCTCGAAGAACATCGGGTGGAATTTCCTGGGCTGATCATTCAATCCGCGCCCAAGCGCCACTACCCCGATGCGGCGGCCGTCGCGGCCTTCGTCGGCTACACGGGCGAGATCACGGAGGCCGAGCTCAGCTCGCGCGGCTACCGCGGCTACAAAGCGGGGCAGCAGGTGGGGAAGGGCGGCTTGGAGAAGGAGTACGAGGACAAGCTGCGGGGCAAAGAGGGGACGCGGTTCGTGGAAGTGGATGCGCGCGGACGCGTGGTGCGCGAGGCCGGTGCGCGCGAGGACCTACTCCCGGAAGGCGCTCCGCCCCTCTACACGAACATCGACATGGACCTGCAGCGCTTCACGGTGTCGCTGTTCGGCGATACACTGCAGGGGGGCGCGATCGCGATCGACCCGGAGACGGGCGCGGTGCTGGCGATGCACAGCGCGCCGACCTTCGATCCCAACCGATTCATCGGGGGGATCCCGGCCGACTACTGGCGCGAGCTCAACACCGATCCGCGCAAGCCGCTGTACAACAAAGTGATCCAGGGGCGGTATCCGCCGGGTTCAACGTGGAAGCTGGCGACCGCGACCTGGGCGTTGGAGAACGGCATCGTGACGCTCGACGACGTGATGCCGACGCCGTGTACGGGCGGCTACCAATTCGGCAACCGATATTTCCACGACTGGGACCCGCGCGGCCATGGCAGCATCTCGCTGGCCAAGGCGATCGAAGTGTCGTGCGACGTCTACTTCTATCAGCTCGGGATCAAGATCGGCATCACGCGGCTCGTCGCGGGCGGGGTCGCGCTGGGTTTTCGTGATCGCACCGGCATCGACCTTCCCAACGAGTCGGCGCCGCTCTTCCCGTATTCAGACGACTACTACAACAAGCGCTTCGGGCCTCGGGGCTGGAACAGCTCGGTGGTGCTCAACCTCGCGATCGGGCAGGGGGAGAACTCGCAGACCGTGGCCAGCATGGCGCGATTCTACACCGCGCTGGCGACCGACGGACAAGCGGCGCGGCCCTCGATCGTGCGTCGGACGGAGCCCCAGCGGACCCGGATCTTCCAGCTCACGGATGCACAGATGGCCGGGCTCCGGCGCGCGCTTACGGGCGTGGTGTCGGTCGGCGGGACCGCGGCCGCATCCAAAGTCGAGGGGCTCGTGATCGCGGGAAAGACAGGCTCGGCCCAGAATACCGAAGATGCCACGAAGACGCATTCCTGGTTCGTCGGGTTCGCGCCCGCTGACCATCCGAAGATCGTGGTGGCGGTATTGCTCGAGCTGGGCGGGCACGGTGGCCACGCGGCCAGACTCGCGTCGGCGATCATGGCCCGGTATCTCAAGGCGACGCCCGTGTCGTTGCCGCCGACGGCGGGCTGAGTGCGCGCCGAGCGTAAGGCGATCCCGGATTTCCCGCTGGCGGCGATCGCGCTGCTGCTCTCGGTGTACGGCATCCTGATGGTGTATTCAGCGGGCCAGACCGATGCCCCGACCGTTGTCGCGCGCCTCTACCGATCGCAGATCATCTGGCTCGGCGTCTCGCTCGTCGGCGCGTTCGCGATCAGCCGAGCGTCGGTGCGATTCCTGGAGTGGGCCGCGTGGCCGGCGTATCTCGGGACGGTGGCGATTCTCGCGTCGCTCTTCGTGCTTGGCAGTGGCGCCGGTGATGCGGCGAGCTCCAAGAGCTGGCTCACGATCGGCGGACATCGGATCGGACAGCCGTCGGAGCTGGCCAAGATCACCGTGGTGCTGATGCTGGCCCGTGTGCTCGCCGGCGTCCGCGAGCCGCCCAAGCTCCTCGTCGAGCTGTGGCGGCCGGCGCTCGTCGTCGGCGTCCCGATTGTGCTCATCCTGGCGGCCGGTGACCTCGGCAGCTCCATCGTGTTCGTCGGAATTTTCTTCGCCATGTTGTTTTGGGCGGGCGTGCCGTGGTTGACGCTTGTGTTGCTCGCCAGTCCAATCGTGAGCCTGATCGGTGCGTCGAGCACGTGGGTCTGGGGCGCCTGGTTCTTCCTCCTCATCCTGCTGGTATGGCGGTACCGCCCTTACCTGATCGAGGGGATCGGCGTCGTCCTCGCCAACGTGTTCATGGGTATCATCGCGCCCATAATCTGGGACCACAAGCTCAAGGCATACCAGCGTCAGCGGTTGCTGGTGTTCCTAGACCCGTCCAGCGACCCCAGGGCGTCGGGGTATCACGTGATCCAGTCCCAGGTGGCGATTGGCTCCGGAGGCTGGCTGGGGAAGGGGTTTACGATGGGGTCCCAGAAGCGGCTCGCGTTCCTGCCGGCGCAGCACACGGACTTCATCTTCTCCGTCGTCGGCGAGGAGCTGGGATTTATCGGCGTGACGCTCGCCCTGTCCCTCTTTCTGGTGCTCTTTCTCCGCTCCGTCCGAATCGCCACGCGCGCCAACGACTCGTTCAGCAGCCTCGTCGCGTTCGGGCTTGCCGCGAGCTGGTTCGTGCACGTTGGTGAGAACGTCGGAATGACGCTTAATCTGATGCCGATCACTGGCATCCCGCTGCCGTTCTTCAGCTACGGCGGCTCGTTCATGCTCGCCAGTTGGCTGGCGGTCGGCATTCTGCTCAGGATCTCCAGCGAAGGGCGGGGGCGGGCCGATACACTGGCGATCTGAGCCGCGGCCGGGCAGATTTCGTCGATGTCCTGGTGGCGCAAGGATAAGAAGCCGCGGCGCCCCCGCCGCGAGAGTGTCGAGCGGCTGGAAATCCCCGCTGATGTTTGGGAGAAGTGCGAAGCCTGCGGGCATACAGACCTGCGGGAAAAATTCGCTCGGAACCTCAACGTCTGCCCGGCGTGCGACTATCACCGCCGGATCCGGGCGCACGAATACGCGTCGATCCTCCTCGACGAGGGGAGCTTCAAAGAGGTCGAGGCGGACCTTCGCTCGACCGACCCCCTTGGCTTCCCCGAATATCCACAGCGGCTGAAGAAGGCGTCGGCCGCGGCCGGCGGCGGCGACGCGATGCTTGCCGCATCGGGGACTCTAGGCGACATGCCCGTCCACCTTGGCGTGATGGACTTCGCCTTCATGGGCGGGTCGATGGGCTCCGTGGTCGGTGAGAAGATCGCGCGGCTGGGCCAGCGGTCGCTCGAGCGGAAGTATCCGCTGGTGATCATTTCAGCCTCGGGCGGCGCGCGGATGCAGGAGGGAGTGCTGTCGCTCATGCAGATGGCGAAAGCCGCCGCCCTCCTGTCGCAACTGGGTGAGCGGCGAATCCCGTACGTCTCGATCCTCACGAATCCAACCACGGGCGGCGTCAGCGCGAGCTACGCGATGTTGGGCGACGCGATCCTCGCCGAACCCGGCGCGGTGATCGGCTTCGCCGGTCCGCGCGTGATCAAGCAAACGCTGGGACAGGATCTGCCGGAGGGATTCCAGACAGCCGAGTTTCTGCTCGATCATGGAATCGTGGACGACGTCGTCCACCGCCGCGACCTGAAAAAGACCGTGGGGCAGCTGCTGCGACATATGAGCGGCCAGCCGGCGTTGACGGGGTGGTCGGCGCCCTGAGCGCCACGCGTCGCGCAGCGCAGGCCGCGGTCGCTGGCTCCGCACCGGACACCTCCACGGACGCCCCCTCGGTAAGCGTGGGGACCTACGGCGAAGCACTCGACTACCTCTTCGCGCGTACCACTGGAAAATGGCGGCTCGGCTTGGAGCGTATGGGCTTGTTGCTCCAGGCGATCGGCCAGCCCCAGGACGCGTTGCGCGCATTCCACGTCGGCGGCACCAATGGCAAGGGGAGTGTCTGCGCGACCCTCGAGGCCGTGCTCCGCGCCCGCGGCTTTCGCGTGGGGTTCTACAGCTCCCCGCACCTGATCGATTTTCGGGAACGCTTCCTGATCGATGGCGTGCCAATCTCGGAGGCCGACGTCGTGTCGTGGATCGCGCGGCGGACGCCCCTCGTGGAGCGCCTGCACGCCACGTTCTTCGAGGCGACGACCGCGATGGCGTTCGAGCTATTCGCGCAGGCGGGCATCGACGTCGCGGTCGTCGAGGTGGGGCTCGGCGGCCGGCTCGATGCCACGAACATGCTCACGCCAATCGTGGCCGGCGTCTCGTCGATCGGCATTGACCACGTCGAATTCCTCGGAGACAGCCGCGAGCAGATCGCGTGGGAGAAAGCGGGAATCTTCAAGCCGGGCCGGCCGGCCGTGATCGGGGAGCCCGATCCCGCGATCCGGACCCTGCTCGCCAAATTCGCGCGCGACGCTGGCGCCGATCCAGTGCGTATCGTGGCGGACGAGTGTACGATCGCGGACGTCGAAGTACGCGGGGATCTCAGCGGCGACCTGGAGGCGGACGCGGCCACGGGCGCGACGTGGGGGACGTGGTTTACGCTGGGGATGACCGGTCAGCGTGCGCGCCTCCACACCCCTCTGGCGGGTACGCATCAGGCGACCAACACGGCGGTGGCCCTTACCATGCTCGACGCGGCCGGGCCGCCGTACGCGACATCGCTCGCGGACGCGGGGCCGGCGCTCGCTCAGGTGCATCTCCCGGGGCGCTTCCATCGACAGGGCCGCTACATCTTCGATGTCGCGCACAACCCCGATGGCGCCGCGGTACTGGCGCAGACACTGCGTGCGGTGCATGCCCCGGCACCGGTCGTGGCGGTGCTGACGGTCCTGGCGGATAAGGACTGGCGCGGCATCATGACGGAGTTGGCGGGCGTGGTCTCGCACTTCGTGGTGACAACGGCGCCTACCGCGCCGGCCAGCCGGGCCTGGGACCCCGAGCTCGCGCGCGCGTTCGCCGAGTCGCGCGGATGGTCGGTGGGGCTCGAACCCGATTTCGACGCGGCACTGGCGCACGCCGCCGCTCTGGGAGCGACCGTTCTCGTGACGGGATCGTTCCACACGGTCGGCGACGCCATGGCGCGCTTGCAGCCCCCTCCGGTGCGTACGTAAGTTCCGTGATGTCGACGGGAGCCCTCCCCGGGTTTCGCGATTTCTATCCATTGGAATTCGCGGAGCGTGCCGCCATCGCTCAATCGTGGCGTGATGTCGCACATCGGTATGGGTTCATCGAATACGACGGCCCCCCACTCGAACCGACTGAGCTCTACACGAAGAAGAGCGGGGAGGAGATCGTCGGCCAACTGTATACCTTTACCGACAAAGGCGGCCGGTCGGTCGCGCTCCGGCCGGAGATGACGCCGACGCTGGCGCGGATGGTCGCGGCCCGCGCCAACGCGCTGCCGAAGCCGGTGCGCTGGTTCTCGATCCCGCAACTCTTCCGCTATGAGCGCCAACAACGCGGCCGGTTGCGGGAGCACTTTCAGCTCAACGTGGACATCGTGGGCGAGGCGGACGTCCGCGCGGATGCGGAGCTCGTCTGCTGCGCGCTCGACATGTTGCGAGCGCTGGGACTCTCGGGCGAGGACATCGTGGCCCGATTCTCAGATCGCCGGGTGCTCAACCTGATCTTGATGAATCATCGAGTCCCGCGCGACGCCTTTGCATCGGTCTACGCGGTATTGGATAAGTTTCACAGACAGCCCCGCGACGCGTCGGCCGCCAAGTTGGTCAGTGCCGGACTCACCGCGGCACAGGCGGATGCCCTCTTCGCGGATGTCGATCGTGTCGCGACGTCGGGGGGCGGGATCACCGCCGACACCGGCGACGCGGGCGAGGATCGTGCCGGCGCGGAGGCATTGGCGGCGATCGGGCGGTACCAGGAGTACGTCGGTGCGCTCCTGGGCGCGCCATCGCGCGACTGGGTGCAATGGGATCTGTCGATCGTCCGCGGGCTCGCGTACTACACGGGCATCGTTTTCGAGATATTCGATCGTCGAGGGCAGCTCCGCGCCATCTGCGGCGGCGGCCGGTACGATGGTCTACTGGCGGCGGCGGGCGGGCCGGACTTGCCCGCGCTCGGATTTGGCATGGGCGATGTCGTGCTCACGGAATTACTGCGGGATCGCGGATTGCTCCAGCCTGGATTGCCCCGCCTCGACTATTGGGTGGCGGCCGAGGGCGATGATGCGGAGAGCGCGACGGCGGTGAACACGCTCGCGGGTCAGTTGCGGCGCGCGGGCAAGAGTGTGGAATACGCGTTTCGATGGTCCTCGCTTGGGCGCCAGCTCAAGGCGGCCTCCACGGCGCGTGCGCGCCGGGCCGTGATCGTCAAGCGAGACGCCGCCGCCACGAGCATGGTGACGGTCAAGGATCTGGACACGGGCGACGAAAACACCGTACGCCTCGACTCATGGATCGCGCAGGCATGAGCGATCAGTCACGGCATCTTACCGAGTGGGTATGGCAGACGACCAAAAGCTGACGACGCGAGAGGCCGACTTCGGCGCGTGGTACAACGAGCTGGTGCTCAAGTCCGAACTCGCGGACTACAGCCCGGTGCGGGGGTGTATGGTGATCCGCCCCAACGGGTACGGCATCTGGGAGCGGATGCAACGCGCCATGGACGACATGTTCAAGGAAACGGGCGTCCAGAACGCGTACTTTCCGCTGTTCATCCCGGAGAGCTATCTCCACAAGGAGGCCCGGCACGTCGCGGGGTTCGCGCCGGAGCTGGCAGTCGTCACGATCGGCGGCGGCAAAGTGCTCGAGGAGCCGCTGGTGGTGCGCCCCACGTCGGAGACGATCATCTACGCGATGTTCGCCAAGTGGGTGCAGAGCTACCGCGATCTGCCGCTGCTGATCAATCAGTGGTGCAACGCCGTGCGCTGGGAGATGCGCACTCGGCTTTTCCTGCGAACGATGGAGTTTCTATGGCAGGAAGGGCATACCGCGCACGCGACCGCCGAGGAGGGCGAGGCCGAAACACGCCTGATACTCGGGATCTACCGGCGATTCATGGAAGAGTGGGCCGCGATGCCGGTCGTGACGGGCCGAAAGTCGGAGTCGGAGAAATTTGCCGGGGCGCTGCGCACCTACGCGTGCGAAGGGATGATGCAGGACAACAAAGCGCTGCAGGCGGGCACCTCCCACAATCTCGGGCAGAATTTCGCCAAGGCGTTCGACCTAAAGTTTCAGACGGAGGCCGGCGGGACGGAATTCGCGTGGAATACGAGTTGGGGGGTCTCGACCCGAATGGTCGGTGGCCTGGTCATGACGCACGGCGACGATATCGGACTGCGGGTGCCGCCGAAGCTGGCGCCGACCGAGTTGGTCGTCGTGCCCATCTACCGCGCCGAAGAACAGCGGGCGCAGGTACTGTCGGTGGCGCACCAGATTCGCAGCGATCTGTCCAAAGGGGCGAGCCCAGTCCGCGTGCACGTGGATGCGCGAGAGAACATGACGCCGGGCGCGAAGTACTACGACTGGGAGCTACGCGGGGTGCCGCTGCGGCTGGAGCTGGGACCTCGGGATCTGGAAAAAGCGCAGGGGATCCTCGTCCGCCGGGATTCCCGCGAGAAGCGGCCGGTGCCGCTCGCCGAGCTCTCGCGCACAGCGACCGAGACGTTGGCGGCGATCCAGCACGATATGTACACCACCGCGCGCGACCGTCGCGACGCGCACAGCTATCGTGGTCCGATCACCTATGCCCGCTTCCGCGAGATCATCGACGGCGATGGCGGCTTCGTGTACGCGGGGTGGTGTGGGACCGACGCGTGCGAGGCAGTCATCAAGGAAGAGACCAAGGCCACCATCCGCGTGCTGCCTGACCCCGAGTTCCAGTCGCCCGATGCGCCACGGACGTGCGTGAAATGCGGCAACGACGCGACCGTCGAGGCAATGTGGGCGAAGGCATATTGAGCGGCGGGACGACGAGCGTGGGAGCGCCGCGACCAACCGCCGCGGGCACTCGGGAAGGCGCACCGCTGTCGGCGACGGCCTTCCCGCGAGTCGGCGGGACGGTGTATTGCGAGGGCGTGCCACTGCCACAGATCGCGGCCGCGGCTGGCACACCGGCCTATGTCTACAGCACGGCTGGGGTCCGAGCGCAATACCGGATGCTGGATGCGGCGTTCGGCGGGGTGCCGCACCGGATCCACTACAGCGTCAAAGCCAACGGCAACCTCGCGGTCCTGCGACTACTCCAGTCACTGGGCGCGGGCGTGGACATCGTATCCGGCGGAGAGCTCTATCGGGCGCTCCGCGCCAACTATACGGGCGATGACGTCGTATTCAGCGGCGTTGGGAAGACGGCGGCCGAGATCGGCGAGGCGCTCGCCGTCGGCGTGCGACTGATCAACGTGGAGTCCGAAGCCGAGTTGTACCTCGTCAACGAGGAGGCTGCGCGCGCCGGGGTGGTGGCATCGGTCGCGCTGCGAGTCAATCCCGAGGTGACGGTCTCGAGCCCGCACCCGTATATCAAGACGGGTGAGCGTGGGAACAAGTTCGGTATCGCGTACGACGAAATCGCCGGTGTGGTGCATCGGGCGAAGCATCTCCGATCGGTCCGGCTCCGGGGGCTGGACATGCACCTTGGTTCCCAGGTCGCGGGCACCGATCCGTACAAGGATGGCGTCCAGCGGCTCATCGCCCTCTACCACACGCTTGTGGCGGACGGGGCCACGGACATCGTGTACCTGGACGTGGGTGGCGGACTCGCGGTGACGTATGACGATGAAGCTCCCGCCGATCCAAGCGCATTTGCGGCGGTCGTCAAGGCAGCGCTGCCGAGTGGGCTGACCGTGCTCGTCGAGCCGGGGCGGTATCTCGTCGCGAACGCTGGCGTGCTCCTGACGCGGGTCCTCTATCGGAAGCAGACCGGCGGCAAGACCTACATTATTACGGATGCCGGCATGACCGAGCTGCTACGTCCGTCCCATTACAGTGCGTATCATCGGATCGAGCCGGTGTCGGAGCCGACGGGGAGCCAGACGGTCGTGGATGTAGTGGGTCCGGTGTGCGAGAGCGGCGACTTCTTCGCGCTCGATCGCCGGCTCGACGATGTGGTGCCGGGAGACCTTCTGGTCATCTACTCGGCCGGCGCGTACGGCTTTGCGATGGCTTCCAACTACAACGCCCGGCCGCGGCCGGCCGAGGTGCTCGTGGACGGTGGCCGATTCGCGGTAGTGACGACGCGGGAGACGTACGAGGATCTGGTGCGGCATGAGCAGTCGACCCTGGCGTGGAGGGATGCCTGATGCGTGTCGGAGTCATGGCCGACAGTCATGACCGGATCCCGGCGGTCGAGGAGTTGTTGCGACGGATGTCGGCGGCGGGGGTGGGACTCGTGCTGCACGCGGGCGATTACTGCTCACCGTTCGCGCTCGGTCCATTCCGCGATCTCAACATGGCGCTGGCGGGTGTATTCGGGAACAACGATGGGGACCGCGAGGGGATCAAGGCGATCGCTGCGGTCGGTGTCGGCGGCGAGCTCTATGATTCGCCCCACAGCGTCGAGCTCGAAGGCAAACGGCTGCTGATCGTACATGAGATGAGTGAAGCCGCCGTCCACTCGGTGGAGCACCACTCCGTCGTGGTGCACGGCTACACCCATCGGCGCGAAGTGCGGACCCGGGGGGACGCGCTCATCATCAACCCGGGCGAGGCGTGTGGGTGGTTGTACGGCACGCCGACCGCCGCCATTCTCGATCTCGACACCATGGCGGTCGAGTTCATTGAGCTGACGGGACCCGAGTGGGATGAGTCGCGGCGGACGAGTGAAGCGGCGGCCGACCGCACCGAGGCTCGTGGCTGAGGTGGGAAGCCGGATCCTGATCCTCGATTACGGGTCGCAGTTCACACAACTCATCGCACGCCGGATTCGCGAAGCGCGGGTGTACTCGGAGATCCACCCGCCGACGCGCAGCCTCGAATGGATCCGGAATTGGAAGCCGACCGGGATCGTGCTCAGTGGTGGCCCCGCGTCGGTGTACGGGGAGGATGTGCCGACGGCCGATCCCGCGCTCCTCGACATCGCGCCCGTGCTGGGGATCTGTTACGGGATGAACCTCATCGCGCACATCCAGGGCGGGGTAGTAACGGCGGGCGAGCGGAAGGAGTATGGGCGCGCGGAGCTAACGATCGACGAAGGCGGCGGGATATTCACCGGGTTCGAGCCTGGCGAGCGGCTGACCGTGTGGATGAGTCACGGGGACCAGGTGCGGTCGCTCCCTCCCGGGTATCGGGTCACGGCCAAGAGCCAGAACGCGCACATCGCCGCGTTTCGCCACGAGACGAAGCCGATCGTCGGCGTGCAGTTCCATCCCGAGGTGGTGCACACGCCGCATGGCGNNGTGCAGTTCCATCCCGAGGTGGCGCACACCCATCGGGGCGCGGAGATCATCGCGAATTTCCTCTTCGCCATCTGCGGCGCGGAGGCGTCCTGGACACCGGGCGCATTCGTCGAGACGCATGTGGCGTCGATCGCGGAGCGGGTTGGCAACGCACGCGTGATCGCGGGGTTGTCGGGAGGCGTGGACTCCGCCGTNNGCTCACCTGCATCTTCGTCGATACCGGGCTCCTACGCCGCGGCGAGCGGGAGCAAGTCGAGCGCACCTTCCGACGGCACCTCAACATCGTGTTGGTGACCGTCGATGCCGAAGCCCGGTTTCTGGACGCGCTCTCAGGGGTCGATGATCCAGAGGCAAAGCGGCGGATCATCGGCCACACGTTCATCGACGTGTTCGAGGAAGCGGCTCGTGACGTCGAGNNTGATCGAGCCGCTGCGCGATCTGTTCAAGGACGAAGTGCGGAACGTCGGCCGGGAGCTGGGACTGCCGGAAGAGATCGTGGGCCGGCATCCATTTCCTGGGCCGGGCCTGGCGATCCGCGTACTCACCGCGATCACCCGACCCGCGCTCGAGACGCTCCGTCACGCCGACGCCATCTATCTCGAGGAGATCCGCTCCGCCGGATTGTACGACGACATCTGGCAAGCGTTCGCCGTATTTCTGCCCGTGCGGAGTGTCGGGGTCATGGGCGACTTCCGGACCTACGACCACGTGATCGCGCTCCGGGCGGTGACGAGCGCGGACGGGATGACCGCCGACTGGTTCCGGTTCCCGCCTGAGGTACTCGCGCGGATGTCCACTCGGATCATCAACGAAGTGGCGGGGGTGAATCGGGTGGTGTACGACGTGAGCTCGAAACCTCCGGCGACGATCGAGTGGGAGTGAGGCCGAGCGTAGCACAGGATATTCTAGGATAGAATAGCTTATTGTCTGCAGCTGGTCGCTATCGATAGCCTTCAATAGTGTGAAGACCGCTTCTGCTACTTGCTCTTGGAGTCGACGGGACTCTCGGAGCTGGTCCCGGCCGCAGAGCTTCGCCTGGGCCGGCGGACCGCTCTCACTTTCCCGCTCCGTCCTCCTCCGCAGAAGAACCGATCGCCGCCATCGGACTCGAGCCCCGACACGCCGATTCCGGGCGGCATCTCGAGGCTCTCCAGAACCTCTCCCGTTCGTGGATCGACGCGCCTCAAATCGCTCTCGTCACCTTCCCAGGTGCCGTGCCAGAGCTCGCCGTCGATCCAGGTGACCCCGGTGACGAAGCGGTTGGACTCGATGGTGCGAAGAATCGCCCCTGTTTGGGGATCGATTTGATGGATCTTCCGGTCCCGATACTGCCCCACCCAGAGCGTCCCTTCGGCCCATGCGAGCCCCGAGTCGCCGCCGCCGCCGGGCGCCGGGATCGTGGCGAGCACATGGCCGGTCTTCGGATCGATCTTCTGGATGCGATCCTCGGCGATCTGAAACAGGTGCTGGCCGTCGAAGGCCGTTCCCGCGTGCGCGGCGACATCGATTGAGCGCACCGTCTTCCCGCTCGCAGGATCGAAGGCGTTCAGTCTGACTCCGGACGCAAACCAGGCGTGCTGCCCGTCGAACGTAACCCCATGCACGTGGTCGACGCCCGGAAAGGGTCCATATTCACGAAGGATTTCGGCCGCGGATCGTTTCATGCTTCCATCCTAGTCACTCGGTAATGGACCGGGGAGTAACAAAATTGTCGGGAATCCCGGCACGGGCGGGGTCATCCAACGACGCGCTCGCCCGCGACCGAACGATTGCACCTTGCCTGCCGCCGCAAGCGAATCGAACGCCCGCTGCACGGTGCGCGGGCTGGCTCCAAGCGCAATCGCCAGGGCCGAGCTCGACCACGACTCGCCGTCGGCAAGGAAGGCGAGCACCGCCGCATGCTGCTCTTCGACTAGCGGCGCCAGCACGGCGACCTCGCGTGCGCGGCGCGGCGTCAGGGCAAAGCCTCGCTTCGTCGCGCTCACATCTGCCAGCGTCCGAAGCTCCACGCGAAGGCGCCCGACTTCGACCCGCAATCGTGCGCGATGCGATGCATCGGCGTGCTTCGCCCCGAAGGCGCGCGCGATGAGCGTGCTCCTCGGCACGTCTCCGGGCCACGCTTGACCCAGCGCGCGTGCAAGCGCGAACAATACCGGGCGCGTCGCGAGCGAGACCACCGTGCCTGCGTCCCGCACGACATGGCGACACGCGTCCACGACGAGCGCCTTCGACGCCAGGAGCGTTTCGACCTCCTCAAGCAGGAGGGGGCGTTCCTCGCTGCCCGCGATCAGGCGTGCCGCGGGCGTGTTCAGGACGCGGGCTGCGCTTTCGACCTCCGCCGTCAGTGCGGGGATGTCGGCCACGCGTGCGGCGTGCTCGGCCCGAGCGAGCGCGGCGCGCGCCGTTTTCGTTTGCAGGCGCCGAATCGCGATCCCCGCAACCGCCAGCTCGTGGGCGGCCCTCGACGCGGGCGGGAAGGGCGTGGGGTCAAGCTCGGCGAGTGCATGCTCGGCCTCGTCGAGGCGCCCGATCAGGAGCAGGCGCCGGACCTCGAGA
>PMAE01000027.1:47710-49387 GCA_003152485.1 Gemmatimonadota bacterium | reverse complement strand
CTCGCGCGGGCCACGGCCTCTTTCGGACCGAAGGCGCGCGCCGCACCTCGCAAGAGAACCTTTGCTCGAACGAGATCGCCGAGCTGCGCCATCGCGATGCCTCGCAGCGCGAGCGCAGGCGCGTCGTCGCGCAGGGCGACCCGCTTCAATGCGCCGAGGGGATCACCTGCCGCGAGTGCACGCGCCGCAGCGGTGATCAGCGAGTCCATTGGAATCCCGTCACACTTGTAACTCCCACCGTCCGATACCCCGGTGCCAAGTTAGCTCATGACCAACAGCGAGCGATCGGCAGCGATGGAGTCGCGCTTCAGCCCGAAGGCCCGGGAACTCGTCCAATTCGGAGGTTGCAACGACCATGACTAAATCATCTGAGAACGACCGGGAAGGCGGACAACTCGCCATGCACACGCCACCGATCGTTTCGCCGCAAGCGTGGGACGCTGCGCGCCAGCAGCTGCTCGTGAAGGAGAAGGCCCAGATGCGGGCCCATGACGCGCTGGCCGCCGAACGCCGGCGGATGCCGTGGATGGCCGTGGAGCAGGCGTACGCGTTCGAAGGGCCGACGGGCACGGCGAGCCTGCTCGACCTGTTCGAAGGCCGGCGTCAACTGATCATCTACCGTGCCTTCTTCGAACCCGGGGTGTTCGGCTGGCCCGAACATGCCTGCCGCGGCTGCTCCCTTGGGGCCGATCAGGTCGCCCACCTCGCCCATCTGAACGCCCGCGACACCACACTCGCGTACGTCTCGCGCGCACCGCAGGCGGACATCGCGCGCCTGAAGGCGCGGATGGGCTGGGAGATGCCCTGGTATACCATCACCGACAGCTTCGACGCCGACTTCGGCGTGGATCAGTGGCACGGTCATAATGTGTTCTTCCGCGACGGCGCGCGCGTGTTTCGCACCTACTTCATCAACAGCCGTGGCGACGAGGCGATGGGGAGCACCTGGAGCTACCTCGACGCGACGCCGCTCGGCCGCCAGGAGACGTGGGAAGACTCGCCGGAGGGCTACCCTCAGAGCGCGCCCTATAAATGGTGGAACTGGCACGACAGTTACGCCGCCGAGGCCTCGCCCGACCCGAAGTGGGTCCAGGTGTCGGACGCCGGAGAGGCCGCCTTCCGGGACCTCGACGCAGGCGCGAAGGTATGACCGAGGCCTATCGCGCCAACTCAACTGGCGGTGCGAGCTGTGATGACGAGGGCGCCGTGGCCGCGCTCGGCATAGCCAAATGGCTATGTCTCGCGGCTACGCCGACCTTCGCAATCATGGCGCTGATGACGGGTGTTCTCGGCGGGGGCCCGATGGATATGCTGTCCTCGGCCGGGCATGGGTCTCCGCTGACCGGAATGGTCCCGATGTACATGCTGATGAGCGCCTTCCATTCGGCGCCTTGGCTGAAGCTGATCTCCAGTCGGCGAAGGGTAGCCCATCGGAATTGGGTGGCGGGTCTTGATCGTCTGCGGAGAAAATCTGCACTGACAAATCAGTGCGTTATCATAGCTAGGAATCATCGAGTGGGAGTGAGGACCGGCATTCTTATCATCAGGTGATGATGGCGCGCGGATTCGCACGGGTGTACGGGGACAAACCTTTTGGGGACTCGTGAGCGGTCCGATGACCGGCACCTTCCGGTCGCTGAACAGCTTCAACTATCGGCTGTGGGCTGGCGGGGGCGA
>PMAE01000027.1:8864-47627 GCA_003152485.1 Gemmatimonadota bacterium | reverse complement strand
GGTCCTCCAACTGTGGCACGTGTACGTGTTTGCGTTACTGCTGGGGTGCGTCACGGCGTTCGATGCACCAGCACGCCAGACCTTCGTCTCGGATCTGGTGGTCGAAGCTGACCTGTCGAACGCAGTCGCATTGAACTCCACATCGTTCAACGCCGCGCGGATGATCGGTCCAGCGATCGCCGGAGTCCTCATCGCGGCGGTGGGCTCCGGATGGGTCTTCCTGATCAACGCGGCCTCGTTTGCCGCCGTCATCGGCTCGCTGAGCCTTCTTCGCGTATCTGAGCTTCATCGGAGGACCGGCCCGGCCCGAACGCGAGGGAGTCTCGCCGACGGTGTGCGCTATGTCTGGCAACGTCCCGACCTGAGAGCGGTCCTGCTCATGCTGTTCTTGATCTGCGCGATCGGACTCAACTTCCCGATCTTCATTTCAACCATGGCCGTCACCGTCTTTCACGCGGGCGCGGGACAGTACGGGCTCTTGACGTCGATCATGGCGATCGGATCGGTCGCCGGCGCGCTCCTCGCCGCCAGACGGACGAATCCCCACATCGCGCTGCTGTTGGCCGGCGCCGCAGTCTTCGGGGTCGGTTTCGCATTGGCCGCGGTCATGCCAAACTATTGGCTCTTCGGGCTCGCGCTCGTCGTCATCGGCGTGTCCGCGCAGACGTTCACCACCACCGCGAACAGCACGGTGCAACTCTCGACCGACCCCGCCATGCGGGGACGTGTGATGGCGATCCTCCTCGCCGTCGCATTGGGCGGCGCACCGGTGGGCGCGCCGATCGTCGGTTGGGTCGCGGACACCTTCGGCCCGCGCTGGGCGCTTGGTGTCGGCGCCGCCTCTGGCTTTGCCGCGGCGATCGTCGGGCTCCGGTACCTCACGACGTACCGTCACCTGCGCGTGCGCATCGACGGGGGGCGCCTCCGTTTCAGTATAGACGACGGCGACTGGATCGGGCGCCGATTGGCGGTTAGCGATCAGCAACTGCAATAATCGCGAGAGGCGGACTGCGGTCTACTGGAGCGGGCCGGGGCGGCGAGTGGTTGTGCCGGCGCTTCTAGGGCGTCGATCGCCCACCCTCGATGGTAATTGACAGCGTGCGTGCCGGACTATTCCCCCATGGCATGAGACGTCGCAAGCCGTTGAAATCGGGCGTCGCCGCGCAATGGCGCGAAGGCGGGGTCCAAGCGGATCCGGCCGGGGGTGAGGCGGCCGGGCATGTTGAGCAGTCGCGCGAGCAGATCGAGTGCCTTTGTGGTTGCACCGGCCCGAATGTACGCTTTCAGCGATTCCTCCGCGTTGTCGGGACCGTCGAGATGGTCACCATCGATCGGGTTGGCCTTGAGGTAGCTGTCCGCCGCCGCGATGGCGCCTGTCGGTCGGCCTAGGTACGACAGTACCCATCCATAGTCGGATGTCGAGTCGGC
Organism: Gemmatimonadota bacterium; assembly: GCA_003152485.1. Taxonomy (GTDB): domain Bacteria; phylum Gemmatimonadota; class Gemmatimonadetes; order Gemmatimonadales; family Gemmatimonadaceae; genus Palsa-1248. Next base: position 46,199 of record PMAE01000027.1, on the reverse strand, counting down.
GACGTTCGCACCGTTGGACGCCTGGAGCGCCAACGCGGCAGAGTCAGCATACGTCTTCGCGGTCACGGAATCGCCGAGCTCATCGTAGACCAACATATGGACCATCGCCCACGCGGAGGCGCCCCGATCGAACGCACTCTGGGGCAGCGTCAGGAGCGCGCGGCGCTGCGTCGTGTCCAACACCCACGTGTACGCGCCGTATTGGGCGAGGAATGTGTACAGCGCCATGGAATCGATACCGGGCGACGCCGCACGCACCCTGGCCCGCGCGGCCGCTAGATCACCGCGGGCCAGTGGCACCTGCACGATGCAGAAGGTGCCGAACATGTTGTTCGGGTTGAGCTGATTACCGTGAGCGCAGGCGCGATCCGCATCATCGTAACGTCGGACGAGCAGGTAGGCATTGCCGAGCGCGACATAATTGAAAAAGCTTCGCGGATTGATCTGGGTATTGCGTTCGCTGTGGACGATCGCGGAATCCCACATGCCGAGGCGCATCTCGGTGCGGGCCAATCCCTCGATCAGGAAGCCGTCATTTGGAGATCGGTCGAGTGCGGCCCGATACTTGGTATACGCGCGGGGCTGGTCGTGCTTGAGCACCTCGTAGTAGTTCGCCAGCAGGCCGAGTGCTTTTGGCTGATTCGGGATGATCGCCAGTGCGTGCTCGGCCGCCGTTCGCGCCGAATCTTGGAATGCGGGCGTCGCGGCGTGACGGCCGCCCCAGCGGGTGAGGTTCAACGATAGCGCGTCCCACGCGTCCGCAAATGTCGAATCGAGCGTCACCGCGCGTCGATACTCGGTGCGGGCCCGCGCGTCGTCGCCGGGGACGCCACTGTGTTCGAGCGCGGTCCCTCGCAGGTAGGCCAGATACGCCTCGGGATTCTGCGTCGACGGCGTGGAGATCGCCACTCGTTCCCCCGGCTGGAGGGCGATCTGCAGCGCCGCGACGACCCGTCCGGCAATGTCGGATTGCAGCTTGAATATGTCGGCTTGCTGTGCGTCGAACGGCTGCTGCCACGTCGTCTGCGGGGTCTTCACGTCTCCGACCTGGACGAGTTCCGGCTCGACGCGCATCTGACGTTCAGAGCCGGTGCCACCTGCCCAGCGAATGCGGCCCATCAAGAGGTAGCGGACGCCGAGCTCGCGGCCGATCTCCTCGGGTCGCTTTGTGCTGCGGCGGTACTGGTTCGAGCTGGCGCGCGCGATCACCCGCAGGCCCGACAGCCCGGCCAGTTTGCCCCGGACCTCGTCCGTGATCCCGTCCATGATCCACGCGTCGGCGGTGTCCCCCTCGGTCTCGAATGGAAGCACGGCGAGCAAGGTTGGGCCGCCACGGTCGCGAAAATGAACCACCGCGGCCGCGCCACCGGCGACCACGAGGAGCGCGGCCGCCACCGACAGGGTCGTGCGGAGCGGCGTGCGGCGGCGGACATCCACCGTGCCGGTGTGTAATCCGCGCTCGAGCGCGGCGCTGAATTCGGCAGTCGTCGTGAATCGCGCGACGGACGCCGTGCTGAGCGCTTTCCGGAGCGCGGCCTCGACCCCGACGGGCACGTCCTTGCGCACGACGCGAATGGACGGTGGCGGACTGGCCAGCATCTTCGCGATCGCTGCCTGCGGGGTCGGGGCGGTGAAGGGCGGCTCACCCGCCAGCATCTCGTACAACACGACGGCTAGCGCGTACTGATCGCTGCGCCCGTCGATCTGCCGGTCCCCGCTCGCCTGCTCGGGGCTCATGTACGCCGGNNCGTCGCGATGGATGACACCCTGCGTATGCGCGTACTGGAGGGCATCGGCGATTTCCCGGGTGATTCGGACGGCGTCATCGACCGAGAGCTGGCGTTCGCGGCGAAGCCGATCGCGCAGCGACTCGCCAACCACGTACGGCATCGTGAACCAGAGCCGGCCGGTCGCGGTCTCGCCGGAATCAAAGACCGACAGGATCTGCGGGTGCTGCAGCCGGGCGGCGAGCGTGATCTCACGCCGGAAGCGATCCGGGCGGAGCGAGGCGGCAAACTCGGGGAGGAGGACCTTGAGCGCCACTTGGCGCCCGTGCTTCGTGTCGCGGGCGAGGTACACCGTCGCCATTCCGCCGCGCCCCAACTCGCGCTCGAGGATGTAGCCGTCGCCGAGCGCCGCCTGCAGGTGTTCGAGTTCGGGTGAGGCCATGTTGATCGCTTACGAGCCAATGACGACGTGCAGAGTGCCACAAACACACAGGGCCGGCTGCGGCGGCTGCAGCTGGCCCTGTAGTATCGCAGCCAATCGTCAAATGGCCAACCGCCGCAGTCGCGGTTCCGTCAGACACCCTTCTCGGCGAGGAGCGCCATGAACTGCGCCGGCTCCGTGATTTGCAGCAGGCGTTGTGGCACATCCTGCTCTTTGCTGAACTGCGCGATCTTGCCGAGCACGGGGAGATATTGGTTCGAGACCTCGAGTGGCGGCGCGACGATCAGGAAAAAGAAATAGACGGGCTTCTCGTCGATCGCCTTGAAGTCCACGCCCGCGGGCTTCCGGCCGAACGCGACTCGCAGCTTGTTCACCACGAGGGATCGGCAGTGGGGGATCGCGATGCCGCGGCCGATGCCGGTGGAGCCGAGGTTCTCGCGACGTTTCAGCATCTTGAACAGCATGCCGTCGGACTTGTCATCGAGCTTCAGAAGGCCGATCAACTCGCGGAGGATATCGTCCTTCGTGGCGCCGTCCAACTGCAGCTTGACCGCGTCTTCGGAAAAGAACTCACGTAACTCCATGCAACCTCACGGGTCTCGGAACGCCGGCCGGCGCCGCCGGTCGGCGGCAATCAGCATCGCGGGCGAAAGCTAGAGAGACCCGCAAGTCGTGTCAAATCTTCACGTTGCACGCTTTTTCCCGGACCGTTAGCTTCAAAAGCTATGCAGTTCCCCTACCGCGTGACTGAACGCGTGCCGCTGTACCTGGCGCCCATGGCGGGGGTGTCCGAGTCGCCGTTCCGGCGACTCTGTCGCGCGTTCGGGGCCGACGTGGTGGTCACGGAGTTCCTGTCGGCTGAGGGGATTCGCCGCGAGAACCCGGCCACGCTCGACAAGCTCCGGTTCGGTCCGGACGAGCGACCGATCGGAGTCCAGATCTTCGGTGCGGATCCCGCGGCGATGGGGGATGCGGCCGCTCTCGTCACCGATGTGTTTGCGCCCGAGTTCATCGACATCAACTTCGGCTGCCCGGTCAAGAAAGTCGTGAAGCGCAACGGCGGCTCAGGATGCCTCAAGGATCTTGGGCTGGTGGCGCAGGTGATTCAGGCGGTGGCCGCCCGTACACACTTGCCGGTCACGGTGAAAATTCGCAGCGGGTGGAGCGAGGAGATGCGCGACCCGGTCTCGATCGCACTCCGCTGTCAGGATGCGGGGGCGCGCGCGCTCACGCTGCATCCGCGCACCCGCGCCCAGATGTATACAGGTGCCGCCCGCTGGGATGAAATCGCGGCTGTCGTCGATGCGCTCGACATTCCGGTTATCGGCAACGGCGACATCCGGTCGGCCGCGGACGCCGCGCGGATGCATCGGGAGACTGGGTGCGCGGCGGTCATGATCGCCCGGGGCTCCTTCGGGCAGCCGTGGGTGTTCACGCAGGCGCGGGCACTGCTGAACGGGACGCCGGTGCCGCCGACTCCGCCGGTCGGTGAGCGCTTCGCGGTGGCGTTGCGGCACGCGCGGATGGCGGCGGACTACGAGGCAGACCCGCGCGGAGCCGCTATCGAGTTCCGGAAGCATCTGGGGTGGTATGTGAAGGGGATTCCGGGCTCGGCGGAGCTCCGGCAGCAACTACATGCGGTCGATTCATTCGACCAGGTCGCCGGGCTGTTCGCTGACTACCTGGACCGGTCGGCTCGGTACGCCGCGGTAGAGGCCACGCCGGAGCCCGATGGCGAGCTCGTAGGCGCCGGCGAGTCACACCCCTGAGCGGCACCTGATCCGCGATCGTGCGCTGGCGCTGCTGCGCCAGGTTGCGGGTGGTGGGGTGGCACCGGAGCAGGCGCTCGCCGCGTTCGCGGCCGAGCCGAGCGAGGCGTTGGGCTTCGCCACGGTGGACCACCACCGCGCGCTCCGCCAGGGCTATCCGGAAGTCATTTTCGCGGAGGGGAAGACCCCCGACCAGGTCGTGGCGATCGCCGACCGATTGGCCGCCCATGGCGACGGGTTCCTCGCGACGCGAACGGAACCCGCGCACCGGGACGCGCTGACGCGTCGGTTCCCGCGGGTTGAGATCAACCCGCTAGCTCGAACGGCCTATCTGGATCCGGATGTCGCGCTACCGCTGTCGTCTGGTCGGATCCTGATCGTCACGGCCGGCACGAGTGACGGGGCAGTGGCCGAGGAGGCTGCGGTCACCGCGCGCGCCCTCGGGAACAGCGTGTCGCGGGCCACGGACGTTGGTGTAGCCGGGCTGCACCGGATCCTCGCGCATGGTGATGCGTTGGCGGACGCCGCGGTCGTGATCGTGGTGGCGGGCATGGACGGCGCACTGCCGTCGGTCGTGGGCGGGTTGGTCGCTGTCCCGGTGATCGCGGTGCCGACGAGCGTGGGATATGGGGCCAGCTTTGGCGGCGTGGCGGCGTTGCTGGCGATGCTCAACAGTTGCGCCGCGGGGGTGACGGTCGTGAACATCGACAACGGATTCGGCGCGGCTGCGGCGGCGGCGCGAATTATGAGGGTAGGGGGGGAAAGAAAAGATTGAGAGTAGAGAGGAGAAAGGAGAGAAAAGGCGCGTGAGTCGAGCGTCGAAAGTCGATTACGTTGTCGCAATTAAGTGATTTGGTGGCAATGGGATAGAATTGAGCGGTTCACGTGGTGAGGCGACAATCGTAGGTTGACCGGAGGGGGGAGGGTGCTAGATTCCTTTGGGTAAGTGAGAATGGGGGCGAACTAGGCTCGACATGTGTTGTGCAGTCGGTGTGGCGTGCCCAGGTCCTCGGGTCCCTGGTAAAACACTCGGGAAAATCATAAAAGCCAACAACAACCTGGCTCTGGCTGCGTAACTTCGGTTGCGTGCCTTGCCGCTAAGAAAGCCCGCCCGGGGCGGTCATAGCGGTATCGAAAATCTGGGCTAGCCTGCGGTCACGTCTTCTGGCCCTGGGCGAAGACTTAGAAGACTTGTTCAGTCGTCGGTTGCTCACTCACCAGCGGCTGGAGACCTTAAGTAGTGAGCTACGCACGTAGACGCGCTGGCGAATCGACGGCATGGACCGGGGGGCAGTACCCCGCGCCTCCATGAAAACAGAAGAGGGTCGCCGGAGTTGCTAGCCGGTGAACCGAAGGACGAGGGCCAGTCTCCGGGTTGGGGGCTGGCCCTTGGTGTTTTCGCCCCAGCGCGGCGCCGGTCTCCGGGCGTCGTCCCGTGTTACACCGGCCTTCGCGGCGGCGTCACTGGCAAGAACGGAGCGGTGTCAACGCGCGCGCGGCGGGTGGGGGCTGGCCCGCATGGCAGAGGCATGCCCGAGGGCGGATGAAACACTGGGGTTTGGCGAGCAAGATCGCGGCGACAGTCACGGTCGTAGTCTTCTTGGGACTTGGGACCGGCGGGATCGTGGCGTGGCGGGCAACCGACCGCCGGATCCTCGCCCTCGAGCTCCGGGATGCGCAGGACCGGATGACCGGGAACGTCGCCGCCGCGCGTGAGATGTTCGACATGCACTATCCGGGGCCGTGGCGCATCGTGCCGTCTGGTCCGACCGAGCCCGCGACCGAGATCTACAATGGCAACGGCCGCGTGGATGCGTATCGCTCGCTAGCGGTGCTCCCCGGGAATCTCTACAAAGGCGATGTACGGATCCTCGACAATGCCGACGTCGAGCGCGCCATCGTCACGATCGATAGTCTGACCGGCACCGAGCTCACGATCGCCCAGCGGATCCCGTCGCTGGTGTCGTCCGATCCCACCGTCGGCGACGCGCCCGATGGGCGTGCGTTCCGGGTGGCGACGACCGTGACGCGTCCCAACAGCCAGGGGATTCCGACGCGGGCGCTGCGCACGATCATGCCGACGCGGAACATCTCGACCGGGTCGAAGATCGCGGCGGGTGCGGTGTTCAGCAGTGGGACAACGTACGATGGGCGTGCGACGCTGGCGGGTGTGGATCGGTGGACGCGGTACGAGCCGATCGTCGGGCCGGACGGCTCGGTAATCGGCATTTTCTACGGTGGAATCCCGTTCACGCCGTTCGCGGATCGGGCGCACGTGGCCTCGCTCGAGATCGCGCAGTGGGTCGTGTTGTCGGGCCTCGTGATCGCGGGACTGACGTGCGTCGTGCTGCTCTATTTGACGCGTGGCGTGCTGCGCCCGCTGGAGACCATCCGACGTGCGGCGGGGCGGATCGCGGGTGGCGACCTCTCCGCGCGCGCGCAGATCGATGGGACCGGCGAGATCTCCGAGCTGGGTGGGGTCTTCGACGCCATGGCGTCGCAGATCCAGGCGCTGAACGAACGCATCGTGACATCCACGGAGCAGCTCACGGCGTCGACCAGGCAGGTGGACGCGGCCGTCGCGGCCGCGGCCGTGGCGACGCAGCAGGTCGCGACCTCGATCGGTGAGGTGTCACAGGGCGCGGCGGAATCCGCTAATCGGGTGGAGGAGGCGACCAAGCAGGCGCATCACGCGTTGGATCACGTGCGGGCGATCCGCGGCGAGGTTGACCGTGCGCTCGAGGAGGCGCGATCGACGGGGGCGCTGGCGATCGAGGGGCACGCGCAGGTGTCGCGGACGCTTGCGGTGAGCGAGGGCGTGCGCGGGTCAGTGGGCCGGGCTCGGCTCGTGATGGGTGAGCTGGAGGACCAGGCCCGTCAGATCGAGTCGATCTTGGCGATCATCAAGCGCATCGCGTCGCAGACGAATCTGCTCGCGCTCAACGCGGCGATCGAAGCGGCGCGCGCGGGCGAGTCGGGTCGGGGCTTTGCGGTCGTGGCGAGCGAGGTGCGGGTATTGGCGGACGAAGTGCGGAAGTCGTCGGAGGGGATCGGCGCGATCGTGGCCGAAACGAAATCTCGGACGGCGAGCGCGGTGGCATTGATGGCGGAGGTGGACGCCGAGACGCTGGCGGGGGCGGAGTCCGCGCGATCGAGCGACGACGCGTTCCGGAACATCGGGACCGCGATCGAGCATTTGACCGCGCAGGTGAATTCGATCAAGGGCGCCGCGGAATCCGTCGCCACCGCAGTGGCGCAGTTGGACGGAGTGATCGCGGGCGTGGCGGCGATCGCGCAGCAGAGCGCGGCGACGAGCGAAGAAGTGTCGGCACTGGCGCAGGAGCAGAGCGCGACGTTCGTCGAGATCACGCGCGAGATCCACGACGTATCGGGGATGGCGCAGGAGCTGCGCGCCGTGGTGTCGCGCGGGTTAGTGACGACCATCGAATACGCGGTGCCGGCGGTCGCCAAGCCCCTTGGTCCGTCGCGAGTCGTGCCCGGCGTGTCGAACCCCCCGGCGGTGGCCGCGTAACTGGTCGAGTGGCCAGGCGATGGACAGCGTCGTGCGCCGAGGTATCGGCGCCTTGACACGTTGGGCGGGGGGGCTAGGTTACGAGAATCTGACGCGGGGTGGAGCAGCCTGGTAGCTCGTCGGGCTCATANNCGAAAGGGTTGGCCCCGTTTTTTTTTGCTTTCCCGAAAATGCCGACACGTTGCTTAGACTTGCCTCGCAGAGTGGCGACACTGCCCGGGTGCAAAGTGGGGCTTGCACGAACACGGCTGCTTACTTCGCGGATGGCGGTGCTCCCGCACCAACACAAGCAGATTCGGATTTATGGCTTACGGTACGGCGGACCGTCGGCCGGAAGTACGAGGAGCAAAGTGGCGAGATGGCGGCGGTCGGCGAGTTGGTAAGTCGAAAGATCGAGATTGGCACCCGCCAAGCGCGGGTTCACATCTCGCGGTGACGACGGCGTGCGAGGAACACCAATTGGCCTTGCGTACACTGCTAAGAAATGACGGGCCTGGTCATTGGCCAACGGCTTGTATGTGACGAAACGTTAGTACATATTCACAAATACAAACATTATGTCACACCATAAGGGAATCTCGGGAAAGGACCAGATACTTAAGCTCGCGCGCCGAAAGCGCGTGCTCCGGACCAGCGACCTCGATGAGGCCGGGCTGTCGCGCGAACTGCTCCGTCGGCTTCACGCCGAGGGCAAGCTGCAGAGACGTGCGCGCGGCATCTACGTCCTACCCGGCCTTGACCTCGGTGAACAGCAGATGCTCGCCGAAGCGGCGCGGCGTATTCCGCATGGAGTGATCTGTCTGTTCACGGCGCTCCGATTCCACGACCTGACAACCCAGAACCCGGCCGACATTTGGGTTGCGATCGATCAGCGTGCCCGCGCGCCGCACGAGCCGAACCTGCCGCTTCGGATCATTCGAGTATCCGGGGTAGCCCGCACCATAGGCGTAACGACGCACCTGATCCAGAGGATTCCTGTTCCTATCACGGATCCAGCCAAGACCGTCGTCGACTGCTTCAAATTTCGGCGCATCGTGGGCATCGACGTCGCGATCGAGGCGCTACGTGATGCGCTCCGAACGCGTCGGGCCTCGGTCGACGATCTCTGGAAATTCGCCGAGATTGATCGCGTCCAACGCGTGATGCGCCCCTACCTTGAGTCGGCCACGTAGCTCACCACCGCTGCTTGTGCCGACGCCGAACCCCAAGCCACCCCCGACCAACCTCCCCGCGTCGGTTCGCGACCGACTGTTCAAGCTGTCGGCAACGAACGGAGAGGAATTTCAGCTCGTACTCACGCGGTTCGGGGTGGAACGGCTGCTCTATCGGTTGATGCAGACGCCACACGGCGAGGAGTTTGTCCTGAAAGGCGCGGTACTCTTTACACTGTGGCAGGGGGCGCCGCATCGTCCCACGCGTGACGTTGATTTGCTCGGCCGCGGCGACAGTGCCCCGGCCTCGCTCGCCCACACCTTTCGGGACGCGTGCGCAGTCGCGGTGGCACCCGACGGCCTGATCTTCGATCCGGAATCCGTGGTGGCCGTTGCCAACCGCGAGGATCTTCGATATCCGGGTGTGCGCGTCACGCTGATGGCCCGACTGGGGACCGCCCGCATTCCACTCCAGGTCGATGTTGGCTTCGGTGACGCGATGACGCCGGATCCGAAGGTTGAGACGCTGCCTACGCTGTTGCCATTCCCGGCGGCACGCATGGCCGTCTACCCGGTGGAGACGGTGGTTGCCGAGAAGGTGGAGGCGATAGTCTCACGCGGAATGACGAACACGCGACTCAAAGACTATTACGACGTCTGGACCTTGGCCCGGACGCGGGTGTTCGCCGGCGACTCACTCACAGCAGCGATGCGGGCGACTTTTGCGCGCAGGCAAACCAACCTACCGCAAGGCGCGCCACTCGCCCTGAGCATCGCGTTTGCCACACAGAGGCAGCCGGAATGGCGGACCTACCTAACCCGGAACAGGCTCAAGGACGCTCCCGCAGAACTCGCGGTTGTACTCAATGCGATCGTCGAATTTCTCGGTCCCGCCATAATCGCGGCACGAGACGTACGTCCGTGGACTAGGCAGTGGTATCCTGAGACCGGCTGGCGGGAATGACTGGTCCCGTGGTTAGTACCGACCCCGCGGCCGAGGCCTTCACACGCTTGCCCGCGTGACCGCTATCAATGGACATCTCCCCGATTGCGTTGCGGCTGCTTCGACCGCCCGCCGCTGCCCGGGGGATCAGCGGGGGCGAAACGCCTACTTTTGGGGCCAGGTGAAGAATCGTGATATTGTCCTCGCTTCGACCTCAGACACGCCGTCCCGGTTCTCCCGCCGTTTTGGGATTGTGTTTTCGCGAATTTCGCGACACTTTCGGCGTTTCTTCGCACCACCGATCCGTTGATTGACGCGATTTAGCGTTGAAACGGCGAGGCCGGTACCAAAAGGTCGCGGGTTCAAATCCCGCGCGCGCTACTGCTCTCTTCTGGAACTCACGGCGCGACTCTTCGCAAGTTGCCCCGTTCTCCGTTTCCGCATTCCGGCGACTTCGCGCACCCGCTGTGTCTCGACGGCTGGCCGTCGCCGACTCGGTCGGACTCGATATTGGATTATTGCCTCGAGCGCGATGACTCGTACCGAGTGAGGGCGGCGTATGCGACGCAGTTTCCTGGGGATGGCGGGCGCGGTAGCGGGTGTGTGGGGCGGAATGCTGGGCGCGCAGGCAACACCTGCGGTCCGGACGGGATCAGGTGCGACGCCGATCAAGGTTGCGGTGCTCGATTTCGCGTTCTACGGGAAGGGCGCGACCTCGATCCAACCCGGCGATTCAGCGATGGGGGATGTCGGGACCGCGGCGATTCGCAAGAACTTCGCGTTGTTTCCGGAGATCACACTCGTCGATTCGAACGCCGTGTCAGCGGCGGAGAAATCGACCACCGCGATCGACTCGGCCGATAGTCATCCGTGCAATGCGATCGTTGCCTGTGGTCGCGTGGCGGGCCGCGCAGTCGGCGCGCGATACGTCGTCATGGGGACGATCAGCAAGACAAGTAACCTGATCTGGATCTTCAGCGGTCAGTTGGTGGACGTGACGCGCCACGACCTGGTGATGGACGACGAGTACGAGCTTAAAGGCGACTCGCGCGACATGGTGGCGCAGGGCTCGCGGGTGTTTGTGCGGCGGGTGGCCAAGAAAGTCGGGGCGGCGTCGGCGACCACGACGCAGTAGGCTGGTCGCGGTCGCCGTGCCGCGCTCAACTCAAGCGGCGGGCCTAGCTCCGGTTCACGATCAGTGGGCTGCCCCAGCGCCGGGATGTGGAGTCGCCAGCGGTGTCTCGCCCAGCGGTCAATTTCTGAGGGCGACGAGTTACGAGTCGTTGCCGCGACCGGTATGGCGCAGTCGTCACGCGCGATGACCGGATAGATTATGCGCGCACGCCCGGGCGGCGAGCGGTCGGTCTGGCGTGGCCGGCGCCGCTACCCGAGGGCGCCGTTTCGTGTGATGGAATCCCGTTCGTGGCTCGGCCGCGCAATATTTCGGTCAGGTCGAGCCTGACATTGGGACCAGGGCAGGGTAGCTCAGCTGGTTAGAGCACGGCACTCATAATGCCGGGGTCGCGGGTTCGAGTCCCGCCCCTGCTACTTACAGGACAACGACTTACACGGCTCAGCTGCCGGACGCCGGCGCCGCCGTCCAGCGGCTGGTACAGCAGCATCGCCAGGGCAGCTCGCATCCGCACGCTTGAGGGCGCCGCCGCCGATCAATCGGGCGCAAGCGAGGACCCTGCTGGATTCGGCGCCCTAATCGATAGTGATGCATTCGGGCCTCGACTTCCTTGTGGTCGCGTCAGGGCCAAGCGAGGAATTGGGCGGTCTAACTTTACCGCGAGCAGGCGTCGTGCTCTCCGGCAATCCGGCCTTGGGCGACTCCTATCTCCACGAACTTGTGCATGCCGTGCTCGGACCGTCCCAGACCAGTAACTACCTCCTCGACGAAGGAATGGCCACATGGTTGGGTGGCGCCCGGGGACGATCCTATCGCGAGATGCTTGGCCTTCTTCGGCGCTACCAGCTAGACCACGCCGCTGTCCGGCTCGAAGATCTTCTTCATGGCGACTTTGCTCCCGAACGTGGCTCAGCCCAAGCGCAAACGGATGCGCTTAAGGCGACTGGAGCGATGTTTGTTAATGCTGTGTACCGGCGGCGGGGCACAGCTGGCTTGGTGGCGTTGAACGCGGCGGCCGGGGGCGAGGACGCGACCCTGGAGGTGATGCGACAAGAGCTGCCCAACTACGCATCCGACTTGAATCGCTGGTGGCGAACGGCTGCGGTTCAATAGTTCGCGAGGTCCGCCGCTTCGGAAATGCCCTGACGGAAGTTCGGGTGCCGAATTCGGACGTTATTGGCATTGCGATCGCGCCCGTCGTTGCTCAGGCAGTGCCTCGGTCCCTGGCCATGGCCCGGGTCACTCTGTACGATAGAGCATGTACGGGCGTCGTGGCACCGGGGTCTTCCACTGTTGCTGAATAAGGTCGCCCATGCGTAGACGAGGCGCCGCGAACTCAGCTGGTGGCGACGACGCGCCGGCACAGCGGCACCTGGCTTGGGACATTCTGTCTGGCGCCTTCTTCGGCGTACTGCTTGCCGGAGTGTTGCTTAGCGTGGGACTGCTTCGGGCGGTAGGCGCGGTCTTGCTTGGCCGCCACATCGCTCCTCTGGGCCCAGGCGACTTGCGGATTGTCGAGTACTACGTCGGTAGTTTCGCTCTCGCTGGGGCGGCCCTTGGTGCTGCGAAGCCATTGCTTCGCAGCCGCACGAGAACCTATGTGGGCTTCGCACTGGCTGGTGCCGTTATAGGAATCGCCATCACGGTGACCCTCGCTCAGGGAGACACTGCTCCCCCTCCACTCGTCGGATTGGTGATTGGCGTCGTCGTTGGGGCCGCGTCGGGTTGCGCATTTGCGCGCGGCTTGCTTCGTGTCCGCGACTAGCAGACGCAGACCTTTCGCCATTGGTCAAGCGCAAAAGGCAACGTATTTGGACCTCGGCACCGCGATCCGCTGGTCAGCCCAATCGGCGACCCGGCAAATGCGGTCCCGGCTGTGTGCTTTGGTACCTCGCGCTCGAACCTCTTTGCGCTTCTCATCGAAATCCTGGCGTCGAATCGTGAGGGCAACACTCACCTCGATGCCAGTGCCGTACATCAGCGCCCAGAGGGCGCGCATCTCCGCCGAGGATCCGGCGCCAACGATCCGCTTTACGTCTTCGAGTTTGTAGAACGCGATCGGGGGCCGCTTTGCCACCGGCCGCTCAACGTCCTCGATGGGATTCGCCGGAAACAACCCGCGCGCCTTCGTGCAATAAGCGAAGGGCCTGCAGCAGCTGGCCCAGCGCCACGGACGCTCTGATCGCGCGCTTATCGCGGTCAGTCAGTACGAAAGTCGCCTCGCGGCCGTGATCCCCGACGAGCCGGACGACGATTCGCGCCTCGGGGTTTGCGCTCACCTCATAGTAGTGGCACCTGAAGGGGTGACCTCAATTGAGGCGCGCAGCCTCGCCTCTCCAGGGATGAGATCGCCAAAACGTAGCACGCGTGAAACGCGCGCTATGACACGTTGAGTAACCTGTCAATCCGCTAAGTGACACGCCACTTAACTGCAGCGTCAGGCCGCTGTATTTGGTGTTAGGGCGGGCAGCGGGATGGGTCAGGGCGACGCGGGTCTGTCCGGGCCACCCGTCCATTGCATCGCAGTTACGCCTCGCTCGGCCTCTTTGCTGGGCGGCGCCTCGCACTCCGGCCCTCGGCGCCCCGGCCATCGGCACTGCGCGTATCCGCACTGCGGGCATCCGCACTGCGGCCTTTGGCGTCGCCGCCCTTCGCTCCACCGCTCGTCGCGTGTTGGGTCTTCGCTTTTCGGGGCCAGACGAGGGGCTGCTCGGTAGCGGCCATGGCCGCCGCGGCCATCGGCGCAGCCGTCACAGGCTGTGTCGGCGCACGTTCCGCGGACACCAGCTCCACGACACGACCCCGTGCCCCCACTGCCGCGCCGACCGCGTCCACACGCTGCTCCAGGTCCTGCAGCACGTTCATGTATGCGACGAACGCGTCGTACGGATTGGCGTAGGGATTGAAATACGAGTGGACCTCGGCATCCGCCAACCGCTTGGTGCTCATGTAATACAGGTGGTCGCTCGTGCTGAGCCGCCGCCAACTGTCCAGAAAGACGCCGTCACCGGTCGCACAGATCGGCTCGTACAACCGGTTCAGCCGGTTGAACGCTGCCTGCTGCAACCGGTTCCCGAGCCACGCGCTCGCGTCACGCTCGGTGTCGGCCCAACTCGTCGCCCACGGCACACCAAGCGTATCGGTGGGATCGCGGGCCGCGAGCTGCGAGGGGTGCACGAAACGAACCCCACGACGCAAGCATTCGTTCGGCAGATGCCGGATAAAATCGAAAATCCCGGTCTCCGCCCATTGATGCTCTCCAAACGTCTCGTAGTCAATGAATATGTGCGCCGATCCAGCCCCCACACCCGCCAGCCACGACGCGTACCGGTCCGCCGTCAGCGGCCACTCGTTCCACGATCGCTGAGAAAAACGAAACGCCACGTCGTCGCTCAACCGATAATTCCGGGGGAGCAATCGCAATCCACTGTCACCCACGGCCGCATACACAGTATTCGGCGTCCGGCCGTGCAGAATGTGGTCCGCGCCTTCCACGAGTACACCGCGAAAGCCCATCCCCGCGATCTGGCCCGCCAGACCGTCGTGGTACAACAGCTCGGTATTACGGAACACGCGGGGCGTCACGCCGAAAAGCCGCTCCACCATCGCCGTGTGGGCGCGCACCTGAGTGGTGAACTCGTCGAGATTCGAGAGGGAGGTGACGCTGTGGTAGTACGTCTCGCCCAGAAGCTCGACGCCACCCGTCGCCACTAGGTCGCGAAAGCTGTCGATAACGTCCGGCGCCCCGGTCTCGAGTTGCTCCAGCAATACTCCGCTGCAGCTCATCGCCACCCGAAACGCCCCGTCCGAACGGCGGATCTGCTCCGCGAGGATGGTGTTCGTCGGCACATAGCATCGATCGGCCACGCGGCGAAGCACGCCGTGATTGGTCGCGTCATCCCAATAGGGGGCGCCAGTCCCAATGTCGAATACCCGATACCGGCGGAGTCGGTACGGCTGATGGACTTGCATATACATGCACACGTCTGTCATTCGCAAACCTCGATGCCCTTCATCAGTTGTAGTGGGCGGCGTGATCACGGGCCGGGGCCGCTGACTCGCGGACGACGCGCTCGTAGACTGCACGCGTGCGCCGAGCCGGCAGCTCGAGCCCAAAACGCTCCTCCAAGAGCTCCGCGGTCGCGCGGTCGCGCAGTTCGGCCAGCAGCTCCGGATAGCGGATGATCGCGACGATCTTGTCGGTCATCTCCTCCACATCCCACGACTCGACCTTGAACGCGTTGCGCAACACCTCGGCCACGCCAGCATCGCGCGGTATGATGCACGGAGTCCCGGCCCGGAGACTCTCCAACGCGACGAGTCCGAACGGCTCGCTCACCGATGGCATGACGCAGACATCCGCCATCCCAAACGCGTGCTTGACCTCGGCGCCCCGGAGCGCACCGGTGAAGTGGACCTGCTCCGCCAATCCCAGTTCGACCGTCCGCTCGATGATGTGCGGCAACAGGTCCCCGGTGCCCGCGACGACGAAATGCGCCCGCGGTACGAAGTCCGCGACCCGACGCGCCACCTCGAGGAATCGCTCCGGACCCTTCTGGTGCGTCACGCGGCCCAGAAACAGCACGACCGGAGCCGTGCCGAAGGGATTCGTCGCGCGCGATGCACTCCACGGCTCTTCACGATGGTCGATCCCGAGCGGCACGATGTCGATGCGGTCGGGCAAGACGTCGTAGACCTGCGTGACGCGCCGCGCCAGTACACTGCTCGTGGAGATCACGCGGGCGGCGGCGTGCATCCCCTCGCGCTCGCGCACCGCGATCGCGCCATTGATCCATTCCCCCGAGCGGTCCATCTCCGTGGCGTGTATGTGCGCGACCAGGGGACGGCCGGACGCGGCCGCGGCGCTGATTCCCGCCCCGAACGTGATCCAGTCGTGCGTGTCGATCACGTCGTGGGGCTCCTCCTCCGCGATCAACGCGGCCACATCGGCGAAACGCTCCACGTCGGCCATGAGATTCACGCCATATACGTCGGCCCCTCGATTCGCGGCGGGGATAACGTCTGTCACCGAGCGATCGGCCAGGACGCCCGTCTTGCTGCCGGGCTGATAGTGGACCGACACCTGGTCCGGTGCCGCGCCACCAGCCGCGCCACCATATGCGTGGAGCGGCGCCGGCACGCGCCAGACGCGCAATTGATCGTCGGCCGCGCGCCAGAGCGACGCACCCCCGCGGCGCGCGCGGCGAAACTCACCGGCCGTGCTCAGGAGCCTGAGGCCAGGCACCGTCGGCGCATCCATCGGAAACGGCACCACCAACGTGACGGCGACGTCGCTCCGAAGGAGACCTTTCACGAGACCCAGTGTGGCCGTCGCCAATCCGCCGGCCTGCGCGGGCGGGAACTCCCACCCGAACATCAGGACTCGCATGCGTTCACTGGGCACGAAGATGGACAACGGTCACCCGCGGCGAGATGCCAGGGCGAGCGGAAATCGACATGAGGCGTGACGGAATTCAGGGGTGGTCGTGCTACGCAACACAGCACCATGACGATCGACGGCGGCCGTGCGCGCATCCGAGTAAGCATCAACTTCATCGCAACGTAATCCCTTCGAGTAGGCGACAACACGGGTGCGGCAGGCGAGATGCGACTGATGACGTCGCAAATTCGTAACGACCCTATCTGCCGTTGAGCCTGCGAGACGCGTACCTTGTTCCTCCATGTCGAATTCCTGGCTATGACCGCTACCGTACTAGGGCTCGCCACCAGCGCGGCCTCACAGTCGCGCTACGACCTTCCAGCTCCAGCCCTTCCAGACCGACTGCAGGGGCTGGCAGTCGTGGCCGGCAACCTCGCCTGGACCTGGAACCGCGAGGCGCGGGCACTGTTCTCCGCCATCGACGTCCGGCTGTGGGCCCGAGTCCGCGAGAATCCAATCGCGCTCCTGCGCCTCGTTCAGCCCGACCGCCTGGCCGCGTGCGCGCGGGACGACGCGTTCCTCGCGGCGTATGACGGCGTCATGCGGTGGTTCGAGGCCGAGCGATCGTGGGAGCGCACGTGGTACGCCCACCACTACCCAGAGCTCGCAGGTCGCCCGGCGGCCTATTTCTGCGCCGAGTTCGGGGTCCATAGCTCGGTCCCGATCTATTCCGGCGGCCTGGGCGTTCTGGCCGGTGACCACTGCAAGGCCGCTTCGGACCTCGGCATGCCGCTCATTGGCGTGGGCATCTTCTACCGCGCCGGATACGTGAACCAACACATCCGTCCCGACGGGTGGCAGGAGGACAGCCAGGACTGGGTCAACGTCGCGCTGACGCCGCTGACGCCGCTGACTGGACCCGGCGACAGCCCCTACCTCGCGACGGTGCGCACCGCTGGCCGCGATGTCGCGGTCCGGGGGATGCAACTCCAAGTTGGGCGCACACGGATCATTCTTCTGGATAGCGACGTCGAGCCGAACCATCCAGACGATCGGGCGCTGCTCAGCCAGCTCTACGGCGGTGGCCTCGACGTGCGTCTGCGACAGGAATGGCTTCTGGGCGTGGCGGGCGTGCGGGCACTCCGCGCCCTCGGGATCGAGCCGGCGGTGTGGCACTCGAATGAGGGACACGCCGCATTCATGCTGATCGAGCGGCTCCGAGAGCTCACCACCCGGGGAGTTCCGTTCGCCGACGCCGTACGCGCAGTGCGGCGGACCAGCGTGTTCACCACGCACACGCCGGTCCCGGCAGGCCACGACGTCTTCCCGCGCGACGCAGTCGCCCAGTGCGCGGGACCAATCTGGGAGGAGCTCGGCGTAGACGCGGACGCACTGTACGCGCTCGGCTACGATCCGGCGCATGGCCGGGACTACTTTCACATGACGGCCACGGCGATTCGGCTCTCTCGCCGCGTCAACGGCGTGTCGCAGCGCCATGGAACAGTCTCTCGATCGCTATGGGCGCCCCTGTGGCCAGGTCGCGCGCCGGACCGGGTGCCTATCGGCTCGGTCACGAACGGCGTCCACCTCGCGACGTGGATGGCCAATCCGATCATGGCGTTGCTCGACCGTCACTTGGGCCCGGACTGGGGCAGCCGGGCCGATGATCCTGCCCTGTGGGACCAAGTGCTCTCGCTGGAGGCGGAAGACCTATGGCGGGTGCACGTCGCTCTGAAGCAGCGGCTCATGCGGTTCGTGCGCGACGAGGCGCGCCAGAGCTATGCCACACGATCGTTGGAGAGCGCGCAGCTCGTCGGGGCGGGGACACTCTTGGATCCCGATGCGCTGACGATCGGGTTCGCCCGACGGTTCGCGACGTACAAGCGCGCCGACCTCGTATTCCACGACGTCGAACGCCTCCGGCTCCTCCTCATCAATCGGGAACGGCCCGTACAGATCATCTTTTCGGGCAAGTCACATCCGGCAGACACGCCAGGGAAACACCTCCTGCAGGCCGTGTACCGCTATACTCGGGAACCCCGATTCGAGGGACGCGTCGCGTTCCTCGAGGATTATGACATGCGCGTCGCGAGGCTCCTCGTTCGGGGTGTCGATCTCTGGCTCAACCTGCCGCGAGTCTCGATGGAAGCCTCCGGGACGAGCGGAATGAAAGCCGCATTGAATGGCGTGCCGCAGATGGGTACGGTCGACGGCTGGTGGGAAGAGGGATTCGATGGCCACAACGGATGGGTGATCGGGCCGGTGCCGAACGACACGGACGATGCAGCGGCCGACGTGCTCTACACGGCGCTCGAGACAGCGGTGGTGCCGCGCTTCTACACCCGCAACGCGCGCGACGTGCCGGAGCAATGGGTGGAGACGATGCGGGCCGCGCTTCGTGTCGCGGGACGGAGTTACTCGGCCCGACGCATGATCCTGGACTACGTGACCGGGAGCTACGTGCCCGCGATCGCGGGGCCGGCAGAAGGGGACGATCCCCCGACGGCGTGACACGAAGCCGCGAGACCCACTGACCGTGCGATCGATCGTCATCCACTGCCATTTTTATCAGCCGCCGCGTGAGGATCCGTGGCTCGGCCTGATCGAGCGCGAGCCATCGGCGGCCCCCGATCACGACTGGAACGCGCGGATCGCACGGCAATGCTATGGCCCACTCGCCGGTATCGAGAGCCCGTCATCTTCTGGCGCGGAGAACGTGCTCGGATCGCTGAGCTTCGACATCGGGCCCACACTCTTTGAATGGTTGGAGCGGGAATCGCCGGATGTGTACGCCGCGATCCTCGCAGCAGATCGTCGGAGCGCCCGGCGGTTTGGGGGCCACGGCAACGCCATGGCGATGCCGTACAACCATGTGATCCTGCCGCTGGCGAGCCGCCGCGACAAGGTGACAGAGGTCCGGTGGGGCATCGCGGACTTTACTCGACGGTTTGGACGCGCGCCGGAAGGGATGTGGCTCCCCGAAACAGCGGTCGACGAAGAGACGCTCGATGTGCTCGCGGTGGAGGGGATCCGCTTCACCGTCCTGGCGCCGCAACAGATCGAGAACGCGCCAGCCGACGGCCTGCCGGTCTCATTCACCGGGTCGGGCGGGCGATCGATTGCGGTGTTCACATACGATGGCGCGGCCGCAGCGGACGTGGCGTTCGGACAGCTGCTCGCCGACCCGACTGGCGAGGCACTGGCGACGCGGCTCGCACCCAGCCGCCGGAGCGGGGCATCGACCGGCGCATCGATCGGCGACTCGGTCACGGCGATCGCCACCGACGGCGAGACATACGGCCACCATCATCGGACTGGCGCCCGGGCACTGGCATCGGCGCTCTCACGACTGCGTTCGAGTCACGATCTCAAGCTCGAGAACTTCGCATCCATCCTCGCTCGCACGACGACCCGCCGCGAAGGGCGGATCCGCTCGCAGACCTCGTGGAGCTGCGCGCACGGGATCGAGCGGTGGCGGAGCGGGTGCGGGTGTCAAGTCGGCCCCGCCCCGCCCACCGGACAGCAGTGGCGCGCACCGCTGCGCGATGCCCTCAACGGGCTCGCCGCCCGGCTGCACGCGACATTCGAGCGGGAAGGCGCGGCGCTTTTCGAGGATCCGTGGGCCGCGCGCGATGGCTACGGTACGGTCGTCGCGCAGGACGGCGACGCACTGCGTGATTACGTGCGTGCGCGACTCCGCGGGTCCCCGGCCGACGGCATCGACTCAGGGGACCTCATCCGCGCGCGTGAGCTCCTCGAGCTCGAGCGGAGCGCGCTGCGAATGTTCACGTCCTGCGCGTGGTTCTTCGACGAGGTGACGGGGATCGAGACACGTCTGGTGCTGCGCATTGCCGCCCACGCCATGGGACTCGCTGGTACGGATGCGTTCCGGACCGAATTTCTCTCGCGGCTGAGAGGAGGCGACGAATCCGGCGCGGCTGCCATCGCCTTTGTGCCAGAGGGGGATACGAGTTATTCGAACGCGGTGGCGAGAGCGGCCGCGGGATTCGCCGCCGTCCGCGGCATTACACCGCAGCTTCAGGCAAGCCACATCGGATTGTTCGACGTTTCGGACACCGACGACGGCGACGTCGTGGGGGTGGCGAACCGTCGCACTGGGCGTGTGGATCACGTGGCGCTGGCCATCCGCGATGCCGGCGGCGAACCCCACGTGACGGCGCGACTCCTGGCGGCGGGCAACGCCACCGCTGGTAACGGAGCTCTCTCGCCGCTCGAAAGCCTGCCGGAACGCGAGGCCACCTTTCTGCGGCTGGCCCGTGAGATTGGCGTGCCGCCCATCACCGTGCACGGGCGAGGCGGCGACGAGACCACCGCGGGCGAGCACCGCGACTCGTGACGCCGGTCCGTTTCATCTTCGGGCTGCATGTCCATCAGCCCGTCGGCAACTTCGACCACGTGTTCGAGGAGCATGCTCGGGACGTCTATCTCCCGTTGCTCACGCGATTGGCGGAGCGGGAGTGCCTGCCGCTCGTGCTGCACATCTCGGGGCCGCTGCTCGAATGGCTCGAAGCCCACGGCCATCCATATCTGGACCTCGTAGGCCGGCTCGTAGCCGATGGCGGAGTCGAGTTGCTGCTGTCGGGAATGTACGAGCCGGTATTGGCGGTGCTGCCGCGCGCCGACCGGGTGGAGCAGATCCAATGGATGCGCGAAGCGGTCCGCGCGCGGTTCGGGGTGGCGCCGACTGGGCTCTGGCTGACCGAGCGGGTGTGGGAGCCGGACCTGCCCAGCGATCTCGCGGCGGCCGGGGTGCAATACACGCTCGTCGACGACCGTCACTTCTTGGTCAGCGGGTTCCGCGGCGATCACCTGCACACGCACTTCGTCACCGAGGCGAGCGCGGACCGGGTCGTGCTGTTTCCGATCCACGAGCGACTTCGCTACCTCGTGCCGTTCCGCCCGGTCGTCGAGCTCGAGCGCTACTTCGCCGAGCTGCAGGCGTCTGGTCACGCACTTGCCGTGTTGGCCGACGATGGGGAGAAATTTGGTGGGTGGCCTGGAACCCGCGAGTGGGTCTACGGGCAGGGATGGCTCGAGGCGTTTCTCGACGCACTCGATCGGCTGCGACACGACGGCGTGATCACGTTGTCGACGTGCGACGACGCACGACGCACCGTGGCGAGCGGGGGGCTCGCGTATCTGCCCACGGCGTCGTACCGTGAGATGGAGACGTGGGCGCTGCCGGCGGAGCCGGCGCGTCGGCTCATCGCGCTCGAACGCGACCTTGGGAGCCAGCGGATGGCTGGCCCGGACGGCGCATTCGTGCGCGGTGGCCACTGGCGAAATTTCCTGGTGAAGTATCCGGAGTCCAATCGCGCGCACAAGAGCATGCTGGCGCTCTCGGCGCTCGCGCGGGAGCGCGGCGACCCCCCCGCTGCGCGGCGCGCGATTGCCCGCGCGCAGTGCAATGACGCGTACTGGCACGGGGTGTTCGGCGGCCTCTATCTGCCGCACTTGCGCGCTGCGGTCTGGTCGCAACTGGCGCGCGCCGAAGGCGAGTTGCGGCGCGGGGAAGCCCTCGTGGCGGAGACGCGGGATCTCGATGGGGACGGGGACGTCGAGGTGTGGGTCCATTCGTCGCGCTTCTCCGCGATCATCGCGCCGCATCGTGGCGGGGGTATCGAGACCTATACGCTCTTCGCGACTGGGGTGAACTACGCGGACACGCTGACGCGGCGGGTCGAAGCGTACCACCAGTCGACAGCGGCACCCAGCGGGGACGAGCCCGCAGCGGCGCCGAAATCCAGCGGCGCACCATCCATTCACGAACTCGAGCACTCCCGTCACGCGACAGGATCGCTGCCGCTCGACAGCGAGACGCGGGCCCTCTTCCTCGAGCGGGTGCTGCCCGGCGATCTCGATCGCCCGACCTACGAGTCAGGGCACTATCGACCGGTGATGCAGTGGGCGGCATCGCGATTCGCTTTCGTCGTGCGGACGGCGCCGGGCGCGGTGGAGGTCGTGTGCACCGCGGGCGACTTCGAAAAGCGGCTCCGATTCACCGAGGACGCCACCGTGACCGTGACGTACCGGTGGACCGGGTGCGGCCAAACGCCGACGAGCCGCTTCACGACCGAGCTCTCGTTCGCTGGGGTCTGCGCGATCGACGCGTCCCCCGGGGCCGATCGGTGGACCCACGAGATCGAAACCGTCGCGCAATCGGAGCGCGGGATCNNAGCGTACACGACAGGGCGAATCGACAACCATTATGTGGGACATCGGACTGTCGGGTCGGGCGCTATCGGGCGAAGGACTCGCCGTCACGGTGCGGCCCGGGTAGAGCGGTCGCGTGGTCGGCGGGCATGACCATCGCGATGATCCAGGCTGGCGACTCGCATTGGGTTGGCGGCTTTCGTGTTTTCGGGCGAGACATTCATTGAACCACGAACTGAACCAGAAGCCTCAGCAATTGCGTCATGGTGGTCCTGCATCGCGGCGATCTTCTCCTATTTGTCGCGGTCTTGCTGGCTCGGCAAAAAGCGCCCGTAGATCTTCAGCACCATTACCGCGTTGGAGTGACCGAGTTGATGGGCAATCAGCTCGGCCGAGGTGCCTGCGCGCGCCTGGCGTACTGCATAGCTGTGGCGCTGGTCGTGCTGGCGATAGTTGAGGAATCCGAGAGACTTGCACGCATCGGCATGGGCATCGCGAGCGGTCCAGCGGTCAAGACTGGGGAACAGCGGCGCGTTTGGATGCAAGCCGCGGATGTGGTGCTCGATATAAGGCCACGACCACGCTGCCACGCTCACAATTCGGTCGCGCGCGTGCGTCTTGGTGCCTGCCGCTCGGATTTCTTTTCGCCCGGCATCGACATCCCGTCGAACGAGTCTTAGTGCCGTGGAGATTAGGAGAGGACCTGGCTCGTAAGCCGTAGGCAGTGAGGATCGATCCCGTGCCGGACATGGTGCTGCCAGTGATGGAGCCTACAAAGGGTTCAGCGGCCATGTCCATTGCGAATGTGACGGACGAGCCGGACAGCTGCCCGTCGATTATTTGGCCGTTGCCTCCGGTGAACTCTCCCGTACCCCAGTACGGCAACTCTTCGCAGTTCCATTGACCGCCAGTATAGCCTCCGCTGAACGCCGACTCGATTTGGGGTAATCAGTGTAGGGCTAAGGGGTAATCAGTCGCGCCGAAGGGCTGGCCTGCTACGGCGATGGTCGCCCGACACTCCTCCTGGCGCCGCCTTCTTGACGTGCGTATTATGCCTCACCATGCGGGGCGTCAACGGTTGCTCGAATACGTCGTCCAAGGAGGAGCACCATGACAAACTGGGGATCATGGATCGTCGGCGGATTGATGGTCGCGAGCCTGTCTGCAGCGGCGCCTCTCACCAGCGCCGGGAATTCCGACGAACAAGAAATCAGGGCGCTCTTTGACCGCTTCGCCCTAGCGTACCGTGCCAAGGATGTCGCTGGCGTGATGAAATGTTACGCGCCGGGAACTGAGTTGTTTGTTTTCGACGTGACACCCCCGCGGCAGCATGTTGGTTTCAATGACTATAAGCAGGACTGGCAGGACCTCTTCGCGGCCTTTCCGGGCGTGGTCGATAAGTTTGAAATCCAAGACCTCAGCATTGTTACCGACGGCCACCTGGCTTATTCGCACAGCATCCAGGCAGTGATCATGACGGCTAAAGACGGCTCGAAGTTTAGGCTTACCGTGCGCGTTACTGACGACTTGCGTAAGGTCGACGGCAAGTGGCTGATCACTCAGGAGCACGTATCGGTTCCGGTCGACCTGGGTACGGGCAAAGCAGACCTCACTTCCAAGCCCTGATCGCTGGGCCGACGCCTCGAATCCTTCCACCCCACCGAGTAAAGAGCCCAAGATGGATGTGCTCCGCTGGCGGAGGAGCTGCCTTCCGTCCCCGGCGGCGGCCGGAGAGCGACAAGATAGGATTCGACGGCGTGACGCCGCTCTCGGACGCGGCGGTGCGAGCGCTCGAAGTGCACAGGGCGCGGGCCGCAGCGATCGGGTTGGCATCCAACAGTCGGACGCCGTTCTCGCGGTACGATCGTGCCCAGTTCAACATCCCGTGCAGCACCTGCCCCCGCGCCGCACGCGAGTTGGACGAGCCGATGCCTGATCTTGAGAGTACCCAGCCGGCGAGGTAGTTGGTCTCGTCGGGCCTCAGGGCTGGCGAGGAGTGGTGCGCGACGACTCTGCCGCCGGTGTCAGACCAACGATATCGCCTTGGGCCGCGCTAGCACGGTGCAGGGCGCCGCCGTAGCNNGCGCGGTTGCGCTCAAGGTGCTGCACGGCCCCCCGCCAAGCGGTGCGGATCTCGCCCTCCTCGCGAACCAACTCCTCACTGCGGGTGACACCTCGGGCGCGCGTGACGCACTGCGGCAGGCGCTCGCGCGCGCGAGCACCGAGTACGTTCGTGAAGACCATGTCGCTCGAGCCTTCATGCGGCTTGGCGACCATGAGCGGGCGATCCAGTGGTTGGTGAAGGGTGCGGCGTCGAACGTTGCTCTCATTAGTTTCCTCCCCGTGAACTCGCTCTGGAACCCCATTCGGTCCGACCCCCGCATCCAGGCCATCATGCAGCAGCTCAAGGTACGATGAGCGTGATGGCGGGCAGGCGTACCCTCCCGGGACCGGCGTGACTCAACAGACCGACCGCCTCAACACGGCCTTGGCCGGCCGCTACCGCATCGAGCGACACATCGGTGAGGGCGGGATGGCGTCGGTGTACCTGTGCGCCGACCTGAAGCACGACCGCAACGTCGCCCTCAAGCTGCTTAAGCCCGAGCTGGCCGCCGTGATCGGCGGCGAGCGATTCGTGCAGGAGATCAAGACGACGGCGGCGCTCCAGCACCCGCACATCCTGCCGCTCTTCGATTCCGGCACGGCCGACGGGTTCCTGTACTACGTGATGCCCTACGTCGAGGGGGAGACGCTACGGGCGAAACTCTCACGCGAGACGCAGCTCAGCGTCGACGAGGCGGTGCGGATCGCNNGTGCACCGCGATGTGAAGCCGGAGAACATCCTGCTCCACGGCGGGCACGCGATGGTGGCGGACTTCGGGATCGCGCTGGCGCTGAGCGCGGCGGCCGGCGGGCGGATGACCGAGACGGGTTTAAGTCTTGGCACGCCGCACTACATGAGTCCGGAGCAGGCGACGGGGGAGAAGGAGATCACCGGCCGTTCGGACATCTACTCGGTAGGGTCCGTGCTGTACGAGATGCTGACCGGGAACCCGCCGCACGTCGGATCGTCGGCGCAGCAGATCATCATGAAGATCATCACCGAGTCGGCGCCGCTAGTGACGACGCTCCGGAAGTCAGTCCCCCACAACGTCGCAGCGGCGGTGGCGAAGGCGCTGGAGAAGCTCCCGGCGGACCGGTTCGAGAGCGCCAAGGCGTTCAGCGATGCGCTGGGCAATCCCGCGTACACGACCGCGACGTTGAGCGGCGCGGCGGCGAGCACCGTTGGTGGCAGGGCCAGGGTATTCACGAGACCCCTCATCGCCACGCTGGCAGTCGCCGCGCTGTTACTCGGCACGACGCTCTGGGGCTGGCTCAAGCCGGCAGCTCAGACGGTCGTCAGCCGCTACCGCACGGTGCTCTGGGACACGCCACAGATCAGGCTAGCTATCGTTGGACGCGGGGTGGCGATCTCACCCGACGGTGGCACGGTGGTGCTCGTGGACAGCAGTGCGTCGGGATGGCAGCTCTTTGCCAAGGAGCGCGACCGCCTCGACGTCACTCCGCTGGCCGGCACCGACGATGTGGCCTCGTACCGCGGGGCGCCGAGGTTCTCGCCCGACGGCGCGTGGATCGCGTTCGTCGCGCGCGATGGCAAGGTGAAGAAGGTGCCTCGGGGTGGCGGGGCGCCGGTCGTCATCGCGGACTCCGCCCACGTGGTCTTGTCCTCCCTCGCGTGGCTGGACGATGGCACCATCCTGTACGTGGACGCCGGGGCCGGCGTGCGCGCGGTATCGCAGGATGGTGGCGCAGCCCGCCAGGTCTTCAAGGCGCCGACACCGACCGACACGGCGGGCCGGGAGATCGTCAACGTGGCGGGGCTACCGGGCGGAGGGAGTGCACTGCTCACCGCGTGCACGCCGCTTTGCGACAAAGCGGACCTTCGGGTGCTCGACCTGCGGTCGCTCAAGTCGACGGTCCTTGTTCCCGATGTCCTCGCCGGCTGGCCGCTCCCGGGTGGCGCGGTGGCGTTCGTCCGGAAGGATGGGGGCGTGCTCGCCGCCCCGTTCGACCTCGGCGCGCTCCGGTTCACGCGGCCGCCCGTGCCGGTGCTCGGTGGTATTCGCACCGGCGTCGTATCGGCCGACATCGCCGTGTCGGCCAACGGCACGCTGATCTACGTCGCCGGCGGTGCCGTGGCTACGGTCAGCCGCTACCAGCCCGTGTGGGTCACGCGCACAGGCGCGGCGACGCCCATCGATACCGGGTGGACCGTCCCCTTTACCATTGGCGAAAGCTGCAGCTGTAGCGGCGCCCTGGCACTATCGCCCGATGGGCGCCACCTGGGTCTGAGCGTCGAGCGTGGCGCCAAGAGCGGTAACGGCGACATCTACGTCAAGCAGCTCGACGCGGTTCCGTACGCCCTCACGCCACTCACGTTCACGGGTGACGGCGCGAGCCCTGTTTGGACGGCGGACGGGCGGTCGATCGTCTATAGCGAGGATAAGGGAGACAACGACACACATACGTCGCTCCTCCGACGGCGGGCCGACGGGACTGGGGCCGTGGACACGCTCATCCCTGCAAGTACCCGCAGCATCATCGAGGTCGTGCCGACCCGAGACACCACCCAGTTCATCTTGCGTTTCGATATCAACGGTGCCCAACGCGATATCGTGCTGGCGCACCGGGGTGATACGACAATCATGCCGCTGATGGCGGATCCGGGCTTCGCCGAGATCTATCCTGCGCTCTCGCCCGACGGGCGCTGGCTCGCCTACGCGTCCAACGAGACCGGACGCTTCGAGGTGTACGTGCGACCATTCCCCGATGTGAACTCCCGTCGGGTGCAGGTGTCACAGGCCGGCGGCACGGAACCGCGCTGGGCGCACAGCGGCCGGGAGCTGTTCTTCCGGAACGGCGCGCAGGCGCTCGTGGCCGCCACCGTGGTTCCCGCCGCGACGTTCACGCTCGGGGCGCAAACCGTGCTGTTCGACGGCAGTCAGTTCTACTTCGATGGTGGGGAAAGTGCGCGGTCTTACGACGTGGCGCCGGGCGACCAGCGGTTCGTGTTCATGCGCAGAGTCGTGCCGACCGGGCAGGCGGCCGCGGCCCCGGCTCCGGACAAGCTCGTCGAAGTCACGAACTGGGCGACCGAGGTGCAGACCAAATTGGCGGGGCGCGGGCCGCGGTAGCGGAGAGTGGTCGGCCCGTGGCCGAACGCTCAACTGCCGTTAGGCGCATTACCCGTTTCTTCACCCGTTTCTTCCGGCAAAGTCCGCCTTCATTAGAGGTGAGATCCAGCGCCGATGCCCGGCTTCTCCTCTGCCAGCCGTCAGGGTGCCGTACTTTGGGTGTCCCGGGTCCTGCTTTGGGAGCAGGAGGTCACCGGTTCAAATCCGGTCGCCCCGATTGCGGCTTCGCCGCGCGGCTAGTGTGCCCGGGTTTCGTACGACGCACGTCAATCCGATCGTGGCGCTCACTCGCCTGAGCATGTGAAGGTCGTCCATGCAACTGGTGTCCGTTCTGGTGTCCGTTGGACCGCGCAAGCTGCTGCCGGTCTGACCGCGCACTCGGGCAGGAGACGCAGTGCCCTGGCCAGGCTGCGGGTTCCCGGTAGGTAGGTTCACCACACGCTCGACGATCGGTCCCGAGTTGGAACAATGTTCATCCGGCTCCGCCAAGACCGCAGAGTAGCGACCCACCTTTACGGTGTCGGCCGCGCGCCGGCTGCGGACTGCGCGATGAGGCGCTCGAAGCGCGGGTCGCCCCTGAGCGGCGCCCAATTCGGGTCAATGCGCAGCCACGCCGGCGAGATGATGTAGGGCTTCGCAAGAAGCGAATCGAGCTGGTCGAGGGCGTGCGGATGATCGCCGGCCGCGACGTAGATCCGCGCCAACAGGTATCGGGCGTAGGGGATGTTGACGTATCCGTCCCCCGTCGCTTGGGCCAGCGCGAGCCCGCGCTCCCCCTCGCGCACCGCAGCCGCGCGCTGCCCCAGGTAGGCCAGCGCCAGCCCGCGAAACAGCTGGCGCTGGTTGTCGTTCGGCGTCGCCCGGAGCTGCGTCTCGTACGCCACCCGCGCCGAGTCGGCGTAGCGGCGCGCGGGCACCGGGTCCCCGGCCAGCCAGTAGAGCTCCGCGCGCACGATCCCCCATGTGCCCCGGCTATCTCGATCTCTCGGGCCAATCTGGCAGCACGTATTACTACGTCGTCGAGGCGTGTAACGCGTCCGGCTGTTCGCCCGCAAGCGCCGAGGCGTCGGCAACCGCACCGTGACCGAGAGGTGGGAGCCTCTTCCGGTCATCCCCCACAAATGACTGCGGTAAGTTGCCGGTCGGTGGCGTTGGTACGGGCATAAGCGTGGTCTTCAGGGGGTGCGGCCCGTGGTAGGTTGGGACGTCGATCTCGCCGACCATTACAGCCAGATGGCGAACTACATGCGCCTGATCGGCCTAACTCCCACCGTCCACAGCATCAAAGCAGCCCACACAATGCCCGGTGCTGAGACGGCACAGCACCGGGCATTGTGGACGCCAGGCTCGAACGCTGAGTCGCTACGTCCTCGCCGTCGCTGCGAGCGTATTCGACTCCGCTGTCGTCGGGTCGATGATCGCCGCCACCTCCAGCACACGATCCGCCGGGAATCCTCCGCGTTTCGCGTGCGACCGGATCAGGTCGGCGTTTGGGGCGATATACACACAGGTGATCTTGTCCTCGGTCACGTAGCTCTGCACCCACTGGATGCTGGGGCCGAGCTCGCGCAGTACGGCGCAGGAGCGTTGCGCGATGGCCTTCAAGTCCTCCGGAGAGAGGGCCGCGGCATTCGGAATCTCGCGCTCGATGATGTATTTCGGCATTTGGTTCTTCAGTCGAGGTGTCGGGTGGCGTTAGTGCGCCATGCTGGAGACGTCGGTGGTGTTCTTACATGTCACCCGCGGGTTCCAAGGGGCGAACAGCCCGCTCGGGTTCTCCTTCCATATCCATACGTGGAGACCCCAGACCTGAAACGTGTCGAACTGCATGAACTGCTGACCCATCAGGACCGGCGGTGCGGCATCGCGGCTGTGGAAGCTGTATGGAATGATGTACTCCACAGCTACGAGACGGAGCCGGCCGTTCCGCTCCGGCTCATAAAGGAGCAGTTGCGGCTTATCCACGTGAGCAGTGCCGTTGATCAGGGGTGCGTTACCGTAGTGGAAGCCCATTGCGCCGGGGCCAGCTGGATTAGTCAAACACGCGGTGATCTCCGTTGACCACCCGGCGGCGCTTGCCACGGCGAAGTCGTGGAATGGCGCCGTCACCCACCGGATGGTGGCGAGCTCTTCGCGGAGCGTGGATCGACGTCGGCCCTCCAATCTCTCACTCGACTGCAGATTCGCGGCTGTCGCGGGCTGAACCTGCGCGCATCCGCCTGGTCTCGCGGCGCATAGGGATGCATCTGCGACATCTCGGGGCACGGTACCATCGGTGGGGATTTGCTCGCCGCCGCATGCACTCAGCAGTGCAATCCCGGCAAGCAGGTGGACTGGTCGTCTCATCGTCGCCTCGTGTGATGTGGGTTATCTTTTGTTCCCGTGCGTGAAACATGAGGCGGACCGATTAACTGCTTCTTGCGTTCCGAGTTAGTTACGGATTAGCTGGGGGCCGAGACGCGATGATCACCGTCCAACTGCTTGGCGGGGCGTGTCTGCGATCCGGAGATGCGCCCGTCGGTGGGCCGCCGGCCCAGCGCCACCGTATTGCGCTGTTGACGCTCATCGTTGCGGCATGGCCGCAGCCGCTCTCCCGCGACCGGGCGATGGCCCTGCTGTGGCCCGAGCGAGACCTGGCCAACTCGCGTCGACTGCTCAACCTCGCGGTGCACATCCTGCGGTCGGCACTTGGCGAAGGCGCGATTGCATCGACGGGCGATGGGCTGCTGCTGAACCCCTCACAGGTGAACTGCGACCTGCACGCATTGCGCGCCGCGATCGCCGCCGACGCGGGCGAGCGTGTTGTTCAGCTCTACACCGGACCGCTGCTGGATGGATTTCACCTGAGCGAGTCAATCGAGTTCGCCTACTGGCTCGATGAACGTCGAAATGAGCTGGCCCACGCGTACGTCGGCGCGCTGTTCGCGCTTGCCGAACGTCAAGGGGAGTCCGGGGATGGGCATGGCAGGGTGCGCACGTGCCTCAAGCTGGTGGCTGCCGACCCACACTCGGGGAAGCATGCGCAGGCATTGATGCTCGCGCTCGACGCCGCGGGTGACCGGGTGGTCGCGATTCAGCATGCGAGTGAGCATGCGCGCCGCCTGCGTGCGGACCTCGATCTCGAGCCGGACGAGAGCGTGATGGTGCTGGCGAATAAGCTGCGCGACGCAGGGGCGAAGCGTCAGTCGCGGCCGGATGCCCCTGGCGGCGCTCGGTCCTCATCCGTCGCGGTGCTGCCATTCCTCAACCTGAGCGCGGGCCAGGAGCAGGAGCATTTTGCGGACGGCATCACCGAGGATGTCATCGCACATCTGTCGAAGATCCGCGCGCTCAAAGTCATCTCGCGTACTTCTGTGATGGCGTTCAAGGGGCGACAGCAGAGTCTGAAGCAGATCGGGGCGGCCCTGGGCGCCATGACCCTGCTCGACGGAAGCATTCGGTGTGTCGGAGACCGCGTGCGTATCGTGGCAAAGCTCATCGACGTCGAAACTGATCAGCACCTGTGGGCCGACACGTATGACAGGCAGCTGACCGACATCTTCTCGATCCAGACCGATGTCGCGCTTCACATCGCGGCGGCGCTCAAAGCGGAACTCTCGCCAGACGAGCAGACACGCGTGCGGAGGGAGCCGACGAGGGACATCCACGCCTACCAGCTCTTTCTGCAGGGTCAGCATTGGTTCATCCAGAGCACCGCGGAGGCGCTCGCGCGCTCGATCGAGTACTTCGACCGGGCGATCGCCCGTGATCCGACGTTTGCCCTCGCCTGTGCGCACCTCGGATTGGCGTACACCCAGTTAGCCGAGCATGGTGCCATGGCGCCGGACCTTGCATATGGCCGGGCGGGTGAAGCGGCGACGAGGGCGCTGCGGCTCGATCCCCTTCTGGGCGCCGCGCATTGCATGATGGGGCACCTGAAAGCGGCGCGCGGGCTCGACTGGTCGGGTGCCGAGGAGAGCTTCAAGCGGGCGCTGGAACTGAGCCCGAGCGACGCCCACACCCATAATCTCTACGGACGGTTCTGTACGGCGCTCGAACGCTACGATGAGGCTATCGCGCTGCAGCGTCGCGCCCGCGAATTGGACCCGCTGGTTCACCGGATGGATCTCGTCACGGTGCTCCTGCGTGCCGGGCGGTACGGCGAGGCCGTCGCCGACGCCGAGTCTGCCGTGGAGCTGGATCCCGGCCATGATCGCACGCGGGCCACCCTCGGGTGGGCGTACTTTCTTAGTGGAAGACGTGATGAGGGTTTGGCCCAGTTGGAGCGAGCGGTTTCTTTCTCTCGGGACGACACGCAGTGGTTGGGCCAACTGGGAGAGGCCTATGGCATGGCCGGCAACGTCGCGAAGGCACGAGAGATATTGGAGGAACTCGAGAATCGAGCGCGGGGCGCCTTTGTCTCGCCCTACCATTTCGCGTATGTCTACACCGGCCTCGGCGACTTCGACCGGGCGATGGGCTGGCTGGAGCGCGCAGTGGCATTGCGTACCGGGGGCGCCTACAGCATCAAAGGGTCGTTCCTTTTGGCCCCACTCCGCATGCATCCCAGATTTCGCGCGTTGCTCCGTCAGATGAAACTGGAGTAGTCGAGCGAAGTGTGCTCGACGAATTACCTGGACGCCGAGTGCTCAGCCTGTTCATCGCCTGGCTTGTTGCCTTCGCGCATGTTGGCCCTAAACCACGTTGCGACATCCTCCGGGTTTGCGGTCAGCAACTGCCGGGACAGGAGGGCAAGGTGTCGGAAGTTTCCAATTGGGTGTGCTAGATCAGAACGCGATAGCTGCGACGACGGCGAGATCGCCGCCGTGCCACTCACACGTCCGCTCAGGCTAGGTTCATCCTCGTGAGCAGTGCTTTGAATCTCGGGTGCGGGCGCAAGGGCGCGAGCAGGAACGATCCCTTGATCCCGTACATTGCGCCGGCGTGCTCGTCAAAGGCGCGCTCGACCAGGTCGAGTGCCCGCTCGTGTTCGCCGAGCCCCGTGTAGACAAAGGCCAGATGGTAAGGTGAGACGTACGTGCGCCGCGCCCGGTCTTCGAGTTGTTGCAAGACCTCCCGAGCCTTGTCGGCGCTGCCGACCAGCGCATAAGCCTCTCCCAGTTGGGCGAGCCATTGGCTATTGGTAGGAGAGAGTGCGACAGCCCGCTCAAGTTCGCCCAGGCCCGCGTCAGTCATCCCTTTCTTGAGGTATGCCCACCCGAGGGTCGTATGCGCGCGATCATAGTCGGGATCGTCCTCCAATGCGCGTGCGGCCTCCAACGCAGCCTCGTCATACCGCCCGGCACGGAGGAGCGCGGCGGCCACATCCGTCCGGTGGGCCAGCGGATCCAGCTCCTGCGCCCGCCTGACTAACGCGATGGCCTCTTCATAGCGCTCGAGCCCTGCGCACATGCGCCCATATAAGTCGTAGGTATCCGCGCTGCTGGGGCTCAATTCCAGGGCGCGTTTGAACTCCTGCTCGGCGGCAGCCCAGTCGAAGTCCAACTGGTTGAGCTGCGCCACCGCGCAGTGCGCTTCCCCAAGCGTCGGGTCGAGCCTGAGCGCGTTTGCCCCCGCGTCCCGGGCTTGCCGAACGGCTACCTCCGGCGCCAAGGCGCCACCCTCCGCCAACTCCGCATAGGCCATAGCCACACTGGCGTACGCCAGGGCATACCCCGGATCCCTTGCGATTGCTCGCTCGAAGTACACGATGGCCCGCTGCATGGCCGGCGTGGTGTACTTGACGAGCCAATGCCGGCCCTCGACGTAGAGCTGGTAGGCCTGGACGTCGCTCGTTGGCTCCTTCCGGACGCGGGTTTGCTCGTCGATCGAAAGCTCAGCCTTGAGCGCGGCCGCGATGTTCAGCGCTACATCGGTTTGGATCACGAAGATGTCGGTCAGCTGCCGGTCGTAGGTTTCCGCCCAGAGGTGTTGGTCCGTTTCGGCGTCGATGAGCTGCGCCACGATGCGCACCCGGTCTCCGACGCGCCGCACGCTCCCCTCGAGCAGGGTGGCAGCTCCCAGTTTCGCCCCGATCTCCTTGAGGCTCTCGAGCCGCTTCTTGAATGGCATCACCGACGAGCGAGAGATCACCTTGAGGGCACGCATCTTTGACAGGTGGGCGATCACATCTTCCGTGAGCCCATCCGCGAAGTACTCGTTCTCCGGGTTCGCGCTTAGGTTCAGGAAGGGGAGCACCGCGACGGTCGTAAGCCGGGCGCCAGCCGGCGCAGTGAGCGCCTCCACGAACGCGCTGGCTGAGGAGAACCGGTCGGCAGGAGCGTTGGCCAACGCCTTCATGATCGCCTGTTCGACGGCCGCGGGCACGGCGGCCCGAAGCCGTCGGATGGCGGGCACAGGATCCACCAGCTGTTTGGCGAGCAATGCTCTCGCGTTGGGCCCTGTGTATGGTGGCTCGCCCGCGAGCATCTCGTACAGCACGCAGGCGAGACTGTACAGGTCGCTGCGGGCATCCAATGCACTCTCGCTCATCGCCTGCTCGGGGCTCATGTACTCCGGCGTCCCCAACACAAGCCCGGTCTCCGTGAGCCGCTCATCTGGTGTGGCGCTCGCTGCCAGCGCAATCCCGAAATCCGCGACCATCGCCTCGCCTTCGTGCAACAGGATGTTCTCCGGCTTAACATCCCGGTGGATCACACCGTGGGCATGCGCGTGACCGAGGGCCGAGGCGGCTTGACGGGTGACGGCGAGGGACTCCTCAACCGACAGTTGTTGCTCGCGTTCGAGCTTGGCGCGAAGTGATTCGCCCTTGATGTAGGGCATGACGTAGAAGAGGAACCCGTCGGCGTCACCGGAGTCGTACAGCGGCAGGATGTGCGGATGATTCAGCTTCGCCGCGATCTCGACCTCGCGCAGAAACCGCTCGGGCCCGAGCAGCGTCGCCAGATCGGCGCGGAGCACCTTGATCGCCACCTGGCGGTGGTGCTTCACGTCGTTGGCGAGGTACACCGTCGCCATGCCCCCACGGCCGAGCTCGCGCTCGATGCGGTAGCGGCCGGCGAGCGCGGCCTGTAAGCGGGGAAGGGAATCGGCCACCGGCGACAGCTCCTGCGAGTAAGGGCGATGCAGATAATAGGCGTCCCCCGGCGAGGGGGCCAGTTCGGGCGCGCCAGGTCGACGCTAGGTTGTAGCCGTGTCGGCCGGCGTGTGGCTGGAATGTCCCCTGGCGGTCGCTCCCGTGCTGTTTCCGCACCGTGTCAGCAGAAGGAGGAGCCTCATGGTCGCGAGGTGGGTCCACGCGAAACTACGGAGTAGGCGCCCCAGGCATCGCGCAGTTTTCGTGTGGTGCCGTCGTCGGCGGTTTGGCTGATCAGTCGCATGTTGGGTATGGGCATGTGAGAACATACAAGGCGGCGAGCCATGCCTCGGTCCCAGGCGAGCCCCTCGTGCGTGGTGCGAATGAATCGCCCTGGAGCGAGAGAAGTACGTTGGCTCGCCGGAGTAACTTCGACTTCAGGTAAGATTCGATTGCGGTCGGATATGGGCGGATTGCATAACCTCAGACGGTCGTGGCCGCGATAGCAGGACCTGACGTACTCTGTGATTCTAGGGCGGCCAATGCAGTCGGCAGCG
The DNA here is from genome assembly GCA_003152485.1 of Gemmatimonadota bacterium. Classification (GTDB taxonomy): domain Bacteria; phylum Gemmatimonadota; class Gemmatimonadetes; order Gemmatimonadales; family Gemmatimonadaceae; genus Palsa-1248. Next base: position 11,182 of record PMAE01000027.1, on the reverse strand, counting down.
GTCGGCCAGCGGGCAGGGCATTGAACCACAAAGTGAACCACAACTCGCGCCACTCTGTGCCGTCGCCTTCCGCACTACGCCTCACCATCCGAGGACAGCTCACTGTCTTCCTCTGGCGGAGCCGAACTCATAATGCCGGGGTCGCGGGTTCGAGTCCCGCCCCTGCTATTTGTGGGGACAGCAAATACGCGGCTCGCCGGAGATTTCACGCGAGCGAGTGCACCCAAAAGTGCGCCCATTTCTTTTCATTTCCGAGCGTCGAGCGCCGAGGCGGCCAATCGCAGGATCAGAGCGACGGGTCGCCCGCGCTGCCGTCGTTGCCGCTTGTTACTGCTTATTGAACACTCTAGTCACGTTGAAATGCGCCGGCTCATCTCCGCCGATCGCAAACCCATTCTCTACGGTGGTGATCGTGATTACGCCGCCGACGATCGTGCCCGTCGCGAAAGCGTCAGTGACGCCATGGGTGAACGTTATCGAAGTTCCCGGGGCCGAGGAATCGTCACTCACCCGGGCGTGACGACTGCACCCAAAAACTGCACCCGTACCTACGCATTTTCTTGCCGTGGCCAGCCCACTCCTCCGTTAGCCGTGGCAGTTGCCGTCAAACGCTATCGCGCCTTGTTCAAGGACGCCTGAGGAATCTCGAGTAGAAAGCAGCGAACACCAAGACAATGCCAATATTCACTGTCAGCCGTTCCCAGAATCGGTTTCTGAAGAACACGAAATCTACACCGACTAAGACGGCTGCCATCGCCACCGCGTAAAGCAAGGCAGCTACCTGTCTGCCCATTTCAGATTAGACCTTTAACCCTACGCATTATCTTATTTCTCCTTAAATACTCAAAAGATCCACGGGCTCGGTTAAAAAGCTAAAGCGGTTACGACCAACCATTTGTGGGTTTCCGACAAATTAAACCCGCCGCAATGGGATGTATTGAGTTGCCGGTCAGTGGCATTGGGATAGGCATAAGCGAACCGCGGCCAATAGGCGCGGCGACAAAGCGCTCGTTTGGGCGATCGGGGGCACCCTTTCTATACACAATCAGTGGGCGGGGCGGGCGCGCGGCGGACGCTGTGGTGCTGAACCACGGATTGAGCCAGACACGGTGCCGCAGCGTGCCGCACGCCACCGTGCTATTCCTCTTCCTCAGAGGGATCGAACCGGGCCGTCGCGGTCGCCGAGCGTGACGGCCCGGAGGTGGCACTGACGGCCGTCGACCGTCTTGAGGACAAGTTGGCCGGCTATCACGCCTACCATGCGACCCGCGCCGACCTGCTGCGCCGGCTGGGCTGCAGCCAGGAGTCGCGCGCGGCGTACGGCAAAGCCATCGAGTTGGCGGCCAACACCGCCGAGATCGCCTACCTGACACGCCGCCGCGACCAGCTGGGGCTCCGGCGAGCGGGCTAGTTCGGGCTCGCCAGGTCGACGCTAGGTTGTAGCAGTCTCGCCGGGCGTCGGGGTGCAACGTCCCCTGGTGGCCGCTCCCGTGCTGTTTCCCTACCGTGTCAGCAAAGGAGGAACCTTATGAAGTGGTATCACTACCTCGCGTACTTTTTCGGTGGCGCCTTCCTCGTGAATTCCGTTCCGCACTTCGTGAACGGCGTCTCGGGACGTTCCTTTCCAAGCCCATTTTCGTCGCCGCCGGGGCAAGGCCCGTCTCCAGCGTGGGTCAACGTCCTGTGGGGCCTCTTCAACTTGCTGATCGGCTATCTGCTGGTGTGCCGTGTGGGCACCTTCAGTCTCCGGAAGACGCGCGATGTTGGCGTAGCTGGGATCGGCGCGCTGGTCATGGCGTTGATGCTGGCTCAGTCGTTCTCGCACGTAGTCACGGGCAAGTAGCCACGAGTCGTAAGGCGCAGGTCCGGACCTATAGTGTGCTTTTTTGGGGGTGCCCCACACGTCTCCGCGCGCGAGCGGCGCATCATTCCGCTTGCCGCGGTCTACGGCGCGCGCAAACCTGGTCCGAGTTGCTCCCTGATGCGGCCGACTCGGGCTAGCAAGCCCGATGGCTACCTTCTCGGCTCATACCGCATCGCCACCGCCCCCGAGCCGAACTCCAGCCGGCTTACGAGCTTCAAGTCGACACGCTTCGATAGCCCCGCGAACAACGTCGGCCCATGGCCCGCTAGCCTGGGCTGCACCACGAACTCGTACTCATCGATCAATCCCAGCTCCGCCAACGCCAGCGGGAGCTTCACGCCTCCCACCAACAGTCCCTTACCCGACTCCCGCTTGAGCTGCTGAACGGCCTTCCCTAGATCCCCGCGCACGAGCTCCGCGTTCCAATCGACGCGGTCCAGGGTGCTCGACACGA
>PMAE01000027.1:0-8823 GCA_003152485.1 Gemmatimonadota bacterium | reverse complement strand
ATTGCACGATGATCGCAGCACCCGTCCAATGTGACGTTGATGGAATACCGAAGGGGTCGCATTACGTAAGAGTCCCGCCGATGGGGTAGGTGAGGCCGGTAGCAAGTACCAATTCGATGACGAGTAATGTGACGGAGCCCGCGGACGGATAAGACGCGACCGTAAGCAGCGCCATCAGTCGAAGGGCGACAAAACACGCCAGCAGCCAGAAGGCCTAGCCGGATCTGCGAATCGACAGAGCGCTGTTGCAGGCGCTGGGCAAACGTATACATGCGTTCCAATTTCTCCACAAGCACGGCGTGGCGCGCGCGTAGGAAATGGGGAACCGTCCGCCGATGTTGTATGGGATTGACGATTCGCCGGTCGGGTCTCGCCGCCTGGATGCTCGACCACCACGCGCGCAGCTACGCGCTCATCCCCATGGCGGTCAATGCATTGGGATCACTGATAGCGCAGGGCCACACTCGCGACTCCCCCGGTAGACGGCGAGGCATTCGGCGCCGTCTTGCTAGTCGCCGCCTGTGAACGGCAAGCACTCCGTTGCGTGTCGATGCGAGCGCCCGGCACTGTGCGGTCGTCGCGCCGCACTGAGTGAGCCTTGTGCGAGTCAACCTGTTCACTCAGTGCAGCGCCAGTGGATCGATGACGACCTACGCGGCGCCGAGATCATGAATTGCCTCCGGTAGGAACGGGATGTCATCGGGGAACGTGACTGCGACGGGCATGGAGTCCATCCTCCGTCCGTGATTCTGGATCCGCGTGTCGCACTTCACGCACGGTGACATCAGATATCGAGCCGGTTACATCACATCCGCTCGCGCATCGTATGACAATCGAATCAGCGGCCAATTCGGAGGGCGCGCCAAGTGCGTGTGTGGCGCGAGCGCGACGCCTTGCGGGGGCATCGCCCGCATCTACATTCGTGTCGCCATGCATACGCCGGCGCGCACAGTCCTGACGGCGGGCAATGACTCGCCATGGACGGTCCAGATGGCCCAGCGCCGCGCAGGTCGCGCGGCGTTTGTGGCGTTTGCACTAGGGATTGTCGCTGCTTGCTCGACAAACGAAATCGCGTGTCTGGGTGTCCGTTATGCTGGCTTCGACTGCGGCCTCAACGGTGAACTACTTAAGCCGCGCCGGCGACGATAATTTCGACGCGTCGGTTCTGCTGGCGGCCAGCGCTCGTCGCATTGGACGCCACCGGCTGCGTCGCCCCATATCCCCGCGTCGTTATATGATCGGGCGCCAGTCCATCCGCGACGAGCATGTCCTTGACGGATTCCGCCCGCCGCTCGGAGAGCCCCTGATTGCGCTCCGGCCGCCCGATTGCGTCAGTGTGGCCTTCGACCGCGAGATGATAGTTCGGATATTGCTGCAGGATTTGCGAGATCCGACGCACGCTTCGCGCGGCGCCGGCTGTTAGGGTCGAGTTCCCGACGTCGAAGAGTACGCCGCTCAGGCTGATCACAACCCCCCGATCAGTTTGCCGGACCGCGCGAACGCCGGCGCTCGTTCCTTGGAGGGCCGAGAGTGCGGTATTGAGCGCGCGCAGTGAGTCGCCGGCGCGCGCGGCTGCCGCCGCCAGATCCCGGAGTGAGTCGGCCGCGTGCGTTGCGGCCTCGGCAGCCGTGCGCAATGAATCGCGCTCGCGCTCCGACTCGGCCCCCGCCCGTCGCGCCGAATCGAGTTGCTGACTCGTCAGCTCAGCCAGCCGCTTGAGAGAATCGGTTCTATCCTGCTCCATTGCAATGCGCGCCGCCTCGGCCTGCATCTGGGCCTGGTTGGCGACCCGGCGGAGTGAATCGGCCCGCATGTCCTCCGTCGCCCGGACACCCGCGGCAGAGTTCTGCGCAATACGCATCGAATCTTCACGCTGGCGCGAAGCCGCGTTCCGCTCTCGCAACGCGTCGATCTCCGCCTGTGACAGCGCATTCTTCGAGGCGAGATCCGCGCGTTGCGACTCACTCAGGCTCAGGAGCTGGCGGAGCCGCGCCGCCCGCAGACTGTCGGCAGCCTGCCGCGCAGCCAACGCGTCGTCTTTGGCCTCGGTGGCTTGTGCGAGGTGGAGCGCTATGTCCGATACGGCGTCGATGTACTCAACGCTGAGGCGCCCCGCGGTCGCCGAATCAGCGCGATCGATCGCGGCTCGTGTGCGCTCCATGTCCGCATCGAGACGTCGGGCCGCACCGCGCTGGTCGAGCGCATTATAGATCTGCCGGGCCTCGGGTAAGTCGCCATTGGGCCGCTGTGTCGAGGCACATGCGGTGAGGGCAACGGCAGCTATGAGATGGCGTCCGGGATTTCTCATCGGCTACGTGACTGCGGCGGCAACATCCGCAATGCGCTATCGGCCTTCGTTTTGTCTCGATTCGCGCGCACGCGGTCAGCCAGCGCTTTAGCGTACGCGGCGCTCGCAGCGGCCTGCTGCCCGCTCACCGCCGCTCGTTCAGGGTGAGTCGACCCCAGTTGTGATTCCGCCATTTGAACCTCACGTCGGGCCTCCGCTAAGGGAGCCGGGGCGAGCGAGTCGGCACCCGCATCCTGCGCCAGGCTAATCTGGCGACGCGCTGTAGCAATCGCGGCGTTCGCATCGCCAGCCGTGCTCGGAAACGCGCCGGCTGAAGCACATCCCACGCACAACGTCGTTATTCCAAGAATCTGCCCAATGTGCATCGACCCTCCTCCTAATCGCGGAATGCGCAAGGACAATGCCCGTGCGCCCGCGGCGGGGTTCGAGAGCAGATCCGGTTGCACGCCCGGGGGTCGCCCGCACAATTCATTATGATGCCGACTCCGGACCCTTGAGTCCGTACGCGCGTCGATGTCTCCCAATCCCAGCCATCACGTGCCGACCATCGCTCCGTGACTATCACTCCGTGACCATGACACCACGAGCCGCGGGTCGTACAGTCCAAGCAGGCGATCATTTGGCGCGCGTTCCGCTGTGGCTTGCAGGACGCGCGTGCGTCATACGGCGCGCGGCGAAATCTGTCCGCCGGTAGGGGGCCCGGCCCGGCACCCATTGTCGGCATCCTGGGAGGCACGGAAGTCCCGATTCGCGGCTGGGACGTATTTCTCAGTCGATAGCGTCTCTGGCTCGGCCGTCGTCGACGGCACCGATATCGCATCCATGACGTTCGTAAAGCAGTAGCGAGACCCATGTCGGCGGGCGCGGCCAACAGGGTGCGCCCGCCCTCGAGTGCCGCTCCGAAGATATCCGGCTGGCGCCGCTTCTCGCGATTGCGCGCTTGGCCTACGTGGCGGCGGCCCTCCCCTCGTCCGCGTCACCGTGAAAGAGTTACATCCGGAGGCGCCCGATCCCCGACGGCCCGCGCCGCGAACGGATGCGCGCCCGCGGTGAACGGATCGGCGCGGTGGTCGAGCTCGATGTCCTCCAGTGGGGTCCGCCGGTACCAACTGCGAACGGTGCGGGCGACCGCCGCCAGTCCTACTGCCTTCTCAGGCGGCGGAGCCCCAACTTCGCGCCGTGCTATTGCTTCTCGAATACGCCGACATCGGTGGCCGTTTGTCCCTTCGCGTTCGTGCCTTTCGTCGTGATCGTCAATACCTTCCCATCCGCCGACACGACACGTTGAAAGGTCGAGGCGACTTTGCCGCCCTTTTTTCTCGTGGCCTGCACGGTCGAGGCATCGATCTGCGTGAGTGACACCGTGTCATAATCCGGTGTGCCCGTGGCCGGGTAATCTTTGCCATCGTAGTTGGCTGTGTACCCCGTCGCCGTCGGCTTCCCTTGGGCGTCGACGCCTGTGGTGCTGACAGTGAGCCCCTGTCCGGACGTCTTGTACGTAAGAGTGAGATTCTTCGGCATGGCAGTGAGGCTGTACTTCGACTTCGCAACGTCGAGCGTCCAGGTTCCAATCGCGCGATCGGTGGCCTGCGCGGTCAGCGCCGCGGCGGGGGCCAGGGTCGCGAGTACGGATCCGAATGCAAGCGTGCGCAAGAGTGACGGCATAACGTTCCTCCTTGGCTGGGCATAAGGGTGCGCAATGATGGCGGCTCTGATTCTCCATACTCCCGGAGTGGCAAGAGCTGGGGAACCATTATACTCACGCGTGCCTCGGACCGCTCGCTCCCCCTACGCGCGGGGCTAACCCACGGTCCCCGCATCCGACTCCTCATGGCGCCGGGGTCGCGGGTTCGAGTCCCGCCCCGGACCCGGCGGTAGGCGCTCGCACAGCTATGGCAAGTGGCGCCCTCGTCTAGCTCTACGCCCTCAAAGGCCCTATGCTTGGCCTGATGGAGCGGGACGATCCCCGGACTCGAGGCCAGTGAGCTCAGCCCCTGAGCAGGACCTCGCCGCCTCGCTCGCCGGTCGCTACACGATCGTGCGGGAGCTGGGCCGCGGGGGGATGGCGACGGTGTATCTCGCGCGCGACCTCCGTCACGAACGCATGGTCGCGCTCAAGGTGCTCCGCTCCGATCTCGGCGCCGCACTCGGCCCCGAGCGGTTCGCGCGCGAGATCAAGCTCGCGGCGCGACTCCAGCACCCGCACATTCTCTCCGTCCACGACTCCGGCGAGACGCCGAGTGGCCAGTTGTGGTTTACGATGCCGTTTGTCGAGGGTGAGAGCCTCCGGGATCGCATCCAGCGCGAGCATCAATTGCCACTCGAGGATGCGGTTCGGATCACGCGGGAAGCCGCACTGGCGCTGCACTACGCGCACGAGCACGGGATCGTCCACCGCGATGTCAAGCCGGAGAACGTGCTCCTCACGGCTGATGGGAGCACACTGGTCGCCGACTTTGGTATTGCGCGCGCGCTCGACGCCCCACCGTCCGCGTCCGGCGCGACGCTGACGCAGACCGGGATGGTCGTGGGGACGCCGCAGTACATGAGCCCCGAGCAGGCGGCGGGAGAGCGGGACGTGGGCCCCCGGTCGGACGTGTACAGCTTGGGCGCAGTGGCTTACGAGATGCTGGCGGGCGAACCGCCGTTCACAGGCCCGACGGCGCAGGCGGTGGTGGCCAAGATGATGAGTGGGACGCCGCCGTCCGTGCGCCGCGCCCGTTCAAGCGTACCAGAGGCGGTGGATCTCGCGATCTTGAAAGCCCTCGCGCCCGTGCCCGCCGACCGGTATGCGACGGCCGCGGAGTTTGCGAGGGCGATGGGCGCCGCGGAACGGACGACCGCCGCGCCCGCGATCGCCGCCGCGCCGGTCGCGGTACGCCGCCGCCGCGTGCCGGCCGGAGTGGCGTTGTTGGGGTTGGGGATCTTCATCGGAGCTGGATTCCTGTTCGCGTGGCGCTCACACGAGGGATCGACCGGGGCGTCGAGCGGTGCCATCCGACTCGCCGTGTTGCCGTTCGAGAACGTGGGTGATTCCGCCGACGCGTACTTCGCCGACGGGATGACGGATGCCTTGCGCGGCAAGCTTGCGGCTCTGCCGGGCGTCGAGATCATCGGCGCGACGAGCTCGGGTCAGTACCGCCATAGCGCCGAGACCGCCCAGCAAATCGGCACGGAACTCGGCGCCCGCTACCTCCTCGTTGGCAAGATTCGTTGGGCGAAGGTCCCGGGCGGTCAGAGCCGAGTGCAGGTCAGTCCGGAGCTGCTCGACGTTCGGACCGCGGCCACACGGTGGGGGGCGCCGTTCGACGCGGCGTTGACCGACGTCTTCCAGGTGCAGGCGGAGGTCGCCGGTAAGGTGGCGCAGGCCCTCGGCGTCGCGTTGAGTACGGGCGAGCACGATTCGCTTGCTGTTCGGCCCACGCAAAACCTGGCCGCGTATAACGCCTACCTGCAGGGTACCTCACTCTTGCATGAAGCGGTCGGGGAGCCGGAAGCCCACCGACGAGCGGTCGTCGCGTTACGCCAGGCCACCAGTCTTGACTCCGGGTTTGCCCAAGCGTGGGCCGCGCTGGCGGTCGGAGAGTCTCGGATGTATGAGGACGGCACCACCTACAGCTTGCCCGATTCCGCGATCGGCGCCGCCGCACAAGCGCATGCTGAGCGGGCCATTGCCCTCGCTCCGCGCCTCGCCGCGGCGCACTGGGCGCTCGCTGTGTATTACGACGACGTCGTTGGTGATCGCCGTCGGGCGCTAGTCGAGGACTCGCTGGCGCTACAACTGACGCCGAACGACGTCGACGTGCTGCGAGCGATGGGCTCCGCCGAGCTCGCGTTGCAACATGGCCCCGCCGCCGTCGTACTTTTCCAGCGCGCTCAAACGCTCGATCCCCGGTCATTGCCGATCGCGGCGGTGTTATCTGCGGCATTCATCGCCTCGGGGCGGTATGCGGAGGCAACCGCCGCCATAGAGCGCGGGCTGCAGCTCGACCCGACACGCGTTGGCCTTCTCCGACAGCTCTCAGTAGTACGGCTGCTGACGGGCGATTCGACCGGTGCGCGTGCGGCGCTGGATCGCGTGCTCGCCGTCGAACCGACCAACCTGGGGGTCATCGAAGGCAAGGCGAGGAGTTACCTATTTTTCGGCGACCTGTCCGGCGCTCGATCGGTCGTCACCACCCCGCCGCCAGGAGTCGACCCGGACGCGCTCATCGCGTATATGGCTGTCACGTTCGACCTGTACTGGGTCCTCGACGATGCGCAACAGCAACGGCTCTTCACGATGCCCGCGTCCACCTTCAACGCAGCCGACGGCGGGAATCCGCGCGATCGACCGCTGGCTCTCGCGCACACGGCGTGGCTTCGAGGCGACACCCTGCGCGCCCGAATGTACGCCGACAGTTCCTTTCCCTTTGCGGTGGCAATGGTCCGCAGGAACCCGACCAATGCGGACGCCCACGGGTTGCTGGCGGACGTAGAAGCGTACCGAGGTGAACGCGCGGCGGCCTTGCGTGACGCCCATGAGGCCGTGCGAATAGCCGATCTGCAGTCCGAGCCGTTCTCACGCGCCTACAATCACATACAACTCGCGCGCGTGTTCACGGTGCTGCGTGAGGCCGACAGCGCGGTGACGGCGCTCGAACCCGTGCCAAGTCTCGAGCCTGTGTTCTTTTCGCGGGCGACATACTACCCGGAACGGGTTGAGCTCTGTCAAATCTGTCCCTGGTCAGCACTTTGCGAAGAGAAACGTCACAGGGACGACCATCTTTCCCTCGTCGCCGGCATCACGCGGGTGCAGCGGAGTGAGTTCGAAGTCCGTGGGTTGCGCACGCTTACTGAGCTCGGACGCCTTCCACTGCCGATTCCGTTCAGGCCGGACCGCGGATCGGCTGACTCATACGTCCGCGTCCGCGAACAGGCTCGGCTCCAACTCGATTCGCGCGGTAAGACACCCCCACTTCACGAACTACGCGACGTAGTCGAGGGCGAAGGGCTCTGTCGACTTCCCGCGCCATCCGCCGGAGACATCTTTCTGGATCTGGAGGGCGACAGCCTGGCGGTTGAAGGCGGACGTTAATACCTCTTCGGTCTCGTCACGCTAGGTCAGGCCAGCGCGCCGGAGTACACTGCCTATTGGGGCCTCAACGATCGCGACGAGCGCACGTCGTTCGAAGCGGTGATCGACCTGATTGTCGACGCGATTGATGCGCATCCGGATATGCACGTCTATCACTACGCTCCCTATGAATCGACGGCGTTTAAGCGGCTCATGGGACGCTACGCGACGCGCGAGAACGAGCTCGACGGGATGCTGCGCGCTGGGCGGCTTGTCGATCTCTATGCGGTCGTTCGTCAGGGGCTGCGGGCCGGGATCGAGCGCTATTCCATAAAGAACCTTGAACCCCTGTACGACTTCGCCCGTGCCGTCCCTCTGGCGGATGCTAACCGGGGACTACGGGCTTTCGAGTATGCGCTTGCTGTCGGCGCTACTGACTCGTTGCCCGTCGAAGTGCGCTCCACGGTGGAGGGGTATAACAAGGACGATTGCATCTCGACGCTCCACCTGCGGGACTGGCTCGAGACACTGCGTCAAGANNCGCAGCACCGAGGCGCTCCGCCAGCGCTTACTAGCGGGGATCGAGGGCGTTCCTGCCGCTGACACTGCCGAGCACGCGCGATGGCTTCTCGCGCACCTACTCGACTTCCATCGACGAGAGGACAAAGCCGGCTGGTGGAAGTACTATGCCCTGTGCGAATCCACCGACGAGGAGTTGCTAGACGAGCCAGAAGCGGTTGCTGGGCTCGAGCACCAGGAGCGATGCGCGACAATACGCAATGTCAAGACGAACAAGCCAACGGGCGGCGTTGTCGATAGGTATCGCTATCCGCCACAGGAGATGGAGATTCGTCGTGGCCACGATCTGAAGAACCGTGACGGATCTGCCTTTGGTGAGGTGATCGAGGTAGATCGACGCGCCGGAACGATCGACGTGAAGAAGGGCAAAGCACAGGCAGAGCTGCATCCCACGGCGGTGTTCGCCCACACGTATGTTGGAACCGACGTGATCGAAGAGGCGATCGCTGTAGTCGGCCGTGATGTTGCTCAATTGCCGGCTTGCGACGGCACGAACGGCGTTGCGCGTGCGCTGCTTCGCCGAGAGTCTCCTCGCACCGTTGCGGGCACATTCCTTCAGATCGAGGACCAGAACGCGTCGGAATTCGCGATCGACGTCGTCAGCCGACTCGACGACACTGTCCTTGCGCTCCAAGGGCCGCCCGGCTCAGGAAAGACGTATACGGGNNCAACTCAGGAAAGACGTATACGGGTGCGCGGATGATCTGCACGCTTGTTGCCCAGGGCAAGAGAGTTGGCGTGCTGGGGCCAAGCCACAAAGTGATTGCTAACTTGCTCGGCGAGGTCCTCAAAGCAGCGAAACAGACGTCCACGAAGGTACGGATCGCCCAGAAGGTATCCGGGGATGCTACCGACCCACTGCCCGTTGGCGTTACGCCGA
>PMAE01000063.1 GCA_003152485.1 Gemmatimonadota bacterium | reverse complement strand
TTGACCCGATCCGTGGACAGTTGAGTTACGCTGCTTGTTGCTCCTGCATTGCTTCATACACAGCGGGGGCTACATACCCGAGCGAGGAGTGGCGCCGCTGTCGATTGTACCACACTTCGATGTATTCAAAGACGGCAGCCCGCGCCGCCTCGCGCGTCGGCCACTGCGCCCCAGCCACCAGCTCCGTCTTCAGCGTCGCAAAGAACGATTCGGCCACCGCGTTGTCGTAGCAGTCGCCGGCCCGGCTCATACTGCACTCCATCCCAGAGGCCGCCAGCTGCGCCCGGTACGCGCCCGCCGCGTACTGACTGCCGCGATCGGAATGATGCAGCACGCCCCGCGCCGGCCGCCGGTGCGCGAGCGCCATGGCCAACGCCTCCAGCGTCAGCCCCTGCTCGAGCNNCGAGCGTGTGGCGCATGGCCCAGCCCACAACGCGCCGCGACCCGAGCGCCAGCACGACCGCCAAATACAACCACCCCTCGCGCGTCGGGAGATACGTGATATCACTCACCCACACGCGATCGGGGCCGCCGATCGCCCCGACAGCGAACTGCCGAGCGAGCCGGTTCGCCGCGATCGGATGGGCATGCGTCGCGTCCGTCGTCACCACGAAGCGCCGCCGCCGCCGGGCTACGAGGCCGGCGTGGCGCATCAGTCGCGCCACCCGCTTCCGCCCCACCCGTGTCCCCTGGGTCCGGAGCTCGGCGTGGACGCGGGGACTGCCGTACGTGCATCGGCTCGTCGTGTGGACCGTCTCGATCGCCGTCGTCAGCACCGCGTCCGCTACCACGCGCGCGGGCGTGGCGCGCCGCCGCCACGCGTAGTAGCCGGCCCGCGACACCCGCAGCACCCGACACATCAACGCGACGGTGTAAGCGCCCTCGTGGCGCCGAATGCAGGCGTGTCTCACCGGGACTCCTTGGCGAAGAACACCGTCGCTGATTTCAAAAAATCCCGCTCCTGCTTGAGCACCGTATTCTCTCGCCGCAGCCGCCGAATCTCCTCGTCTTGGCTTGTCAGCGGGCCGGTGCTCGGACCCGCCGTCACCCCCGCGTCGGTGAGCTGCCGCCGCCAGGTCCGTAGCATGTTCGGGTTGATCCCCAACTCGCGCGCGACCACACTCGGCGCGCGTCCGCCGTCCGTCACCCGCCGGACCGCTTCCAGTTTGTACTCACGACTGAACTGACGTCGCGTCGCTCCCGGTCTCTTCGCCATCGGACACCTCCTGCCCGAATCTTACGGGCTGAGTTTGGTGTCCACGAGCCCGGGTCAATTCCATTCACCAGCCGCCTAGTAGATCGGACGCGCATCAAGTGCCGAGCGTTCGACCACCCCTGTCAGCCCATATCTCTTAGTAACGTCCGCGACTAGGTCTTTGAACCACTTGCGTGCGCCGGGAGCGACGAACACGGCGTCAACCAACTCGTCGAGCTCTACCGGGGCTTCAAATCCGTCCGAGGGATTGGGTTTGCCGAGATTCGACTGACCGTCCGTCGCGTATTCAGGTAGTACCGCGCGCAACTCGTGTTCATGCGCGAACGAGAGACGCTTGTGTATGTACGGCCATAGCAGGTTGTTGGGTGGAATCGGCGTGACGTCGTAGTCGATATACTGCACCAGACCCACGTACGCTTCCGTCGGCGCGCAGCGCACAAGACGACCGTGCGTCGATCGTACGACGAGAAGTGGCTCCGCTTTTCTGTACAGGTAAAGAGGCTTGGATAAGTGGATAGCGGGGTGGGTCAGGCTGCTGCGGAAAGCGGCAGCGGGATCGGTAGCGGGAAGAAGTATGCCTCGTCGGGCGTGCGGTCGGTGAGACTGGAGTGCGGACGTCGGGTGTTGTAGAGGCTGAGGTAGCGGCCGATGCCGGCCGTGGCGGCCGACACCGACTCGTAGCCGTGCAGATAGATCTCCTCGTACTTGAGCGAGCGCCAGAGCCGCTCGACGAAGATGTTGTCGCGCCAGCAGCCCTTCCCATCCATGCTGATCGCGATGCCGTGGTCGTGGAGCACGCCGGTGAAGTCGGCGCTCGTAAACTGCGCGCCCTGATCGGTGTTAACGATGGTCGGCTGGCCATAGCGAGCGATGGCCGCCTCGACCGCCGCGATGCAGAAGGCGCTGTCGAGCGTGATCGAGACGCGCCAGGCCAAGACGCGGCGGCTCGCCCAGTCCATCACGGCGGCGAGATACACGAAGCCGTGCGCCATCGGGATGTAGGTAATATCCATCGCCCACACCTCGTTTGGCGTGGTGATCGAGCGATGGCGGAGCAGGTACGGATACACGGGGTGCGCGCGGTGCCGGCGACTCGTCCCCGGCTGCGGACAGACGGCGGCGATCCCCATCTGCTGCATCAGCGTGCCGACGCGGCGCCGGCCCACGTCGAGGCCCTCGCGGCGCAGCAGGCGACGCAGCATCCGCGCCCCGGCAAAGGGGAAGTCCAAGTGCAGCGCGTCGATCCGCCGCATGAGGGCGAGATCCCACGCCGACGGCGGGCGCGGCACGTAGTACACCGCGCCGCGGCTGATCCCCAGCACCGCGGCCTGCCGCGTGAGCGACAGGCGATGCGTCCGATCCATCATCGCGTGGCGCTCAGCAGGCCGGCTTTGCCGAGCGCGTGTTCCAAAAAATCATTCTCAAGCGCGAGCTCGCCGATCTTCGCGTGCAGCGTCTTCACATCGACGGGCGGCTCGGTGCGCCGGCCGCCCTCGGCGAAGAGATCGGCGGCTCCAGCGAGGAGCTGGTCCTTCCACGCGGTGATCTGGCCGGGGTGCACATCAAACCGTTTCGACAACTCCGCGAGGGTGCCTTCGTTGCGGACGGCGGCGAGCGCCACCTTCGCCTTGAACGTTGGGGCGTGGTTGCGGCGGGGACGTTTCGACATCTAGAGCTCCTAGGTAGAGGGCGAACATGTCGCCCGGGGAGCCCGCTTGTCCACTCATCCTACCCGT
>PMAE01000010.1 GCA_003152485.1 Gemmatimonadota bacterium | reverse complement strand
TTTTCGGCGAGAGCCCGACCATGAAGCATCAGGTGTGCGTGTATACCGACGCGGTTCCGGACACGCCTGAGTCACGCCGCTCAATTATCGTGTAGCGTCAACGACTGTCACGGGTCGACGAAGGACGTGCCGTTCGACCTTGGGCAAATGCTCTTCACGTGTGGGATGCTACGCCGATCCGTCCAGCCGCATCTGGCTCACGAGCGACTCGAATCGCGGGTTTGAACTCCCGCTCCGCTCCCGACCAGTTCCAGTCGTAGATGAACAACGTCCACTCCAGCGACCAACGGCTCCGGGTAGATCGTCATCGCCGAGCGTGGAGAGACTGGACACGCCGCGGCGGATGGTGAGTGCACGGTCTCGAAGGGCGGGCGTCACGCCAGCCTTTTAGATTCGGGAAGGCCTCGCTACGTTTGCGGATGTTGACGGCGTAGATTGACCGGTTCAGTGCGGGATCGGGTGCCACATCCGTGGGTTGGGTTGGTCCCGTCACGTGCTGGCGGCACGTCGGTGTCGGGCACGTTGCCGATCGGTTGCACGCAGCTGTTGGTCGCAGTCATGGCCCTGGTGGTGAAATTGGTAGACACGCCATCTTGAGGGGGTGGTGCCGCAAGGCGTCGCGGTTCGAGTCCGCGCCAGGGCATGTCAAAAGGGCCGCCACCCGCGCGGCCTTTGGTGTCATGAGGGTCTCGTGCGGGTGTGATGGGATTCCCGCCACAGTAGCTCAGCGGTAGAGCACCCGATTCGTAATCGGGCGGTCAAGGGTTCAATTCCCTTCTGTGGCTCTCGAGGACGCGCCGGTGCGGCGGCGCGCCGGCCGGCCTAACGCGGCAGGCGGTCTCGATACCCGCGGCTGACCGAGAGGTCAGTGCCGTCGGTGAGGACGACGCGGTACTCGCCCGGCGCCACGGTGCGCAGTTCCTGCACACGGTCCAGGTTCACGATCGCCGACCGGTGCACGCGCGCGAATTGCGCGGGATCCAGTTGTGATTCCAGGATACCGAGTCCGGAGCGAATCACATATTGTTGGCGGCCGACGTGCAGATGCAGGTAGTTCCCGTCGGCCTCGATCCAATCGATGCTCGCGGATTTCACGAAAATCGTGCGCCGGCCGATCTGCACCGCGACGCGCTCGAGATACTTCGATCGGCCCCG
Source organism: Gemmatimonadota bacterium (assembly GCA_003152485.1). GTDB lineage: Bacteria > Gemmatimonadota > Gemmatimonadetes > Gemmatimonadales > Gemmatimonadaceae > Palsa-1248. The sequence goes on along the minus strand of PMAE01000010.1, from coordinate 36,141 downwards.
GAGCGAGGCGAGTACCTCGCGGAGATCGTTGCCCAGCGCGGCGCCCCGATCCACGGTCAGCGCGGTGCGCGCCCGATCCAGCGCTCGCGCCAGGCGAGTGCGATCGAACGGCTTGAGCAGGTAGTCGGCGGCGTCCGCATCGAACGCGCGGACTGCGTGCTCCGCATGTGCCGTCACGAAGATCAACACCGGGGCCGTCGACATGGTCAGCGCTTCCAAGAGTTGAAAGCCGTCGACCTCCGGCATCTGAATATCGAGAAACACTACGTCGGGTTTCGCCGTGCGCACCGCGTCGATCGCGACCGTGGCGTCTTCGCATTCGGCGAGCACCTCGACGTCCGGATGCTCGGCCAACATGGTCCGCAGCCGCCGTAGCGCGAGCGGCTCGTCATCGACGAGTACGACGCGCATCGTCATGGACTCGCGTGCATGCGACGTAGCCCCGTGCCGGCGGTCATAGCGTCCGGGCGGCGATCATGCCGCCGGTTCGGCGGGGACGCGGATGCCGGAGGCGGGTGACGCCTTGCTGAGCGCGGGGCGTGCGGCGTTGGCGACCTGTCGGAAGGGCACCGTCGCACGGACCTGGGTGCCGCCGGTCGGTTCCGGGGTCAGCTCCAGTCGATAAAAATCGCCGAACATCGCGGCGAGGCGGGCGCGAGTATTTCCGATACCCGTACCCTCACGCATCTCGCCCTCGGGCGGCAGCCCCGCGCCGTCGTCCTGGACGGTCAACACCAGCCAATCGGCGCGGCGCTGGCAGGTGATGGCGAGGTGCACCGGCCCGCGCCGCGGCGCCAATCCGTGGGTCAGGGCGTTCTCGACCAAGGGTTGGAGCACCAGAGTCGGCACGGCGGCGGCCCCCACATCGGAGCCCACGTTGACTCGGATGGTCAGCCGCGGCCCGAATCGCATCTGCTGGATATCAAGGTAGAGTGCCAGGCGCTCGAGCTCGGCTGCCAGAGAGATTTCCGCTGGATGACCCACGCCGAGGGTGAGCCGCAGCAGGTCGCTGAGCCGGATCAGCATCGCCTCGGCGGTCTCCGGCTCGTCCCGCACGAGCGCCGCGATGCCGTTCAGCGTGTTGAACAGGAAGTGCGGTTGTAGCTCGATCGTCAGCGCGTGGAGCCGCGCCTCCGCCAGGGAGACATGGAGCGCGGAGGCGACGCGGTGCTCGTGGCGGACAGCGTGCACCCGCAGCAGGATGGCGTACGTGAGCGCGACCATCAACATCGTAGTAACGTTCGTCTCGAACTCGTATCCAAAATTCAGCAACGGCGACGTGCGCGCGAACACACCGAGATCGGTGAATCCTCCGGTCGCAATGAGAATCGCGCACAGGGCCGCGGCCTGGACCGCCATGGCCGATACGGCTACGACCACCCGGCCGGCCGCGTTTCGGACACCGTGTCCACGCTGCAGCGGCGTGCGGTCGAACGCCGCGAAGATGAATGGAATGAGCACGAGCCAGAGCCAGCCATCGAGCGCCGCCAGCACGATCGCGTGCCACCCAGCGAGCGGCACGCCGGCGGCGCGGTTGGTCGTGAGAATGGGTCGCAGCGACGCCAGTTCGTACACGAGCTGCAATCCACCCACCATCGCCCACTCGCCGCGCGTCATGCTGGGGAGTACCGGGCGAACGGATGGCGTGCCGAAGGGCTCGATCCTACGGATCCCGGTCACGGATCTCACGGGAGAATATGAAGCCAGCTGGGTACAGCAATATGTGACGGCGGATCGCGCTCCGTCACAGCCACTCGATTCAGACGCGCGCAATCGGGGTATCGACTCGCGGTTTGGCGAGATGAAGAAGGGATTTGGCGGGGTGACGACTCTCGCCGCTCGCCCTTGGTGGCTCTATGATCTACGGAGTCGATCCGAATGCGTCGGGCCGCGAACGCGGCGCCCGGTGCCGTCGATCCGGCCGCTGGCGCGCTCCCGTGCCTCACTCTGCGAGGGTCCCTCGTGACGTTCACCGATCTCGCGTTCGACGGCACGCGGCTCGTGTGGCGGATCACGCATTACTGTCACGCGGTGCCGGGGACCATGGCCGGCCCCGCGAATCTCGCGCTGGCGTCGCTCGATGCGGGCAATGGTGGACCGGTAGTCTTCGAGGCGTCCAACGGGGGAGCGGTGGCACTCCATTCCGGAGCAGTGCCATTCGGCGCCGGACCCGCCGCGCGTGTCCTTGCGCAAGCATGTGCGCGGCTCACCCCGCCCGGCCGGCTGGTCTTGATCGGGACGACCGGCGACGGACCGCTGTTGGCGGCGACCCTGTTGCTGCCGTGGACATCGGACGCGGACGACATCTCTGCGGCGGACCTGGCTGCGCTCGCGGCAGTCGCCAGCCTCCGGTCGGACTCCGGAGCCGTCGATCCCGGGCTCATTCGCATGGCATGGAGTGCCCGGCCGGCCGTGGTCACGAGTTTGCTGCCTGGACTCGTCGTCTCTGGTGGTCCAGAGCTCGCCACGGTCCACGAATGCATTTTGGGCCTGGCCGCGGCCGTGTTTGGCGGGTCTCGCCGAAGGGTTCGCGCCCTCGCGTCCACCCGCCGCCGAGTGGGTGCCACCGGGGAGCTAGCGGTCGGGCACACTCAGCCATAGTCTTTAGATCGGCGGGTTGGGGAGGTCTATCGCCGGTCATCGACGCGTGGCACGGCCGTGTCCGCTATGGCCAATTTCCTGCATCGGTAACTGGCACATCCTATCGGTGGAGGGTTCTGTGCGACTGCTTGCTCTCGCGTCAGTCTTAGCGGTAACGGCAATCCCGGTCGTGGGTTCGGCTCAGGCTCCGACGCCAGCGGGCGCGCAATCGACCCTGAAGATCTCCGACAGCAAGACGCAGAACCAGGCTCGGCGGACTCTCGACCGCGCGGCCGCACTCGTCGCGATGGCGCGCGAGGCGCCGACCGCGGCGAGCGATCCCGTCAGTGCGCACCATGTCGCGCTTCTCGCGCGACAGGCGGCGGCCTCGTACCGCGTCGCGTCGGCAGCGTATGCAGAGGGCAGTTACCGCCAGGTAATAGCCGGCGCGCACGAATCGATCGACATCGCGCAGCAGGCGATCGCGTTCGTGCTGCCAAGTGGATCGGTGATCGAGCAGGTGGTGGGGGGCGACGTCGCGCTCGTTCCCGCTCCGGCGGCCCGCCCCGCGCTGGTGCCCGTGCTGAACGCCGCACTGTCAGCCGAGGTCGTGCCGCGCCAGATCACGGCGCGAATCATCGGCCCTGTCCCCTTCGGCGCGGAGCCGACCGACGCCGGCCCGCCGCCGCCGCAAGTCCCCGTACCGTTTGGTGTCGTAGCGCCAGACGCCGGCATACCGCAGGGCCAGCCGCAGGCGCAGTTCCCGAGTCAGTGACCGTGCGCGCGGCGTCCGAGCATCTGGACGCCGCGCACTCGATCGCCAGGATGCGCCCTTGTCGCGCTCCGGGGTGACGATAAGTTACGACCGTACGCGGGCGTAATTCAGTTGGTAGAATGCCAGCTTCCCAAGCTGGACGTCGCCGGTTCGAGTCCGGTCGCCCGCTCTGTAACTCGGTGTTAGATGAGTAGTGAGTAGGAAGAAGCGGGCCTCCACACTGAGTGTGGGGGCCACTTTGCGTTTTAGAGGGCGTTCGGAATGGGTCCCATCGTCGGTACGAGTGAGGGCACTCGCATTTCGAAAAGCCTGGGGTTGGCCTCGCAAGCGTCGAAGCCAGTGGAGGTTATCCGCCGGCGGAGCCCCACGTCGTCACGGATTTTCAGTTAAGCGATCGTTTCCGCAGGCCAGGCTGGCAACGATCGTTACCCAATGCCCTGTTGACAACGATCGTTACCGTGCCCAGTTTGTGGTAACGATCGTTGCCGTCAAAATATCCAAATGGTTGTCTGGGGAGAGTTGTCTTGCGAATCCATACACCGACCGAGATCGGATTACTCGTCGAGGACACACGACGATCCCACGACTGGTCCCGAGAACAGTTGGCCGAGCGAATTGGGGCAACTCGACAGTGGGTCCGCATGCTTGAAGGCGGGAAGCCCCGCCTCGAACTTGGGCTCACGCTGCGCGCTCTCACTGCGCTAGACATAGCGCTCGATGTGACGCCGTCATCCGAAATGAGAGGGAACTCAAAGGCCGATCATACATCTGCGGCCGCGAAGCGTGGAAACGTTGACCGTCCGACCGTTTCTCGCGTAGGGCGAAGAACGCAAGAACCAGGGACCGCGTCCGATCGCGGTTCGAAAACCCTGCGCCCCCGATCCGGGCCTCGCAAGTGAGCGCGAGATCGATCCCGTCGGCTGGCGCGGAGTTGCCGGATCATCTGTTCGTGCTACTCGGCGGAGATGTGGCCGGAACGCTCACGCGCTCAAACCGCGAGGGCCAAATGAATTTCACGTACGAAGACCACTGGCGGCTAGGCCGTGAAGCGTATGCGCTTTCGCTGTCGCTACCGTTGGCTGGTCGAACATTTGCTGGGCAGACGGTGTCGTACTACCTCAAGGGCCTTCTGTCGGATGATCCGTCTCGCCTGAGTCGGATTGCCGCGCAATATGGGGTTGCACCAACCGACGCTTTTGGACTCCTCGCAAACATCGGTGAAGATTGTCCTGGTGCGGTACAGTTCGCGCGACCGGACCGCCTCGACGCACTGCGTGGTGCTGGTCCGGGCGATATCGCGTGGCTCAGCGAGAGTGAGGTTGCCAATATCCTTCGCGGACTCGCAACAGAGAACTCTAATCTCGGAGCGCCCGCAGACGAGGGACAGTTCAGCCTCCCTGGCGCGCTTGCAAAGGTGGCTCTCCGTTGGGACCCTAGGCGGAAACGGTGGGGTCGGCCTTCGGGGCGTGCGGCGACTACACATATTCTCAAGCCGCCCCGCACGGGAATCCCCTTCCACTGTCAAAACGAACACTTGTGCCTCGAACTCGCGCGCGAACTTGGCTTCGACGCCGCACGCAGTTCAATCCTAACAGTCGAAGATCAAACGGTGCTCTCGGTCGTACGCTACGATCGGGAGATTGTCCCTCGATCGGTGGTGCGCGTCCACCAAGAGGACATGTCGCAGGCGCTTGGAGTCGATCCCGACCTGAAGTATGCGGCGCAGGGCGCTCCGACGCTCCGCCAGATCGTTGAACTACTTCGTGAATGGTCTCCCAGGGCAATCGAAGAATCGCTCCAAGTATTCCAGGCCGTCGCCTACAACTGGACAATTGCTGGAACAGACGCCCATCCCCGGAACTATTCCGTTCTGATCCGCCCCGGAAACGTCGTCTCGCTTGCTCCGCTGTATGACATTGCGAGCTCGTTGTTAGTTCACCGCAAGACACCGAGAGCCAAGCCGGAAACGTGGCGACTCGCCATGGCGATTGGCGGATACACAGGAATCGGCGAGATCGATCGCGAGGCGTGGTCCGACGAAGCGAAGCGCGCAAGCCTGCGAGCGGATCTCGTATTGGAGCGAGTTGGCGAAACCGTCGCAGCAATTCCCGGCGCGGCTGAGCGTGTGGCTGCGCGCGGAGTGTCGGAAGGAATCGATGATGCATTTGCCGATCGCTTCGCGCGAGAGATTCGCGCGCAATCCGTGCAACGTCTGGCTTCACTCCGCTAACGCGTGGCCGCGAGTTGCCGATCGTAGGTCGACGTCCCTGATGATCCAAAACCCGGCGACCTCTGCCGACGGAAGAGCAGCTTCATCTCGACCGGGACCGCGACGCATGCGGCATCGTGACGGATTCTCAGCTTTTTAATGCCAGCTTAACTTGGCAGGTCGTGTTCAGTTAGGGAATACGTGGGTCGGAGTGCATCAGCCCTCGGTCCTGTCCGGTGTCCGAAGGGGCATCAGCACGGTGTGAATGGATTCAATCGACGGCGCGAAGAGCGGGAACTGGTCGGCATCCGCGAACACCGTCGCGAAGTCCTCCGGCCGGAACGCCCGCGCCAGGCGCTCGGCGTAGGTCGTCCGTAAGAGGCGCACATAGTAGTCGACGTCATAGTCGCGCGGGTCGATGCCCGCCGGATGGTCGTCGGACGGTGCGACGACACCACCCGTCATCCCGCCCTCGCCGCCTTGCTTGCGGTAGACCCGGATACGATTGCCCACTTCCCACGCCGTGTGCCCGGCGCCCAGCATCGCCTCGTAGGGAAGCTCACGACGGGTGGCTCGGGTTGTGAGGTACTCGTCGGATGATTTCGTGAGGCGCACCAGCGACGAGACCTCGTAGGTCGGGACGACACGAGCGCGGAGTGCGCTGATGGTCGCGAGATACCGCTCGCGGACGCCCGCCACGTCGCCCATCAGCAGTCGCGTGATCGCATGGCGAAGGAACGACTCGCCGTATGGTTCGGCGCGACTCGACCGAAATGCGACACCCCGCAGGATCAGGGTGCCGTCGTAGCCGAGGAGTGCGTAGTTCTTCGGCTCATGCGACAACATCGCCGCGTATCGTCCTTCGAACTCGAGCTGCACCAGCGGTGGCAACAACTTGGCGACGTCGGCCACGACGCGCCGTTCGTCGGTCTCGGTCCATGCCGCCGGCACCGCGAAGTACACGCCGTCCGTATCGGCCTCGATCAGCGTGACGCCCCGCGCAGCCAGTGCTCGGCACATGAGCTCGAGCACCTCGCGACCGCGGCGCGTCACTTCGTTCGCGGCGTGCACGTCGGCGAAGCGGGTCAGCCCGCCGGCGGCGAGATAGCCGTACGCCGAATTCACGACGATCTTGAGCGCCGCCGACGTCGCCTCCTCGGTGTGTCGCTCCGTCGATCCTGGGGCGGCCGCGCGCGCGCGGGCCTTCGCCTCCAGGCGACGCTCGACCAAGCTATCGACGAGTGCCAGCAGCGCGCCCAGTCGATCGCGCGACGGTCCGATGCGGTACGCACGCATCAACGACGGATACAGACTCGCGACGTCCGCCTTCACCACGCGCTGTGCAACGCCCGATGCAAACAAGTAGAGCGCCGCGCCGCTGTGCGGTGTCCCATCGCTCGCTTCGTGGACCGGCAGCGCCGAGCCGGCGCGTAGGTAGGCTCGAACGAGCAGGGGATCGATCACGCCCGTCGCGGCCCCGGCATCCGCGAGGCGCTCGTACCGACGGGGAGCCATCCGGGCCAGCGCGTACGCCGCGCCGCCGAGCATGCGGGACAGTGCGGCGACTTCCTCGACGTCGTCGGTCGCGTACCGACGGACGCGCTCCGGATCCGTGCGGTAGGTCGTGTAGATCTCGCTGCCTGGGATGTACTCGCGGTTCGCACGAGCAATGCCGAGATGTCTCGCGACCGCCTTGAGGCCATGTCCGGGCAACTCGCGCGTCGAGAAGTCGTAGCGCCGAACCGCGTCAAGCGTGTCGATCAGCTCTCGGCCCGGGGCCACGAATCGAACGCGGCCCTGGCGTTGCCAGGGTTCATGCGCATCGGGGAAGGCACTCACCGACACGCCGCGCCGTGCCGCGCGCACGCTGAGGCCAGCCCCACCGACCCGACCCAAGGAGAGCGCGACGCCGTGCACGCGAGCGCGTCGGTCGAGGAAGGGCAGGTCGAAGCCGTGCAGGTTGTGGTTCTCGATCACGTCGGGATCCGCGACCCGCACACACGAGACCAGTCGGCAAATGAGATCGGCTTCCGCTGCGTTGCCGTCATCCGCCGCTTCCAGCACGTCCGTGCCACCGGTGTGATAGCGAATCGAAATCATGAAGATCCGATCCCGCCGCGCGTCGAGCCCCGTCGTTTCGAGGTCGAACTGGAGGCGATGCACCTGATCGAACGGCAGCCCCTGAAAGTACGTACGTCCGGTGGCCACGAGGTACTGCTCCTCGGGCGGCAGTGAGAGCACGGTGCCGGGGTCCAACTGCTGCAGCTCCCTGAGGTGGCGGACGCGTGTACCCAGTCGCTCCGATGCGCCGCGGAGAACCGCGGCGACCACGGCGCGACCATCCTCGCCAGTTACGAGATGGCGTAGCACACCCGGGCCGTCCAACTCACGATGGCGAATACCCGAGCCAGCCGCCGCGCTCCGCTCATCGTCGCGGACCAGTTGAGCCCCGAGGTGCCGGAGGTCGTCGAGATGCGCCAGGAGGAGCCAGGGTCGAAAGCGTGCATCCTCACGCACGAGCATGCCGGTCGCCGCGATGCGACGCCACACCAGCGCCCGACCGTCCTGGGTGGCGTGGATCGAGACGATGCCTGCCGTAGGGTCCCAACCCCACAGCCATTCGTCTCGCGTCTCGTCGGTCGTCGATGTCATACAGCGGTGTACGCTAGAGATCCGGGGTGATGATCCGCTCGATCGCCAGGCGAAACAGCCGCGAGATGTCGAACGCGAGCGAACGGCTCGAGTCGTACTGCCCGGTCTCGATGCCGTTGACCGTTTGCGTAAAGCTACCTCGATCAATTACATCCGCGACTTCCTCGCACGGCGAGACACAGCGGGCGGTAACGCGGCAGGATTGGCATGCAGGACCGAATCCTGCAACTGGTCCGGGCAATGGAGCGGGCCCGCATGAGAGGCCCGTCCCGCTAGCCACGCCAGGAGAGCACCGCCATGAGCAAGATGATGCATGCAGTCCGGATCGAAGCGTTCGGGGGGCCGGAGGTCGTACGCTGGCAGGAGATCCCGGTACCCGAGCCGCATGAAGGTGAAGCGCTGCTCAAGGTCCGGGCGGCGAGTGTCAATCCAGTCGACTACAAGATCCGGAACGGGAAGTATCCTGCCGTCCAAACCGACAAACTGCCGTATGTGCTGGGACGCGACGCGTGCGGCACTGTCGAAGCATGCGGACCCGGAGTCACGAAGTTCGCCAAGGGCGACCAACTCTACGCGTTCGTGGGCATCGAGCGCGGCTGCTACGCCGAGTACGTCATAGTGAAAGAAAGCGAGGCGAGCGCTAAGCCCGCCTCGCTCGACGACGTGGCGGCGGCCGCGGTCCCGCTGGCGGGAACCACCGCCTGGCAGGGCCTCTTTCGATGCGGGGAGTTGAAATCCGGACAACGAATCCTGATCCACGGTGGCTCAGGCGGCGTCGGGCATTTCGCTATTCAGTTCGCCAAAGCGAAGGGCGCTTACGTCATCACCACCGCGTCCGAGGCCGGCATCGACTTCGTTCGGCAGCTAGGCGCCGATCAGGTGATCGACTATATGAAGCAGCGCTTTGAAGACGCGGTGCGCGATGTCGACGTCGTGTTCGATCTCATCGGCGGCGAAACGGAGGATCGATCGTGGCGCGTCCTGAAGAGGGGCGGGGTGCTGGTCTCGACATTGACGCCGCCCTCACAGGAGCAGGCGAGCGCGCATGGCGTCCGCGCAACACGATTCACGGCCCAGCCGAGCAGCGCCGAGCTCGGCGAGATGGCGAGCTTGATCGACGCGGGCAAGGTCAAGCCAATGGTCACGAAGACCTTTGCATTGCGCGACGCGGCATCGGCGTTGCAAATCGTGGAAGCGGGACACACCCAAGGCAAGGTCGTATTGACGGTCGACTGACTTCCTGACGATCGGGGCTCGTGAGCGGGGGCTTACCTCGTATTGTCCGCGTCACACGGGAACGTCACGTGTGGGCGCCCGTCCGCTGGCGAAGAGGCCGCATTGCAGTCCGTCGGGTGTGCGCTACGCGGTGGCGAATCCAAGCGACACCGCATTGTCCCGGACTCTCGCATCGCGCGTGAGCACCGTCAGGAATTGCGGGAGCTCACCCAGAAATTCAGCGGTCGCGAGATGGATCGCGTCGAGGGTTCGGATCGGTTCGATCGGGAACGGGCGCCCCGCTCTCGCCAGGATGAGCGCCGTGACATCCACGATGTCGCAGCGGGCGGAGAACGTCTGCAACGCCCCTAACGCGCGACGTTCCTGCGCCGGCGTGATGCGTCCGCTATGCCGAGCGCGTACGACGCCACGATTCGCCTCGGCGAATGTCAGTGCTGATGTCACACGGCGGCCAGGGGCGCGCAGTACTTGTTGCGCCGTCGCATCCTGCTCCAACAGGGCCGCGAGCAGCGCGCTCGTTTCGACGTAGACGGTCGTCGGGGGCGGGGGGACACTCGCCCGGCGCCGGGGTATGCGCTCAGCGATCGGCGCGGTCCTCGTCAATCAACGCGGTGACCGTCCCGGGCGGCAGCGACAGCTCATTGGGAGAAGGCCAATCGGCCAGCGGGTCCCCCGCGTCCGTGGCCGGATGCACCACCCCGGCGGCCACGAGCGCCGCGTATCGATCGGCACGAGGATCCTCAGACTGCGGGTCCGGCAGGCGCAACTCGGCCACCACCGTGCCGTGATCGGTCACGACGATACGCTTCTCGACGCCAAGGCGCCGGATATATCGGCTCAAGTTGTTCTTGAGGTCCCGAATCCCCGTTGAGATCATAAAAATCAATGTAGCTACATGTAGCTACATTGGCAAGCTGGGATGCGGTCGGCCGGCCAATAGATTAGGACCGCCGCCATCACCTCCTCACTTGCGATACGCCAAATGCCCCTAGGACCGTCCGGACGCGCGCTCGACGGATGTCACGTGGTGTCACTGGCCGCCCATCTCCCCGGGCCGCTGGCGGCTCGCCAGCTCATGGCGTTGGGCGCGGACATCGTGAAGGTGGAGCCGCCGGAGGGCGATCCATTCGCGGGATACCACCCACCGTGGTACGACGCACTGATCGCGGGGCAACGCGTGATGCGGCTCGACCTCAAAGATCCGACCAGTCGGCCAACGCTCGACCAACTCCTGGTCGATGCCGACCTGTTGGTCACCTCCTCTCGGCCCTCATCGCTCGAACGATTGGGACTCGACTGGCCGCGACTGCACGCGCGGTTCCCCAAGCTGTGTTACGTCGCGATCGTCGGATCGGCGTCCCCGGATGCCGAACGACCCGGTCACGATCTGACGTACCAGGCATCGGTCGGACTCCTGGCGCCGCCGCTACTGCCCACGATTCTGCTCGCGGATTTCGCGGGCGCCGAGCGAGCGGTCAGCGCCAGCCTTGCACTCTTGCTCGCGCGCGAACGTGGCGCGGATGCGGGATACACGGAGGTCGCGCTGGCCGCGGTCGCCGCGCAATTCACGGAAGCCGCCCGCCGCGGGGTGACGATGCCCGGCGCCCTGTTCGGCGGCGGCCTGCCGGGCTATGGGCTCTATCGGGCGCGCGACGGATGGGTCGCCGTCGCCGCGCTCGAGGCGAATAGTTGGTCCGCGGTGCGCGGTGCGGTCGGACTCGCGGCCACCGGTGGGACGACGAGCCGCCCGCCCGACGACGCGCAGATGGACCGCGACGCGCTCGAGTCGCACTTTCTTGGCAACACCATGGAATACTGGGAGCTCTGGGCGGTCGAGCACGAGCTTCCAATCGTCGCGGTCCGCGCACCTGGGGCGGGGCCGCCCTGATGACTCCCGGCGGCCCCCCCTCGGGCAAGGAGCATCGGAACAGTTCGTGCGTCAGCCGACGGCCGGCAGGCTCGAGGGACCGCGAGTTCAGGTAAATTCCCCGCTCGACATTCTCCCCGAGGTGCAGCATGGCGGCGCTATGGAAGGGGTCCCTCTCGTTCGGTCTCGTCAATATTCCCGTCCAACTCTACCCGGCGGTGCGGGCTGACGAAGGGACGGTGCACTTCCGGCAGTTGCACAAGAAGGATCTGTCCCCCATCCGCTACGACCGCGTCTGCATCGCCGAAGACAAGGCGGTGCCCTACAGCGACATCGTCAAAGGCTACGAGTACGCGAAGGACAAGTTCGTCGTCCTGACGGCCGACGAGCTCAAGGCCGCCGCACCGGAGGCCTCGCGGACGATCGACATCCTCGACTTCGTCAAGGAAGTGGAGATCGATCCCCGGTACTTCGACACGCCGTACTATTTCCTCCCTGAGAAAAACGGAGAGAAAGCGTACGCACTCCTCCGCGAAGCGATTCGCGAGTCGGAGCTCGTCGGAATCGCGAAATTCACGCTTCGCCAGAAGGAGCACCTGGCGGGAATCAAAGCCATGGGCGATGCCCTCATGCTCGAGACGATCCGATTCGCGCACGAGCTGGTCGACCTCACGGAGGTCACCTTCCCCAAGACGCAAACGTCCAAAGTCACGCCGGCGGAGATGCGGATGGCGCAGCAACTGATCGAGGCGCTCTCCGCCCCGTTCGAGCCCGAGAAGTACACGGATACCTATCGCGAACATCTCATGACCGTGATCGACGCAAAACTCAAAGGCAAGAAGATCACCCCGACCAAGGAACGGGCCCCAAAGGAAACCACGGTGCTCGATCTGATGGACAAACTGCGCGAGAGCTTGGAGCAGCGGCCGAAAGCCGGCAAAGCGAAGCCCGCGACTCGGAAGACGGCGACGTCTCGTCGCTCAGCGTAGCGCGCCATGGTCCCATCGACGAGACGACCGGTCACGGGACGTCCCGCGATCCGCCCGATGCTGGCCACAACCGCCGACGAGATCCCTCGCGGCGAGGGGTGGGTGTTCGAGCCGAAATACGACGGCATTCGCATCTTGGCCGCGGTCTCCGGCGGCGACGTGCGACTACTTTCCCGAAACGCTATCGATCGCACCGCGGATTTTCCGGATGTGGCGGATGCCGTCCGCACCTTGGCGACCCGGGCCAAGCTCCGCGATTTGGTCCTCGATGGAGAACTGGTCGCCCGCACCGCGAACGGCATCGGACGGTTCTCGGATCTCCAACAGCGAAGCCGGTCGAACACGGAGGCGCGCCACGGACGACGGCCCGCGGCGCCACCCGAGGCGGTCGCCACACACGAGGAGGTCGCGACACCGGCCATCGGGGTGACGCTGATGGCGTTCGACCTCCTCGCGGCCGGCAAGGAGCACCTCATCACCGCGCCGTGGCACACGAGGCACGACGCGCTCGAGCAGTTGTTTCGTCGCACCCGGTACAAGAGCCTGAGCCTGCAACGAGTGACCCCCGATGACGATGGTGCGCATCTCCTTGGCGAAGCGCGCCGTCTGGGATGGGAGGGAATCATCGCCAAGCGCACCGTCAGTGCGTACGATCAGGGGCACCGGTCACCCGCCTGGCGCAAACTCAAGCTGGAACACTCGCAGGAGTTCGTGATCGGGGGATACACCGAGCCCCGCGGGTCGCGTGAGCACATCGGCGCGCTCCTGTTGGGTCACTACCGAGGCAACGCGCTCCTGTATGCTGGACTGTGCGGCGGTGGGTTCACCGACGGTGAGTTGGCCCGGGTCGCCGCCAAGCTCAGACCGCTGACCGTCGTGCGATCGCCATTCTCGGGAGCGCCACCGCGGACGCCGCAACCCGCGCATTGGGTCAGGCCCGTGCTGGTCGCCCAGGTGCGGTTCACGCAGTGGACGCCGGACGGCAAGCTCCGACATCCCGTGTATCTTGGACTGCGTGATGACAAACGATCGGTAGCCGTGCATCGGGAGCCGGAGAGCATTCAGAGCAAACGGCCGACAGCCCCATCGCGCGCGGTCAAGCCGACTGCCACGGCGACTGGCAAGCCGAACGCCACGGCGACTGCCAAGCCGACGGCCAAGCCGACAGCCACGGCGACGGCCAAGACGCGCGTCCAGCCGGATGCCGCCCGACTCCTGGCACGGTTGGACGCGATCGAGCACGAGGAAGACGGGACAGGAGATCTCGTCATCGGCAAAGGCGTGACACTGACGCTGTCGCACCTGGACAAGGTGTTCTTCCCAAAGACGCGGGCCGCGCGCGCCTTCACCAAAGGCGACCTCTGTCGCTACTACGTGCAGATGGCATCCGGCATCTTGCCTGCGATCGCCGACCATCCGCTGGTGCTACGCCGGTTTCCGAATGGGATCACCGGACAGGCGTTCTATCAACACAAAGCGCCCAACGAGGTGCCGCGTGGCGTGCGCACCGCTGATGTGGAGGCCGGCGGCAATGTCATTCGACACCTAATCGGAGGGGATCTCGCGACGTTGCTCTACGTGGTACAACTCGGCGGCATTTCCGTCGATCCCTGGCATTCCCGCGTCCAATCGGTTGCCTCTCCCGACTACACGATCATCGATCTCGATCCCGGGAAGACGGCGCCGTTCGCGCTGGTCGTCGAGGTGGCGACGTGGGTCAAGGACGTGCTCGACGAGTTCGGGTTGCGCGGCGTGCCAAAGACGTCGGGGATGAGCGGTATCCACATCGTGTTGCCGTTGGCGCCGGGCACGAATGAGGACGCCGCGCGCGTCGCGGCACAGCTGGTCGCCACCACGGTCGCCGAGCGCCATCCGAAGGGCGCGACGGTCACACGGGAGGTGCAGAAGCGAGGCGCTCGGCAGGTCTACGTCGATTTTCTGCAGAACATTCGAGGGAAGACCGTTGCGGGAGTGTATGCCGCGCGGCCGCATCCGCTCGCGCAGGTGTCTATGCCGTTGGACTGGAACGAGGTAACGGATGGGTTGACGCCGGCGGCGTTCACGATCGAGACGGCACCCGCGCGACTGACCGCGCGTGGCGACCTGTGGGCGGCCGGCATGCGCCGACGCAATGATCTGGTCGCGATTGTGAAACCCAAGCAGTCGCGAAGTCGATAGCGGACTGCACCGCGGCGGCGATGGCGAGCGCGAGCGATCGAGCGACGTTGGCCGCGCACACCAGCAGTTGAGGCCGCACGCTGGCCCAGCGACTAGCTTACGTCAGCCATGATCGTCGCGCTGGTCGTCGCCTGCGGTCTCGGGCTTGCCGCCGGGCTTCGCACCATGACGCCCCCGGCTGCCATACTCCTCGCTCGACACCATCTCCTTGCCGGCCTCATTGTCGGCGTGGCGGCGGTGGGGGAGTGGGTCGTCGATCTGTTGCCGACGACTCCGGCACGGACGACGCCCGGTCCGCTCGTGGCTCGCGTGGCGAGCGGTGCGTTCGTGGGATGGCTGGCGGTCGGGGGAACAACGACGACGATGATCGCGGGTGGCATCGTCGGCGCCGCGGGCGCTATGGTGGGATCGCTGGTCGGCTACCGAGCACGAATGGCCGCGATCGATCGCTTCGGCGCGCTACCCGCGGCGGTGGTTGAAGACCTGGTGTCGATTTGCTTGGCGATGCTGGCTTTCGTACGGTGAGCTGGATGGCACGGGCCAAGCGCGACCAGAGCCCGTCGGCGCTTGCCAGGGCCGTCGGGCTGGTCGTATGATTTAGCGCCGCGATAACGCTGGGTGCGGGCTGCCCGGGGCTGGTGGTCGTTACAGAAGCGATCCGTCGCGTCTGGCGCGACGTATCGTCTTGCAAGTGTAGGGTAGCCCGTACTGGGGCGCTGCCGGTGAACGAACTGGCGGTCGGGCGTCGCCCGGTACGCGGGTGCCGCACTTGATGAGCATGGAGTGAACGATGGATCACCGATCAAACGCAATCGCGACTGCTCTGCCATCCCGCCCGGAGCGCGCTGAGCCGCCGGCGGGTCCCTCCCGTAGTCGGGTGCGCTTCGCACGCGCCACGCCCGATCACGCGATGCAGGAGATGAAGGCCCGCGTCGCCACGTATTTCGAGACCCGCCGACTCTCGTCGAAGGCGAATGCGGGCATGATCGCCAAGACGGTGCTCCTGCTCGCGCTGACCTTCGTTCCCTACGGCCTGATCCTGACCAACCGGTTCACGCGATGGGAGATGCTGGTGCTGGCCGTCGTGATGGGCGTTGGCATGGCGGGCATCGGCTTCGGCATCGCGCACGACGCGCTCCATGGCGCCTATTCCTCGAATCCGCGCATCAATGCGTTGCTCGGGATGTCGTTCGACGTCCTTGGCGCCAGCAGCTACCTGTGGAAGATCACGCACAACATCGTCCACCACACGTATACCAACATCGAAGGCGTGGATGAGGATCTGGCCGTCTCACCGCTCCTCAACCTTTCGCCCAACGGCGAACGGCTCTGGTTCCACCGCTTTCAGCACCTGTATGCCTTCGTGCTCTACGGCTTCACGACTCTCTATTGGGTGTTCGTCAAAGACTACCAGCAGCTGATGAAGAGCGAGCTGGGACCCTATCGCGACAAGCGGCACGATACCGCGCAACTGGCCGTCCTATTCGGTGCCAAGGTCTGCTACTACGGCTACGCGCTGGTCGTGCCGCTGCTCGTCCTGCAGATCGCGTGGTGGCAGGTGCTGATCGGGTTCTTCGTCATGCACTTCACGGCCGGGGCGATCCTGGGGATCGTGTTTCAGTTGGCGCACGTGGTCGAGTCGACCGATTTCCCGGAACCGGACGGCCAGGGGATGATGCCACAGGAGTGGTGGTTGCACGAGATGCAGACGACGGCCAACTTCGGCCCGAAGAATCGCCTCCTGTCCTGGTATGTCGGCGGGCTCAACTTCCAAGTCGAGCACCATCTCTTCCCGCGCGTCTGCAGCGTGCATTATCCGGCGATCAGCGTGATCGTCAAAGATGTCGCCGATCAGTACGGCCTTCCGTATAACGCGTACCCCACGCTTCGATCGGCGATCGCGTCACACTACCGGACGCTCAAGCAGTTCGGATCGACGAGGCCGGCAACCAGGCTCGTATAGCCCCGCGCTGCGGGGTGGAACACCGGGACGGCTCGGGACCCGGACGGGGTGTGACCCGTCTCCGCGCACGGTCCGAGACGCGGTGCCTCCCCCTCTCCGTTATGCCGGGGTCGTAACCGCGGCCCCCTCGCGCTCGCAGTCAATCCTCATCTACCGGCGGGTGGCGTCGGCGCGTAGCGTTCACGTCCGACGCCCTGTGCGATTCCGGGCGCACCATTCGTAGCGCCACCCGAGGATCCCAATGTCCGACCGTCAGCCGACCGACACCACGACACCTGCCGCGCACACCCCGTCGGAAGCCGCGGCGGGGAGTCCCGCGGCATCGAACGCGGAGGTGCTGGCCACGCCTGGGCTATCCCGACGCCACTTCGCGGCGTTGGGCGGCGCCACCGCGCTCGGTGCGCTCCTCCCGCGGTCGATCGTCGATCGCGCCGCCGCGGCGGCGGGTGACCGGAGCGGTCGAGAAGCACACCCCGCGGTCGCGGACGCGCCCGAGCCGCTCCCCGCGTTTCGGTACCCGATGGAATCGCAGACAGGCCGCGTCTACGCGGTCGGCTCCGCAAAGGAATCGACCGTCAAGCAGATGCCGGTGGCCGAGGGATTGGCGGGCGTCTCGATGCGACTCCAACCCGGCGCCATCCGCGAGCTGCATTGGCACGCCTTGGCGGCCGAGTGGGCGTTCGTCGTCACCGGGCATTGCCAAACCACCACGTTCGATCCTGAAGGTCGGAGCGAGATCAACAACTTCGGACCGGGCGACGTGTGGTATTTCCCGCGGGGCTTCGCGCACTCGATTCAGGGCTCGGGGCCTGGCGAGTGCCACTTCGTGCTGATTTTCGACAACGGTCATTTTTCCGAGTACGGAACATTCAGTCTCACAGACTGGACGTCGTTGACACCGACCCACGTCCTGGCCCAGAACTTCGGCGTAGCGGAGTCGGTGTTTGCCAAAGTGCCGAAAGGTGAGCTGTACATCGGACCCGGCCGCGTACCATCCGCCGACGCGGTCGCCCGTCCGGATGGCGCGGCACACGACGCGCCTGTGACGCACAAGTACCGATTGCTGGCTCAGGCGCCGCGTGAATCACCCGGGGGGACGATCCGTATCGTCTCGTCGGTGGAGTTTCCGATCTCCGGGGGGATGACGGGCGCGTATCTCACGATCGCTCCGGGCGGGCTGCGCACGATGCACTGGCATCCCAACGCCGATGAGTGGCAATACTACGTGACCGGCCAGGCACGACTCACGGTCTTCGGCTCCAGTGGCCGCGTCCGCACGGAAGACGTGAGCGCGGGCGACGCGACCTACATCCCGCGAGGCTACGGCCACCACATCGAGAACGTCGGGAGCGAGCAGTGCCGCATCATCGCGGGCTTCAACAGCGGTTTTTACCAGGAGATTGGGTTGGCCGCGTGGATGCACAACATCCCGCCGGCACTCATGACGGACAACCTGGGGATCCCTGAGGAAACGGCGCGACGCATGGAGCAGCCCGCCGTGCCGATTGCCGCGCGAGCATAACCATGCGGATCTCGATCGATCCCGTATGGCCATGGCGTCTCGCGCTACTCATCGCCACGCTCGCCGGTGCCCGCTGGACACCGCTCGCGGCGCAGACGTTTCCCACTGATGACCCGGTCATCAAACGCATTTGGGCCATCGGCGTGGACAGCTCGCAGGTCGAGCATCTGTCGTCGGTCTTGTTTGATTCAATCGGTCCGCGACTCACCGGCTCGCCGGACCTCAAGCGAGGCAACGACTGGCTCGTCAAGACCTACGCATCGTGGGGGATCGATGCGAAGAACGAGCAATATGGAACGTGGCGCGGCTGGCGTCGGGGGTACTCGCATATCGATCTCGTCGAACCTCGCATCCGGTCACTCGAGGGCACGATGCTCGGGTACAGCCCAGGGACCGGCAAACGCGATCTGACGGCCCAGACCGTGATCCTGCCGCGGTTCGCCGACAGTGGCGAGTTCGTCAAGTGGTTGCCAAACGCTAAGGGGAAGTTCGTCCTGGTGGCGGGACTCCAGCCCACCTGTCGGCCGACCGACGACTGGGATCAGAACGCCACGCCGGAATCGAAGTTGCGGATGGACACGCTCCGCGCGGCGGTCCAGCGGGAATGGCGGAACCCCGACGTCCGGGGGACGGGCTACAGTCTCGCGATCGGCACCGGTGAGCTCGGGATCCGGCTCGAGCAGGCTGGCGTCGCGGCGATCATCACGTCGCGCCCCAAAAACGGGTGGGGCACGATCGAGATCTTCGAGACCTACGACACGCGGGCCCCCGCGATCGCGTTGAGCTGCGAAGACTACGGGTTGGTCTACCGCCTGACCGAACACGACCAGCATCCAACCCTGCGGCTCAACTTGGACGGCGAGCTCCTGGGTGAGCGTCCGGTCTTCAACACCGTCGCCACGATCAAAGGCGTCGAAAAACCTGACGAGTACGTGATGCTGTCCGCGCACTTCGACTCGTGGGATGGATCGTCCGGCGCGACCGACAACGGGACCGGCACTGTCACGATGCTCGAGGCGATGCGGATTCTGAAGACGGTGTATCCGCATCCGAAGCGCACGATCCTCGTCGGCCACTGGAGTGGCGAGGAGGAAGGGGAGGTGGGGTCGAAAGCGTTCTCCGAGGATCACCCCGACGTCTTGCGTGGTCTCCAGGCACTATTCAATCAGGACAATGGCACGGGTCGCATCGTGCGGATGAGCGGCGCTGGCCTCCCGAATGCGGCCGAGCACATCGCGCAATGGCTAGGCAAGATCCCGTTCGAGCTGCGCAACCAGATCACCTTTGCCGGTCCGGGCTTTCCCGCCGGCGGTGGCAGCGACGATTTCTCGTTCAGTTGTCACGGGGCGCCGGCGTTTGGCTTGGGGGCACTGCCCTGGGACTACGGCAACTACACGTGGCACACGAATCGAGATACGTATGACAAGATCGTGTTCGACGACCTTCGGTCGAACGCGACGGTGACGGCGATGCTGGCGTATCTGGCGTCCGAAGATCCCACGCTGATTACTCGCGAACGGATCGATCTGGTGGCCGCGGCAGCCATAGCGGCCGCGGCTCCGCCGCCCGCGCCCGGCGCGCCCGCCGCCTATCGTCGCATTCCCACGACGTGGCCCGACTGCGTGCCCGCGCCCCGCACGACGTCGCCGCGGCTGAAATGAACAGGTGATGTTCGGAGCGAGCACTCTTTGGCCGGCGCCGCGATCGCCGATTGGGCGTCGCGGCGGCGGGACGCGCTACTCCAGGCTCGGCTCGTAGAGCTCTTCGACCGGTGGGTGCAGCTGCTCCCCCCGGTTGAGCAGTCGCGCGCAGGTGTTCCACCGGAGAATGGCCTCGTCGTTTCCTGTCGGTCGCATCGACTCGGCGGTTTCGTAGTGACGCATGGCCTCCTGGACCCACTGGGCCGCGACCTGGTGCGCGCGCGGACCACCGCGGACGAGTTGCGCTTTCGCCCGCCGCTCGCAGATGATGCCGGCGTAGTAGTGCCGCTTGTATTCATCCTTGAGGCGGGGCAGTACTTCGCGCGAGCGGGTCACGCCTTCCACCAGCCCATCGCGTATCTGGTCCGTGATCGACAGCAGCAGCGTCACCAGCGCGTGCTGATTGTCAGGATCCGCGTCCAGCACGTCGAGGCAAATGCTTTCGGCGGCCGACGAATCGTTGAGCAGTCGGTAGCGCTCCGCTTTCAGGAGCGCCGCGGGCACGCCCGCCCGGGTGATCGGCTTGAGGGTATGCATCGGGCTGTCTCCGCTATCCGCGATGCGCCCGTGAGAACAGCTTCACCAACTTCCCCAGTGGATCGTAGAACTCATCGACGACCCGCTCCTTGAGCGGGATGATCGCGTTGTCGGTGATGGTGATGTTCTCCGGGCACACCGAGGTACAGCACTTCGTGATGTTGCAGAACCCGATCCCGTGCTCCCGCTTGAGTGCCGGGATACGGTCCGCGATGTCGAGGGGATGCATCTCCAGAGCGGCGGCATAGACGAAGAACCGCGGACCAATGAACGTGTCCTGCTCGTGATGCTCACGAATGACGTGGCAGACGTCCTGACAGAGATAGCATTCGATGCACTTCCGGAACTCCTGCACGCGATCGACATCCGCCTGCTGGATTCGCCACGTGCCGTCGGGCGCATCGGGGGGGCGGGGGGTGAACTTGGTGATCTGCTTCTTGACGCGGTAGTTCCAGGAGAGGTCGGTCACCAGGTCCTTGACCAGCGGGAAGGCCCGCATAGGCTCGACGGTCACGGGCGCGTCGAGCGAGAGATCACTCAGCCGGGTCATGCACATGAGGCGCGGCTTGCCATTGATCTCGGCCGAGCACGACCCGCACTTCCCGGCCTTGCAGTTCCATCGCACGGCCAGGTCGTTGGCTTGGTCGGCCTGGATCTGATGGATGGCGTCGAGGACGACCATGCCGGTGGAGGTCTCGGTCGGGTAGTCGTGGAATGCGCCGCCGGTGGCGTCGCCCCGCCAGACGCGAAAGGTCGCCGTGCGGGAGTCCGATGATGCCGGGGCTGATGCCGGGGCTCGAGACGGGACACCGGACAGGCCGGGGGTCGGAGGGGTCGTCACGTCACCACCAATCGAAAATGAGCCATGTGTAGGCGAGTCAGGTGGGCATCCATCAACCCGCCTCCGCGATCACCTGTTGCAGCGCGTCCGGTATCGGTCGGATGGTCTCGTGGTGCAATTCCATGTGGCCATCCGCCCCTTTGCGCACCGTGATGTTGAACTGGGCAAAACTCGGGTCCTTGTCCGGATAGTCGTCGCGGAAGTGGCCACCGCGGCTTTCTCGACGCTCGATCGCCGATCGCGTGATCGCTTCGGAGACCGTGAGCAAGTTCCCGAGATCCAACGCCGTATGCCATCCGGGATTGTACTCGCGGTTGCCGTCGACGGCGACCCGGGCTACCCGGTCCGCGAGGGTCGCAATCTGACTCAGGGCTTCGGTCATCTCGTCGTCGCGTCGGACGATCCCGACGAGCTCCTGCATCGTGCCCTGCAGCGCCTGCTGGATCTGAAACGGCCCTTCGCCGCTGGGGCGCGAGAACGGCTCCAACGCGATGCGTGCCGCCTCGTCCGCCTGACGCGGGTCGGGCGCCGCCTCATCGTGGGCTCGCGCAAATTGAGCCGCGTGCGCGCCGGCCCGCTGGCCGAAGACCAGGAGGTCGGACAGCGAGTTACCGCCCAGCCGGTTTGCGCCGTGTAACCCCGCCGCGCATTCGCCGGCGGCGAAGAGCCCCGCGAGGTTCGTCATTTGGGTATCGCCGTCCACCCGGATGCCGCCCATGATGTAGTGCGTGGTCGGACCGACCTCCATCGGCTCGGCGGTGATATCAATGTCGGCGAGTTGTTTGAACTGATGGTACATGCTGGGCAGCTTCTTCTTGATGTGCTCGGCCGCATGGGGCAGGCGCTCTTTGATCCACGCGATGTCGAGGTACACGCCGCCGTGTGGGCTGCCGCGCCCCTCGCGGACCTCACGGGTGATGGATCTCGCCACATGGTCGCGGGTCAATAGTTCGGGCGGACGGCGGGCGTTCTTGTCGCCCTGCGTGTACCGCCAGCCCTCGTCCGGATCGGCCGCGGTCTGAGCGCGATAGTTCTCGGGGATATCATCGAACATAAACCGGCGACCTTGATTGTTCGTGAGGACACCCCCCTCACCCCGGACGCCTTCGGTCACCAGGATGCCGCGCACACTGGGCGGCCACACCATGCCCGTGGGATGGAACTGCACGAACTCCATATCCTGGAGCACGGCCCCGGCGTGGTACGCGAGCGATTGGCCGTCGCCGGTGTACTCCCAGCTGTTGCTCGTAATGCGGAACGCGCGGCCGACGCCGCCCGTCGCGAGCACGACCGCGCGCGCCGCGAAGAGACGGAACCGGCCGCGTTCTCGATCGTAGGCGAGGGCCCCCGCCACGCGGTCCCCATCCGTCAACAACGTCAGCACGGTCCACTCCATGTGCACATCGATGCCCTGATGGATCCCGTGATCCTGCAGCGTGCGGATCATCTCGAGTCCGGTGCGGTCACCGACGTGCGCCAGCCTGGGATACCGGTGGCCGCCGAAGTTGCGCTGGAGGATCCGGCCATCCGGCGTCCGGTCGAACAGCGCGCCCCAGGCTTCGAGCTCCCGGACGCGAGCGGGCGCCTCCTGCGCGTGGAGCTCGGCCATGCGCCAATTGTTCACGTATTGGCCGCCGCGCATCGTGTCGGCGAAATGCACCTTCCAGCTATCGCGATCGTCCACGTTACCCAACGCCGCCGCGACGCCGCCCTCGGCCATGACGGTGTGTGCCTTGCCCAGCAGCGACTTGCAGACGAGCCCGACCGAGACGCCATCGGCGGCGGCCGCAATCGCTGCGCGCAGGCCGGCCCCGCCCGCGCCGATGACGAGGACGTCGTGATGAACCGTTTCGAAATCAGCCACGGAGAGTAGAGACCGTCAGAGGAGCCGCCAATCGTGCCAGATACCCATCGAACACATGCGCACGTAGATGTCGGCGAACGCGACGCCGAACAAACTCATCCACGCCCACCGCATGTGCCATCGATTGAAGCAACTCGCGCAGGCATAGGCCTGACGGCGGATGGGGCGATCGGCGAGCCGGTCAAGGTAGCCACCCACGATGTGGCGCAACGAGTGGCATCCAAAGGTATAGCCCGTGAGCAGGACGACATTGAGCGTCAGCACCAGCGTCCCAACCCCGATGCCGAATCGTGTCACGCCACTCGTCGGATCCGCGAACCAGAGTGCATCCCATGCGTCGTGGGCGAGGAAGATCAAGATGAGCAGCCCGAAATAGAGGAAGTAGCGGTGCACGTTCTGCAGGATCAGCGGAAACGATTGTTCGCCGCGGTAGGAGTGGCGTGGCTCCCGGACCGTGCACGACGGTGGGTCGGCCCACAATGCCTTATAGTAGGCGCCGCGGTAGTAGTAGCAGGTGACGCGAAAGAGGCCGGGGAAGGGCAGGATCAGCAGCGCCGGGGAAAACGGTACCCATCCCGGCCACCATCCCGGCTTCGGCCCGAACCACGCATGCGGAGAGTCGCCGAGGATCTCGGGCGAATAGAACGGCGAGAGATACGGGCCGAAGCGATAGTGGGCGTTTTGAAATGCGGCCCACGTGGCATACGCCACGAACGACATCAGCACGATCGCCATGACTCCCGGCTGCACCCACCACGCGTCTTGGCGCATCGTGAGCGGTTGCGGACGATCGACCACCGGAAGCTGCACGTGCGCCATGACCGACCCTCGGGGCAGCGCCGGTCAGCGGGCCGCAGTCGGGCTCGGTGCGTCCAAGAACGGCGCCCCGGTACCGACGCGCCGCCAGGCGCGAATCGACTTCAATGCTCGACGACGCGCATCACCCTCCAGTTGGAGTGCCGAGCGCCGCGACGATAAACGACTACCGATGACCACAGAAATTCTCGGCGCGAACATACCCAGGGCCACTCCTCGCCGCTAGGCCGCATAGCGTGCTGGACGCGGCGCGTTCGGAGCTGGCGACCGATCATGGGATGCGGCACGCGGATCAGGCCAGAGGATGCGGCGTCCGGCGCGTCTCCGAGCGGGAACGGCATATGCAATGGAGACGACCTGGCAGTGGTCCGCGATCCGGATGCGGGCGGGCGAGTGACGCCTGTTGGCGTCCCTCTTCGGGTCGTGACAGCATCGATTGGGCGGACATCAGCGGAGTCGGACGGCGTGGCGGCGTCACGGGACGTGGGTCTCGAGGCACACGGGGTTGCGTACTCGCCGCGCGAATCGGCGTCGGATGCGTCGCGACCCCTTCCCGGACAGGATCACGTCGCGCGACGAGCGGTCCCGATTGGGCGAGTGGCCGCCGCGGCGGTGGCGATCGGCTTCGCGGCCTGCGGTCCCCAGAAGTCGGCGATGGTGAGCACGTCGATGGGGGACGCGCCGCCGTCGAATGCCGCCGGCGCGCTGCCACCGGGCGCCCCACCGGATGGGACATGGCCGCTCCCGGGCCGGGACGCGCAAGGCACGCGGTATAGTCCCCTCGCGCAGATCACGCCCGACAACGTCAAGAATCTGAAAGTGGCGTGGACGTTCTCGACCGGCTACGCGCGCGGATTCGAGGGGCAGCCTCTGGTGGTGGACAACACCATGTACATCGTGACGCCCTACCCGAATACCGTATTCGCGCTCGACCTGACGCGGCCCGGCGGCCCGACGAAATGGATCTACCGACCCGCCACCGCCCCGGCGTCGCAGGGCGAGGCGTGTTGTGATGTCGTCAATCGCGGAGCATCGTTCGGCGCCGGCAAGATCGTGTTCAACCGTCTGGACAACCACACCGTCGCGCTCGATGCCGTAACGGGTAAAGTGCTCTGGGATACCCAGCTCGACTCGATCGAAGAGGGCTCCACAATGACGATGGCGCCCCTCATCGTCGGAAATGTCGTGCTGGTTGGGAATAGCGGCGCCGAGCTTGGCGTACACGGCTGGATCGCGGGTCTGGATCTCTCGACGGGCCGGGTGATCTGGCGGGCTTACAACACCGGACCTGATTCGGCGGTGAAGATCGGCCCGAGCTTCAAGCCCTTCTATCCACAATACAAAGGCACCAATCTCGGTGTGAGCACCTGGCCGGCCGACCAATGGAAGCTTGGCGGGGGCACGGTGTGGGGATGGGTCACGTACGATCCCGAGCTGAACGAGATTTACTATGGGTCCGCGAACCCGGGTGTGTGGAACCCCGACATGCGCCCCGGCGACAACATGTGGGCGGCGACGATGTTCGCGCGCGATCCCGCGACTGGCGACGCACGGTGGGCATACCAGATGACCCCGCACGACGCCTGGGACTACGATGGGGTGAACGAAGCGATTCCCGTCGACATCCCGATCAACGGACAACCGCGCAAGGTCGTCGTCCATTTCGACCGCAACGGATTTGCCTACACGATCGATCGCGCGACGGGGGAAGTGCTGGTCGCGCAGCCATTTCAAGATCTGAACTGGGCGACCGGGGTCGATCTCCATACGGGACGCCCGCAGACCGTTGCAGCCAAGCAGACGCACCAGGGTGTGAACACTCGGCATATCTGCCCCTCATCGACTGGCGCGCGCGACCAGCAACCGGCGGCATTCTCGCCGCGAACAGGTTTGTTCTACACCCCCACGACCAACCTGTGCATGGACTACGCGGGACTGAAAGCCAGCTATATCGAGGGCACCCCGTATCTCGGGGCGGACGTGCACATGTATCCGGGCTCCAAAGGGTGGAATGCCCGCGGTGAGTTCATCGCGTGGGACCCCACGACGGGCAAGAAAGTGTGGGGCATCCCCGAGCGGTTCCCGGTGTGGAGCGGTCCGGTCGTCACGGGCAGCGATCTGCTGTTCTACGGCACGATGGATGGGTGGCTTCGCGCCGTGGATGCGCACAGCGGCAAGGTGTTGTGGCAGTTCAAAACCGGTTCCGGCATCATCGGCAACCCGATGACGTTTACTGGCCCCGATGGCAAGCAATATGTCGCGGTCTATTCTGGGGTCGGCGGGTGGGCGGGCGCGATCGCGCTCGGTCTCTCAGCCAACGATCCCACCGCCGCGCTGGGCGCGACAGGCGCGATGCCGGATTTGCCGAACTATACCGCGCCTGGCGGAACCGTCTACGTGTTCACGCTATGAGCGGCGCGCCGCCGGCTGCCGAGCGCGAGTGTCGGTCGGCACCGCGCCGAACTCGCTGCCCGGTGTTGCGCCCGATATGGCCCGCGATGGTGCCCGCGATGGTGTCCGCGATGGTGGGCCTGGTCCTCGCCGGCTTGTCGGCCGGACTACCGAGTTCGGCGCCCTCGGCACAATCGACCGCTCAGTCCCGCGCACCGGCGGCGCCGGCCACGTCGCTTCGGGTATGCGCGGATCCGAATAACATGCCATTCTCGGATCGCGCCCAGCAGGGATACGAGAATCGGATTGCTGCACTGCTCGCGCGAGAGTTGGGAGAGACGGCGACCTACACGTGGTGGCCACAGCGGCGGGGGTTTATCCGCACCACCCTCGGCGCTCACGAATGTGACGTCGTCGTCGGGATCGTCGCGAGCGCCGGGAATGTGCTTACGACTGCCCCGTACTACCGGTCCACCTACGTGTTCGTGACGCGTCGTGATCGTGATCTGCAAATCACGTCATTCGACGACCCGCGGCTGCGGACACTGCGCGTCGGGTTGCATGTGATCGGTGCCGACTACAACAGCTTGCCCCCTGGGGTCGCGCTGGCGCGGCGCGGGATCGTGCACAACATCGTCGGCTACAGCATTTACGGGAACTACGCGCACGCGAGTCCGCCGTCGGCGCTCATCGCCGCCGTGGCGCGCGGCGACATCGATGTCGCGATCGCGTGGGGTCCGCTGGCCGGCTACTACGCGCGGCACTCGGAGGTTCCGCTCATCGTGACGCCGGTAGCGACGGAGACCGCCGGCTACGGCATCCCGTTCGTGTACGATATCGCGGTCGGAGTACGGCCAGATGACCACGCACTCGCCGACCGCCTTGAGCGCGTGTTGGCCCATCGTCGCGGGGCCATCGATCGCATCCTGCGGGAATATGGGGTGCCGACCGTCGGCGCCACCGCCGCCGCCGCGCCCGCGGCGCACGCCCCGGCCACTCCTACATCCGCAGCGACGGCTCTGGTCGTACGTCAGCCCTGTAGATCGAATGGGGGCGATGGACGATGCGCGTAACGTTCGCGCGATCGCGCGTGGTGCCGACGTCGTCACGGCGTCAGGGGAATGGCCGTGACGCGGCGGTGAGCCTCGCGGTCATGGCGGTCACTGCCGCGGTCACTGTGGCGGGGCTGTCCGTCGCCCTCGGGTGCCGCCCGGAGGGGCAGGAGCAGTTGCGGGCGACCGAGCACGGTCCCGCCGACAGCACGCAAGCGGGTGCGACCGCACTCGCCAATGTCGCGGGCGTGGTTCCCGGAATTCACCCCGCTGTCGTGTTGGGCGACCTCCACGACCCGTACACGGGCAATGGAGCCGCGGAAGCCGAGGGGCGGCAGTTGTTTGTGCAATACAACTGCTCGGGATGTCATGGCGGGCGGGCAGGAGGAGGGATGGGGCCGAGTCTCCGCGACGCGTCATGGATCTACGGCGGCAGCGATGTCCAGATCTACGACTCGATCTTCGAAGGCCGGCCGAACGGGATGCCGACGTGGGGCACGAAGTTGTCGGCCGACCAGATCTGGAAGATCGTTGCCTATATCCGCACGCTGAACACCGCGCGCGAGCCCGACCCGCCACCACCGCAGGACCATCCGCCGATGCTGCCCAGCGATGGGTGACCGAGCTATCGAGGGCCGGTCGGTGGCTCGGGCCGATGCGGTGTCTCTCTCGCTCGTTGGTGCAGGGCTAGCTATCCTCTCCGGATGCGAGGGTGGGGCGTCGACGCTCACAAACTCCGGCGTGAGCGGGACGCGGGAGACTCTGCTCGGCGCCTTCCTGCTGATCGTGGCCGCTGCCGTCGTTGTGGTGATCGGTGCGCTCGTGCTGATCGCTGCCTTCCGACATCGGGAACCGCACGGCGTCGAGGCAGGGATCGAGCCGACGCGAGCGGCCGTGGATCGTCGTTGGATTCTCATTGGTGGCATCCTGATACCGGTCGCCGTCCTTGCCACGGCCTATGTCTTCACCGTGGGAACCCTCGACGCCGTCGCGTCGCCCGGGCATCCCTATGCGGCCTCGGTGACGCTGACCGGCCATCAGTGGTGGTGGGAGGCGGTGTACCAGGACAGTGAGCCGGCCCACTCGTTTACCGCGGCCAACGAGGTCCATCTCCCGGTCGGCGAGCCGGTGTACTTTGGCGTCCAGACCGCGGACGTCATCCACAGCTTTTGGGTGCCGGAGCTCGCGGGCAAGATCGAGCTGATTCCGGGGCGACAGAACTCGCTGTGGCTCGAGGCCAGAGTCCCCGGTGTGTTCGTTGGATTGTGCAGCCAGTATTGCGGGACACAACACGCGCATATGCGCATCACGGTGGTCGCCGAATCACCGGACGCGTTTCACGGGTGGCTCGCGCGACAACGCGAGTCGGCGCCGGCCCCCGCCGATTCGACGCAGGCGGCTGGCCAGCAGGTGTTCCTCACTCGGGGCTGCGCGAGCTGCCACACCATACGCGGTACTGGCGCGGGCGGCGCGATGGGACCCGATCTCACACATCTCGCGTCCCGCCACATGTTGGGCGCGGGGGCGATGCCCAACACGCCGCCCAATCTCATGGCCTGGATCCAGGACGCGCAGGGAATCAAGCCGGGATCCGACATGCCCCGCATGGACCTGCCCCCCCGGGAGCTCGAGGCACTCGTGGCGTATCTCGAGACGTTGCGGTAGGCGCGGGCTCCGACACGTGCACCAGCCAGAGGAAACGAGGTAGTCGTGGAGATGCAGAGTACCGTATCCGATGCTCCGACCGAGACGCTTCGGCGGATCTGGGAAACGCCATCTGGGATCTACGGTCAGTTGGCGACCGTCGATCACAAGACGATCGGCAAGCGGTATCTCGTGACTGCGTTCCTGTTCCTGCTGATCGGTGGACTCGAAGCGGGCATCATGCGCGCGCAGTTGACGCGGCCCGGCGAACATCTGGTGACCCCGGAGGTCTACAACCAGTTGTTCTCGATGCACGGGATGACCATGATGTTCTGGTACGCCTCTCCCATCCTCTCCGGGTTCAGCAACTACCTCTGGCCACTGATGATCGGCGCCCGCGACATGGCGTATCCCCGCGTCAATGCGTTGAGCTACTGGACCTTTCTCCTCTCCGGGATCTTCCTCTACACCAGCCCGTTCCTGGGGCAATCTCCTAACGACGGGTGGTTTGCGTACGCCCCATATTCGCTCGGGTTGTACAACGCCGGTCTCAACATGGACTTCTATGCCCTGGGGCTGATTTTCTTGGGCATATCAACGACCGTCGGCGCCATCAACTTCATCGGGACGCTCATCAACATGCGCTGTCCGGGCCTCTCGATGAGCCGCTTGCCTGTGTTCATGTACGGCACGCTGTCGGCCTCGTTGTCCATTGTGTTCGCCCTTCCTGCGCTGACCGTGGCGTGCACGTTCCTCTTTCTCGAGCGCCGCTTCGGCATGCACTTTTTTGCAGTCGAGCATGGTGGGAGCGCGATGCTGTGGCAGCACCTCTTTTGGATGTTCGGCCACCCGTGGGTGTACGTCGTCGTGCTCCCGGCGATGGGCATGGTGTCCGACATCATCCCGGTATTCTCTCGGCGACCGTTGGTGGGCTACGGGTTCGTCGCCGGGTCCACGATCGCGACGGGGGTCATCGGCTTCGCCGTGTGGATCCACCACATGTTCGCCACCGGCGTTCCCATGATGGCCATGACCGTCTTCAGCGGATTCAGTTTCCTGATCGCGATTCCGAGTGGCATCGCGGTGAGTGCGTGGATCGCCACGATCTGGACGGGCCGTCCGGTCTTCAAGACGCCGATGCTCTTTTCACTGGGGTTTATCGTGGTCTTCGTCATCGGCGGCGTATCGGGGGTCGTGACCGCCGCGGTGCCCTACGATTGGCAGGTCTCGGACAGCTACTTCATCGTGGCGCATATCCACTACGTCCTAGTCGGCATCAACGTATTCGCGGTGATGGCCGCGCTCTACTTCTGGCTCCCCAAGATCACCGGACGGTTGCTCAGCGAACGACTCGGGCGGTGGAACTTCTGGATGATGTTCGTCGGGGTGAACATCGCGTTCTTCCCGATGCACGTCGCGGGAATCCTCGGGATGGCGCGTCGTGTGTACACCTATCCCGCTGGCGTGGGCCTCGAGACGGTCAATCTCGCCACGACGGTCGGTGCGGCGATCTTCGCGGTCGGGATTCTGGTATTCGTAGTCAATTTCCTCTGGAGCATCCGGCGTGGCGCGCTGGCCGGACCCAACCCCTGGGACGCGGCGACGCTCGAGTGGACCACGTCATCGCCGCCGCCGCCGTACAACTTCGCGGTGATCCCGACCGTCGGAAGCCGTGATCCGTTGTGGGAGGGTCGCGTGATCGGTGAGGCGCCGAGCGCGCTGGCGCTCCGCAGCACCCTGTTCAGCGGGCCAGTGTTGGATCACGGGCGACAGACGATGACCACCTCCGCGATCGACGCGGCGCAGCCGGTCCCCCAATCGATGCCCGCGGACTCGCCGTGGCCGCTCATTCTCGCGCTGGCCATCGCCGCGACGTGCTACGGACTGCTGTTTGGCGCGTGGTGGCTGGTGGGGGTTGGCATCGCGGGCACGATCGTGGCCCTCGCGGGCTGGTTGTGGCCCACCGCACTCGCGGGCACTCCGCAGTCAGACCCCGTCACGGTCGGTGCACGGTGACCGCCGCCGCGATGCCAATGGCTCGCGTGACGCCGGCGCGGGGGCGCCATACAGTTGGATGGTGGGCGATGGTTTGGACCATCGCCACCGAGGCATGTCTGTTCGTGTATCTGCTCTTCAGCTTCGTTTACCTGGGCGCCCAACAGCGCGGGCCCTGGCCGCCGCAGGGCCCTCTGAGCTTGTCGCTCGCGCTGCCCAATACGGCAATCCTGCTCCTGAGCAGCGGCGTCTACATGTGGGGCGAACGCGGGATCCGCCGCGGCAGTCAGACGCAGTTGCGCGTCGGCCTTCTGCTGACGTTCGCGTTGGGAGCGGTGTTCGCCGTCATCCAAGGGATCGAGTGGCACAGCCAATCGTTCACCGCGCAGTCGGACGCGTTCGGGTCCCTGTTCTTTACGATCACGGGTTTTCACGGCGCGCACGTGATCGTGGGACTCTTATTGAACGCGGTGGTACAGATCTGGGCCTGGCGCGGGACATTCACCGCGGACCGTCACCTCGCGGTCACGAACGCGGGATTGTACTGGCATTTCGTGGACATCGCGTGGCTGTTCGTCTTCGCGACGCTCTACCTCTCACCGCGCTGGATGTAGCGATCCCTCAGCTCGGCAGCTCGGGAACGCGATGCTCCTCGTCCAGCCGCAATTCCCCCGAGCTGTCGTCGTACGTCAGGAGCTCGGCGTAGCGCCCCCAATCGATGACCGTCTCGAACTGGCGCCGCGCCTCCTCGCTGCTGAACGAATGCTCTAAATCGTCGGTCACCCGTTCCGCTTCCAACGTGTGGGTCGGACTGGTCTCGAGCTCCCGCACGATGTAGCGGAGCAGGGAGATCTGTTCGAGTGCGATTTGCCGGAACAGTGCTTTCTCACCGTCGAGATCGGCGTCCGCGAACCGTTGACCCACGGGGGTGAGCAGCACGTGCCGATTCTGGAGATCGACCAGTCCCAAGAGGTCGGTCGCCTCCACGAGCGCCATCAGGTCATCCGCCCGCATCTGGAGGTCACGGGACAACTCGTGCACGTTGCCGCGCCCGCCGACGGTCGCGAGGTACTGCACGAAACCTGTCAGGTCGTCGATGCTGACGTCCGGCAATGTCTGATATCGCCGGGCGCGTGATCCGCCGGTCTTGGGCTCGGAGCCGCGAGCGGCGAGCGACCGCTGTTGCATCAACTCCGCCGCATCGAGCTCCGGGTTGGTCATGATCTGGTAGATCGTTTCGACCAACTGGGCGCGCGCGGGGCCTTTGACGTGGCGCTCTGCCGCGGGCACCCCCTTGAGCTCCACCCGGATGTGGCCGGGATTCGCGCCGAAGACGAGAATCCGATCGGCGAGCGCGACCGCCTCCTCGATGTTGTGCGTCACGATCAGGACCGCGCGGGTCGGGATGGAGTGCTGGGCCCACAGCTCCTGCAATTCCTGGCGGAGATTCTCGCCCGTGAGGACATCGAGGGCCGAGAACGGTTCATCCATGAACAGCACTTCGGGATGCACCACCAGCGCACGCGCGAAGCCGACGCGCTGCTTCATGCCGCCGGACAACTCCTTGGGAAAGGCCTCCTCGTAGCCGGCGAGTCCGATCATGTCGATGGCCTGCTCGGCCCGAGCGCGGCGCTCGGCTGGCGACAGGCCGGTGGCCAGCAACCCCAACTCCACGTTGTCCAGCACCGTCAACCACGGAAAGAGCGCAAAACTCTGAAACACGATGGCCACCTGCGCATTGGGTCCACCCAATGGCTCACCGTGGACCAGGACGCGCCCTTCGGATGGTGGCATGAGCCCCGCAAGGATTCGCAGCAGCGTGGACTTGCCCGATCCGGACGGTCCAAGCAACGCGACGAACTCGCCGTCGCGGAGCTCGACACTGACTTGCTCGAGCACGGGCGACCGGTCGTCGCCGTAATACTTCTTCACGTCCTCGGCCGCGAGGAGGACCTCGCCCGCGCCCGGGGCGCTGGGGAGGGTCGTGAGAATCGCCACGAATCATATCTCCACGAAAAAGCGAGCGAGCACCAACGTCGCGTCCCGGCTCAATCGAGCCGGAACCGCGCCTCCGCCAACGCGTACAGGCGGCGCCAGACCACTCGATTGCCCGTGATCACGATAGCCGCCATTACCAAGGTACCCGCGAGGAGCAACCGGAAGTCGGCACGATCGGCCGCGTCGGCGATCAGGGACCCAAGGCCGAGGGTCATCACCTTATGGCCCTTGTACGAGACGTATTCCGAGACGATGCTGGCGTTCCAGGCGCCGCCCGTCGCCGTAATCATTCCCGTCACCAGGTACGGAAAAATCGCCGGCAGGATGAGCGTCCGCCACCGTCGCCATCCCGTGACCTGATACACGACGGCCGCCTCGCGGAGATCGGACGGGATCGACATCGCGCCCGCGATCACGTTGAACAGGATGTACCNNGGATGGCCAGCAGGACGAGGAGTAGGATCGGAAAGACCGTATTCGCAGGGACGGACGCCGCGACCTGCACGAGCGGCTGGGCGCGGTAGGACCACTTGGGGTTGAAGCCGATCGCGACGCCCACGGGTATCGTCCACGCGGCCGCGATGATCAACGCGATCGCGGTGCGCGCGAACGTCGCGGCGGCGCTCAACCACACGTGCGCCCATACCGCGCCGGGCAGGCCGGCCAGTTCCTGGATGGCCGACACCGCGCCCCACAGCGCGAGCGCCACGAACGCGNNCCCCGCCGATAGGGGGCGGGGATCGCGAACCGACGGGTGGCGCCGCCTGCCTGACCCAGCGTCCGATCCATCCAGCGCCAGAGCGGGATCCAGAGACGGCTACTCATCCAGTCGACAATCGCCGACCCTTGGAGCAAAGCCGCGACACGGGACGTCGGAATTTCGTCCCCACCGGACTGCTCGAATTTGAAGCGATCCGACCAGACTACGAGTGGCCGCCAAAAAAACTGGTCGAGGAGGACGATCACGCCGATCAGGGTCGCCAAGCCGAGCAACGTTGCGGTCAGGTCGCCCGCGTCGGCCGCCGCTTGGAGATACGACCCAAGGCCCGGTAGACGGAGGTTCTTCTTGTCTCCAAGGGCAAACTGCTCGGACGCCGTGAGCACGAACCAGCCGCCTGCCCAGCTCATCATGCTGTTCGCGATGAGCGAGATCGCGCCGAAGGGTAGCTCCAGACGAGTGAACCGACGCCAGGGGCTCAGCCGGTACACAGTGGACGCTTCGCTCAACTCGCGCGGGATCGTGAGCAGCGACTGGTGGAAACTGAACGCCATGTTCCACGCCTGGCTGGTAAAGATCAGCAGGATCGCGGCGAGCTCGAGCCCGACCGTGCGGCCAGGCACCAGGGCGGCCAGGCCCAGCACGACCGCCGGCATGAACGACAGGATTGGAATACTCTGTAGGATGTCGAGCAGTGGGATCATCACACGCTCGGCTTGCCGGCTGGCGACCGCGATCTTCGCGTACGCGAGACTGAAGACCAGCGAGATCACATATGCGAGCGACATTCGCAGCGTCGAGTACGCGGCGTAGAGCGGCAGATGGATCGCCCCGAGATCGATCTGCGTGCCGGAGTCCAGCGGCGCTGACCAGCGCGTCGCGGTCCGCATCAGGCCGTACGCGATCCCGCCAAGAATCCCGAACAGCGCCACATCGACCCACCGCGAGGTCGTGCGTGGAGGTACCGGCGCGACGCGACCGTCGGCCGTCCGGACGGGGATAATTGGCTGGGCCATGAGCGCCGGAAAGTATAGCCGTTCGCGCGGGGGCCGGAGGGGTGTGGCGCGGTCGTTGCTAGGTGTACACCTTACTGGATGAGCTTTCTCTAGATCGCCTGACGCGCCTCTACCTTAGCCGGAGCCTGACATGACCGCTGCACTGTGGCTCGACGCGGCCCTTCCGAGGGTCGTTCGAGCATCCCGCGCGACCGTAGCGGGAGCGTTGGTGCTGGGCCTGACGGTCGCCGCGGGCGGCTGCGCGTCCGGGGGTAAGCACCCGAACTCGGACGAAGACATTCACCCCATTGCGATCGAGATCGACAACAACCTGACCGTCCCGACGGAGCTCATGATCTATCTGGAAGAGGGGGGCGTCCGTCGACAGCTCGGGTCAGTTCCGGGCGCCAAGAACAAGACGTTTCAGTTCACCCCCAACAGTTATTCGGATCAGTATCGGCTGATTGGGCGGGCGCAGCTCGAGGGGTTTATCCGTTCGCAGCAGTTCACCATCGGTGGCTCGGAAATGGGCACCGTCGTCTGGAACCTCCAGGCCAACATTCTCGGATTCTACGACGTGTTGGATGCGACCACGCCGCAGGCCGAGCCGGCACCGCCAGCCAAGGCGGACACGGCGGCCACCCCGCCGGCCACTCCGCCTACGACCCCGCCGGCGACGCCACCCCCGCCGTCGCCCCAGTTCTCACGGTGACGGAGATTCGAATCACGCGCGTGGCATGACGGGTTGAGCGGCGGCCTTCGCGGCAGCCGCTCAACCCGGATGGTTTCCCGTCGTGTGCGGGGGCTGTATCTTGGCGCATGGCCCGCGACGCCGCAGGAGCGGCACTGCCGGCGGCCTCGACCCCCCGGTCGGCCACGGTGCTGATCATCGACGACGAACCCCAGATCCGTCGAGTCGTGCGCGCAGCGCTCGAAGGTGAGGCCGCGGTACTCCTCGAAGCGGGTACGGGTGCTGGCGGGGTCGCGCTCGCCGGCGCCGAGCATCCCGCCCTCATCATTCTTGATCTCGGACTGCCGGACGCGGATGGCCAGGCGATCTGCCGGGCCCTCCGTGAGCGGTCCCAGGCTCCGATTGTCGTGTTGACGGCGCGTCATGGAGAGGCCGAGAAAATCGCGCTCTTCGACGCGGGCGCCGATGACTACGTGACCAAGCCCTTCAGCCCGGAGGAGCTGCGGGTTCGCGTACGGGCGCATCTGCGTCGGGCCTCGAGCGCACCCCGCGCCGATACCGACGACCCGGTCGTGGCCGGAGCCGTTCAGATCGATTTTTCCGTGCCCTCGGTGACGCGAGCGGGATCGGACGTGCACCTGACCCGCACCGAATGGGGCCTGCTGCGGGCGCTCGTTGCACACGAGGGGCGGACGATGACGCACGCGAAACTCTTCCGCGCGGTGTGGGGCAATGGGTCTGGCGACTCGCAACAGTACCTGCGGGTGTATGTACGAAATCTCCGGCAGAAGATGGAGATCGATCCGGTGCGCCCGCAGTTGATCGTCACCGAGCCCGGCGTCGGCTATCGCTTTATGCGCGCCCCACGGGCGTAGCGTCCCAGATCCACACGGTGCATGCGATGTCGGCCATCGACGGGGGCCAGACG
>PMAE01000007.1 GCA_003152485.1 Gemmatimonadota bacterium | reverse complement strand
TCGACTCCATACGTTGACGCAGGACATCGGCGAGGTAATCGAGCCTCCCGTCTTCGTAGTGCAGCCCGAGACGGCGCACGACGATCATTCGAAACTGCTCGATGTCGGTTCGGTCGAGGACCACCGTCATCGCGTCGCCTCCGCTTTCGCGAGGCTTGTCCAGACTTCATCCGGAACGATGCGCGCCGCACGAAGCACAACGAGGAGCTGTGCATCGCGGGTGCCGATTGCTTCTATGATGTCGGCGGTCACAGCTTGCAGAATTGGAGGCAACTCTCCAAGCTGCTCCGAACCGATAGTTCTCAAGCCGACCACGGCATCCACGCCTATGGCCACCAGCCGTTCCCCGAGCTTCACGGTGACAAAGCGTCCGTAGGTTGCGCTGGTTGCCCCATTCTCCAAGAGCGCCTTGAGGTCGACAACGGGAACCGGCGCGCCGCGGATCACTGACACCCCCCGGACGAAATCTGGCATGTGGGCAACGGGCTCGACTGGGAGAGGGCGCATTGTCTCCGCGACGTGGTCCAGCGGGATGGCACATGCACGTGCGCCGACTGTGACGATAAGGGCCACGCTTCTCTTGGAGGCGCGGATGGTCACCGGGTTCTCCACCTTCTCGAACGCTTCGCGTCCTTACTTCGCGCCTGCCGCGGCTCGCGGCCTCGCGAAGGTGCCAGACCTACCCCGCCTTGAAGGCGGGAATTCGCCTGCATTGCGCCATCCAGTGGCGAGTCTGCTCTCATATAGTGGATAGCAGAGGGGGTCAAGTGGCCGCGGACAGCGGCAGCGGGAAGAAATATGCCTCGTCGGGCGTGCGATCGGTGAGACTGGAGTGCGGACGACGGGTGTTGTAGAGCGTGAGGTAGCGCCCGATGCCGGC
This sequence comes from Gemmatimonadota bacterium, assembly GCA_003152485.1. GTDB lineage: Bacteria > Gemmatimonadota > Gemmatimonadetes > Gemmatimonadales > Gemmatimonadaceae > Palsa-1248. The sequence goes on along the minus strand of PMAE01000007.1, from coordinate 49,814 downwards.
CGTGGCGGCCGACACCGAGTCGTAGCGGTGCAGGTAGATCTCTTCGTACTTGAGCGAGCGCCAGAGCCGCTCGACGAAGATGGTGTCGCGCCAGCAGCCCTTCCCATCCATGCTGATCGCGATGCCGTGGTCACGCAGCAGCCCGGTGAAGTCGGCGCTCGCAAACTGCGCGCCCTGGTCGGTGTTGACGATCGTCGGACATCAAACCGTTTCGACAACTCGGCGAACGTGCCTTCGTTCCGGACGGCGGCGAGCGCCACCTTGGCCTTGAAGGTGGGGGCGTGGTTGCGGCGGGGACGTTTCGACATCAGGAGCTCCTTGGGTAGAGGGCGAACATGTCGCCCGGGGAGCCCACNNTGTCCACTCATCCTACCCGTTCAGAAAACCGAGACCACTTCTCCCATTGATGTACCGACCGTCGAACAGATGTTGCGGGCTGATCCGTGTTGGTAGCGACGGTAAAAGAACCCTCGGCATCTATTTGTGTTTCGATGGCGGACTTGACGGAGAATGGGATGCGGCACGCGGCGCGGCGCGCGGTGGCATGGTGGTCTTGCCGGCGCCGGCCGCTTGGTGGTAACGCGTATCGAGCTCGTTGTGTTCCGACTGCTGCTGCTCGGATAGCGCGTCCGAAGACATCCCCTTGGGCGGCTTGGCGTATTGTTGCTCGTGACGCGATTCCATCTGCGTGCGTTCGGCGACGTACGACGCGTTCAGCGACGGCGACGCGGTTCGTACCGGTGCTCGACCAGCAGGGGGTCGAGCGGTTGTCGTGACCGCAGCCGGGACGCGTGTAGCCGTCACTTCGTTGGTCGGCGTGGCTGGCGTCGTCTCCTGCGGTCGAGGCGCGACTTGTTCGGCAGGCCGTTGAGTCACTGATGGACGCGGCGCAGATACTGACGGCGGTGGTGTGACGGGACGGGCGAGCGTACCGGTCTCGAATGCCGGTCGGACAGCGGGAAGTCCAGCGCGCGCCGGTTTGAGCGTTGCACCGTTCGCGAGGATCGTCCCGGCCGAGCGGACGGGTAGCGCGCGGGATGTTGTGGCTGCCGGCATGGCATGCCGAATCGTCGCGAGTTGCGTCGGAGCGAGCGGCCTGCCGCCGTTGGTTGACAGTGCATGTTCCTGGGCCGCGAAGGAAACGGGCGCCGGAGGTGGAGCGTGCACCGCCACCACGGCACGCCGTGACACGTTCTCAGGAGGGCGGGTGAACGCGGTGCCAGCTGGACGGGCCACGAGGCTCTCGTGAGTGGGCACGACTTGCGCCGTCGCGCCGAGCACGACCGCAGACCGAATCTCCCCATCCGGCACGTGGACAGCCACGCGGTTGACTGGAGACGCGCTGATGAACGCCTCCCGTGGCACCGCAGTCACGGCGTTGGGCACGATACGGTTGCGGTACGTAATGTTCGTCACGTTCGTGATATTCGTGACGTTCGTGATGTTGGTGACATTGGTGATGTTGACGCGCCGGATATATGTGTCGCTCACCCGATACGCGGGCCGATAGACTTCTTCCGGTCCGAGCGGGAACCACCCTACCCCGCCGCCGGGACCGAATCCAGCCGACGCGCCCCAGCCTGCGCCTCCGACGAAGACGACGAGTCCTGGCGCATATACTGCGGGGGCGATCACGCGGCCCGGACACCAGCCCCACCGATCGTTCACGTAGGCCCACCGGCCGTAGTGGAATGGCGCCCAGCCCCACGACGCGTCGTCCACCCACGTCCAACCCCAGGGACCCACCCAGGCCCAATGTCCGGTGTGATACGGCGCCCATCCCGCTTCGACGACGGTTGGGTACCACACGGGTCCATAGTTGGCGTCATTGTCCCACGAACCGTTGTCATCGAGGTCTTCAACACCTGGCATGTCGTTCGGTACGTACCGTCGGGGCGCGCGATCGGCGACCTCATCGCGCGACGACGCCCATTGGTCGAAGTCGTCTGCCGCCGGTTCTTCCGCCACATTATAGGTGGGCGAACTGTCACCGTGAATTGTGGCCGACTGGTGAGCGGCCAGTGCGAACGATGATCCGGCCGAGGTGACCTCGGCGGATCCCGAATGGACAGTCACAGTCGTTGTCGCGCCGTCGGGCGAGACATCCACCCGGTACTCGCCGGTCGAGCCGAGTGTGACCGCGGCACTCGGCGCATCGATTTCGGCAGTTTCGCCATCGACAAAGGTGCTGAAGCGGACCGTGACACTGCCCTGCGGGAGTCGCAACTGGAGCGAGTTATCGTCGAGCCGAGTGATGTCCAACTCTGTTTCATGCCAGACTCGCACGGCGGCGTTTCCCATCTCGATCTCAGCCCGTCCGGCGGTGTCCGACCAGACCCGATCGCCGGTTGTTACGGGACGATTCGGCTCGGCCGCGCCCCACTCGGTGTCGCTCGCCGGTTCAAATGAGACCGCGCCACTCAGCGCCGTGAGCCGTCCCACCCGTGCAGGCGGGTCTGCGGCCAGGCTTGCGGCGGGCCGATCTTCTGGGGGAACCGGGACATCCTGGGCGGCTACCGAGGACACAGTGAGTAGCACATTCGCGGCAGTGGCGAGTAAGACGAGCCACGCGAGCGAAGTCAGACGGCGAAGAGTCCGGAGAGTCATGAGTCGAGTGCGATGAGGAGTGACGCGCGAAAGGCACCCACGATTACGAACGGATAGCGTCGGCGTACCAGAGAGATGACAGCTATTGGTTCACGGATGTTAAGGCGCGTTGCCATATACAGTTTCATTTCCGTGTGCCAGCCCAATGTGGCAAGCGGAGCCACGCGCTGCCAGGCGAGCGAGGCATTTCGCGTGCCTTAACCGGGGTGAGCGTCGAGCGTAGACTCGCCGACAGCACGCCGATCCCCCGCACCAGATGGGGGTTATGTGCGAGTAGCCCATGACGGATCGGGTGTGACTATCGCGCGAAATTCAGCGGAAATTCATGCACGCTGGCGGACGGCGCTGGCGGAAAGTGCCAGGCAGCGACTCGATTGCGGATGCAGTTTTCCACATCGGCCGCATCACCACCGGCCTAGGAACGACGGACGATGGCGGCGTGGCCGACCGAGCCGTCCGAGGACACCGTCATTCGCACCACCACGGTGCCAACCAGGTCCGGATGCGACCGAACTCCGTATTCGGTGTAGCAATACATGAGATCCGATTGCCATTGGTGCACCAGATTTCTTACCGTGACGTCATCCACGCCGGTCGGCCCGCGGTCGCTGGACGGAGCGGTCGCGGGTATACTCGTCGCTGACACGACGACCGGTGCGAGTCCGGGAGTGACAATACGCCCGAGAGTGATACCCGTTTTCCGAAGCGTATACGGGAGCTATCCAACGTGTAGTCACCAACGTCTAGAGGGCCTGCGAACGGGTCCCATTTGGCATATCCGCCCTCCGCCGAGCGCGCTGCGCTCAGTCGCCGATCTGCATCACCGCATCGATGAGTCGGTCCACATCATCGGCCGTCGTATAGCAGGCGCAGCCGGCACGCACCAAGCCGCGATCGGCGACACCGAGCCGCTCGACGACAGTCGATGCGTAAAAGTCGCCATGTGATACGAATACAGCCGCCCGCGCGAGCTGCTCGGCGACGGCGCGGGCGGGCAGATCTTGCACCGTGAAGACCACCGTTGGTGTGCGTGGCCGACCGGGTCGCGGGCCATAGAGACGAACGGAGGGAATACTTGCGAGTCCGTCCCACAGTCGCGTGACCAGCCCTTCTCCCTCGCGGTGGAGCGATGCGAACGCGGCGTCCAAGCGAGCGCGCCGGGTCGCGTCGCTGGGCACCGTGGGTGCGAGCGACGCCAGGAAATCCACCGCGGCAGCGGCACCGGCGATCCCTTCGTGGTTCTGAGTCCCGGTCTCGATGCGCTCCGGCGGTTCATTCGGCGCAGGGTCTACCTTCGGGACATCCATCCGCGCGAGCAAATCATGGCGTCCGTAGAGCACGCCCAGATGTGGCCCATACAATTTGTACGCTGAACACGCGAGAAGGTCGCATCCCCATGCCCGCACATCGATGAGACCGTGGGCCGCGTAGTGGACAGCATCCACAAAGGCGAGCGCGCCAGCCGCGTGTGCGAGCTCCATGATCCGAGGGATGTCGTTGATCGTGCCCAGTGCGTTGGAGGCAGCACCGACCGCCACGAGGCGCGTCCGTGGTCCGATGCACTTAGCCAGTTCCTCGAGATCCAACTCACCGGAGTCGGGGTCGAAGTGCGCCATCCGTACGGTGATTCCGCGCTCCTGGGCAAGTGCCCTCCAGGGGGCCACATTCGCTTGGTGGTCGAGCTGTGTGACCACCACTTCGTCGCCTGGTCCCCACGCGCGTCCGAGGGCGCGCGCCACATGAAATGTCAGGGTCGTCATGTTGAGCCCAAACACAATCTCCTCCGCGGACGCGCCGCCGAAGAGATCCGCGTACGTCGCTCGCGCGCTGGCGATCATGGCATCTGTCTCAATGCTCGTCGGATAAGCCCAGTCTGTATTTGCGTTGTGATTGAAGAGGTAATCGCTCATGACCTCGACGACGGACGTCGGGACCTGCGTGCCGCCGGGGCCGTCAAAGTAGGTGACCGGGCGGCCTAAATACCCACGAGCGAGTGCGGGAAACTGCGAACGAATCGAGGAAGGAGGCATTAGGGTAGCGATTTGCGTAGCACGGAGGATTCTGTGCGCCCAGACGACCTGACGGGTTACCTAGATACGGGCCACTAATTGCCGGTCTTAGCGAACCACGAGACGACGCGTTCGAGGCCTTCGGCATCGACGGGCCCAAACGCGCCTGGGGATTCAGCATCGATGTCCAGCACTGCGGTAAGCGTGCCGTGACGGTCAAAGACGGGAACGACGATTTCGGAGCGCGCGCGGGCGTCACAGGTGATGTGCCCGGGAAATGCCTGTACATCGGATACGATCACCGTGTGACGGTCAACCGCGGCTGTCCCACAGACTCCCACGCCAAACGTAATTTCGAGGCATCCGAGGGTGCCCTGGTACGGACCTATCCGAAGTAGTTGACCGGGTTCGACTACCCGGTAGAAGCCCGTCCACAAGTATCCGAAGGCGTAGTGGACCAACGCGCTGATCGTAGCCATACCGGCCACTGGATCAGTGATGCCCTCGAGAACCGCGCCCATGTGTGCGGAGAGCTCGTCATACGCTGCCGCTTTAGGGCGAGCGCGAAGATCAAGAGTGACTTCGGCCATAACGAAAGATACAGGAAGAAGACGGTAGGCGAGAGGAGGATGCAGATTTGATCATGCGTCGTAGCGCAACTTCCCAGTCGCCAGCAATTGTCCTCATGATCGCGCTCCTGGGTATTTCAGTTGCGGCGCCGCTCATCCGACTGTCGCACGACCCGCCGTTGACAGTGGCAGTGTGGCGACTCGGGTTCTCGCTCCTCATCATCATCCCATTTCTCGCCAAGATGCGCGGATGGGAGCAGTGGGCGCGATTAACTCGTCAGGATCGCGTCGTCGTGGTCGCGACGGGTGTACTTCTAGCTCTCCATTTTTGGTCCTGGAATGCATCACTCACATACACGAGTGTTGCCGCGTCCGTAGTGCTAGTCAATACGCAGCCGATTATCGTCGCCGTGCTTTCCGCGGTGTGGCTACACGAAGCGCCGAACGGACGCCAATGGGGTGGCATCGCGATCGCGGTACTCGGAGCATGTATCGTCGCGTGGGGTGATTTCAGCGCCGGGGCGAGTGGTACCGGTGTCGATAACCGAGCGTTGTTCGGCGATGGACTCGCGCTGTTCGGCGGTGTCGCAGCCGCGATTTACTACGTCGCCGGGCGGCGCCTCCGGGCCACCCTCGACCTTTGGCCATACGTGGCGCTCATCTACGGTGTCTGTTTTCTGACCTTACTCGGCATCGCCGGCGTGAGTGGTACGCCACTGGTACCACAGCCGCCACGCGAACTCGCGATTTTTGCCGGGCTCGCCATGGGCCCAATGTTACTAGGTCATACGGGCCTTAACTGGGCGCTTAAATACCTACCCGCATATCTGGTCGTACTGACGGTACTCGGTGAGCCGGTAGGAGCCACGCTACTGGCCGCGGTGCTACCAGGTATCCGTGAAGTACCATCGATGTACACGCTGATCGGGGGCGCCGTGCTCCTCGCCGGTGTGTTGCTAGCCGCGACATTCCGCGCCATATCGCAGCCCGCAGTTAAGCGAAACGCTGGCCCAAGTTAGAGCGTAGCGCCCTCAGCGTGGCGCTCCGGCTTAAAGATTTCGAGCCGAAGGTTTGAGACACGACCTTCTGTCGCAATCCGCAGCTCATGTTCAATCGGCGCCAGCCCAGCATTTTCCAGCATTCGCAGTGTGAATTCCGTCCCGGTCACGCAGGTCAGCGTACCATCGACGAGGTCGAAGGCTGCGAGGTCTTCCACATACACCGCGTGCGTCGCCGGATACTGCCTGGCAGCACGAGCACGAACGCACGTCCAGAGTACTGTCGCCTCCGTAGTGACCGGCACAGTTCGACCGGCATCAATCAACGGTACCCGTGGTGCAGACGCCACCAGTCTGATATCGTCGGACATTGATCTTCTGATACTCACGCGCCCCGAGAGTTCGTTACTGATCGACGACGAATTCGGAGTAAGGGTGTCTGGCGCCATCAACCCACGCCGTTGTTGTGAACACCAGTTCTGATATTTCACATCACCAGCAAAGTTCGCGTCCCCATCAACCAATTTGAGTAGATATGCAGACCAACTGCGCTTTACACGCGTATGATCCGTGTCACGAACGTACAGCAAATACTGAAGCGCTTCGTAAACTCGGCTCGGGCGTTCTGCCAACATCCGATCAGTAGTATCTCGAGTAACACCGAAGTAGCGCAGTAACATCCGCTGAACACGAAGCTCGCGCGCGTCGAGAGCGCCGACGCCTCGGAGCAGAGCAGCCATCCTAAGCTGTGCACCGGGGGCGAAGGTAAACGTATACCGCCCGTGCCCAACTTTTGCCGATCGGACATCCACGAGGACGTCGTGGGCGACAAGCTCGGCAGCTGCTTCCTGTATCGACAGTCGTACAGCTGCCGGCCGTCGCGCAATACCAACTGTCCCGCAACGTTCCTGTAGCTCGGCGAGTCCAAATGTCCAGGGTGTTGTCACACCACGAGCTGCTTCACCGGCAAATAATTGATAGAGTCGTTTCGCAATCGGGCTACGCAATGCAACATATCTCTCGACACTAATCCAAGCCGCCCAGCCGCCTGCAAGTTCTCGGAGCCAGATAGGATTGATCTGCAAATGCGCAATCCAATCCTCTCCCTGATCTCGACGATCATATGTACGAGTAACCGCATACTCGAGGACATGTAATACGCCGACCGTATCAACCCCTTTTCGTGGGCGAGCTACTGCCGCACCATCAGGTTCTACAGGCCGAAGCCTCCTATCCCGAGAGATTAGTGCACCTGCAGAGGATAGAGATCGACTACTGTGATCTCCCTCAATTGATTCTGTAAGCAACGCGGATCCAAGCTCTTGCGATGCTTGGCTCATATGCATCTCAATCCGAAGATGCGCAAGCCGATGGAGTGCTTCCCGAATTCGCCGGCTCGTTTCACCATTCATCGGCCGCCCCATTGCCCGAGCAATCATGCCAACAGATGGATCTGGAAACTCGCCCGTGCTAAATAGCTTTCCTCGTTGAGGTTCCGGCAATTCGTCTGCGAGCTTAAACAACGCAAAGAAAATATCCCCGTCCGCACCATATGGCAGCCCACATTTATCATCACCCTTAATTACCACATTATACCGGGACCCATCCGATCGCTGGCCTTTGAGCTGCACTGTATATGCACAAACCGGTAACCGACCATCAGCACTTTCAGGCCCCTCAAGCTTTTGAACCGGCCGGATAATTGGTAAATCGACAAGCCTCAACGCCACTGGGTGCGGACCAGCGATATCTCCTTGCCCATCAGCAAACAATTCCTTCCACGGAATGATTGGTTCGTTAAATACAGACTGCGCTGTCATAGGCCGAGAAAACTATAGACTCCGAGGCTACAGAGTTAGATCCAAACTCACACGGCATCTGAATTTAATTAGTCATTTCGATCGAAACCCAGCTTATACACAGCAGTAAACTCTCTCAGACACCAATCGCGTTTTGTCAAATCTGAGGGGAATCTTGATAAAACTGGTGGTTCTGGAATGAGTTCTTAGAATATCCTATCTAACTAACGGTGGTAGAGACCTGAAAAGAGATTATGAGCTCAAAGCCAATCTCCAATATCAGTTTATGGAATTGGTCATTTGATAGAAACCGTTCACCGTCAGGCATAAGGATGTTCGTGAACCGTCATAGCCCATGTCGAGTGTTTGTCAGAGGGTTTGATCCCGTATTGTTTGTACGTCAACCCTCATGGCTGGATGTAGGTAAGGAGCTTAGCTATGGAGTGGTGGTCTTATAACTAGGGTATTTTAGGATGATTTTTCGCTGGTAGGTCACTAGCAAGTGGGTGGTAGAACCAGTTAATGGAAATGTGGTTAGTGCTTCGCTAGGCTAGGTAATGGGTATAAGGTATTGATATTGTGCTAAAGATATGTATGTCTAAATAGGTGTCGGTAAACAAGTTAGCATTCATATTGATCTAACGAATTGGTGGTTTTAGTCAATTATGATTGGGATCCGTAAGATTTAATTGTGTAGGTATGAGGGATGGCGTACCTTTTTTACCATTTGGGAACGCGGTGGTAATAGCTCCAACTATATGAGGACTGGTGGACGTTTCTGAGAGCGTTAGGTCTACATATCCCCGGTCGGTTAGTGATTTAAGGGGGCTACCATCAGGCGTATCTGATGAAGCAGTTACGCAATTAATTGGGGCTGCTTTCGCCAGGACGCCCTTGGTGGGAGAAGACCTACGAGATGTCAGGCTTGTGGCGTTTTTGCTAGATGTGGATTCAGGTAGGTATGCGGACAATCGAATTGACAATCCGGTTCGTATTTCTCCAGTGGGTATTGCTGGAGGCCGACTTCAATTGATCAGCGGGCTCTCGCTCAATCGAGTACAACATGCGGTAGCGCGTTTAATGGAAGCTGGTGTTATCGAACGGGTTCCTGAAGATGGTGGCGGTTGGCTGCAATTCTCACCTGGAGTCATTCAGGCGGTTGGGATCAATCAGTACGTTGACTGGGCGGAAGTATTGGGGATCCTGGTAGGTCGTGGTCCGGCAATATCGGTTCTCCGAGCGGTACTCGAGCTGATGAGTGCACCGTGGGAGTGGAGCCGGCTGACGTATGAGCTGTTAGCGGTGCGTGCGTGCTATTCGGTTGGGATGGCGCAGCGGGGGATATTGCAGCTCATGCAACTCAGAGTGCTGGAGCGAATTGCGCACACTGGTCGAGGCCACGATTACCGGCTGAGTGCGTGGGCGCTCGGTCGGGCGCGAGCTCCAAGAGTCGAAGATACGGTGGCTTCACAGCAGATCGTTGATGCGGGCACTGGTGCTTCACCGGCGACGCCAGTTGCTGGAAGTACTGCGACTAGCACAATGGCAGTCGAGATCGGGGGTCTAGTCGTGCGTGTGCCAGTTGGCACGGAGATTCGCATGACGATTGGTCCCGATGGTGAGCCGTGCTACCAGGTGGGGCCTGAGCTCAAGATTGTGCGCCGAGCGTAGTTAAGGTTAGGCATTGCCGAGACGCGTCATGAACTGCGCGGGGTGCTTCGGCGTGCAGCATGCCGGACGGCAAGTACCACAATCACCATGAGTCCGAGTGTGAGAAGAGGCGCCTCGTACATTGAGGGGAGTCGTATCTGTGGAGTGAGCGCGGCCACCAGTATGACCCATGCGACAATGGCACAAGTGTACACCCCATCGTCGACGAATAGCGCAACGATCTCAAGAACCGCAGGTCGCGCGAAACGGAGAAAGGCAGTCATGAAGGAATGGTTACCGTCGGTGGTGATCCTTCGCGTAATTGGATGGTGCGCGCAAGAATTGAAGCCAAGATCGCCGAGCTGAGAAACGCTCCTGCCAGAGCAATTACCGACAGCTCAGCACCGGGCCATGGGTAGCCAAGCGCTTCGCCGATCCAGAATGTTCCGATCGCACTGAGCAGCACACCAACCGTAAACTTGAGTGCGTTTTCTGGGATACGTGTAAGTGGCGCACGGAACGCAATCCCGAGAGTGATGACGACAACGCCAGCCGCGGACGCCCCAAGCACAGCGGGTAGCAATGTGTGCCCAATGGCGCCGGCGGCACTCACGATGAATACGACCTCGAGACCTTCGAGCGATACACTATTGAATGCTGTGAGGACCGCTACCGGATCCAACGTGGAACCGAGATTTACCGGACCGCGGAGATACAGACTCTTCGAGGCGAACACCGCTGACTCATCATGCAGTGGGATGATGCCGCTGGCACGGAGAGCGGCTTTGCGTAGCCAGCGCATGCCGAATAGCAGCAGCAAGAGACCGATACCAAAGCGTAGCGCTGACAGTGGAAGTCGCTCGAGTGCTGGACCACAGGCGAGTACCAGGATAATGAGGAGACCTAGGGCTGCGATCGCGCCGGTCAGGGCGGACCGCCATCCACGGATCGTGCCGACGGCGAGTACGATCGTGAACGCCTCGACGAACTCCACGAGGGAGGCAAGAAATGCGGCGAGCACAGTGGGCCCCGCGTGGATCCAGTCGGTCATCCGTCCTCTCACACCGATACATCACATTTCGTAGCTGCATAGTGGGTGGCCCTTGAGAGCCATCGGGCAAGATACGGGTCTGTCCCAGTAGCCGGCTACGTTTCAAATATCGTGTGCACAAATTGCACGTGTGGAACGAGGTGCCGAGATGCAGCGTAGGGAAGTATTTGCCCGGGATCAGGGACGATGTGTGTACTGCGGGGGCGTGTTTGAAGACGTGGACCTAACTGTAGACCACGTTCAGCCCCGGGTTCGGAACGGGGACCACTCTGGAGGCAACCTTGTGACTGCCTGCCAGGCGTGCAACACGCGGAAAGGTGCCCGCCGTCTTGCCGAGTTTCTCGGGTCCGATCCGAGCGTCAGGCAGAATTTCTTCCTGTATGCGACTGCAGTGTGGCCGCGCCATCTCCGTGCAGTTGAAGAGGAGCTTCGCGAGTCAAGCATGATACGGCCATAACATGGCCATAACACGGCCATAACATGCCGCTGATTGCCCCGTCAGCTGTGGGCCGTACAGTTCTGGTCGGAGCGTCGGTATTTTGCTTCGCCCTTGCGTGAGAACGTGCGTTCGGGAATCATTGCGCCGTCCGCTAACGCAACGTCCGTCCGCCATCGATACCGAGGTTCCTGTGCACTGGTTTCTGAGCCTCTCTCCGCAGCCGTGCCGCAATCTGGGACTGCCGCGTCACGCTACGCCGCATCACAGCCCAAAGGTCGCACTGCCGATGCTCGCGGTGGGGCTTATCCTCGGCGTGCCAGCAGAGTCGTGGGCTCAGAAATTGAGCCTCCCTCAGAATTTTGATACGTATGTCGCGCAAGCACTTAGAGATTTCGACACACCAGGCTTGGCGATTGCCGTGGTCAAGGATGGGCGGCTGGTTCTGGCCAAGGGTTACGGAGTCAAGCGGCTTGGGGATCCGGCGCCGGTCGATGCGCATACCCTGTTCCAGATCGCGTCCAACACGAAGGCGTTTACCGCTGCGGCGCTCGGGATCCTGGTAGATCGGGGCAAGCTCCACTGGGATGATCGCGTGACGCAGTTCATTCCGGACTTTCAGCTCTCAGATCCGTACGTCACGCGAGAATTCACGGTGCGAGACATGCTGACGCATCGCAGCGGTCTTGGACTTGGCGCTGGGGATTTGCTGTGGTTTCACTCCAACTATTCTCGGCGGGAGATCGTGCGGCGAATCCGGGCGGCGAAGTTCGTGTCTGGTTTTCGTGCCGCGTATGCCTACGACAACGTGATGTATATCGCGGCCGGCGAAATATTCCCGGCGGTGACGGGTAAGAGCTGGGAGTCGTTCATGCAGGAGCAGGTGCTGACACCGCTCGGTATGACGGAGGCAAGCACGGGTGTCGAAGCCGTGCCGGCGGGTGCTGACGCGGCGACACCGCATGGGCGAGCGGCGGACGGCCATGTTGAGATCGTCCCTGTGGACTCGGTGGATGCCACTGCGCCCGCGGGTGGGATCAATGCCAACGTTACCGATTTGGCGAAGTGGATGATCGTGCAGCTCGATTCGGGGCGCACGGCGAGCGGTCGGTTATGGACCGCGGCGCGGACCAAAGAGATGTGGGCTGGACAGACGATCCTTCCGATTGAAAGCCAGTCGGGGGTGCTCGCCGGATTGACGCCGAACTTTGCGATGTATGGTCTTGGGTGGGATCTGCGCGACTACCGGGGCTACAAGATCGTGTCGCACAGTGGCGGCCTGGCAGGAATGACCTCGCATACTGCGTTGGTGCCGAGCGAGAAACTGGGTGTGGTAGTGCTCACGAACATGGAATCGGCGCTGTCCGACGCGCTCTGCCAGCGTGTGATCGACGCATATATTGGTGCGCCTCCGACTGATTGGGCGGGAGCCATCGCGACAGTTGAGCGACGGCAAGATTCTGCTGGGCGAGTGGCCCAGCGTGCGCAGGGCGCGGTGCGTGCGGCGGATTCGAAGGCATCACTTCCGCTCGTCAAGTATGCTGGGCACTACACCGACGCGTTGTACGGCGATGCGACGATCAGTGAGGATAGTGGGCATCTGGTGTTGCGGTTCAGTCATTCCCCGGCGTTTACGGGTGACCTCGAGCACTGGCAGTACGATACATTCATCGCGCATTGGCGTGCGCATCACGTGGAGGATGCGTTTGTTACCTTTGCACTTACGGCGCAGGGGTCTGTGGAGAGCATGAAAATGGCTGCGGTATCGCCATTGGCGGATTTTAGCTTTGACTTTCAGGATCTCCTGTTTATGCCGACGGCGGATAGTGGGGCGAGCCCGCCGGCGGCCCACTGATGGGTCGGGGATGACGACGCGCAGCACGATGACCCGGGGAGAGCGCACCCGCGTCGTGATCCTATACTGGGGATTCGTGATCGTGTGTCTCGTGTTTGCGGCGGCGGGGTTGCGGATGGTGCGGGCGCAAGAGATCCCGATCCGCGATGGCCGTCCGGTGACGGTCGCCATCGACCGCGTAGACGTGTTGACACACACCGATGCCCGTGGACGCACGATGCACCAACCGATCGTGTTGTATTCGTACCAGGTGAACGGGATCCACTACAGCACGGACCGGGTCACGTTGCGCGAGGCATCCAGAACCGGGCCGTGGGCGACCGATGTGGCGTCACGATTTCGTGTTGGACAAGCGGCGACAGCGTATTACGATCCCGCGGACCCGGGCGCCGCATTTCTCATCCCGGAGCGGAGTTGGGCAATCTACGCATCGTTCGTCGTACCGCTCGGAGTCGCACTGGTGCTTGCGTGCCTCTGGCCGCGGGCGATGCGGGACTCCGTGCGCGGCGAGATTACCAGTCGCGGATCGCCGGTATCCTGATCATCACCCCTTAGCTTTGCCGGATGCCGGGTTCTCTCCATCACCTGCACCACCTGATCGCGCGATACGGTTACGCAGTGGTAGCGCTATTTGTCGGAGCGGAGGGTGTTGGGCTTCCGCTTCCCGGTGAGACCGCGTTGCTCACCGCTGCTGCGCTTGCTGCTCGAGGCCATCTCTCGATTGTTGGGGTGATCGTAGCGGCCTCGATCGGTGTGGTGATCGGGGGATCGTTGGGCTATTGGATCGGCCAGACGGCGGGACAGGTGGTCGTGGTTCGATACGGAAAGTGGATCGGTGTCACGCCAGCTCGGCTAGAACAGACCCAGCAGTTTTTTGCGCGCTACGGCGCGCGGGCGGTATTGGTTGGGCGGTTCGTGCCCATCGTGCGAATCCTGGCGAGCATCGTGGCAGGCATCTCCAACATGCCGTTCGCGCGATTCTCGATATACAACGCGATCGCCGGAGTCGTGTGGTCGGTGATCTTTGGCCTGCTTGGCTTTGAGTTTGGGCATAATCTGCCGGTTCTCGAGGATCGGCTCGGGGAGATTGGCATCGCCGCCGCGATCGTCGTGGGTGTTGCCGCGGCCGGATTTCTGATCTGGCGACATTTCCGCAAAGAGAAACCAACACCGGCGGGCAGTCGCTGATTGGCGATGTCTCCCAAAGCCCTGAGGGAGGACCAACCCCTTGCATCGGGGGTCAACGGGTACGGGGGAACGGCCCCCTGCCCCGCCGATGCGGTGGCCGAGGATCCGGGCGTTGCGATGTCTAGGAGTTTGACACACCGGGCCCTGCTCGCGCGCGTAGCCCATGGGATGGCGGCGTAGTGCCGGATTTCCCCCCTGGCATTCGGCGGTGCATCTTTCGGTGGGGAATCCGACGGGGGCGCGCATGACTGGGCGTAGCAACGTATACGGCACTCGGCGTCGATCGTGGGCATGGGCCGCGTGTGCGCTTGGCGGATTCTGTTGGACGGCATCGAGCATGTCTGCGCAGTCGAGGACCGCGACTCCGCCGGCCGCGGCCGGCCAGACGCTACCACCGGCGACCTGTGTGGAACCCGCGATGGTTGCGGATCGAGTCTCGCCTGGCAAGGTGATCGTCGCTTCGGGCGGCGATGTGGCGAGCAAACCAAATGCCAAAGTCCGTCAGTGGACGGTGCAGGTGGCGTCATTCGAGAGCATCGGAAATGCGCAGACGATGCAACAGTCGCTGTGCCAACACGGGTTCGAGGCCCGCGTGGTGGGCGTGACCAGACCATATGTGGTGCGCGTGGGCCGATACCCCACCTCTCAGGACGCGCTCGCCATCGCGCGCCATCTCAGCGGTCCGAAGCGCACGGTGTTCGTGACGCAGGCGGAACGATAATGCGGCGACTCGCGGTAAGCAGTTGGCGTTTGAGATAGCGCAGAGTCGCGCGACGACCGCCAATTGTAACGCGTCTTGACGACCAGCTCACACGCGACCTACTATTTGAGTACGACGATCATGTTGGGGGCGATGGAGTTCGCCCGAAACTGCTTCGTGGCTGCGCGACCGGCTGAAGCCGGCGCGAGCAAGCTCGAGTGCTGATGACTCCTACGCGTTTCTTGCGGGTCCGTCCCGCCGCGGAGGAGTTTTTTTATGCGCGCTATAGTCGCGTGGGTTGCGCTCGGCAGTGCGGCCGGTGGAGTGTGTCGATTCCTCATCGGTATGGCGATTCAGCAGCGAATCGATACCACGTTTCCGTTGGGGACGCTGGTCATCAACGTCACCGGTTCGCTACTGGTGGGGTTTCTCGTGCGCATAGCGGCCGGGGCGCCCGGCCTCAGTGTCGAGAACCGTGCGTTGCTGATCACGGGGTTCTGTGGCGGCTACACGACCTTTTCAGCATATAGTCTTGAGACCGCAACGTTGATCGAGGACGCCGCATATGGGCGGGCGGCGTTGTACATCGGCGGGAGCTCGGGACTCGCCCTGCTTGGGACATTTGCCGGATTCGCGCTCGCCAGCGTAGTTCTTGCCGCAGTCCGTGGTGAGTAGCGGCAGGAGTGTACATCGATTCATCTGGTCTGCTGATCAATGCACGGGCGGGACGGCGATCATTTATCTGACCAGGGAGGCATCATGCATGGCTTCAAGGGCGAACGCGTTCTCATGCGCATTCACGTGGACGAGCACGACAAGTATCACGGCGAGCCGCTCTACGCCGCCGTGATTGAGTTGCTCCGCAGCCGACATTTTGCTGGAGCGACTGCGCTACGAGGCATCATGGGCTTCGGCGCGAGCTCGAAGATGCACAGCACCCGATCGGAATATCTGTCGTTCAATCTTCCGGTCGTGGTCGAGTGCGTAGAAACGGAAGAGCGGATCATGGAAATCCTGCCGGTGTTGGATGACATGATCGGCGGCGGGTTGATCACGCTGGAACGCGCCAAAGTGATCATGTATCGCCCGCATCTCCCTGAAGACGAGCGCAATGAGACCTACCCGATCGACATCACGGGCAGTTGGGAGGCGCAGAAGGGTCCGCCGAACGCCTGATGGTTGGGCCGCCGTCTCACGATCTAGGGGTCGGTCCGCCGCCCTACTAGTGGGCGGTGGGGAGCGGCCGACCTGACCGCGCGATGCGAAACAGCGACAGGTCGATCGATGTGTGACCGTCAACCGCAAGATCAGCCATGATCTCGCCGATCAGGGGCGCGAATTTAAAGCCATGACCGGAGCATGGGCTGGCGATCAGGACAGCTGGGTGTCGCGGGTGGGAATCGATGACAAAGTGTCCGTCTGGCGTATCGGTGTAGAGGCAGACGGCTGACGCAACGGGCGCGGGGTTGGCGTCAGGGATGAACCGCTCGATCAATGAACTGACGCGGGCGATGTCAGAGTCGGAGACGTCGCGCTGGACGGTGTCGGGAGCTGTGGTGTCGCCGTCGTGGTGAATGCCCGCCTTGAGGCCGTCCCCCATATCGGGTGTCGAGTACCAGATGTGTCCGGGCTCGTACTCCCACATAAAACTCGGTACGCGGTCGGGTGCGAGCCCTGGCACCGTGGCTTTCGGCCGAAACCAATGCATGACTTGGCGCTCGACGGTAAGTGCAACGCCGAGATCTGGCACGAGCTGCGACATCCAAGGGCCGACAGCCAGCACGAGCCGATCCGCGTGATAGGTACCGCGCGGTGTCGTGACCGCGACGCCGTCCCCGGTGGGAGTCCATTGGAGCAGCGGCTCCTCGACGTGGATATCGGCCCCCGACCGTGCCGCGAGAGACAAGAAAGAAGTCACGGCAAGCTCCGGCAGCACGAGTCCTGCTTCCGGTTCCCAAATAGCGACCGTATCGGGCGTCGGTTGTAGGGCAGGCGCATGCCGAATCACGCCGGCGGCCGAGAGCTCCTCGTACGGGATGCCATGGAGCTGGACGCTCGTGCGGGCGCCGGCGACGAGGGCGCTGTCGGTGCCGCCGAGGTAGAGCGCGCCGGCCGGGAACAGCAGACGCTGGCCACTGGCTGCTTCGAGCTCGCGCCACGATTCATACGCTCGCCCGACGAGCGGCACGTACGACGGATCGTCCCAGTATGCGGTCCGAATGATTCGCGTGTGGCCGTGAGTGGATCCACGGGTGTGAGGCGGAGTGAATCGGTCGAGCCCCAGAACTCGCCGGCCGCGGCGGGCGAGCTGATAGGCAGTCGCACTGCCCATCGCGCCGAGTCCGGCAACGATCACATCGTACGTTGGAGATGACGGCATGGTATGGATCCGCGTAGGCGCGCAGACGATTCGCGGTGAAATATGGCGACGTCATGGTGTCGCGATATGCGGGAGCCGCAGAACTCAGATTCTGGGTCCGCGATGGGTGACGCGGCTCAGGCGCGTCGCATCTCCGAGCGCGGAATCACGGGGGGACCTGGATCCGGTGCGCGACGCGGTGGGACCAGTTAAAGAACGCGTTCTTCCACCGGACGCCTAACGGATCGGAAAGAGCGGTAGTCGGCCCGTGAGAGACGTTTCCCGGCCAGATGACACCGACGTCCAATTCACCGTCGGTATCGAAGCGATCGCCTTCCGCGTTGCGGGCATCGACCCGTGGACCCAGCCCGGTCACGGCGTAGCGCTCGCTCAATTGCCCGGCGGCGACGAGATCGCCGACCACCGTGTCCCGTTCGCGATCGACATCAGCTTCGATGTGATGCGTGGGGCCCAGCGTCCGATGGCTCAGCCCGGCGCGAAGGTCGTACGCGGCGTCACCGATCCACACCGGTCGGCCACTGTCAGTCACGCCATCGGCAATCCAGAGGCGGACGTGGTGACGCCGGCTGGCGCTTCGTCCGACCTCTCGTTCGTACGCGATGTCCTGACGTCGGCGATAGAGGAACAACGAGCTGACTGGCGCGGTGGAATCCGGCCGGCGCAGGATCACGCTCTTGGCGATCGCAATGTCGCTCGCCCGGCTCAGCGAATCGGCGCGGTCCCATCCCGCCTTGGCGAACGCGGCGGCCACTTCGTCAGCCGTTCCGACGAGTGCCAGATTGACGGGGTCCGCCTCGCGGCCGCGCCGAGTCTGCGTGCGCTTCGGGACTGCGGCGAGGGCCGGATTGTGGTCATAGTGTGTGAACAGGCGAGGGGCGGCTACGTGAGTCAGGAGCAAGACGCTGCCCCCGACCATCGCGCTTGCTGCCACCACCGTGACCATCGCCACGATCACATGGCGGCCGACCGTGCTTCCGTCCATTGGGCCTTTCGTCGCGGGTGCACGCGGTCTCACGGGACTGGCGGGTAATATCCGATTGCGCCAATGCACTCGCAAACGCGGGGGGGATCGGAGTGGCATACGATCGCGGGTTGGTCGAGCGTATTGCGGACGTAGTCGATCGGATCGGACTCTCGGGGGTCCGGCAGAAGGGCGTCTTCGGCGGACGCGGCTTCCTGATCGGGAAACGGGCATTCGCGATCGTGTGGGGGGACGGGCTGATCGTGAAGACGACGCCCGCTGACTACGAGACCGTGCTGGCGGAAGCTGGCGTGACGCTGTTTCGGATCGATGGCGAGCAGCCGTCCCGCAATTGGGTGGTGGTTGCCGCCGAGGCCATCGCGGACGACCCCGAGCTCACCGAGTGGATCCGCCGGGCGGCGGCCGTGGTGCGGTGAGGCGAACGCCGATCTTAGGCGATCGACGTCCGGGCTGGGCCGGGGATGGCTGGGGTGCCGTCGGGCGCGGTCGGCGAGACCGCGGTCCCGAGGAAATCGCGGATCGCCTGGACGACGGGCACGTCGATACCGGGGTAGCCACCGATCGCGTACGTCGCCCATGCCCGATGCGTGCCGTCGCGCATGACGAACGCCGCGCGGTAGAAGCTGCGGCCGTCACCCACTGGCTGGAGCTCGAGGACCGCGTCTGCGATGTCCGACAGCCGGTACTCGAGGGCCGACGTCCCAAATAGGGCGCGGGTGCGCACCTCGACGAGCCCTGACCCGCGGTCGAGCGTCACCATCCTGCTCCCGGATGCGCGGAACGCGGCGATCCCAACGACCGACAGTAGCATCGCGATCAGTGCGGTGTGGGCGTCGCGCGGCCCCAGCGCGGCGATCGGTAGGTACGCGGTGATCACGCCCATGGCGACCAACGCCACCCCGGTGAGGTGCGGGCGCACGTTCAAGTCCTCGGCGATCAGGACATCGGAGTTCGGATGGCGGAGGCGCATGGCTCTACCGCCAAAGACGGGCGCGACGCGGGTGACGTCACGTCAAACGGCAGCGATTGGCGATAGGTGGGGCGGAGCCGGAATTTGTGGTTGCGGCGAGAGCGCCGTTCGCGAACGGCGCCCGCTGCGTAGGCCACAAGCTGTGCGTGGGGCGCTAGTGTCGCGATGGCTGGCTGCACGGCGCTTCGGCCGGCCGTGGCATCGTAGCGGCGGATGGTTAGCGGCGGATGGTAATTCGTGGGCTCTCACCAGATTCGTGCACGGGTCGCGGCTGGGCGGACGAGGGAGTCGGTTGCTTGGCAGTGAAAGGCTTGCGCGAACTCTGGCATGTTGGACAGCGGAGTATCGACACGCCAGTTGGCTGGGGAGTGCTCGTCGGTCTGGACGAGCGTCCGGACGTATTCCGGGCGATCGAGCTCGCTCCATTCCTGTGCGTTGGCGAGGAAGAATCGCTGTTCCGGGGTAAAGCCGTCGATCAGGGGCCGCGGTTTGCCACGGAGTGCGCGCTCCATCGCCCCATACGCGATCTTGATCCCGCCCAAGTCGGCGATGTTCTCGCCCAGCGTCTGCTGCCCAATGACGTGGAGCGTGTCGATCACGAGATCGTGGTTGTATTCATCGACGACAATGCCCGCACGTTTGTTGTATTCCGCGGCATCGACCGCCGTCCACCAGTCGCGGAGATTGCCCTGGGCATCGAACTGACGGCCCTGATCGTCAAACCCGTGCGTCATCTCGTGGCCGATGATGCTTCCGATCGCTCCGTAGTTTGATGCGTCGTCGGCATTCGGATCGAAGAAGGGCGGCTGCAGGATTCCCGCGGGGAATGAGATGTCGTTGAGGAATGGGCTGTACTCCGCGTTGACCGTCGGCGGCGTCATCGACCACTCGGTCCGGTCTACCGGGCGGCCGATCTTTATGAGCTGTCGATGTGATTCGAACTCTGCGGCCGCGGCGACGTTGGTCAGAAATGGTCCGTCGTGAACGGCGAGCGCGCTATAGTCGCGCCACGTGTCGGGGTAGCCGATCTTGTTGACGAACGCATCGAGCTTGGTCAATGCCTGCGTGCGGGTGGCCTGGCTCATCCACGCGAGCGTCGAGAGATCATCGTGGAGGACTGCCTCGAGATTTTCCACCATGGCGAGGACCTTGGCTTTGGCGGCTGGTGAAAACTCCCGCGCGATGTAGACGCGGCCGAGCGCTTCACCGAGCTGCCGATCGGTTTGCGTGAGGCATCGCTTCCATCGCGGGCGGTTCTCGGTGGAGCCCGCGAGCAGCGCGACCATCGTGAAATTCTCGTTTACGAACGCCGTGCTCAGATACGGCGAGGATGCCGCGGCGTACTGCCACCGCAGGTAACTCTTCCAGTCTGCGAGCGGCGTCGCGTGTACCATGTGGTCGAGCCCGGCGAAGAACTTTGGCTCTTGCACGTTGATGGTCGTTATATCGGTGCGTCCCGCATCACCGAAGAACGCGGGCCACGACCACGCTGGGGTCAGCTTCCCGAGCTCGGCGACGGTCATCTTGTGATAGAGCGTCTTCGGGTCCCGCTGCTCGACGATTGTCAACGAGGCCGTGGCGAGCGCCGTCTCCAGCGCCATGATGCGCTGCGCCTCGGCGTCGGCTCGATCGGCGGGGAGCCCGGTGAGCACGAGCGTGCGCGCGATGTGGGCCACATAGGTGCGGCGTGTGCGGTCCGCGACGGAATCCGCCCGGAAGTAGTAGTCGCGATCGGGGAGTCCGAGGCCGCCTTGGCTTACATCGGCAATCACGTCGGCCGAGTGCTTGGCGTCTTGTGCCGCGCGGAAGTTGAATACGGCGGAGATGCCGATTCGATGGAGCCGAGCGACCTCGTCGCGTACGCCGATCGCGTCGGTGATCGCGTCGATGCGCGCGAGCTCGAGGTGCAGTGGAGCCGCGCCGTCGGACTCCGCGCGCGCCGAGTCCATACAGCTCTTGTAGAAGTGGGCGACCTTCCATTCCGGGGAGCCGGCGGCCGGCGCCGTCGTCGCGAGCGAATCGAGCGCGGCGTGGAGTGCCGTGAGGCTGCGTTCGTACAGCTGGTCGAATCCGCCCCACGACGGATAGTCGCTGGGAATCGTGGCTGTCTTGAGCCAGCTGCCGTTCGCGTACTTGTAGAAGTGCTGGCATGCGGCGCAGGTCGTATCGAGGTACGCCGGGTTGATTCCGTGCCCCATGAACGGGGCGGTGGCTGCGGCCTGGGCGGCGCTAGTCCGTGATGTCAGGACGGTGGCGACGCCGAGTCCAGCGAGCGCGAGGAACGAACGCCAGCGCGGAGTTACGAGCCACGAATAGAGCGTGCGCATGCGGGTGGGACCTCGAGATGGAGTGAGCTGCGTCAGGCGCGGAAGACTAGCCTAGCGGGGCATGAACGGAGTAGCTCGTGGATACGAACGCCGAGGTGGCGTCGGGATGGGCAGTGGAGCGTAGGATTCAATGAGTCCACATATGTCGTGATCATTGCTATTTATCGCGCCACTGACAACGCACTAATACGTCATCATAGCGACATAGCAATGATGTGATGTACTTTCTCATGTCCATGCGGATTGCAGCTCCGTCACTACCGCGTGGCTCGGACCGCATCGAGGGACGTCATTAGACACGCGATGACGACGCGCCGGCTGGCGGGGCTCAGGTTCGATCATCATCCTCGGCTGGGGCGCGGAGTCAGGCGCCCATCAGCAATTACGTAGTAACCACGTAGCAATTACGTGTTGCGGCGAAACACTTAGCGGCTCGTGAGCGTACGGGCGCTAGATCCTTCGAGGGGCGAATCCTGTACATCTGGTCCGCGCTGATCGTGCTTGCGGCACAGGGCGGTGCTGCTGGCGCGGTCGGAGTGTCTCCGCAAGCTGGGGCGCGTCCGGATTCGTCGTCCGCGGCGGCGGCTGTGGCTGCGCCCGATTCCGCGAGTGACCGCAGGGCCCAATCGGAGCGGGTGGCACGCGAGGCTCGTCGGCAGGCATTGCGGGCGTCGCGCACCGTCGCGCTTACCCGTGCCCTGCTCGCGTCCGCGTTCGACGGTGATCCTACCCGCTCGCTGATCGCGTTGGCTCGGGCGGCGCGGTCGGCCGACGACTCGGCGATTCACCGGTACGATGCGACGTCGGTCTCGCGGTTGACCGTCAAGCTGTCCATCGGCTCCCTGGCCCGCGACCGCGTGCTGTTACGCCAGGAACGGACCGAGCGTGTCCGGTGGCAGCGCGGACTGGGCGCGATCGTGGAAGTGACGGGGGCGCGGACCGCGTTCCCGATGTTGCCGTCGGCGCGCGACGAAGCAGACGACGACGACGCGATCTCACTGCCCTTCGTGCCTGGGCGGCGCACGCTCTCGCTCGGCGGAGAGCGGACCGCCGACACCACCGCGTACACCGACATCGACGACATCATCGATCCGCTCGCGCCTGGTGCGGAGGCGTACTACCGCTATACCGCCGGTGATTCCGAGACCATCCGGGCTGCGGGTCAGGGCGGAGGGCAACAAATCATCCGGCTCCGGGAAGTGCGATTGCACGCGCGTCGTCCGATCTGGAACCTCGGTACCGGGTCGCTGTGGTTCGATGCATCGAACGGACATCTCGTGCGCGCCGTGTACCGATTCTCCGCGCCCATGGACATCGTCGTGGTGGCCAAGGACGCCGACCCGCACGCGTTCGACGACGTGCCATTCTGGGTCAAGCCGATGATCACCCCAATGACGGCGACCCTCTCGGCTGTCACCATCGAGTACAACCTCCTCGAGGGCCGGTATTGGATGCCGGTGTCGAGATACGCCGATGGCGAGGCACGCGTGAGTGCGATGCGTTTGCCAGTGCGTTGGGAAGTGCGCTACCGGTACAGCGCCGTCAACGGCGCGGACACATTGCCGCGGCTTCCCGAACTCGTAGATACGGTGCCCTCGAGACATAGCGAGTCGAGTGCCGAGTCGAGTGGTGCCGCGGTCGGACCCCCATCGGCAGCCGGCGCGCAATCGTCTGGCTCGACGACGTCGTCGCTCTCCCCTTCCCCACCGCCTCACGCGGCGGCTGCCCAGACCGCAGCTGGTGGTGCCGGATCGCTGGTGCGGGATTCCGCCCAGAATAACCGAGGGAGTGCCAAACTGGCGATGCGATCCGGAGCGAGTCGGAGCCACATGTCCGATTCTGCTCGCAAGAGTTCACGCGATTCTCAATGCGCGCAGCAGACAACCTGGGAGCGAGTCGAAGTTCACGACGGCGGTGCGGCTCGCGTGCTGGTGAGCACGCCGTGCGATACCGCGGCGCTGGCCCGCTCGCCAGACCTTCCCGGATCGATCTACGGTGACGACGATGCACAGTTCGGCACACTCGACGAACAGTCCTTGCTGAAAGCGCTGGGGAGCAGTCCAGCGCCTGATTGGTCGCCACAACCGATTGCGCTGCTGTGGGGGCCGCATGACGGACTGATCCGGTATAACCGGATCGAGGGCCTTTCGGCCGGAATCGCCGTCACGGATGAGCTTGGATTGGGACTGTCGGCCCGGGGCGAGGCACGACTTGGAGTGGCCGACCTCGAGCCAAATGGTGGGCTGAGCCTGACCCGCACCAATCCGTGGGGAACCGTGACCGCCAGCATTTACCGTCGCCTTGTATCGGTTAACGATTGGGGCGACCCACTGAGCTTCGGCAGCTCTGTGTGGAATTTCCTCGTCGGCGACGACGAGGGGTTCTACTATCGCTCTTGGGGGGGTGAGCTCACGGGGACGGAGACCACCGGGCCCCTCCCCTACTCGTGGCGGCTCTTTACCGAGCAGGAATGGACCGCGAGCGCGGCGACACATTTCGCCATTACCGGCGTGTTTGGGGGTGCCAGCATGCCGCTCCGAAATATCAATGCGCGCGCTGGAGCGTTGACCGGACTCTCATTTCGAGCGAGACCTACGTGGGGGTTGGATCCAGACGGATTCCAACTCTCGGCCGATTTCCGCGGCGAGGGCGCGGGGGGCAGCTACTCATACGTGCGGGGTGCCACGGATATCACCGTGACGCATCCGGTGACGGCCTTTGCCGACGGCGCGTTGACCCTCGGTGGTGGGACATCTGCAGGCGACGTTCCCCCTCAGCGACTGTGGTACCTTGGCGGATTGCGGACGATTCGGGGGTTAGCCCCGGGTACGGACGTCGGGGACGCCTATTGGATGACCCACCTCGAGCTCACCACCCGGGCGATGCTTATACGGCCCGTAGTGTTCTACGACCTTGGGTGGGCGGGCGATCGCGGGGCATGGAGTCATGAGGGTCGAGCACTCAACGGTGCAGGCGTGGGTGCGTCGATACTGGACGGGCTCGTGCGAGTCGACATTGGGAAGGGGATCTGGCCCACGCACAGCGTGCGGGTCAATGCGTATATGCAGGGGGCGTTTTAGAAGTGGAATGAGAGTGGGAGGCACGTTGGGCGGCGGACGGTCAACGGTGCGACTTCAACCGTTGAAAACGGCAGAATCGCCATACACACCCTGCCCCACCAAGCAGATCGAGGTGTTTGACAATTTTCGATATACGCGCCAATGGCAATTACTGCCCACCAATTGCGCGGATGGTGAACAATTTCAACAGTTGAAGTCAGTCAACGCGGTGCCACTCACCGCCTCATGCGCACCTCAATTCCTCATCGCAGCCGCATTTCGGCTCATACGGATAGCTCTGGTGTCCACGAATCGCTAGAATACGGCGCGGAATTGATGGTGTTGGCGGTTGATGTTGAAGACTGCGAGGGGTCATTGGCGCGCTGGATTGCGATCGGGATGCAAAAGGGTGGTGTGGGCAAGACCACGCTCGCGACCAATCTCGCGGCCGCTTTGGCGGGTGGGCTGGGGCTCCGGGTGTTGGTGCTGGATTTCGATGGTCAACGGAACGCAACGGTTGGCCTATTGGGCTCCGCGCCGGACCATGTTCCAACGATTGAATCGGTGCTACGCGAGGCCGTGCCGCTCTCGGCGGCCATGATCCGCACCGGATTCGCGCCTCGGGCGGAGCTCTATTTGGTGCCGGGGACGCGCGGATTGACGGCGTGGGAGCCTGAGATACGCGATTGGAACAGTGCAGCGCTCCGGTTCCGAGAAGTATTGCGGAGCGGCTTGCCGTCCGACGATGGCGGTCGTACCGACGATTTCGACGTGGTGCTCATCGACACGCCGCCAGCCGGAGGGCTCTGGCTCCAGACAGCGTTGACTGTGGCGGACGGCTACATCGTAGTGGCGCAGTGTGAGCGGTACAGCGCCGAGGGTGTGCAGATGATCCAGGAGACCGCTCGGCGGATCCGGGAGGACGCGCGACTCAATCCCGATCTGGTGCTCGACGGCTTCGTGGTCAACGCGATGAAAGCCCGTCGCGCCAACCCCCATGCCTTTCTCGAGGCATATCGGGCTGCCTTCCCAGATGCGTTTCTCGAGCCACCGATCCCTGATTTCTCGGGGATAAGCGACGCGGCGACGAACGGGGTGCCTGTCGAATTTGCAGCGCGGTGGAGCAAGGAGGCGAAAGTATTCCGACAGTTAGCGGACGCCCTCAACGACCGGCTCGCGTTAGGGGGAGTGAATACGACTGACCATGTACCGGCGGTGGCGCCGGGGGAGACCGTTTGATGGCCAAGCCCAAGTCACGCGTGCAGAGTGCCGCGATCGCGGGGATGCTCGGTGTCCAATCTCCACCGAGTGCAACGGCGGGTGAATCGGATGCCGGCCAGCGGGTCAGTGGTGGTGGCGGGCGCGGGGAAGGGGCGCATCCGGTGCGCGACCACTATGAGTCGGGGGTTGCTCGAGCCGACAATGCACTCGTGCTCGACGCACGCCGCGTGGTGCGGCGGGGCCGATATGTACGACCGTTCACGGAGGACCACCGTTTCAATGAGTTGGTCGTCGCGATTGAAGAGGCGGGGCGCACGATCCACGTTCCGATCCTCGTGCGGGTGGAGGGGCTGCCGGGTGAAGTGGAATACGTGCTCGTTGACGGGACGCATCGGTTGGAGGCGGCACTTCGGTTGGCGATCCCGGTGCCGGCGATCAATCTGGGCCGGATCTCACCGGATCGTGCGTTAGCGATCCAGGCGATGGCCAACGAGGTCCGAGCGTCGATGCACGTGATCGACCAGGTGTCCTACGTCCTGACATTGCTCGCGCAGGGACTCACGCGTGACTCGGTGCAGCGGACGACCGGTTTTAGTGCGGGGCGAGTGTCGGAACTCGTTGGCATCGGGATGTTACTTGGTGGGTTGAACGAACAGGAGCGGGACCGCGCGCGACGGGCGGGCCGAGTCACGCACCGTGCGTTGCGTGCGCTTCGGGCGGCGGCGACGGACGCGGACACGTTTCGTCGGGGGGTGATGGCGCTCACGGCCGCGTCGAGCACCGATGATGAGTTAGTAGCAGAGAGTGACGAAAGAGACGTCACTGACACGTTGATTTATCAAGCGGGCAAGAGTGCAGATGCCAGTGACACATTAGTATCAGACGAGCACCAATTAGCGGCCGGAATCCGGCGGGCTACCGGTCGCCGCGGTCGCACGGCGGCTGAGCCGGGGGCGGTGACGTTCGTGCCGGGACGGAACGCGCGTGGCACATCGGTCACGTACCGTGTGGCGTGGCGCGCTCGTGCGGTGCGGCAGGATCCGGAGGCGTTTCTGGAACGGGTGCGCGGGCTCCTGCAGGTGATCGCCGCCGATGCGACGGCTGACTACGACGCCGCGGTTGCGGCCGGACGTGTGCAGCGGCGACGCCGGCGGGGCGGGGGAGTCGCGGCAGCGACGGAGGCATGGCGGGATGCGATCACGCGTGAGGAGGCGGAGCTCGCGACGCGCGTGGCGGATCAACGGCCTGACGTGCGGACCGATCGGCAGCCGGGCGAGTCGATACCTGACGACCAGAACCCGATGCCGGTGCCCCCCAGCCAGCGGCGCGCCGGGGACGCGGGGCCCCCCATCAATCCGCGGCTACTTGGTGGGCTGTCGATCCCGATGTTGGCCGAGCGGCTCAAGCGACGGCCGGCCGAGTTCGAGCAGCTCGAGACGCACGTCAGCGATGTCGAGCGGCAAGCGGACGATGCACGGCGGCGAGTCAGGGACCTCGTCGAGGCGGAGGAAGCGGGGCGGAGGCCACCGCCCAGCGGGGGTTAGCGTGACTGGCCGCCGAATACATCGGCGCCGAACACCGCGAGGCCGGAGTCGGCGGCGTAGCCCAGGTGGGAGAGCGTGAACTGGTCTTCGATCCAGCGCAACAACGCGTAGTGGTTGTAGGGCACGTGACTGACTGTGCCGGGCTGGATGAATGGAGACAAGACGACCGCTCCAACCCGGCCGCCGCCCGGACCATCGCCTCCGGGCGGATGGGGCTGTCCTGAGAGTCCCTGTTCGCCACAGCAGGCCGATGAGTCCTGGCCCGGCGCTCCCGATGCTTCATCGAAGGTGATGATCAACACGCCGTCGGCCGCGAACGCGGGCGAGTGAGTGATAAGCGGTACCCACTGGCGAAGGAACTCATTCGCCTGAACCAGGCCACCTGGCGCATGGTCGATGCACGGCGCGTCGTGTCCGTCGTTGCAGAGATTCGGCGTGATGAAGGCGAAGTTAGGCGTGGTGGCAACGGTGGCGAGATCCGTGCGGAGCTGGTTCAAATTCACGACGTGAGTGCTGCAGCGTGCGGTGTCGTCGATCAGCGTGTGGAAATAGACAAAGGGATCGTGTTTGGTCCCGTACTGATCGTGGGGCTCTCGGCGGGTGGTGCTGTCGATGGCGCCGATGGCTGGATGTCCGCATGTGGCAGCCTCTTTATGGGGATCGTTGCCCATGTCCTCCATGTAGCCGCGCCAGGACCGACCCGCGGCATCCAGCTGATCTGCGAGGGTCTTCACCATGTTCGGGTAGACACACCCGGTGCCGATCGACTGGCCATGCGCGTCCAGCGTGGGTTGGGTGAGCTTGAACTCGGTGAATCTCGGACAATCGAGCTGTGTTGACTCATTTGGAGCTTGTCCGCTGATTATCGCGATGTAATTGTCGAGACTGTTGTGGCCGATCCCGTAGTAGTGGGTGAGCAGCGCACCGCGGCCGGCGAGCGAGTCAGCGAGATACGGCGCAGCCGAAGCGGGACCAAAGGTCCGGTCGAACGACTCGTTCTCCAGTACGAGGACGAAGACGTGCCCGATGGCCGGCGGCGCGGGCGCGGCGTGGGTTTGGGAACAGGCGATTACGCCCGCGCAGGCAGCGGACCACGCGACGACTCGAGCGATCCCCGCCGACAGGCGTCTCGGCGAGACGACCTGTGAAGTGTCCCCTCTGTGGTACGCTGTCATAAGGCTCTCATACGGTACGCGGTCGTGAACATGGTCATGATCCTGGAGGTCTCGGGTCGCGTCACGGTGCCAAAGTTAATTCGTCATGGGGCAGGGAAGCGTTCGACGGGGCCAAGCATGACGAAGATGTCACGCACTCTTCACGATCTCGTCACGTCACGTGCACCAAACTCTCAAGTGTTGCAGTGCATGCGCAACGCTGTACTCGAACGGCGCACCTCACTCATTCAGATCGTCCCTTCGTCACGTGGTCACAGGCATCCATGACCTCAGCGAGCGAACTCTCTGCTCGAGCTACCGATTCTGACGAGCTGTCGTTGCAGGCGTTGGTCTGGGAAGCTCGTAATGTCGGCGGTCCACACGTGTCAGGTGTCGCATCAGGGGCCGGGTCACTCGCGTTTCACAGCTCGTCGAATGGAATCGAGCGTGTGTACGCTGAACCGGCGGGCGTTTGGTGGAAGGTCACGGAGCATCTGCAAGACGGGTGCTGGTCGCTGGTATTCATGTCGGCGGCCGCGATCCGACGGGTGCGGACGTACCCCGTTGATTGGTGGCAACTCAGCAACGCGGAGCTAGCGGCACTGAGTTGGGCGCGGTAACGTTGGGCGCTGTCCTCAACGCTGAGGGCCACATGGTGATCACATCCGCGCACACTCCGGCACCCGCGCCGCGCTCGGAGACGCTGCCTGGCACATTGGCGATCGCTGGTCGCACGGCGCCGATCCGAGTATTGGCCGCGGCCGGGTGGTGATGAACGGTAATTGTGGCGGCCGATAGCCCGTGAGGCCGTTCGCGAACGGCCCCTGCTGCGTATGCCACTGGCGATAGTGGGCAGTCGCGGGTGGGGGGACCGCCAATCGCCAACCCGTTGACCGTTGACCGCTGATCGCTCGCCTTATCGGCCTCCGGCGGGGAGGTGGTCCGTCAGATAGCGGGTGAGCAGCGAGTACAGGTGGACGGTGGTGCCGGGTCCCTCGCGAATGGCGTGCGTTCGATTTGGGTACACCATGAGATCGAACGGTTTGTCGAGTGCCACGAGTCGATTGACCAGGCGCTCGGTGCCTTGGTAGTGAACGTTGTCGTCGCCCGATCCGTGGACGATGAGCAGCTTACCGCGCAGGCCTTCGGCGAAGTTGATCGGTGAGCCGCGGCGATAGCCGTCCTCGTTGTCCTGTGGAAGCCCCATGTAGCGCTCCTCATATATCGTGTCGTACAGCCGCTCATCCGGCACTGGCGCCACGGCCATCCCGACCGAGAACACGTCGGGGTATCGAAACATGCAATTCAGCGTGTTCGAGCCCCCACCGCTCCATCCCCAGATGGCTACGCGTGTCGAATCGAGATACGAGCGGGTCCGGGTGAGTGTCCGGACCGCGGCTGCCTGATCAGCTGAGGAGAGCTCGCCGAGCGCGCCGTACACCATTTTTCGCCATGCTCGTCCCTTGGGGGCGGGAGTGCCGCGATTGTCCATGCTGACGACGACATATCCGTGGTCCGCGATCCAGCGAAACCAGAGTTGTTGCCGGTCGCCCCATCGATCGAGAACCGTTTGCGCCGCCACTTCGCCGTAAACGAAGACGAGCATGGGATAATGCTTCGTCGCATCGAAGTCGCGCGGCCGGATCATGTACCCATCGAGAGTCACACCACTCCCGATGTCCACCTTGAAAAACTCCATAGGGCGGCCGGCGATGAGCGATGCCGTCGCGGCCTGGAGCGCGGCATTCGTTTCCGTCGTACGCACCACGGTGTGGGACGGGAGGCGCACGATGTCGAAGGTGGGCGGCCGGTCGGCGGTGGAATAGCTGTGTTGCGCCCACTGACCGTCCTGCGAGATCACGTAGCCATGACTTCCTGGCTCGCCGGCAGGTGTCACCCGCTCAGCACCGCCCTTCCCATCGAGCCGCACGCGGTACAGCGCCCGCCGGGTCGCGTTGTCCGGTGATGCTAGGAAGTACACCCATCCACCGCCCGGGACCGACGCATTCTCGACCACCTTCTGGACGCCGAGGACGTCGTACGCGCCGGGGGTGATGATCGAGACGTGGCTGCCATCGCGGGAAACGCGATAGAGATGGCGCCATCCATCGCGCTCGCTCTCCCACAGAAACTCCGCGCCACCGCGCAGCCAGGTGAGGTCGTCCACGACGTCCACCCAGGCGCTATCCCGTTCAGTGAGCACCGTATGCGCGGCGCCCGACTGCGCATCGGCGATCATCACGGCGTCGTTGTCTTGCAGCCGATTCAGCCGTTGCAGCACCAACTCCGACGAGTTCGCCGCCCAATCGAGGCGGGCGACATAGTTGTTGCGGGGATCACCGGGCAATGAGATCCACGTCGTTGGTCCACCCGTACTCGCCACGATTCCAACGCGGACGGCGGAGTTCGTCGTCCCGGCCTTCGGATATTGCACCGGTACCACGAAGGAGTAGATGGAATCCGTGTCGTCGATCAGATCGAAGTCACGAACGCCGGATAGATCAAATTGCCAGTACGCGATCCGTTTCCCGTCGGGGGACCAGCGGAAGCAGTCGCGGATGTGCAACTCCTCTTCGTATACCCAGTCCGACGTCCCACTGATCGTCGTCGGCGACCCATCAGTCGTGAGCCGGACGGGAGCGGCGGCGTGCCCGGTCGTCAGGGCGGTCACGTCCTCAACGTACAGATCGTGTTCGCGGACATACCCGGCTCGGCCGCCGTCGGGGGAGAACTTGGCAAACATGAGAGTCGATGGTGCGGCCTCGGGGCCGCCCAACTTTGCGAGGACGCCGGACGCCCGATCGAAAACCCAGTAGTCACCCCGCGTGTTGTCACGCCATACCCGAGCCGTGTTCGTGAAGACGAGTAGCCGTTTGCCATCGGGCGACCAGGAGTAGTCTGCGATCTGAAGGGATTTGGACGCGCCGGCCGGCGTGAGCTGACGGGCTGTCACGAGGATCGAGCGGGCTCCAGAGGCAGCGTCGTAGCGCACGATGTCGGTGCCGCTCGAGTCGGGGGACGGCTCGACAGTGGTGTACGCGGCGGGCCCTGGAGTCGCGAGCCACCGCAGATCGCCGGGAAACTTCAGCCGAAACTGTGAGCCGGTCATAATGTCGGCGACGCTCAGCGAGGAGCTAGCCCCGGTTGGCGGAGCCGCTGCCTGGCCGACAGCGGATTGACCGGTCAGCACCAATGCCCCGCCAGCCAATGCGTGCATCAGTATTGCGCTGATCTGCACCGATCGCGCGACGTCAGCCGTGGCGGAACGAGTCCAAGCCATGATCGATCTCCAGTAGGGTCTTGCTGGCCAGTCCGAGGGGCGCTGAAACATGCGGTCTGAACCGAACGGCGTGAAGCAGGTAGGGACAGCGCCTAGAATTTCAGCGCAACCCCGCCCACCTCTTCACGACTCGCTAACCGAGAGCGGAGGAGCGACTGACTCCAGTGACTTTCGCTCCGCCGCAATCCCCAACACCAGCTCAACGATCGCGGCGCCGATCATCAGCGTCGCGCCCACCAAATACCCCCACACCACCTCAATTCGTTGACCGCTGGCGATGAGGTGGCCGAACAGCCAAGGCGCCGCGACGCCACCGAGGAGGGTGCCGATGGCATAGAACAGCGCGATGGAAATCGCGCGCACCTCGAGCGGGAACGATTCGCTGACCGTCAGGTAGGCTGCGCTGGCGGCAGCCGAGGCGAAGAAGAATATGACGGACCACGCTATGGTCTGCGTGGTCGCGTCGAGCACGCCGTGCGCGAACAGAATCGCCGCCACCGCCAGCAGGATCCCAGACAGCGCGTACGTAGCCGCGATCATCGGTCTTCGTCCGACCGTATCGAACAGCCGGCCGAGCAGTAGAGGGCCGGTGAAATTGCCGAGCGCAAAGGGCAAGAGATACCACCCCACGTTCGCACTCGCGACGCCGTAGAATTTGCCGAGCACCAGCGCGTACGTGAAGAAAATCGCGTTGTAGAAGAACGCTTGCGAGGCGATGAGCGCGACGCCAAGCACGGTGCGTCGGGGGTAGCGCGTGATCAGCGTGTGGGCCACGACGCGCAATGATGTGCGGCCGCGATCGGTGAGGCGCAGCACCCCGTGCGCCTGGGGCAGCGGCACGTGCGTCGTCGCCACAATACGGGCTTCGATGGAGTCGACCACCCGTGTTGCTTCGGCGAGGCGTCCGTGGACCATCAGCCATCGCGGGCTTTCGGGTACGTAGCGGCGGAGGAAGAGAACTCCAACGCCGAGTATGGCGCCGATGCCGTACGCCGCACGCCATCCCATATCGCTCGGGAGCCACCCCGGGTGCAGTAGTACGATCGAGGCGGCTGCGGCGAGCGCCGCGCCGATCCAAAAGCTGCCGTTGATGGCCAAGTCGGTGCGTCCGCGGTATCGGGCGGGAATGAGCTCTTGGATCGCCGAGTTGATGGCGGTTCCTTCGCCGCCGATCCCCGCGCCGGTCAACATGCGAAACACAGCGTAGCTCCCGAAGCTCCACGAGCACGCAGTGGCCGCGGTGGCCACGAGATACAAACCCAGGGTGATCGTGAAGAGCCGCTTCCGGCCCCAGCGATCGGTGAGCCAACCAAAGCCCAGCGCGCCGATCACGACGCCAATCAGATAGGTACTGGCCGCCGCGCCTACCTGAGTCGCGTCCAGATGGAGGATCGGACTCTCCTGGAGCGCACCTGAGACCGACCCGGCGAGGGTAACCTCGAGCCCGTCGAGAATCCACGTGATGCCAAGCGCCGTCACGACAAGTGAATGGAACGTGCTCCACGGGAGTCGGTCCAGCCGGGCGGGGATGTCGGTTTCGACAGTGGCCATCAATGGCATTGGTGGCCGCCGGTGGCGTCACGCTACTGATCTGAACATTCGGACCGCGCTCACTTGCCGAGGGTGATCGTGGCCGGTTGTGGTGGACCGATCATGAGGTGAGCCCACGGCTTCCCTGGGTACATGAGCCAGGGTCCGCCATTGGTCAGCGGCTCGGCGGGGAAGCCGGTGCTGGCTGTGGTCGCGAACGGGATATAAGCCAAGTACAGGTACATCGCGCCGTGGATCACCCCATCCGCGCCATCGACGCTGTCGCGGGACGCCACATATTGGTACAGGGCGGTCGGGTGGCGCGGCATCGCCAACGTCCCGCTCCGGATCTCTCGGGCGCGAATGCTGTCGGTCTCATCGGATGAGACGTGCTGGGCGCGCAGCGCGCGCCCCCGTGCCATGAATGGCTCCAGCTCGCGATCATAGCATGCGACGTGGAACGACTTCTGGACCGGGTTATCGGCCAGGCAGATGAGGGGGTTCGTACCCGGGCGAACCGTGACGAGCTTGCCCGTGCTGTCGTAGTCCAGCACCGTCGCGCCGGCTCGCAGCGCGACGGGTGCGGGACTCACCGCGGCTTCGATCCGGAGCGCGGGTGACAGCGTGTGCGGCGATGGCTGGGCGAGCGTTCGACTCGGGGCCGTGGTGACCACGCGTGTGGCGGCGGCCGGACGGAGTGGCGACTGGGCGAACCCTGCGCGTGCGACGCACGCGACCATGAGTGAAACAGCGATGCGGTGCATTGCCCACCCGGTTTTAGATTGTCAATGATTGGACCCTAATCCTGGTCATTGCGTTTCACCTGTCAATGGAGTCGAGGTGTTACAGACGGTCCGCCCCGCCGCCCCGCCGTGCCCCGATCTTGCCGCGTTCCGCTCACAATTCCCCGCGCTCGCGCGATTCGCGTGGCTCAATACCCAGGCCGTGCCACCTGGGGCGACGCCCGTACTCGCGGCAGTGCAGGCGGCGATGGACGCGTGGCGCGACGGGACCTTCGATTGGACCGTATGGGAAGCCGACGCCGAGCGGGCGCGGGACATTTGCGCGCGGTGGCTGGGTGCGGCGCCGACATCGGTGGCGTTGGTGGCCACGCTCGCCGACGCGGCGGCCACCGTCGCCCACGTGGTCGCGGGCCTCGCGCGGACGGGCCATCCACGACCACGGGTTGTGGTACCGGGGGTCGAGTTCCGGAGCAACCTCTTCCCATGGCTCGCGCTCACCGAGCGAGGATGCGACGTCACGGCCATCGAACCCGATGCCGACGGATTGGTGCGCACGGACGCGTTGATCGCCGCCACGACAGCTGACGTCGCGCTCGTGGCCGTGAGTGACGTGCAATCGGCCACGGGGCACCGGATCGACGCCAGCGCGATCGCCGCGCACTGTCGAGCCGTTGGCGCCCGCTCGTTCTTCAACCTCACGCAATCACTGGGTGTGCTGCCGTTCGACGTCGCGGCCATCGGCGCGGACTTTGTCGCCGCTCACTCGTACAAGTGGCTGCTCTCGCCACGCGGGGCCACGTTTCTGTACGCGCATCCGGACCGCTGGCGGGAGTTGAGACCGCTCGCACCAAATTGGAAGAATGCGGGTGACCTCTTCGGCGCGCCCGACCTGTCGAGTGTACCACGCGTCGCGGGAGAGATCCCGCGCTACGTGGAGCTCTACAATGGCCCCTACACGCTGATCGAGGACATGCGGCGAGCGGATGCGTCGCTCGCCTGGTTCTCTTGGGTCGGCGCGCGGGCGGCAGTCGAGCTCCTGGACACCCTATCGTCTGACGCGGTCGCGGCGCATTGCACCGGCCTGGCCGCCGACTTTCGGGAGGGGGCACTCGCACAGGGGCATCGTGTCGCCGCCCAGGAGCTGCCCAGCCAACTCGCCGCGGTAGAATTCGCCACGCCGGCCGACGCCGGCGCGGCCAGCACAGCGCTACTCGCCGCTGATGTCGTCACATCCGCGCGCGGTGCCCGGGTCCGATTTGGCTTTCACGCGTTCAATGACGCATCGGACGTCGAGCGCGCGCTTGCTGCGTTGAAACACGCGACGGGGTGACACTACGGGCGACAATGGCGAGACAGGTGTCGCTCGGGCTTCCGCACCGCCTTCAGCACCGAGTTTGGCGGGGTCCTCACCATGAGGGGCGTTCTCAGATCCGACGCGTGTAGGTATAGAACTGCTCGTCGCGGATCCAGCCCAGTGATTCGTACAACGCCTGGGCGGGTCGATTGGTGCGAGCGGTTTGCAGCTCCAGCCGAACGGCGCCCGTCTCGGCGGCGAACTGCTGTGCGCGTTCCATGAGGAGTCGTGCGACGCCGCGGCGGCGCGCACCGGTCGCGACGAACAGATCGTACAACACGAGATAGGGCCTAGCGGCGACCGAGCAGAACGCCGGATAGAGCTGGGTAAACCCCAGCGCGTGCGTCCGTGGCGCGTCGTCGTCCAGGGCCAGGAACACCGTGGACTCACCGCGCCCTATCCGTTCGCCGATGAACGCGCGTGCCGCCGCGAGGTCCGCTGGCTGCGTGTAAAACTGCCGGTATGCGTCGTAGAGGGGCGCGACCACGTCGAGATCGGCCACGGTAGCCTTGCAAATGATCATAGGTGTGCGGTAGCGGTGTCCCGGACGCGGCGGGTGGCCGACGGACGCCGCGCGTAGACGAAGAAGAAAAACGTGGCCATCAGGAGAAAGAACAACGTGCCGCCGACCATTTTCGTCTCGAATCGGCCAACTGGCTCGCCGCCAACCGGCGGGACAAAGGCCAGCACGACCCCCACGGCGGTCACGACCAGACCCGAGATTCCGGCCGCGTAGAGCGTCGATCGCGAGTATCGGGCGCGCACGTAGGTGGGACTGGCCGCCACTCGGATCAATGCCAAGAAGATGTAGAGATACGGAATGAGTTGTAGCACGACGGCCAGGAGCAACAGCACCTTGTAGCCTTCCTCGACGGTCGATCCCATGAAGCTCATTCCCAGGACCGCGCAGGACACGAGGCCTTGGACGATCAGCGCGACATAGGGAGTCGCGAACCGCGGGTGCAGCTTTCCAAGGGCGGCTGGGAGGTAGTTGTCGAGTCCCGCGACGAATGGAATGCGTGCCGAACCCGCCAGCCACGCCGACGTCGTGCCCGCGATGGCGAGCGTGAGCAGCAGCGCGATTGGCGGCACGAGCCATCCGATGGAGATCGTGTCCGCCATGTGCGAGACGGCCTGAATGATGCCCTGGACCGCGCCGATGTCCCGTGAGGGAAGTGCCAGCAGCACGGCCACAGTCGCACCGACATAGAGCACGCCGGAGATGAATCCGCCCCAGACCACGGCGCCTGGCACCGTACGGCGCGGGTCGTGGATTTCGTCTCCCATCACCGATGCGAGCTCCAGCCCGACCAACGCGAAGCACACCACCCCGAACAAATTCACGAGGTGGAAATCAACGCCTGTGACCCGAAAATCACTGGCGTGCAGCGAACTTCCATGCGCGTGCGAGACCGCGACGGCGAGTCCGATCAGCACGAGGGCAGTGAGCACCGAGCCGACGCCGCCGAGGTTGTTCACCCACTTGCCGACCCCGAGACCGAGGACATTCACGCCGGTCATCACGACGAGGAGCGCCACCGCCATGACGGAGACGAACAGCTTGTCATTGCCAAGCGACTGCCAGTGTGGACCGCCAATGAACACCGAGATGCCGACGACGTAGAGCAGCAACGTCGGGATGTAGAAGATGTTGTTCGTCCAGTAGCACCAGCCGGACATAAACCCGTGGAAGTCGCCGAAGATCTCCTTGGTCCAGAGATAGACACCGCCCTCGTGCGGATAGCGGTCCGAGAGCTCGATGACGGCGAGGCCTTGCGGCCAGAAAAACAGGAGCAGCGCGAGCAGCCACATCCAGACCGTCACGGGGCCGCCGCTGGCGACTACGGGGACCGTGTTGAGGTTGAGCACCGCGACCACGAACAGCAGGACGAGGTCTCGCTGTCCGAGGGTGCGTCGCAGATGTGGTGTGCCGGCGCCTCCCTCCGCCGATTCGCGTGCTAGGGCGACGTCGAGACCTTCCGGCATATCAACGCGCGGCCGGTGCGGACCGGTCGTGTTGGGTCGTCGCCTTCGGCGGTTCGGTGGGTGCAGCCGCGCGCACGCGGCGATCGCGTTGCCCGGCGGCGACGGCGGGCGCGATTTCAGCGAAGAGCTCGAGATGGCGGTCGATATCGGCGTCCGTGTGCGCGACCGACACCGTCCACTGCTCGTCCCACCAATACGGCTGCGGGATGACGCCGCGATTGGTCATGGCGAACCAGTAGTGGCGCCAGCTCTCGCTGTCGATGTCGAGCCAATCCCGATAATTCCGGATCGGCTTCGGCGCGAACATGAGTGCCCCATTGGCGCCCGCGCCCAGGACATACGCCTCGAGCTCAGACTTCTTGATGATATCGCGGTAACCGTCAACGAGTTTGGTATTGAGGCGGGTGACCCGTTCATACGCGGCGGGCGTGAGCACCTCTCTGAGCGTCGCGAGTCCAGCGGCCATGGCGACGGGGTTCGTGTTGTACGTCCCGCCGTGAAACACGCGGTGATCGGTGATCAAGTTCATGATCGCGCGCCGTGCGGCGAAGGCGGCGAGCGAGAAGCCACCGCCGATCGATTTCGCGAGGCAGATGATATCCGGCTCGATGCCGAAATATTCGCACGCGCCACCTCGGGCCAACTTGGCGCCGGTCTTGACCTCATCGAAGATCAGGAGGGCGCCGTGCTTCCGGGTGATCTCGCGGAGGCCTTGATGGTAGCCGGCGTCGGGCATGAGGATTCCGACATTCATCAGGATCGGCTCGACGATCACCGCCGCGATCTCGCCCGGGTACGCGGCGAACAGCCGTTCGATCGCAGCGAGATCGTTGAATTGGGCGATCAGCGTATTGGAGAGCGTCGCTTTGGTGATCCCTTCGCCGCCGGGCACGGCGGTTGGTCGCGCTGGATCGCCGACTTCGCCTGCCTTTGGCTTTACGGACACCAAGACCGCGTCGTGGAGTCCGTGGTAGCCTCCCTCCATCTTGATGATGCGTTCGCGTCCCGTCGCCGCTCGGGCGAGTCGCATCGCGTGCATCGTGCTTTCGGTTCCGCTATTGCTGAAGCGGACCATGTCCACGGGGAATCGAGCGCAGATCTCTTCGGCGAGCGCGTTCTCCGCGTCGTGTGGCATGCCGAACATCGTGCCCGTCTGGAGCGTGGCGGCGACGGCGTGCATGACGGCCGGGTGGCAATGGCCGGCCATGAGGGCGCCGAAGCACATGTTGAAATCGATGTACTCGTTGCCGTCGATGTCGCGGATTCGGGCGCCATTGCCGTCCCGGACATGTAGCGGGTACGGCTGGTACGAGCGATAGTTGCTGGCGACGCCCAGCGGGAGGCGAGCCGCGGCCTTGGCGTGTGCGGCGCGGGACGCAGGTGTCCGTCGTTCGTAGGTCTCCAATTCCGACTGTAGCGTGTCTAGCATGTGGTTCCTCCGCGGGCAACGGCAGGGCTGATCGGCGGCTACGACAACAGGTACCTCCCCGTCGAGGCGCTGTCCAGCGGACCGAGCGTTTGACCCAGCTTCTGGCGGTCCTAGCGTGCTGGCCGGAAGGCATCGGGGCGGGTAATTTGACATCCGACCACCCCCCAACAACCCGACTATCACCATGTCCGAGCTGGAAGACCGGGTACAGTCGGTGTTGGGGGATGCATTCCATGTCGAGCGGGAGCTACCGCCCGGGGGGATGAGCCGGCTCTTTCTGGCGACAGAGCGGTCGCTCGACCGCCGGGTGGTGATCAAGGTCCTCCCCCCGGAGCTGGCCAGCGAAGTCAGCGCGGCGCGCTTCCAGCGCGAGGTCACGCTCGCCGCACACTTGCAGCACCCGCACATCCTGGGGGTGCTCTCCGCCGGTTCGCGGGACGGCATCCTCTATTACATCACGCCGTACGTCGAAGGCGAGTCGTTGCGGCAGCGGCTCGACCGTGAGCACAAACTCCCGGTCGCGACCGCGGTGAAAATCCTCACCGAGACCGCCGATGCGCTGGCCCGCGCGCACGGCGCGGGCGTGATCCACCGCGATATCAAGCCGGAAAACATCCTTCTGCAGGACGGCCACGCGCTCCTCGCCGACTTCGGCGTCGCCCGCGCGCTGCACGAAGCGACGGGAGGCGACCGTCTCACGGAAGTCGGGACAGGCCTCGGCACCCCGGGCTACATGGCCCCCGAGCAGATCGCAGGCGAGCGGCACGTCGACGCGCGCGCGGACGTCTACGCGCTGGCCGTGGTGGGCTACGAGATGCTGGCGGGGAAGTCGCCCTTCGTCGGCGCGACCCCACAGGCGATCGCGGCAGCGCAGTTCACGAGCGCGCTAACGCCCCTGATACAGGTGCGCCCCGACGTGCCGCGCCAAGTCAGCGATGCCATCACCAAGGCACTGGCCAAGGACCCTGAGAGTCGGTTCGCCTCGGCCGCGGAGTTCCGCGATGTCCTCGCGGCCAGCGCGTCACCATCGGCCCCGCGGCCGAGGCGAATGAGTGCGATGGCGGCCGCTGCGGCGCTTGCCAGTATTCTTGTCGTCCTCGGTGTGGTTACGTGGAGCATGCGGTCACATCCGGCGGCTCCGCTCGATGACAATCTCATCGCCGTCGAACCCTTTACGGTGCTCGACCCCGCGCTCGAGGTCTGGCGCGAAGGAATGGTCGACGTCCTCGCGCAGAACTTCGACGGCGCGGGCCCGCTCCGCACGGTGTCACCGACGCTGATCGTGCACCGCGGCCGAGACGCGGGGGCCACCCCCGCGGACCTCGCGCGGCAGCTCGGCGCCGGCCTCGCGATCACGGGACGGATCGAGCGATCGGGCACGGATTCCGTCCGCGTGTCGGCGAGCTTCGTCGATGTGCACAGCGGCCGCCCCGGCGAGGTCATGGAATACCGCGGTCGAACCGATCACATGGATGTGGTCACGGATTCGCTGACCGTGGCGTTGCTGCGCTCCCTCGCCCGCACGCAGACGGTCGGGGTCGCGCGCGGCACCCTCGCCGGCGCGAAGTCGCTGTCAGCGCTCAAGGCGCTGCTCGAGAGCGAGCAGGCCTTCCGCCGCGGCGCGTGGGACTCCGCCCAGAAAGCGGCGGAGGAGGCGATCCGCATCGATAGCACCTTCGCGCTCGCGTACTACTGGGGCGGATTTGCCGCGGGGTGGCTGAGGACCGGCGCCGATTCGTTGGCCCTCTATTACTCGAACCAGGCCCAGCTCTACAATCACGGCCTGTCGCCACGCGACAGTTTGCTTATCGCCTCGAACGCGCAGCTCGACAACTACAAGTATTGGAAGCTCGGCGATCTGACGCAGATGTTCGCGCTGGCGGAGGCTGGGGTCGCGCGCTATCCCGATGACCCGCAGGTCTGGAACAACCTCGGCGAGGTTCGGTTCCACGCCGGCTTTGGGCCACACGTGGGCGTGACGAACCAGAAAGCGCTCAATGCATTCGCCCGCGCGATCGCCCTCGACTCGAGCTTCGCGCCCGCCTACGTGCACGCGATCAGCCTTGCGTTTGCGATCATGGGGCGGGATCCGGGGCTCGCGTATGCGCGCCGCTTCCTGGCGCTCAATCCACCGTCGGTCGATGCGGCCGCGACACGTATCCAGGTGGCGCTCTTGGCGGTGCGGAGGGACACGGTCCTCGCCGGGCGTCTGGCCGACTCCGCGTCCACGGACGCGGTGGGCCGGGCCTACGACAACCTGTACCGTGTGCCTGACTCGGCAGAGAGCGCCGCGTGGCTGGCTATGCGCATCGTTCGCGCCAAAGGGGCGATGTCGCCACTCGGCGGGCTACCCGCGATCATTGCGTGGGCCAACGCCATGACGTTTCGCGGCCATATCCGCCAGGCATACGCCACCACGATCCCTGCGTTGCCGCCTCGCCTGCCGGCGCCCGCGCTCACTCCGCTCGCCACGCTGGCTCCGCTGGGTATCATCCCGACAAATGTCCTCGACAGCGTGCTACGGATCGACAGCAACATGCGTGACGGTGGCTCCTGGTACGGGCTACGCTGGTGGGCGGAGCGCGGGGATACGTCCGTGATACAATCGTTCATCACCGCCCGGGCCACCGAGAAGCCAGGCGATCCGCGCCGAGGCCGTTCGCCCGTGTACGACACTGCGGTTGCTCGGGCCTATCTTCTCCTGGCGAAGCACGATACCACGGCGGCGATGGAGCGGTTCCGCACCCTTCCCGATACGCTCTGTGGTGGAAACTGTGTACTGGACGCGATCACCTTTGGCGAGCTCCTCACGAGCCATGGCCGGGCCGCCGAGGCCGACTCGCTGCTCCAGCGCCGGTTCACGAACGTTGGGTTAGAGGTGCTCGATCTATTCCGCGAGCTGGCCCTCGCACGAGCGGCGGAGCGTGCAGGCGATCGGGTAACCGCGGTGGACGCGTATGTGCGAATCGAGGATTTCTGGGCGCATGGCGATCCCGAGCTGCAACCGTTCGTCAGCGAAGCGCGGGACGCGCTCATCCGACTGGCTACCGACCACCGCTGAGTCCGACACTCGCCATGTCGGAGCTGTCGGAACGCGTCCAGTCGGTACTCGGTGACTCCTACCGTATCGAGCGGGAGCTACCCCCGGGTGGCATGAGCCGGCTGTTCCTGGCCACCGAGCGGTCGCTCGATAGGCAGGTGGTGGTCAAGATCCTGCCTCCGGAGTTGGCGCGCGCCGCGGATCGCGCAGGTGACAAGAAAACAGCTATCGATGCCTACACCAGGATCGAAGACACATGGGCCCACGCCGACCCTGAGTTCCAGTCCGTGGTCAAAGAGGCACGCGCCGC
This sequence comes from Gemmatimonadota bacterium, assembly GCA_003152485.1. GTDB lineage: Bacteria > Gemmatimonadota > Gemmatimonadetes > Gemmatimonadales > Gemmatimonadaceae > Palsa-1248. The sequence continues at coordinate 7,643 of PMAE01000007.1, read as the reverse complement.
ACTGACCCGGTTGTCCAGTGACAAGCGATAGACGACGCGCTTTCCCGGCGGCGGACCGGCGACAGCGGCCACGCTACACGCTGGATGATCTCCTTGCCAAGTGCCATCCCAAAGCACCTCCTGGCAAGGAAGACCGCGAATGGCTTGAGGCGCTGATCGCCGGCGATGAGATCATCTAGTCGGAGCGGCGGCGAGCGGCATGAACAGGCAGCTCGGATGCGCCGCGTCATGGAACACTTTGATGGTCGCGACGCGCGCATCCTCGATCTTCTCGTAGCCGATGCGCCCGCCGGTGTTGTAGTTCTTCTGATAACTCGGTGAGTTGAGCGGTGCGATCGTGAGCCGGAGCCGTGCTCCCGCGGGAATGCGGCGCGCCATCCAGTAGAACTCAAATGGAATGCCGGCGATCTGACCGGGCTTGAGCAATTCCTCCGTGAACGGCCCATCCCGGAACCGCGCACGCCGGATATCCTCGCCGAGCCGGATCGTCGAGCCGTCCGGAAGTACCATGAGCACCTGAGCCCACAGATCGAAATCCGGCGTATTCGCTTCCGTCACCAGCCGCAGTCGCATGTGTCCGGCTACTTCCATGTCATGGGCCAACGGCTCGGAGTGAAATACGATCGCCCGCTTCTGAAAGTCGCGAAATTGGCTCATCAGATCTTCGTCGGGTACGTACCGGGCCATGCTCACCTCGGGAAGCTCGTGCGGGTCGCTCACGATGATGGCGGCCGCCTGGACCCGCGGCGAAGTCTCGACGAGCTCGCCCGAATGAAACACGTCCGCCGGCGTCCCCGCCGCGTCGGACAGACAGAACGTCGCGTCGCTTCCTGATGATGCCGCCGGGAGCGACGGCGCATACCGCCACTCGTCCGCCCCGAGCATGAAGTAGGCGACCTTGTCGCGGAAGAACTCGGGTTTGCCGCCGCGGCCGAGTATCCAGTCGTCCCAGTCTGCCTGAAAGCTGGACATGTTCAGGACGGCCGCGTCGGGTATCGTGAGACCCATAATGGTCTTCGTCGGCCGCTGCGTTCCGCCATGGTCCCAGGGTCCTATGACGAGATACGAAAGACTCTCCGCCGCAGGGGGCGCGTGCGCCTCGTGGTTTCTGTAGTAGCGAAGCGCTCCAGGTTGATCGTCGTCGAAGTATCCGGTGGCCGTTAGTACCGGAAATGTCATCCGGGCGTAATCCGCCGTCTTCGGTTCGGCCCCGAGATTGAACGCTTCATCTCCAACGCGATCCAGCCACACTTTGAACATCGATGCCTTACCACCCTGACCGCCGTGCATCCACCAGTCGTCGGGCGCGATGCCGATCGCGGAGTCGAGCTCCCGGAACGGCCGGTACGCGGCGTATTGCTCGAGCATCTTGCCGTACCAATAGTCCTGGCGCTGGATGAATCCCTCATTGAGCGAGCGGCCGGCCGTATATCCAAGGATGACGTTGGTCCAGGCTTGCGGGATGCCATTGGTGTTCGGGATATCCCATCCCGGATAGATCGGCACGTACGGCGCAATCGCTGAGAGATGCGGGGGAACCTGTGCCGCGGTTCGCCACTGCGTCATGCCCACGAACGAACCGCCATACATCACCACGTGCCCGTCACTCCACGGCTGCGCGGCGATCCACTCGACGACATCATGGCCGTCGAGTCCCACCTGTAGTCCGAGGTCGTCGGTCTTTTCACCGCCCGAACGGCCACGGCCACGCACGTAGACCTGGACGAAGACGTAGCCGCGTCGCACGAAGGTGGCGAACTCCCCCCGGCGCGCACCATCGATGTCGTACTGGGTCAGCTCCAGCACGGCCGGCGCCTTGCCCGTCAGGTGGGCGGGTTTGAAGATCCAGGCCTCGAGCGACACGCTGTCGCGCATCGGAATCATGCGGCTCATCTCGATGTCGTAGTCCGGCCCGATGCGGGACGCCTGTGCGGCACTGGGCGCCGGGAGCGCGAGCGTCGTTGCTAGCGCTATCAGCACGTTCGCAAATCCGGCCTGTCGCATACTCTCTCCTGTTGGCCTGTCTATACCGCCTGACGCGACGGGTTAGCTCCCCACGCCCCGGAACGTCCCGCCGGCTGCCGTTACCATTATCGAACCGCCTGCGCCGTCGCGCCAGACCGGGTTCGGTCTACTGCTGGCCGGAACCCGGAGGGCGGCGTATTATCGGAAGCCGCACTCTCTTACGCGAGTTCCTGACATCGCCATGCAAACAACAGCCGCCAACGGCGCCCAGACTCCCTCACGAGTGGTCCCGAATTACATCGGTGGCCGATGGGCCGCCTCCACCGCGACGGAGTTCGTGGATGTCGTGAATCCGGCGACCGCCGAGGTGATCGCGCGCACGCCGCTCTCGAGTGCCGCGGACGTCGATGCCGCGGTGCGCGCCGGGATGGCCGCGTTCCCCGCATGGCGTCGCACGCCGCCCGGCGAGCGGATCCAATACCTCTTCAAGCTCAAGAACCTGCTCGACGAGCACATCGACGAGCTCGCGCGACTGATCACGGTCGAGAACGGGAAGACGTTCGGCGAAGCGAAAGCGGAGATCCGTCGCGGGATCGAGAACGTCGAAGTCGCGTGCGGCATCCCGCTCATGATGCAGGGTTATATCCTCGAGGACGTGACGCCGGGTGTGGACGAGATGCAGATCCGGCAGCCACTGGGCGTCGTGGCCGCGATCACGCCATTCAACTTTCCGGCGATGATCCCGTTCTGGTTCCTGCCGTACGCGATCGCCTGTGGCAACACCCTCGTGCTCAAGCCGTCGGAACGGGTGCCGCTCACGATGCGACGCGCGGTGGAGCTGCTCGCGATGACGGGATTGCCCGATGGCGTCGTCAATCTCGTCAACGGCGGACGCACAGTCGTCGATGCGTTGATTGATCACCCTGATGTGCGCGCCATCAGTTTCGTCGGATCTACGCCCGTCGCTCGGCATGTGTATACACGGGCGGCCGCGCATGGAAAACGGATGCAGTGCCAGGGAGGCGCGAAGAACCACGTGGTCGTGCTGCCCGACGCCGACATGGAGCTCGCCACACAGATCATCGCGGACAGCGCATTCGGTTGCGCCGGTCAGCGATGTCTCGCCGTTTCCGTGGCGGTGACGATCGGCGACGCACAGCAGAGCTTTCGGGACTCCATCTCGCGCGCCGCATCAACCATTCGCGTGGGGAATGGACTCGACGCCGGTGTCCAGATGGGACCAGTCATCACGCGCGAGAGCAAGGCGCGGATCGAATCATTGGTGGCGACCGGAGTGCAGGAAGGGGGCAGGCCGGTGGTCGATGGCCGAAACGTCCGTGTGGAGGGATACGCGGACGGCAACTTCCTCTCGCCGACCGTTCTCGATGGGTTGCCGGCGAACAGCAGTCTGGCGAACACGGAGATCTTCGGGCCGGTATTGAGTCTCGTGCACGCGGATTCGATCGACGACGCGATGGAGTTTCTCCGGCGCAGCCCGTTTGGGAATCAAGCCTCGTTGTTCACGACGAGCGGGGCGGCGGCGCGCCGGTTCCGCTATGAGGCACCGGCCGGCAACATCGGCATCAACATCGGAGTCGCGGCGCCGATGGCCTACTTTCCATTCAGCGGCTGGAAGGAGAGCTTCTTCGGCATCCTGCACGGGCAGGGGCGTGACGCGGTGGAGTTCTACACCGAATCCAAGGTCGTCGTCGAGCGATGGTCGCGTCAGGAGACGCGCAAGTTCTAAACCCCAGGGGTTGAAATGCGTGCGTTACCGATATGGATGGCCGCAATGGTGTTGGCCGCCGCGCCCGTGGCCCGCGCACAGGGCCCCGACGGGAATACCGCGCCGGGCGATAGCGATATCGTGACTATTCGCGACAAGGAAAATGTCTGGGCCGAAGCCATCGTCGAGCGCGATTCAAGCGCACTCGTGCCAATGCTCGCCGCCGAGTACGTCGAGCTGGCGAACGCGGGCCAGCCGATGGTAAAGCGCTCCCAAAGTCTCCACGCAATCGCGTATCCGGAGGATTCGACACATCACGTGTCGCGGGTGGCGTTCGACGAGCTGAATATCCGCATGACCGCGCGCGACCGCGCGGTCGCCGAAGGCATCGTCACCGAGGTCGGGACGAATAGGAAGGGGGCGATTACCGAACGAATCCGATTTGTGGATCGGTGGGTGCGGCGGGGGCAGAGGTGGGTGTGCGTTTCGTCGATGTTTACGCCTGTGGTGGGCGGGAACAAATGACAAAACCAAGTGTCGAAAGTCGAAAGGCGGCAGAAGCAACAGAAACAGAAAAAACAAAGGGCGAGAGTAGAAAGTAGAAAGTTGACAAGAGCAACGGGCAACTCCGGCGCCGGTTTGCTTCTGTCTACTTTCTACTCTCTACTTTCGCCCTTGGCTTTTCTGGTGTCTCTTGTCGCCTTTCGCCTCTCGTGCTGTTTATCTCTCGGCTACGACAAACAGATAATCGCCGTCCGGATCATCGATCGTGGGCATGACGGAACCGATCTTTCCCGAGGTCAAATCTCTTCTTAGCTCGGCACAGCCGGTCGCTTCCTCACTCGGCGGGGCGAGGGTCGCGAAGCTCCACATCCCGGCTCGAACGGCGGGGCTGAGATAGAGTGAGGGGCGATGCTTCCCGCTGTAGAGGAAGAGATCCTCGAGGTCTGGTCTGATGGAGTAGGGCTCAGTTTGGACTCGAGGAAAGCCCGCGGCACTGAGGGCGTGGGTGATGCGCGCCACGGAGTACGCTTGGGCCGCCGTTCGCTCGACGGTCTCCGGGAAATACGTGCGCAGCCAATACCGGCGGATTTGCTCTGGAGTCGCGGTGAAGAGCACGATCGGTCCGGCACCGACCACGCGGCCGAGCTCAGCGATGGCGGCGTCCAAGTCGGCGAAGTACCGCAGAGCCAGGATGCAGGACGCGCCGGCGAACACCTGGGTCGGGAAGGGAAGACGCGCCACGTCCGCGACCGCCCAGGCCGGTGTATCGTGGTCCTCGGCCGTCGCAGCGGGCGCTCCATCGCGAGCCACCGAGGGGGACGCCTTTCGGCCGGCGGCGGCGACCATCCGTGGGGAGCTATCGACCCCGACCACGCGGACGCCGGCGGCGGCGAAGGCGAGCGTGTAGTTCCCGGTACCGCACGCAACATCCAGGTAGCGACTCGTGTCCTGGGCGTGTAAGTGCGTCAGGAGACGACTCACGATGTACGAGTCAGCGCGCCGCGTCGAATCGTATGCGCCACCGATCCGGTCGTAGGGAGCGGCGGGCATACTAGGCGAGACCGAGCGTGTCGGTCGTGGACGGGCTACGGCGACGCACGCGGGCGCGAGTGGCCATGGGTGAAGTGTGCGTGCCGATCACGCGTACGGCAACTACGGGCGACCGTTTGCCCGGGCGAACAGCGCATCGCCGCCGACCGCCGGATCATACGACGGGGTGACGGGGCCCCTGTAGATTTGGCGCATGACCTCGCGTGACAGCGGTGATCCCGGCGACATCGGCATTGTCGGGGCGGGCCGATTCGGTTCGTATTTCGCCAGCCAGCTCGAGCGGGTTGGCCACCGGGTCCATCGCGCTGACACGAGAGACCCCGATTCCACGCGCGAGCGCGCCGTAACACGGGCCTGCGCCTCGTCGATCGTGATCTACGCGGTACCGATTCGCGCGCTCGAGCGCGCGGTGATCGAGACCCGTGAGCTACTCGCCCCGGGCGCCCTGGTCCTGGACGTCTGCTCCGTCAAGGTCATACCATGCGCTCTCCTCGGACGCCTCCTCCCGAACATGGCGACAGTCGGGACCCATCCGCTGTTCGGTCCACAGTCCGCGCCTGTGAGCTGTGCCGGCCAGCGTGTCGCCGTGTGTGCGTTCTCCGGCGCCATTGGGTCGGCTGCCGGCGAAGTGGCGGCGACTCGGGTCGAGGCGCTGTTCAGCACCCTGAGCCTCAACGTCGTGCGCTGCACACCAGCCGAGCACGATGCGCAGGTCGCGCGCACGCAGTTCCTGACACACTTCATCGGTCGTGGGGCGATGCGTGCCGGCATCGAGCGCCTCGCCCTGTCTACGAAGAGTCACGATGCGTTGATGGACATCGTGGATGTCGTCGGCAACGACTCCATGGAATTGTTCGAAGACATGGCTGTATTCAATCCCATGGCGCGCACCGTGCGCGACGAGTTTCTCGCCGCGCTTCGAGCGATCGACGAGCAGTTGGCGGCGCGGGAGCGAGCGAGAGACCGGGCAGACACTGTCTGATGGCGAGTGCCGAATTATGGTCCGCTGTTGACAGCGACATCAATCACTCCTACATTCGCGTCGTGCCCGCTAACTCGCGTCACCACCATCATGTGCATCATCACGGCCCGACGGGTCGGGGCGATGGACGCGTGTATCGGGTGACCAACTAGCAGCACTTCACACCGAGTTCCGCGACCGCCACGGCCCGTCCTATTGGACGGGCCGTTTGTTTTGCGTCCAGATCGACCGCCGCCTGCTTGCCCCATCGCCTCCTCTACCCCACCGCCATGCTTCGTGTCGCGTTACCCAATAAGGGCCGTCTCGCGGACGCCACCCGCGAACTGTTCGCCGATGCCGGCCTGGAAGTCCGCGGCCGTGGTGAACGGGCCCTCACTGCATCGCTCGGGGGCGAATTCGAGGCGCTGTTCGTGCGTGCGCAGGACGTCACGGAGTTCGTCGCGGATGGCGTCGCGGACGCTGGCGTGACGGGGTGGGATTTGGTCGCGGAATCGGAACGGCCAGTGGACCTACTGCTCGATCTCGAGTTTGGCCACTGCCGGCTGGTCGTGGCCGCACGCGATGAGAGCGGGATCCGCGCGATCACCGACCTGCCGGTGGATGCCGCCGCGCCCCACCGCGTCGCGACGAGTTTCCCGCGGATCACGCGCCGTTTCTTCGCTGAGGCAGGCCGCGCCGTCGATGTCGTGCCCGTGTCGGGGGCGGCGGAAGTTGCGCCGCACCTGGGGATCGCGGACATCGTCGTCGATCTGACGTCCACCGGCTCCACGCTGAGGGTGAACGGTCTCCGCGAGGTGGCGACCATACTGGAATCCACGGCCCGACTGATTACGGCTCCTCGTCGCGACCCGGATGGCCAGCGCCCCGCCGGCCCGCTCGATGAGCTCGTGGCCGCATTGGCGTCGGTGCTTTGTGCCCGCGGCCAGCGGTACCTGATGGCCAACGTACCGCGCGCCGCGCTCGACCGAGTCAAGCAGATCGTTCCGGGCCTCAACGGACCGACGGTCATCGACATCCTGAATGGGGGCAGCATCGTCGCCGTCCACGCCGTAGTGCCAGCCGTCTCGGTCTACCGCACGATCGCCGCACTCAAAGCCTTGCAGGCCACCGGCATCTTGGTCACGCGGATCGAGAGGTTGATGCCATGACGGCGGCGCAGGGCGTCGCGGCGCCGCAAGCCAGGGCCCCATTTCGAATCTCCGCCGCGATCGCCGATCTATCGGCGGCGGACCGGAGGGTGCTCTTTGATCGTGAGCAAGCGCCCGGCGCGCAGGTGGAGGAGCGCACGACAGCGGTCATCCAGCGGGTCCGGGAGGGCGGTGATCGCGCGCTCCGCGAGCTGGCACTGGAGTTTGATGGCCTGACACTCGATAGCCTCGAAGTGCCGCGGGCTGCGTGGCAGGCGGCGGTGGCCAC
>PMAE01000054.1 GCA_003152485.1 Gemmatimonadota bacterium | reverse complement strand
GCCGCACACTCGCGCGTCAGGCGAATGAGCATGTGTAGGACGGGTGGCCGAGTGGTTTAAGGCGTACGCCTGGAAAGCGTGTGGGGGTGAAAGCCTCTCGCGAGTTCGAATCTCGCCCCGTCCGTTGTTCAACTCTATGGCTGCACGCGGGTTGTCTGTGACGGCAGGCAACTCGCTGTGGTGTGTGATAGCACTGAGGTGGCAATTCGAGGTGGCATTTGATCACCCATTCGCGGTCGCTTCGATCGGCCGGCGTGCCGCGAGTGCGGCGAGCATTGTCTGGTCATCCGGCTGTTGGTAGATCTCAACGACAGTCGAGACCGATTTCCAACCGCCCAGATACGCGAGATCTCTGAGCGGCGCGTGCTTCATCTCCGTCGCGAACGACCGACGGAGCGAGTGCCACCCGCGGCGTTCGACCGGCTCCAGCTCGGCCGCCGTCTCGGCCAGGTCCCACCACTCGCGGAACATCATGCGGCCGGTCGGTTGGCCCTCCTGCCTGGCCGCAGGAAAGACCCACGCGTCACCCATAGCGGCCGCCCGCGATCGCGCCGCCCCGAGCACCTGGACGGCATCGGCGGTCAACGCTGTGGTGTGCTCGAAGCCGATCTTGTCATTCTCGGCGCGCCAGCGGACTCGCGCGGCCTTGAGGTCCACATCCGACCACCGCAACATGCGGATGGCCCTGATGCGGTGCCCTGTCTCGTGCGCCAACACCAGAGCGAGCCGGAACTGTGTCGGCAGGTCACGGGCGACCTGTAGGAGCTTCCGATACTCGTCAGCCGAGAGTCGTGGCCGTCGCGGGCTTTCCTCGCGCGGCATTGGGAGCCCGCGGAAGGGGTGTCGATCGACGAGCGGCTGGCCCCGGCGATCGTTCACAGTCATACCCCAGTTAAGCACCGCGCTCACCGTGCGGAGATCGTATTGGACCTGCCGATCACGGACCCCGCGGTCTGCCTTCGTGCCGGCCGGCCGCAAGGCGCCAGAGCGCCGGTCGTGGATGTACTTGTCCCAGTCCCGACGGTTGAGTGAAACGACTGTGCGTTCCCGACCGACGCACCGGAGGAACAGCGTGGCGGTCGTTCGGTCGTGCTGTTGGGCGTGCCGACTCTTGGTCGGCGTCACTTCGCGTTCGTAGCTGTCAAACAGCGCGGCGGCGGTTCCAGCCTCGGACTCTTCCCGTCGCCCCGTGGCGGCAAACTTCGCCGCGACGGTGTCCGCCTTGATCTTCGCCTGCTCACGCGAGCACGGGCCAAGCGATTGGCGCCTCCGGTGCCACGTGCCGTCGGCCGCCAGTTCCACGAACTGGAGGAAAACGGATCCGCGGCTTGCGCGGCCCCGTGGCGCACGTTCGTATGCGCGAACACGGTTCCGGCCACGTTCACCAACGGAGTAGGACATGTCCCATTACCACGTACTACCGAATTGCCTGAAGCGTGCCCGGACTCCGGACTGTGCGCGCGACGTCTCGCCCTGCCCCTTGAGTGCCGCAGGCGCGAATGGGTGCGCCGTCGAGCGACTGGAGAGGCACCTCTCCACTAGCTCGCACGGGCACAAGACACTGTCACAGGGCGATGGCCTCTCCCCAGTGCGCCCCCCTCCGCGGCCCCATCATTTTGCCGTGCCTGGCTCTCGGCGGCATGCCCACGCCCAAACACTCCCGGACCGTTCACTGTATCCTTGGGGAGTCATTAGGTGAGGGGAGCGAATGAGCACGGGCACAAGCGCTGGGGTGAAAAGCAGATGAGTTGGCGGACTGCGGTGGGGCGGCTGGTTCTCTTTCCCATGCGAGCGATCAGCTCCCTTAGCTATCTCGCGATCGCCGGTCGCCGGTTGTCCTCACAAGTCCCTGCTGAACGGGAAAGATCTGCGGCAATCATGGCCGAACTCCTCCGCGATCTGAGGTCCGGGCGGCGCGTACTCGCCTGATCGCGAGCACGCCAGACAAGATGCGGGTCGATGTGCTTGCCCCTGCTACCCGTACATTCGTCTCGCCCACCCGTCGTCACGCCTGCGGACTTCCTATCACCTGAGAGGCGACCATGTATGTGCCTGCGTTGGTAGCCGGCCTCCTGGCCTGGAGTGCAGTTGCGCACGGGCAAGTAGTGACCTCGCGGATGGTCACTGCGCAGCGAGCTCCGTCTCGAACCCTCGTTCGCGGTCAGCACCTCGAACAGTCGACCGTTCAGACTGCGTCGATCACCGCTCCCCCACCCGCCGACTCGGTCCTGCGTGAGCGTCGGCGGCGCGCGGCCCAAGTCTTCCACGACGGCATTCTGCTGCTGCGCGCCCGACGCGTGTTCGACGACGCTGCCGATGGGTACCGGCAGGATGCTTCGTTCTTCTACTTCACGGGGCTCGCCAATACCTCGGGCGCGTTCCTCGCGATCGATGGGCGATCCGGCGACTCGTGGTTGTTTCTCGAACCTGACCCCCCATTCCGCAGAGCAGGCTTGACGCCGGAAGCGGTCCCCGCGCCCGATGCGGCTGCGCGGCTGGGGTTTGAGCATGTCGTCGACTGGGCGGAGCTGGCAGACTTTCTGTCGCACCACATAGACGGGCCGCTCTACTTCGAAGCGCTGCCAGGATCTGAGATGCCCCCCACCGTGGAGAACCCGGCAGCAAAGCATGCGCCCGTGTGGCTCCAGGCGATTCTCGGCCGATGGTCGTTCACGACGACGGATGCCGGGGGACAGATCGACTCGCTGATGTCGGTGCAAAGCGCGGATGAACGAGCGGCGCTCCGCGCTGCCGCCACCGCGACGGTCTTCGCGATCAAGGCTGGGATGCGCGCGATCCGACCTGGCGTGCATCAGCGAGCGGTGGAGGCCGCCGTCGAGAACGCCTGCTGGACAGCCGGAGCGCACGGCTCCTCCTTCTGGCCGTGGGCGATGGCCGGCGCCAATGCCATCATGCCGCGTCCCTTCATCTCCTTCGCCCTCTACGACCACCTCGATACCGTGATGCATGCCGGCGAGCTGGTTCGGCTCGACATCGGCTGCGAATGGGATCACTACGGGGGAGACCTGGGGCGAACCATGCCGGTCTCGGGACACTACACCAACGAGCAGCGCGAAACCTGGACCGTGTTCGTGGCCGCCTATCAGGCTGGCGCTCGGACACTCCGAGCCGGCGTGAGCGTCGACGACGTGTTCGCGGCCTGGCGCGCGGAACTGCTCCGTCACCGCGCGTCGGTCCACTCGTTGCTCGCTCAACACGCGATCGATACCTGGTCGACACGTGCCAACGTCCCCTTCTGGCAAATCCACACGATGAACCTTCGCGCTGGGCACGCATACTCGCCGCTCAAGGCCGGGACCACGCTCAACTTCGAGCCGATCGCCGCCGTCGACGGCCAGGCGTTCTTCCTCGAGGACATGTACCTCATCACCGACACCGGAGCGGAGCTACTCACGCCCGGAGTGCCGTATACCGCCGCCGATCTCGAACGGGCGATGCAGTAGGCAGTGCGGATGCCTAGTGCCGTCTGCCCAGCTGCTTGACGCTCGCCGGGTTCGAGCGGCCGCTGTCCCAGAGTGGAGGCATCCAGATGATCAACGACGCGTCGATCGGCCCGGCCGGCAACGTCTGGGCCGCGAACAACTGGAATCTCCTGGAGCCGGCGATGGCCACCGACCCGACGCGGCCGACGTCGACCTGGGGTGGTGGTTCGGGCTTGACTGTGCTCTATGGCGTGGCGGCCCTGATGAGGCCGCCGCGCATAGGCTAGGCGCGGACGTACTGATGCCAGGTCGCGATTCTGCTGCCGAAATCGATCTGTCCGGGATGGCGTAGAACGAGCCGCCCTAACAGAGGTGGCAGTTCGGGTGGCAACTGATCCCGATATTGTCCGACACGAAGGGTGGGAGATCCGGGCGGATCGCGCGCGTGTCAGAGTGAAATGCGTCAGGATGTCGGGATCCGGGCGGGCAGGGGATTGCCTGGAAAGCGTGTGGGGGTGAAAGCCTCTCGCGAGTTCGAATCTCGCCCCGTCCGTCAGGTAAGTCCTTGGCGCGGAGAACTGAGATATGCGCGCGGTGAAATTCGATCGGTACGGAGACGTCGACGTGCTGCGGGTTGTGCAGGTCGAAAGGCCGGTTCCGGGGCCGACACAAGTGCTTGTTCGGGTCAAAGCCGCCGGTATCAATCCAGGTGAGGCCGCGATCCGCGAGGGGGCGGTCGCCAAGCGGTGGCCGGCGACGTTCCCCTCAGGCGAGGGGACTGACCTCGCGGGCGTCGTCGACGAAATTGGGGCTGCGGTCGCCGGGATCACGGTCGGGGAGGAGGTCATCGGATTCACGAACAATCGGGCCAGCCACGCCGAGTTCGTCGTTGTTGACGCCGACCACCTAGTTCCTCGTCCGGCCAATGTGTCGTGGGAGCAGGCCGGCGCCCTGTTCGTCGCTGGAACAACAGCATATGCGGCGGTGCGCGCGGTCTCTCTGCGTCCGGGAGACACCGTCGCCGTTTCGGGCGCCGCCGGCGGAGTGGGATCGATCGCCGTGCAGCTGGCTAAGATCGCCGGCGCCAAGGTCATCGGGCTGGCGAGCGAGGTCCATCACCAATGGCTGGTCGAGCATGGTGTGATCCCCGTCTCGTACGGCGATGGCGCCCTGGATCGGATCCGGGCCGCATCTGGTGGCCGAGTCGATGCTTTCATCGACACCTTTGGCCGGGGATACGTGGAACTCGCGCTCCAACTCGGGGTGCCAGTCGACCGGATCGACACGATCATCGACTTCGACGCGGCCGCCAAGCACGGAGTGAAAACGGCGGGCAACAGCGCCGCCGCGACGGCTGCGGTGTTGGGCGAGCTCGCGTTGCTCATTGATGCGGGGCGGCTCGAGGTGCCGATCGCCGACGTCTTCCGTCTGGATGAGGTCCGCGACGCCTATCGGGCGCTGGAGCTGCGTCACACGTTGGGCAAAATTGTATTGGAGCCCTGATCGAACCTGCTCGTGCAGAGTTGCCTCGTCAACAAGCCCGTTGTGTTCGCGCAGCATCGCCTGGATGTCGCGACGATGTTTATCCAACCCTCCATCGCGGAGGTATTCGAGCTTGCGGATTACCACGTACTCCGGGGGAGCCATCCAGACGGTTTCCCCTCCAACGAGAATGGGCTGCCGCCGAGCAAGGGCCCACGCGTGCAGCGGGTCGCTGCCGGCCGGGTAGAAGTCTGCTTTGAGGGCGGACTCGCCATGAATGAGGTTGAAGTGCCCATGAGCTGGCCGGCGCGCCTCATTGATGATGACCTCGGGCGGCGGCGCGTAGAAGGCCCCACCAACGGCTCCCGATGGCGCAATCGATTGGGACGCAGTGGGATAGCGACCTGCAAGCGGGATTGGGGGATTGCAACATCATCGGTGTCTATCTGGCGCTGGTGCCGAAAGCTGAGTTCTAATTACACCGGGCAAACTTATCGGCGCACGTCAGGACAGCGTCAGCGCCGAGGCGCCCTGCGCACGGTCGGGTAACGGTCGCGCAACGTAAGAACGCACGACTGGCGCGATGGCCGAAGAAGCATTCGAATTACACCCGCTGCCAAGCCGGAGGCGTATGCGGCGCTCGCGAGCCAAAGTAGAAAGCGGGCAGGTATGAACGCCCGCCCCTATAGAATTGCTGTCGCCGCTATAATTGGAATGACGAGCGGGTGCCGAGTGCCGCGCGATGTGGGCGCGCGGGCACCTGAGACGGACGCCGCCGCCCAGGCGACCGGGATCGGGCGGCTCCCGACCGGAGTTCGGCTCGATCCTGCCGGCCGGTCGATCGATGTCGGCTCTTTTCCGCTTGCCGCGGTGCTCTCTCCCGATCGCACGCGCGTCATTGTGCTGCTCAATGGCTGGCGCGAGCAGGGGGTACAGGTTGTCGACCGCGCGACCGGCTCGGTGCAGCAAACACTTCCACAGCACGCGGCGTTTCTGGGGCTGGCGTTCAGCCCCGATGGCTCCACGCTCTTTGCGTCTGGGGGTGACGGCGATGTCGTCTACCGTTACGCCTGGCGCGGCGACAGCGCCACACTGGCCGATAGCATTGTTCTCGCTCCGCGCGGTCAGGCGCACCACGGCAGCCGATATCCCGCAGGACTCGCCCCTTCCCCCGACGGGAAGACGCTGTACGTGGCGGAAAATCTCGGGGACTCAATCGCGGTCGTCGACCTCGCGTCGGGACGCGTTCGCCAGCGCCTCGCGACCGAGCGGTACCCTTATGCCGTCGCGGTGACCGGTACGGGCGCTGTCTTCGTTTCGGCGTGGGGGGGGCACACCGTGTCCGCGTTCGCCCCCGTGGCCAGCGGCCGGCTACGGCCGATCCACCGGGTCCCCGTCGCTCGGCATCCTTCGGCGTTGCTACTCACTCCGGACGGTACGCACCTCTACGTCGTCTCCGCCAGCACCGAGGAGATCGACGTCGTCGATACGCGTGCGGACAGCGTCGTGGCACGGTTGCACGATGCGAACCCGGCCCGAACGGGGGAGGGAAGCACTCCGAATGCGCTCGCGCTCTCGGCCGATGGCACACGACTCTTTGTGGCCGAGGCGGACAATAACGCGATCGCGATTCTGGGAAGCCAGCAGGATACCATCATCGGCCGGATTCCCGTCGGATGGTACCCGACCGCCGTGGTGGTTGGCGCCGGCGATACGCTGCTCGTCGTGAACGGGAAGGGGCGCGGGACCGGACCGAATCCGGAGACGGGGCCCGCACCGGGGCGGCCCCGGAATCCGATCGGCTACACCCTCGGCCAGCTCTCGGGGACGATCACGGCCGTGGCGTCCCCCGATGCCGGTACGCTAGCCGCGTACTCGGCGCGTGTCGGGCGCGCGAACGGATGGGACGCGGAGTTCAGCCGCTCGAGCACGTTGTATCCCCCGATCCGGCATGTGGTCTACATCATCAAGGAGAACCGGACGTACGATCAGTTGTTCGGCGATCTGCCGCAGGCCGACGGGGACACAGCGATCGTCTTCTTCGGTCGAGCGGTCACGCCGAACCATCACGCACTAGCCGAGCGGTTTGGGATATGGGATCGGTTCTTTTGCAATGCCGAGGTGAGTGGAGACGGGCACAACTGGTCGACGGCGGCGTATGCGACCGATTACGATGAGAAGAGTGTCCCATCGCAGTATTCAGGTCGACGGCCGTGGTACGATTACGAGGGGACGAATCGCGGTGTGGTGCCGCCGGACGGCGACGATGTCAACGCGCCCGCGATGGGGTACGTGTGGGACCTGGCGGCCAGGAAGGGGATCTCGTTTCGGGATTATGGGGAGTTTGTGGCGCAGGGGGGAAAGGACGCGGAGATCGGAGAGTGGCACGGTCCGGCGGAGGGGGACAAGGCGGCGCTCGTGGGGCATACGAATCCCGATTTTCCGCCATTCAATCTGACGATTACCGATCAGAAACGGGCGGACATCTGGATCGCTGAGCTGGCGCGGTACGAGCAGGTGGATTCGATGCCGGCGTTCGAGATCGTGCGTCTGCCGAACGACCACACGGCTGCGGCGAAGCCGAAGGCCCCGACGCCGAGGGCGTATGTGGCGGACAATGATCTCGCGTTGGGGCGGATGATCGAGGCGCTGTCGCGGAGCCGGTTCTGGGGGTCGACGGTCGTTTTCGTGCTCGAGGACGACGCGCAGAATGGGGCCGATCATGTCGATTCGCATCGCTCACCGATGCTCGTGATTTCGCCGTGGGCGAAGGGTGGTGTGGTGCATCGCTTTGCCAACACGACCGATGTGCTGGCGACGATCGAGGAAATCCTGGGGCTTGGGACGTTGTCACCCTTCGACCACTTTGGGCGTCCGCTGCGCGATGCGTTCGGGACGAAGCCGGATACATCGGTGTACGTCGCAGCGCATCCGTCGATTCCGATGACCGAGACCAATCCTGATACGGGCCGCCTTGCCCACCTCTCACGGAGGATGGATTTCCGGAAGGAGGACCAGGTCGATGACGCGCTGCTCAACCACGTCTTGTGGCGAATCGTGAAGGGGCCGATTGCTCCGGAGCCTGCGCCGCGCCGCGCGTCGACACTGGATCTGGCTGGCATGCGATGAGGGTAGCGAGACCGACCGCTCCGTCCGTCGCACTTACGCGATCCTGAGTCCGCGTGCTTGGCGAAGTGGGGACAATTGGTGGGGGCAATTCACCGTGACAGCCCACCGGCCATCACGTCAGCCAAAGCGCAGATGCTTGCGTGTAATACCCGCCACGTGTGCATCAATGACATCGGACGGTGTGTCTACGAGGCCACCGACGAATACGGCGTAGGACTAGAACCGGAATAGACATCTCCATCGAGAACCGAGGTCTTTTGCCGGTCCTCTTGCATCCCGACCGGTGCTTCACGGCCGCATCCCTCAATACTTCAAGTCGAAGCAAACAGGCCACGGCCGCGATTCGCAATTGAGGGAGCGGCTTCATTCGTGCCAATTTGAAACCGCCGCGGCGAGGTGCTTCTCCGGCAGGCTTTTGCGATCGCTCAGAGCCGCAGCGGTACTATTCCGAGCTTGCCCGACGCGGATCGAAGAAACCGAAGAAATATTAAAATCCCAAGCTCAGGCGCTTTGGCCGTGGTCCACAAGAAAGGCTAGTCCGCTGCCTGCGTAGCCCGGCGATATCAACCAAGCGACATTCCATGCGGAGCAGTTGCTCACCGGTATTACTTGCCTTTCAGTCCATCTCGCCAGGCTATTACCTCGAGTTCACCGCGGACGGCTTCCTCGACCTTAATCACAGGGTGCACCTCGAAAACGAAAGAAGGAAGCATCGAACAGAATTTATGAATGGTCACCAGATCGTCACATTCCATCAACATGTGCCCACCCCATTCGCCGACTCGGATCACGAAGAAATCGATCTTGAAATTGGCGGGCGCCTTCCATTGGCCGAATACCTCAAGGATTCGCTTCTGGGCATTCTCGTACTCGATGGGCGAACCCTGCGGGCGCTCGAACCAGCTGATCACGTACTTCATTAGGGATTCTCCGGTCGAAGTGAAATCCGCCGAACAACGGCTGTTTGGACGGGCTAACTGGTGCTTAGGCTGCGCGGCGCCACCGACGCAATGAGCATACTGACTTTATGTGGGATCGGAAAGCGATGCGGTTGATAAATCACTCACCAAAAACCTTGATCACGACGCAGAAACAGGCAAAAAAGCAGTTCCGGCGCAGTCGGCGGGGCGTCGCCTCCATCACCCACACGTTGCTTTGCCGGTCATCAATCGAGAAGTACATGTGGCCCGACCCGACGCTCCATTCCGGACGATACGAGGGTCGCGCAGGATCGTCGAAGCGAGTGAGCAGCGTCGGCCGCCCGCCGGCCGCCGGGATCGACCAGAATGATGCATTCCCTTTGACATCATGGCTCTTGAAGTACAGCGTGCTGCCGTCGGCACTCCAGGCCACTGCCTCGACTCGGAGTCGATCGCTCGTGGTGGAGTCGAGCACCACACGGGGCGCTCCTGAATCCGGCCCGACAACCATCAATGATCCGCCGAGAAAGTAGCTGGTAAACGCGATCCATCGCCCGTCAGGAGACCACACGGGCCAGGAGCCAGTGGCGGATCGCGAGACGGGCTTTCCCCAGACACCAGTCGCGTCTCGCCGAACGACCCAGACGCCGCCCGTCGCAAACATGGTAAACGTGAGCGACTTGCCGTCCGGAGACCACCGTGACTGCGCCTCCTGACGTGGCGACGATGTCACTTGCTGCAACGGGCCGCCATCCAGGGGCATGACGTAGACATCCCGAGATCCGGATCGCCATGATTGGAATGCGACCTCGCGACCGTCGGGCGATGGCGCCGGAGAAAAGTCATCAAGCTATGTGCGGCTAGAAGGCATGATCTAGGTCCGTGAGGTCGTCGGGAATCGGCATTTGC
>PMAE01000035.1 GCA_003152485.1 Gemmatimonadota bacterium | reverse complement strand
TTCCGCCTGCTTGCGCGCGGTGTTGTCGGTGCCGATCAACAAATAGCCGATGATGGCGCCCTGCGCGTCGCGCAGCGCCGTGCCGGAACCGGCGTGCCGGTGCCGAGCACGGTCACCTTCAGCGTCTGGGCCGAAGCGCGTGCCGGGATAGCGCCGATCAGGAAGGCGCTGGGCAGGAAGGCGGCTGTACGCTGGGGCATGGGAGGTAGCTCCCTGGATTGCATGGTATCACACGACGCGTGCGAAGGTACAACCACGCGTGCAGAAAGGCGTCGCAATGAACAATATAGCCCGACCACGACCAATGAACGCGGTGCGGAGATATCCTGGGGCGTGCATGGGTCCTCCATGGCGTGGCCAAATCGTCCGCCGCCCGCATGGTCTGGGTGTCGGTAGCGGCCTTGATCCGAGATTCTTGGCTGTCGAGGGACCATATGGCCTCCACGGGCACGGGCAGTTCAGTCACGACCCAGGATTATCGACGATGCGCGCCTAGCGCGGTCGTCGCGCGCGGGCCGTCGCAAGCGTCTGAGTCCTGTGGATGGTCAAGGCGAACTAGGGACGACAATTCGAGTAGAAGCTGGGGGGTGGGCCGGACCTGCAGGAGACCCAGGCCGCTCAACGTCGCGATGCTCGTCAAGTTGTCGTTGACCGCCGGTCGTCCAGCTCGGCAACCAACCGGTCGTAATCGTGGGGCGCAAGCGCGCCGCTCGTAACGGCATCGCGCAGCCGCTCGCGCTCCACGTCGAGCAGGTAGTGCTCGACGCGCCGCACGACATCACCCCCTGCCTCCCCGCTCGCAGGCAATCCATCGCCAGTGGCGGCGCGGATCCGAGCCTCGGCCCGAGCGAGGCGCGGCGCGTACCGCGCACGGATCATGACCTCCACGCGCGCCGGGAGGAGTCCCGCCCCGGCGAGATAGTCGAGCTCTTCGAGCGCGGCCCGGGCGGCGCGAAGTCGATGCGCCAGACCTCGCCGTGCTCGTGGTCCGCAACCCACACGGCACCGTAGCCAACGCGGATGGCATCGGCCCCGCTGCCGCCCACGTACTGATCGGACACCGTGTTGGTGCGCGGATCGATGCGGGTGACCGGCGTGCTATCGACGCTGAGCCAGATCGCGCCGTTGCCCGCGGCGATGTCGCCCCACGGCGTCGGTGCGTGCGTCTCGATCCGCGCGACCTCGCGGTTCGTGACGGGGTCGACGCGCGACACCGATCCGTCCTGGCGGTTCTGGACCCACAGGGCGCCGGCACCCACGGTCATGAACTTCGGCGAGTGGCCGACCGCAATGCGGGCCACGACCGCGTTCCGTATGGGGTCGATCCGGAACAGTGTATCGGTGGCGCTGCTCGCCACCCACACCGCACCAAACCCGGCGACCGCGACGTCTGCGCGCGCGCCCACCGCAATGCGCTGTTGGACGGCCCCCGACTGCGCGTCGATCCGTACCACAGTGGACGACGAAGAGTCCGGGGCGTTGGCGGGCAACCAGAAGCTACCGTGGCTGTAGGCGAACGACCCTTCCCGGCCACCTGCTATCGGGACCGGAATGCGACGCACCAGATGATTGGTCCGTGGGTCGATCTCGTTAAGGACGCCGTCGCCACAGGTTGGGACCCACACGGATCCGCGGGCAAGCACAACGCCGAGGCATGCAGTGGGGCCAAGTGGCACCTCTGCGGTGACACGACCTGTGTGCGGGTCCACGCGCGACAGGCGGTCAGGCTTGTAGTTCACGACCCACACCGATCCATAGCCGATCGCGAGCCAGTCGGGCGACCGAGGGAGCGGCACGCGCATCGTGACCGGCACCTCCGTAAGCGGATGACGGCGACTCACCGTCTGCCCGACGCTGGGGAATTGGGACCACAGCGGGGACGGCAGCATCACGAGCGCGATCCAGAGTTCTCGATGGACCATGTGAATCATGGGACATCATACACTGAACGCTATCTGCTTGCCGCTGCGCCCACACCGTGTCGTCCGAGGGTGAGCGTCGCAAGGCTCTTGACACCCGACGTGACGGCGCCGATAGTTCGCACGTGCAAACTTTTTTCTTCGTTGCGCCAGCATTGCAATTTTGGCGGTACGGGTACCCGCATCGCCTCCCCAGCCGACACAACCCTGGTTACGGGCGCCCATGACCGGTCGACATCTGGCCGCCATCGGATTGCTGATTGCAGCCGCCTCCGCCGCACCGGTAAGCATCACCATCCCAGAGCTGGACGCGCAGGCAGCGGTCCAGATGCCCGTCAACCCACCGGCCAACACCCGCTCCGAGTGGACTGGATGGTACGTCGGGGGCCAGACCGGCTACAGCCAAGGAGACGCGAGAGCCATCGTGTCCGACCCGCGCCCGATGACTTCGAGCAACGTCTTCGCCCGCCTCGATGGCGGTCTGCATGTCGGATACAATGAGGCTCTCTCGTCGCGGCTTGTCCTCGGCGCTGACGCGGATATTGCGTTCCCCGGTTTCTTTGAAGACGGCGCTGTCTCATCGGGAATCCAGGCGCAAGGCAGCACTGTCTCTGAAAAGATCGACTATGTCTCAACCCTCCGCGGCCGCCTCGGCTACGCCGTGGATCGTTGGCTGATCTACGGAACGGGAGGACTCGCTCTGTCGCAGGCGCGTTTCATCGATAGCTCGGCCTCAATCAACGATCAGGACAAGATTGTGCGGCCGGGATGGGTGCTGGGCGCTGGTGCTGAATTCGCCTTCGCGCCGGGATGGACCGCCAGAGTTGAATATCTCTACGACCAACTCGGGCAAGCAGGCGTCACCTTCCCGTCCGGCACCGGGGTCAGGTTGATGTCTGATGTGCATACCCTACGACTGGGATTCAGTCGATCGCTCAGGTGGCCGCGTGCGCGCTCGAGCGAGACCAGCAGTCCCGGGGCGGCCGAGCACCAGCGATGGAATATCCACGCCCAAGACACGTACGTCGAACAGGGCTATGTCCACTTCCGATCGCCGTACGAGGGAACGAACAGCCTCACCGGCGCAAGTCAGCTGAAGAACACGATCAGTGCGACCGCGTTCGTGGACTCGCGATTGTGGTCCGGGGCTGATCTGTATTTCGACCCGGAGATCGACCAGGGCTTTGGCCTCAATGACACCCATGGCGTGGCTGCCTTCCCCAACGGGGAAGCACAAAAAGCCAGCTTTGCCGCGCCGCGTTTCGTGGTGGACCGCGTTGTGCTGCGCCAAACGTTCGGTCTCGGTGGTGAACAGGACACAGTCAAGGACGGCCCCCATCAGCTCGCTGGGGCGTCGGACATCTCGCGGATCACCGTCGCGGTCGGCAGACTCGCCGTCACCGACTACTTCGATGGCAACACCTATGCGAGCGACCCGCGAACGAACTTTCTCAACTGGAACACGTACGGGGCCGGTGCGTACGACTGGACGATGGACCAACTCAGTTGGACCTGGGGCGCACTTGCGGAGCTGAACCAGAAAGACTGGGCGTTCCGTGTCGGCTACTTCCTCCTTCCAACAGTATCCAGTACCAACACGTTCGACATGCACATCCCCGATCGGGGGCAATATGCAGCCGAGTTTGAGTGGCGATATTCCCTGGTCTCACAACCGGGCAAACTGCGGTTGTTCGGATGGGTCAATCATGGCACGATGGGCGGCTACGCGGCCGCCATCGCGCTCCCGGTCACGACCCCCGACTATCCCGATATCACGCTGACGCGGCAGGTGCGCACCAATCCCGGCGTCGTGCTCAACGCCGAGCAAGCCATCACCGATGATCTCGGTCTGTTCTCACGTGCGAGTTGGAGTCCGGGGCAAGTCGAAATCCTCGGCGGGACGGAAGGCAGTGAAAGCTGGTCGCTCGGCGGAGTGCTGAAGGGACGGTCGTGGGGACGGCCGAACGACAATGTCGGTGTGGGCGGTGTGGTCGGAGGTCTGTCCCCCGTCGCCCGCGCCTACTTCGCTGCTGGCGGGTTGGGAATTTTGATCGGCGACGGTGCACTCGACTACCGCGCAGAGCAGGTACTCGAGACCTACTACGCGTATACGCCCGAAAAATGGGCGACGCTCAGTTTCGACTATCAATACGTCGTGAACCCGGCATTCAACGCTGCCCGCGGACCGGTCTCGATTTTCGCACTACGGGTCCATACAGCGTTTTGACACTAGAACTGCTGGTCCGGTCTGAGGCGCGGTTGCCACGCTTGATCTGACCTGACGGAGGGCGCAGCTTACAGCGCATGGATGCCGGTATCGGACGGTCGAGGGGCGGGTGCGATCCGTGAGCGCGGCCCGGTCGCGGCACGGTGCCACCGCTCGTGTCGAGGCACAGCATCCGCACGCACCACCCCGTCGGAAGGTGCCGGATGAACCGGCCGACGAGATCACCCCGCCGGCGGAAGACTACCTCAAGGCTGTCTACGAGATCGGACGCGCGGGCAATGCCGTCGCGACAACAGACTTGGCGCACCACCTTGGGCTCGCGGCCGGGTCGGTGAGCGGCATGGCGCGCCGCCTCGCGGACGCGGGATTGGTGACGCATGAGCCCTACTACGGCGTCCGACTCACGCTGGCAGGTCGTCGCGCGGCTCTCCGCACACTCCGCCGGCATCGCGTCATCGAGGCCTACCTCGTGCACGCACTGGGCTACCCGTGGGACGAAGTGCACCCAGAGGCAGAACGTCTCGAGCATTCCGCGTCCGACAAGCTGGTCGACCGCATGGCGGCCGCCATCGGTGAGCCCACAACCGACCCCCATGGAGCGCCGATTCCCACCCGCGACGGCGTCGTCGACGACGCGCCGTGCCCGTCACTGGCGTCCGTGGACGCGGGCACCGCGGTGACGGTCTTACGCGTCAGCGATGAAGACCCAGAATTGCTCCGACATCTGGCCGACATGGGCCTGGTGCCGGGCGCATCGGTCACCGTCCGCGAGCGAGCACCGTTTGCGGGACCGCTGGTCATCGACGTCGGTCGCGCACGCGAGCACATCGGGCTGCCGCTCGCCGAGCAAGTCCTGGTGGCTGCACCGGATGACCACCTGGCGTCGCGGGCCCGCCGCACGAAGTGAGGAGGCCATCGTGCCCGTGCTACCGCCCAGCAGCAGCGCCACACCAGCGGCCGCACACGCGAAGAGTCCTGCTGCCACTCTCAGGCGAGGAACGTCAGGATCGTTGCGCTATGGCCGGCGGCGATGCGGAGCGCACTGTCGCGGCCATCAGGGCCGGTCGCGATGCCGACCTCGTTGACGCCGGACACCGTGTGGGTGATGTGGGGACCGGTCGTGCGCCCGCCCAACATCAGTTGGACCCGCCCGTCGCGGTGATCATACGTCACGCCGCGCAGGTGGTATCCCCGCTCCTCCGCTTGAGCGCCAATCGCCGGATCATCGATCTCCAGCATTGTCGGGCGTTCGGCGTTACGCTGTGTAAAGTCAGTCAACATCCCGACCCACTCGCTCGGCACAGTACTCACCACGGTGCGTCCCTGGCCCGGACCCCCCGTCATCGTGATGCGCGCGCGGATTTCCGGTGCGATGAGGACTGAGCACTTTGCGCCGCGCATGACGCGGCTCGCGACACTGCCGAGGACCGCTGCCTGCAGGCGCCCATACCCATGCGTCCCGACGGCGATCAGGTCCGCTCCCTCCCGCCCCGCAATTTCAAGGAGACACCTCGCGGGGTCGCCGCTCGCGATCTCGTGCACCACACGAATGTCGGGCGGTGCGGTCATCGCCTGAATCACCGCATCAAACTGGCCTGCGAGCTCTTGCCCGTACGCTGGATTGATGGCGGAGTTCCCTTCCGCGAGCAATGTGAACAGGGGTTGGACGTGGACGAGGTGCACGATGCCCCGGCGGGCCATCGTGCGGAATGCGGCCTGGGCCGCGGCAATGCTCGCTGGGCCGAAGTCGATGCCTACGATTGCGCACCGGGGGAGCGCCCTCGCATCGCGATGGACGGCCATCACCGGTCTCCGCGTGCGATAGACGGCGCGCATGGCAGTGTCCCCCCGCCACACACGGCCGAGCGCGCCCTGACTTCCAATGCCAACGAGCACGAGACCCGCCTGCGTCTGGATCGACAAGTCGGCAATGGCATCGGCTGGACGTCCCACGACGATCCGGATGTCCCAATTGTCCTCCGAAACATCGACCCTCTGCAGCTGACGCTCGACGCGCTTCCGAAGCGCGCCAATCCGGGCAGCCTGCGCCTCCTCCGGCAGGTGTTCCAGGGTCAGCAGATAGGCAAGGGGTGGTTCGAGGACCGCAATCGCATGTACCGGCGTGCCATCTCGCGCGCTGAGCAGCTGCGCGACGCGAATGGCCCCATTCGCGTCCGGGTCGCCATCGGTGGCGACGATGACGGGAGCCCCAATCGAGAGATCCAGCGAATCATCAACATCCGCCTGAGCCACGTCCGGCACGGTCTCAACCCCGAGATCGATCATGACAGCCTCCCTCTCACTGTGCGCGTTCGATTGTGCGTTTTGAGCATGGCCTACCACACAAGCCCGTCCTGGATAAGCTACTCGCGACCCTGCTACTGGTCTGTCGGGGATCTTGGCTCACCTTTGTCAGGCGCATGGGTCGCGTCACGCTCTGCAATGTCAGGCTTTCCCCGACTGGATCGTCGGGAATGCCCCGACCGAACTCCGGCGCGCGCCGCGGCGTACCACCGCGCGGTCGTCGTCGATGCCGAGACGCGCCGACACTTCATCGGAGAGACGTTCGACCCGGTCGATGGCATGAACGCTGGCGCACCGGCAATCCGATAAGCCTCGCTCAGCGCCGCCGCCTTCCGGCGCTAACTCCTCAGCGCTCGTACAGTCCGACCAGCTCAGCGTGCTCGAGCACATGCTCACGCATCGCCGCCTCGAGTTCCCGCTTCGTCGGTGTGCCGAGGTCGCCCGGCATCGTGTCGAGCGCGTAAAGCTTGAAGAAGTAGCGATGGCGGCCGACGGGCGGACAGGGGCCGATGTAGCCGATCTTCTTTGAATCGTTCGCTCCCTCGCGGGCACCCGCGGGCAGTTGGCGGCCCTCGCCGAGACTCGTGGCCGACGGCGGCAGGTTGTAGACGACCCAGTGCACGAAGGTGTGCGTGGGTGCCTTGGGATCCGGTGCGTCCGGATCATCCACGATCAGTGCGAGACTCTTCGCGCCAGCGGGCACATTGCTCCACTGGAGCGGTGGCGGCGTGCTCGCGCCGTCGCAGGTGTATTGGTCGGGAATCTGCCCACGATGTGCGAACGCCGACGAGCTGAGCTTGAGTGTCATCCGAGTGCCTCCATGCGGACCGTGACTCGCACTAGTGCCGGGTGCACAAGTGCAAGCGCAGCGTGGCGACCGTCGTGAACGTTCGGTCAACGGAGGTAGCAGCGATACTCGTCAAGTTGTCGTCGACCGCCGGTCGTCCAGCTCGGCAACCAGCCGGTCGTAATCATGGGGCGCAAGCGCGCCGCTCGTAACGGCATCGCGCAGCCGCTCGCGCTCCACGTCGAGCAGGTAGTGCTCGACGCGCCGCACGACATCACCCCCTGCCTCCCCGCTCGCAGGCAATCCATCGCCAGTGGCGGCGCGGATCCGAGCCTCGGCCCGAGCGAGGCGCGGCGCGTACCGCGCACGGATCATGACCTCCACGCGCGCCGGGAGGAGTCCCGCCCCGGCGAGATAGTCGAGCTCTTCGAGCGCGGCCCGGGCAGCGCGAAACTCCTCGCGCGCCGACGCGAATGCCTCCTGCGCGCTGGCGCCGCCACTGAGCCCGAGCCGGCGTACGAGCACCGGCATCGAGAGCCCTTGGCCCACTATCGACAGCGTCACGACGCCGAACGTAATGCCGATCAGCACCGAGCGGTGCGGCATCGATTCGGGCAACCCCAGCGCGAGTACCATTGACAAGGCGCCGCGCAAGCCGCCCCAGGTAAGCACCGGAGCCCACCGCCACGGAAGTCGTTCCCGCGAGCGACTCACCACGACCATTACCGTCCCAACGGTAGTGGCGCGCGCGAGGAGCACAACGAGAAATGCCGCGACGACCGGCCGCCAGAGCGCGAGTAGCTCGCCGAAGTGGACCTCGAGCCCGATCAGCAGGAAGACGATCGAGTTGAGCGCGAACGCGAGGTATTCCCAGAACACGTCGACGGCCACCCGGGTGCTCGGCGACATGCCCCGCCGTACGGCACGGTGGCCGGAGAGCAGCCCGGCGGCAACGGTCGCCAGCACCCCTGAGAAACCCAGTTGCTGCGCGGTACCGAACGAGCCGTACGCGGCGATGATCGTAAGTGTGACCTCGACCATCGGGTCGTCGATGCGCGCGATCACCAGGGCGGCGCCGCCGCCGATCGCCGTCCCGATGAGCGCACCGCCGACGAGGGCGACCACGAAATGCCCCGCCAACGCCGCCGTTACCGCGATGCCCGGGACCGGCCGCGCTGTGAGCGCGACCGCCGCCACGAAGAAGGCGATCGCGGTCGCGTCGTTGAGCAAGCTCTCGGCCTCCACCAGCACCGTTAGACGGTGCGACGCGCCAAGCCGGCGAAAGAGCGCCAGCACGGCGACCGGGTCAGTGGCGCTGATGAGCGCCGCGAACATGAACGCCTCGCCGGCCGCGAGCGGGGCCCGGTACCGGACCGCGACCAACGCGACTGGTAAGAGCGCGGTCGTGATCGCGATGGCGAGCGCCACGCCGGGAAGCGCCAGCAACGCCAACGTCGCGCGGTTACGCCAGAGATCGTGGGCCCGGAGATTCACCGCCGCCTCAAACACCAGTCCCGGCAGCGCAAGGACAAACAGGAATTGCGGCGTGAGGCGCGGCGCGTTGACGAGGTGTAAACTGCCGATCAACAGTCCGGCGGACACGAGGCCGACGGTGTAGGGCAGCCGCACGCGTCGGACGACGATCGCCACCGCGGTGGCGACCACGAATAGCAGGCCAAAGGTGGTGGGGAGATCGAACTGCATCGCGCCTCCAAGATACAGAGGCGCGCCCGCTCACGGCACGCCGGACACCATGCGCGCGTGCTCGACGATCGGGCCGAGCACGAGCGGCGGAGCATACGTGAGTGCACCGACGATGAGTGCCGTGCCGATGATCACGCCGCCGAACAGTAGCGTGTCGGTCGGGACGTCGCCGTCCGTGGCTCGTCGGCGGGAACGACCGAGTGTGCCGGCCAGGGCAAGCGCGATCACACCAAGAGCGAAACGGCCAGCCATCATCGCGGCCGCCGTCGTCGCGTTGTAGAACGACGTGTTGGCGTTGAGTCCGGCGAACGCCTGGCCATTGTTGGCGAAGGCGCTCGTGTAGGCGAACCAGATCTCCGTCAGGCCGTGCGGACCGCCGTTGGTGGTCAGTCCCGCGAGGCCGGCGGACGTGAGTACGGCCAGCGCGGTCAGCGGCAGTACGACAAGGGGCATGACGATCGTATACAGGACGATCAGCCGCATTTCGACACTGCGTAGCGGCTTCCCGAGATAGTGGGGCGTTCGCCCGACCATGAGTCCGGTGACAAAGAGACCGAGCATTGCAACCATGAGGATGCTGTAGATCCCCGAGCCGAGGCCGCCGAATGCGATCTCGCCGAGCAGCATGTTGATCAACAGGACCGCCCCTGCCAGCGGCGTGAGGCTGTCATCGGCCGCGTTCGTCGACCCGGTGGCACCGTTCGATGTCGTGACCGCTGTGAGCACCGACCCGTTGATGCCGAACCGCACTTCCTTGCCCTCCATAGTCCCGCGGCGTTCGGCCGAGTGCGCGGCGACGAGGCCCGCGCCAAACAGCGCGACCATGACTCCGTACAGCACCCACCCGTCGCGTCCGCGGCCCGTGAACCGCCCAAACGTGTACGTCAATCCCGCCGGGAGCCCGGCGATAGCCAGCATCTCGACGAAGTTCGCAAGCGGTGTCGGGTTCTCGTACGGATGCGCGCCGTTGGCGTTGAAGAACCCGCCACCGTTGGTGCCGAGCTGCTTGATGAACTCGAGGGCCGCCACCGGCCCCTGCGCGATAGTCTGCGCCGCGCCGTCGAGCGTCGTGACGTGCGTATAGGCGTCGAAGTTCATCGGTACACCGAGCACCATGAGGGCGATGCCGCCGACGACCGAGAGCGGCAACAGCACCCAGAGGACCGCACGAACGACGTCCACCCAGAAGTTGCCGATCGTCATCGCGCCGTCCCTGGCCAATCCCCTGACGAAGGCGATCCCGACAGCCAGTCCCGCCGCGCCGGCCAGAAAGTTCTGCCCGGCGAGTCCAACGAGCTGCGTGGGGTAGCGCATCGTGGTCTCGCCGGCATATGCCTGCCAGGTCGCCGTCGTGCTGAAGCTGATGGCTGTGTTGGCGGCGAGATCCGGCGTCAGCGGCGTCGCAAGCGGCGCCTGGCCGCGCAGGATCGCGTACAACGCGAGCGTGCCAGCCAGGCCGAATATCACGAACGCCGTCGCGTACTCGGCCCATGTCATCTCCAACGCCGCGTCGACTCGCGCCAGTCGATAGAGCGCCCGCTCGATCGGCTGCACGATCGGGTCTAGCCACGTGCGGCCGCCGGTAAAGACGAGGGCCAGATAGGTCCCCGTGGGCCGCACCAGCGCGGTGACGATCAGGAGGAACAGGATGTCCTGGCCGACGCCGCGAAAAGTCATCGTGGCGTCAGGGCCGAGTCGAGCGCGAGATTGAGCCGCAGCACATTGATCCGCGGCTCGCCGATGACGCCCAGCGTCGGTCGCGTCACGTGGGCCGCGACCACGATCGCCACGCGATCGACGCGCGCGCCACGCGCCAGCGCGACGCGACGGATTTGGAGCGCGGCATCTTCCGGCGAAATGTCGGGGTCGAGTCCACTGCCGCTCGCCGTCACGGCATCCGGCGGCAGCACAGCCCCCAGCGCGAGGCTGTTCGCCGCGCGGAACCGCTCAGCGTAGCGGGCCATCGAGTCGGCCAGTTGCGGACTCGTGGGTCCGAGATTCGACGCGCCCGATCCCGCGGCATCGTAGCCCACCGCGCTCGGCCGGCCGTGGAAGTAGCGAGTGCTGACGAACGGTTGGCCAATCAACGCCGAACCGACTATCCGCCCGCTCGGATCGCGTACGAGGCTGCCGCCGGCGGTCCACGGGATGCTGATCAGACCAACGGCGTAGAGCAACGCCGGATACGCCACGCCGGTGAGTAGCATGAGCGCGACGGTCAGGCTCACCGCGGGCCACAGCATCCGACGCATTTCGGGAAGTTACAGACCGCACGGCGCCGGGGCACAAAGA
The DNA here is from genome assembly GCA_003152485.1 of Gemmatimonadota bacterium. Classification (GTDB taxonomy): domain Bacteria; phylum Gemmatimonadota; class Gemmatimonadetes; order Gemmatimonadales; family Gemmatimonadaceae; genus Palsa-1248. Next base: position 6,445 of record PMAE01000035.1, on the reverse strand, counting down.
ATACATTAAGAAGGCGCACCGGTGATAGTCCGCCGCCGACNNCCCAAGACCACAGTCGGTCCGTTCCTTGATGGCTACGACGCCTGGGACTGCGATCGCCCGTACAACTTCAACCGGCCCGTGACCTAGGCTTGCCTCGATCGATGTCGATGCTCGAAGTCCTATTCGGCACGCCGCTCCGGACCGACCAGCAGGACCAACAACGGATCGGCGCCCTTCGTGGGATCCCCGTGCTTGGGCTCGACGCGCTCGCGTCAGCGGCCTACGGCCCGGAGGCCGCTCTCACCGTGCTGCTGGCGGTCGGCGCCGCAGCGAGCCACTACATCGCACCGATCAGCGCCGTGATCATCGCGGTGTTGTTGGCGGTGTATCTGTCGTACCGTCAGACGATCGACGCCTATCCGAACGGCGGCGGATCCTATACCGTCGCCTCGGAGAATCTCGGCCGCTTTCCGGGGTTGCTGGCCGCGAGTGCGCTGTCCCTCGACTACATCCTCAACGTCGCCGTGGCTGTCTCCGCTGGGGTGGGCGCGATCGTGTCGGCAGCGCCGATGCTGCTGCCGTACACGCTCCCCCTCTGCCTGGCGATTCTCGTCTTCCTGACCATGGTCAACCTGCGCGGCATCAGAGAGTCGGGGCTCGTGTTCCTACTGCCGACATATCTGTTCGTCGCCTCGCTCGGGCTCGTGATCATCGTTGGCGTTGTGCGAACGGTCATCGCCGGTGGGCACCCTGTCCCGGTCGCGCCGCCCCCGGCGCCCGTGCCGGCGACGCTTGCCGTCACGGGCTGGTTGCTGATGCGAGCGTTCGCCAGCGGCACGACGGCGATGACCGGAGTCGAGGCCGTCAGCAATGGCGTCCCGTTGTTCCGCGAGCCAACGACCCGGACGGCCAATCGGACGCTGACCGCGATCGTCGGTATCCTGATCGCCTTGCTAGCCGGGATCGCCTTTCTCTGCCCAGTCTACAAGATCGTCGCGACAGCCCCCGGTGCGGTGGGCTATCAGAGTGTACTCTCACAGCTCACCGGNNGCGTGCTCTCACAGCTCACCGGCGCAGTCACCGGACACGGCACGTTGTACTACGTGACGATGTCGTCGGTCGCGACGGTGCTGTGCCTGTCGGCCAACACCAGCTTCGCTGACTTTCCGCGTCTCGGCCGGGTGCTCGCGCTCGACCGGTATCTGCCGCTCCAATTCGCCCACCCGGGCCGCCGACTCGTATACACGACCGGAATCCTCCTCCTCTGCGCGATGGCGGCGGGGTTGCTCACGATCTTCGGCGGGATCACAGACCGACTGATTCCTCTGTTCGCCGTGGGCGCGCTGCTCGCGTTCACGATGTCGCAGTGGGGCATGGTGGCGCATTGGCGTCGGGTCGGCGGCCCGCATGCCCGCCGGTCGCTGGTGCTCAACGGCCTGGGCGCAGTCGCGACGTCGCTGACGGTGTTGGTAGTGATCGTCACCAAGTTCACGGAGGGCGCCTGGATCACGGTCCTCGTCATTCCACTGTTCATGTTGTTCTTCCTCGCCGCGCGCCATTCGCACGAGCGCGTCGATCGCGCGATCATGGGTGAGGGGACCGAATCCAGTCCCCTGTCATTTGCCTCTGCCGAGCCTCCGATCGTCATCGTGCCACTGCGTCGGCTCGATCGCGTGGCGCGGAAGGGGCTCCAATTCGCACTGTCGATCTCGAGCGAGGTGCAGGCCGTCCTGGTGGTCACCGACGATGTGACGGCGGACGAGCGGTGCGCCAGCTCACTGTCCGCGAGTTGGCATGACCTGGTCGATGTCCCGGCGCTCGCCGCTGGTCACTCGTCGGTGTCATTCGTCACACTGCCGTCGGCGTATCGCGAGTTCATCACCCCGTTTCTGACGTACGTGCGTGACGTCGCCGCGGCGCACCCCAACCGCTACATCGCCGTCGTCATCCCCGAGGTCGTGGAACGCCGCTGGTACGACGCGCTGTTCGCCAGCCACCGACCGGCGCTGCTCAAAGCTGTCCTGCGAGTACGGGGTGGACCACGAGTACTCGTGGTCGATGCTCCATGGCACATCGGCGACGATGTTGCAGGCTACTGAGCTGGCGGGGTGGGCCACCACCGCAAGTCCGCCACGCGCGACGATCCGCCTTCATGAACATTTTATGCTGACGGCAGGATCCTTAACGCCACCTTAATGACGTCGGTTGTACCGTTCACAGTCGACTGATCCGTGGTCCCAGCGGGTGGGGCATGGACGTTGGGGGTGGAGGATCGGACCGTGGTTTCGCGCGACAATCTGATCGTGATCGTCCTCGTGACGGTGCTCACGACGTATCTCGCGACGAAGGTATTGGGCGCGATCCCTTGGGCCGCGCTCTGGTACCGTCGCCATGACATTGCGAATCGCGACGAGCCGGCGCCAACCGCGCGCGACGGCGAGAGTGGCGGTCGATCGGCTCGAGGGATTGACGACCGTCGTGCTCACGGCCCTCGTACTCGACTGCGTCCGAGGTTTGCGCCGACTCGACGAGTACCGCGGCGATAGATGCTTCCAATGACGAGGTTAGGGGCAAGGATTGTTTCGAGGGCGAGCGAGGCGCGACTAACGCATCTCTATGTCGTTGAAGTCAACACTGCGAGTGTAAGGCTCGCCAGTTACGACTTCTTTCTGCGCCCTTGCGTCTTGACGTTCCGCGCGCGGAGCGTCCTCACCAACCCGTTCGTGAGCTCCCGCGCTCGGTGCCAGTCGCGAACCCGATGATACGCCCACTACAACAATCAGGAGTTCAGCATACGTGTCCATACGGCCTTCAACCACGACTGGTCCACGAGCCGAGAGCTCGCCGCCGAGACCGACCAGCGCGCGGTGGAGGCAATGGCTGGCGCGCTGGAGGGGTCGGGTAAGCCGTTCGTCGTGACCTCGGGAACCGCGCTACTCGCGATTGGACGCGACCGCGAGTCACCCGGCCGGATCGCTACGGAAGAGGACGCGCCCGCCAGCGCGAGCATCCCACGCGCAGCGTCCGAAGCGACGGTGCTGGCAGCCTCCGGTCGCGGGGTGCGCGGCAGCATCGTACGACTCGCCCCTACCGTCCACGGCACGGGCGACCATGGTTTCGTGCCCATGCTGATCGACATCGCACGCCGCACGAGGATCTCCGCCTTCATCGGCGACGGCGCGAACCGATGGCCCGCGGTACACCGGCTGGACGCGGCGCGTCTCTTTCGACTCGCGCTCGAGAAAGCATCGCCGGGAGCGCGCCTGCATGGTGTGGCCGAAGAAGGCGTACCTCTGCGCACAATTGCTCAGACGATTGGCACGGCGCTCGGCGTTCCTGTCCGGAGCCTCACCGAGGATGAGGCACACGCACATTTCGATTGGTTCGCGCGCTTCGTCGCCATCGATAATCCGACCTCCAGCGACCGCACTCGCAGCGCATTGGGATGGCGTCCGCAGGAACCGATGCTCCTGACGGACATGCGAGACGGCGGCTACTTCTCTGATGTGAACAGTCTCGCCGCCCCCGGCTGAAACAACTGAGGACGAAATGGCAAGCGTCCGGAGGCGGCGAACTCCGCTACGGCATGACCTTATAGAGCTCGATCGTCGTTTCCTGGGGCGGTGACGTGAACCCGCCCTTGATGCCTTTCTGCATTTTGGGCATCAGGATTTGGTCGCGAAACCGTTCCCAGCTTTCCTTGGAATTGTGGATCGCCACGATCGTCCAGCCGCCTTTTGATGGCCCGGCTGCGTGATAGATCTGGCCCTCAGGCAGGCGATCCTTGCTCGGGTGTACCGCAGCAAGCGAAGCCTCGTACTGCTCCTTCGTGCCGCCGGGGAAATAATGTATGAGCCCGTACGCCATGATCATTCTCCATCCCGTTCGAGACATAGGCCTGCAGCGGCAAACGGGCGAAGGCCGACGCAGCACATCTGGAGGTGATCCGTTTTCCGGGTCACCTCACGAACACGTTCAACGACCGCCTTCGACCTCGACGAAGATCTCAATGGGCTCGCGGACGGTGTGCTTCGCCTCCAGTTTCGCCGCTTGGATTGGCCCAATCCCGAGGTCGGACCTTACGTCTTGTCCAAGACCACCTGGACGATCGATGCCCGCCCTTCCTGAAGGTTGCGGGCCAGATTGCCCGCCATGACCGGAAATTCGGAGCCTAAGACAACATGAAGCCCGAGCGGCGGTGGAGGTCCAACTACGGCAGCCGCCGCCGCCCGAATCTCCCCGAGCCACGCAATCCCCTCCGCGGTACGGTCCACCCATGACCTGACCCGGAACCCCTGCTTCTCGAGAGCGGTCCGCATCGCCTGAGGCGTCATGAGGAAACTCGTCGTCGGTCCCGCCGACCAGGGCACGGGAAAGTGCAGCTCGCCGATACCCGCCACGATGTCGTGGATCGCGAACGGCCCGCCGGGCCGGAGAACGCGGAACGCTTCGGAGTACATCAGACCGCGATCGGCGATGTTCATCGCGGTGTGCTGCGTCCACGCGAGATCAACGCTTTCGTCGTCGACCGGCAGTGCCAACGCGTCGCCGCATTCGTAGGTCACTTTCTCGGAGAGACCAGATCGCTCTGCGAGATAGGTCGCTGCCTCCACGAAGGAGGGACTCAGATCGATCCCCTGCACCTGGCACCCGAAGGTCGCCGCCAGGTACCGAGACGGACCGCCCAGTCCGGATCCGATGTCCACCACGCGGGTGCCACGCTCGATTCCGACCGCCCCCGCGAACTCGATCGTTGAAGCCAGCCCACGAACGTGAAACTGATCGAGCGGTGAAAGATCCTGCGGCGTCAGTTGCTTCCCATCGAGGCCAGCGGCGGTGAGCGCGCTCGCGATCCGACCCCGGAGATCACCACGGTCGTAGTGCTCGACGACTTTCGTTGTGTCGGTCATGGTTGAGAGTGCCTGCCTATCTATATAGTAGGGTCCCGAATCGTCGAGTGACTAACTAGGCCCAAAGAATGGCACCGCTGGATCGCACGTCCCTGGCGGGTAGCGTGGCAGTGGACAGGTACAGGAGGATCGCTTCAATTATAGTGCGACCTGTAGCCCGACGAGCCCGCGTCACCTTCCACTTTCACGTGAGGTCATCGCTCCGAACCATGTCAACCTGCCTACAATCCCTCCAACTTCGCGATGCGTGGCTCGCACAGCGCATCCGTGCCTTACGTGTTGGTCGCGCCGCCGCGCTCGTCGCGCTGGCTCTGGTGTCGATCGATGGGTTCACCGCTACCGCCGCTCGTGCACAATCCGACGACCAGGCTGTGATCGCGGTAGCCACACATTTCTTCGACGGCATGCGGGCGCGCGACACGGCGTTGATGCGGTCAACTGCCCTTCCGTCGACTATGGTTGTGATCCCCGGCGGGCCGACAGGGATTCAGGTACAGATCACGGTGGATCAATTCGTTAACAGCGTCGGCAAGGGCACCGGACCGGGCGGCGATGAACGGCTCCGCGACCCCAAGGTACAGATCGACGGTCCCATGGCGTCCCTGTGGTCCTACTACACCTACACTGAAGGCGGCCAGACCAAGATCGACCACTGCGGCATCGATGCCTTTTTGTTTCGCAAGGGACCGGATGGCTGGAAGATCTTCAACCTCGCCGGCACAATCCGGACAACCGGATGCACGCCCATCAGCAAATGACGTCGCACGCGTACGCCAGGCCAACATGACGCTCGTGCAGTAGACCAGGCGTCACTCGACCGCAAACGCTACGTGCCGAGCCCCGCCCCGGCGCGTCGCCTAAGCTTGAGAGCACCAACCGGGCGCGCCGGCGCCGATTGGTTCGAGCCCGACGGCATGCCGGCCGCCAGCAGCAACACACTGCCGGCGAAGAGCAGGCTGTCGAAGATGTAGTTGACCGCTTCGACCCCCTGCGACGTGCCGACGGCGACGAAGAGCATCNNCTGGCGATCAGGATCACACCAACCCCGTACCCCCACAGCACCGCAGCCGGCACCCAGGGCCCTATGACCCGCTCGAGCGGAACGCCCGGGACGAATCCGGGATGCAGGACGTGCTCGACCCCGAAGAAGACGAACACCAGGGCCGCAACCGTCCGGCACCCCGCGAGCACGCGGTGGGACCACATCCGTTGGCTCTCAGGCGCCGACGTCGCCGCCAGCGTCCACGCACCGAGCCCGAACACCAGATCTCGCAGTGCGACCGCCCAGGCGAAGCGATCAGTCGGATGCGCGACGATGAGGGGGATGTGCAGCGAGAGCACGAAGATGAAGAACATGGTTCCCAACAGTGGTGCCGCCACACGGATTAGCCGCGTCGAGACGATGGACGCGGCAGCGGCCAAGAGAGCGATGCCGACGATGTAGGCCACGAGCAGGTGGGCCGGCATCCACGTGGGGACCATTTGCGAAAGGCCGTGGGCCGCGACCAGATGCTCCGCGCCAAACGCGGCCAGGGATGCCGGCACGAACACCC
>PMAE01000073.1 GCA_003152485.1 Gemmatimonadota bacterium | reverse complement strand
AGTAGAGAGTAGAGAGTAGAAAGTGGACAACCAAAAACGAGGCCGGCCCCAGTGCAACGGGGCCGGCCTCAAACGTTCTACTGTCTCCTTTCTACTTTCTACTTTCTACTTTCTTGTCCTCTACGCCGCCCAGTCGCGCAACACCGACGCCGCCCCGCCGTCGCGCAGCGCGCTCAACGCCCGGTCACGAAGTTGGCGCACCCGTTCCCGGGTCACACCGAGCATGCGACCGATCTCGTCCAGCGTCTTCGGCTCGCCAGAGTCGAGCCCGTAGTAGAGTACGATCACCTTGCGATCGCGCGGCGGTAGCGGGGCGAGGGCGCGCCGAACCGCGTCGCGCCGCGACTCTTCCTCGAGCATCCCCGGCAACCGGTCATCACCGTCGTCGTCGGCCCGCACAACACTGGCCAGCGTACGAGCACGGCCATCGCCGCCGTTCGACCCATCGAGCGGATCATCGAACGACCGTTCCGGCTGCACCAACCCCAGCAGGCTCTCGACGATATCCGCCGACAGACTGCACGTGGTGGCGATCTCCGCATTGGTCGGCTCGCGATGGAGTGCGGACCGCAGCACAGCCTGCGCTTTCACGACCTTGGACAGATCGCCCGCACGACCCAACGGCAGCCGAACGGAGCGCCCCTTGGTCGTGATCGACGCATGCAACGCCTGCCGAATCCACCACACCGCATAGCTGATGAAATTGACGCCGACATCGGGGTCATATTTATCCGCCGCGCGACAGAGGCCGGCATTCGCCTCGCCCACCAGATCCTCGAGTGGGAGGCCGCGATGCTGGTACTTCTTGGCGATCGAGAAGGCGAACCGAAGGTTGGCGTTGATGAGCGATGTGCGCGCTTCGGCCCGCTCAGCGGCCGGACGCTTCGAGTCGCGCACGACGCGCGCGAGGTCCTTCTGGGCAGCCGCGTTGAGGACGGGCATACGACCAAGCTCGCCGATATACAGGTCGAGGAGCTCCTGTCCCTCGACTCCGCCGATCGGCGCTTGAGCGCCTCCCTGTCCTGTACGGCGTCGCTTCGACGTGATCTTCATAGTGTCCACTCCCGCTCTCCTCGTCTAAATAGAGCACAATAAGAACGCAACGGGCGGCCGCGCTGCGGGCCGCCCGTAATGCTGGCTGGCAGCCCTGCCTGCGTGCTACGCCACGAGTTTTGGGGCACGAGCGCTCGACCGCGGCGGCGTGAGGGTGAACACGTGTTCGTCCCCAGCCGGCACGTAATCGATCGTGCCGCCACTCACATCTTGCGCGGAGAAGGGGTCCACGTAGACCCGCGCCCCGTGTTGCTCAACGATATAGTCCGTTTCGGCCGGCTGGGCCTCGACGGCAAACCGATATTCCGTTCCCTTGCGCCGATGACGCGCAGCGATGCGTAGTCCACCCCCATCTCCTCCCATTCCTGCCGCGGCGACCGTTTTCTGGATGGCCGCACAGCTCCTGGGGGTCAGGGTCAGCGACAGCGCGAGCTGCTGCATGATAGGCACGGCTGATTCGTCTCTACCCGGCATACGGCTTAGATAGCCCACTCGGCAGTCAGAAGTTCCCGAAGACTGCGAAATCCGGACCGCATTCGGTGGCGAGCTCTGCTGTTCCCACGATTCCGGTGTCAACCCCAGCGCAGCGGACCGGGCTGGGGGCCTGATTGTGTAGAGGTGTCCTCTAAGGTGACACCAGTGGGGGGATGGCGTGACTCGAGCACGTGGGGCTTGCCGCGACGCCCACGGCTAGCCCCACAGTTTAGCTCAACACCCGTCCCAAAGCATCCGCCGCCTGGTGGCCCCGCATCACGGATCGTTCCAGTTACGCTGGGGACCGGGACCCGGGATGCTGGGGTTGGCGGCGACTTCCTCGTCCTGGTAGACGATGCGCCGGGGGATGACTCCCCCGTTGAAGGGGGTGAGCGCCGGGATGTTGGTGCGCCGCCAGTCGCTCCAGACTTCGATGTTTTGAAAGAGCGCTGTCCACTTCTCGATCATGATGTTGTGCAGGGTCGCGGTACCGACCGTCGGCACACCCTGAAATGCCTTCTCATTGTTCAACGCCGTGAGTGCAAGCGCCGTGTGGCCGGTCTGGAATTCGGCTTCCGCGATGATCAACTGGGTTTCGGCGTAGGTGACGATGGGCTGCTGAAAGCCCTGTTTGAGCCGAACGATCGTGTCGAGTTGGGAATAGTCGCCGCCCGTCTGCCCCGGGTCCGCACCGACGAATTGTCCACCACCGTTCGGGTCGAAGTACACCGCGAGCCGGGGATCCGACGCGTTCGCCATCGTGTCCACGAACGCGCTGCCCGCGACGATGAATTGTGTGTACACCGTCTCCATCTGATACCAGAGATTGCTCTGGTTGGCGGTCGCGAGATTGGCCGACACGAAGTCGCCGCCCTGCTGGATGCCATTCGCGGCGGCGCCGAGCGCCGAGTCGTACATGCTCGGCCCAAGCTTCGCCGCCATGTGCACGAAGTATCGGGCACGCAATGAATGCGCGAGGGCGATCCAGTGCGCCGGATCGCCGCCATAGGACGCGTCGTTGCCGAGGGCCCCGGTATTGGTCGGGCCGGTCGCGCCCATGTAGGCGATCGCCGTGGTCAACTTCGTCAGGATGCTGTCGTAGACCTGCTCTTGCGGATCCAACTTGGGATGGGGGAAGGCCGTCGGGTTCGCGGCTTGCGAATACGGCACGTCGCCCCAGACGTCGGCCAGCGTCCCGATGAGCAGGGCCTCGAGTACATAGGCCTGCCCCGTATAGAGGGAATCGCCGCGCGCGAGCGTGATCTTCTCGAGGCTGTGCAGATCGAGGAGTCCGCCACCGCCGAAGAAGTCGGCCCAGGGACCGTAGTAGTCATCGGTACCGATCGAGTATTGCCCCCAATCGGAAAAGGGAGTCTGCTGGCCCGAGCACTGCTGCATCCAGATGCAGACCGATTGCGCGATGACGTCCGTCATTCGCGCCGCCACGTTGATCTGGATACCGAGGAACAGATTGTCGGCGGCCGCGGTCTTCGGGTTACTGGGGTCCGTGCGGTACTTCGTGGACGTGAGGAAGTCGTTGCACCCCACACCACCGATTGTGGCCATCACGATGGCGGCGACCGCGATCCACCGGGACCGATCCTGGAGTCGGAGAGTCATCGGCGTCGCCTCAGCGGTTGAGAATGACGGTGAACACGATCGATCGTGTCTGGGGATCGCCGAAGTAGTCGATCCCGTGTGCGCCGGTCTCCGCGCCGACGTCGTTCACCTCGGGATCGGACCCCGTGTATCGCGACCAGACGAAAAGGTTTCTGCCCGACAATCGCAGCGACAGGGTATTCAGTCCGAAGCGGGTGATGGTGGGGCCCCCGAACTCATACGTGAATGAGAGCTCCCGCAGTTTGGTGAAGCTGCCATCCTCGTAGAACGGGGCGCCGATAGCGGCCGGCGAGACGCCGCCGTCATAGCTCTGGAACCAGTTCTGGTCGAGGGTGACCGACGTGCCGGCGCCCGGCCCAGCCACCATCCCTTTTTTGCTACCGACGCCGGGCAGATAGTTGGTGCCGAACACCACCGTTTGGCCGCGGCGCGCTGTCTGCCATCCCGTCCCGTAGAAGTTCGTCACCGCCTCGGTGCCGTTGTAGACGAGACCGCCGCGCCGGACGTCCACGAGCGCGGAGAAGGTCATCTTGCCAA
>PMAE01000028.1 GCA_003152485.1 Gemmatimonadota bacterium | reverse complement strand
GCGGCCAGGATGCGCGCGACGTCGGCCGCGACCTCGGGGTGCGCGGCGGACACGGCGCCCAGAAACCGCTCGTCCGCGTCGCCCGGCCCTGCGCCCGGTGAGCGAGCCGACCACGCGCCCCGCCCGTGCCGGCGCCGAAGTCCCGCCGCCAGNNCGCCAGCCGACGCGCGGCGAGCCGGCTGGCTCCGATCCGCTCGTACGCGAGGGCGAGCGCGTCCACGTGCTCCAGCGGCGATCGCCGCTCGATGCGCGAGACACCACGGGGGGCGATCGGCCGGACGCCGAGCGCGAGCATCAGCACCAGGGCGGCGCCCAGTCCCTGCGCGATGCCGCGGCCGATCGTGGTCTCGAACAGGAACTCTTGGATAGCGCTGAACATGCTCGGGTGGGTGCCAAACCCTTGATGATACTCATCGAACACGAGCGTCGGCCGCCGGCCGCGCGAGACCCAGTCGAGCGCTTCGACCACGCGACGGCCGACATCCCACTTGCAGACCCGCACCACGTCGTTGCGCAGCATGTCGGGATCCGAGAACGCGACGACTCGGCCGAGGCCGAGCGGGACGCCGACCGCGGCCGCCGCGCGCGGGAGTGTCGGTGCACTCGGCCCCGGCAGGTCGACGGTAATGAATGGCGTCGTGTCCCTGGGCAGGGGTCGGCGGTCTACCACGCGATACAGATGGACGCCGTTCCGGAACCATTCGAGGGTGTTGGAGATCTGATCGTCGGCGCACGCCATCGTGTTCGCTTTGGCCGGCGAGGTTGCAGTAAAACCGGAATCGGACCGGGCCATCTGGAGCGAGTCCTCGACGACCCCGGTGTCGGACAGGACGTACACCAGTCCGGCTCCGCGTCGCACGGCATCGAGGAGGAGGTGTGTCTCGCCCGGTGTCAGTGGAATGACGGGCGCGAGTACCGCATACACGGCGTTGGTATCGAGCGGTGCCGTGAACCGCGAGCGGCGGCGCGCGGTGTTCCATCCCATCCGGGTCGCGACGTCGTAGATCCCCTCCGCGGCCCCAGAGCTAGTCGAATACGTCGTGAGCCGGGGGTCGGTCGCCACGGGATTGGGCGTCCCAAGCACGGCGATCAGCAGCACCACAGCCAGCACCGGCAGGACGACCCGCGGACGAAGCGCCGCCGCACCCCACGCTGGCGGATTCGCAGGCGTGGGCGCAGGCGCGGGCGGCGGCGGCGGTGGCGGACCCGGGACGGCGGGCGGCGAATCAGCCATGGGTGAGATGCGCGCTCATGCCGCGGGACGGATCATCGTTGTCGCGAGCGCGTAGAGTCGCTCATACCGCTCGCGATCGCACGTGCCCAGCCCGTACACGACGGTTTCGTACGATCGCGCGAAATCGCGATAGGGAGGGGCGAGGGTCGAGGATCGGCGGCGCAGGTCGCGGCCGTAATCGCCCACGGTCTTCGAGTGATGGAGCTGGATCTGGTCGCGTCGTGCCATGCTATCGAGCAGCCCGCGGTAGAGCGCGTGCGCGGCGTCCGTGTACTGGCCGCTCTGGGAGAAACGGTCGGCGTCGCCCCACGGATCGTCCGGGCCACCGCGACCGCGACCACCGCGGCCGCGTCGGAAGGCGACGTTCCCCGAGCTGCCGACGATTCCGATGCGAACGATGAGGGCCAGGAGAATCGTCCCGAGCAAGAGGTACCCCACCACCCGTGCGGTCCCCGAATGTCGCACCATGGTGAGCATCGAGTTGAGTACGCTGTACACCCATTGCCACAGGCGCTCGATCAGCGTGGGGATGATGTTCCGATCGTATCCGCGCTGGCGGAACACGGCGGAGACCACCGCTCGCACCGTGTCTCCGGAGACCCCCTGGTCGGGTGGGCGCACGATCATGATCGATCTGCCGCGGCGCGGGTGGCTGCTACGCGGACTGCGGCACGGGCGATACCCCGACGCGCTGCGCCAGGAGCTCGATGTCGAACCCCTCTTTGCGGATCCGGGCGTCGTAATAGAGCAGCGCCTGCACAGTCGGGACGAACGGATACACGAGAATCGTCGCGATGGCCGAGAACAGCTGGATCACAGTTTGGTCCGCGAACAGCGAGACGAGGATGGCGGCGCCGATGATCACCACGAAGTAGAGCCCGTAGATCATCACGAGCGTCCCGAGCGCGTGCCATTGCAGGCCCTTGGAGAGCAGCGCCGAGCGCCGGAGACCGGCGATCGGACCCACGCCTTCGAGCACGATGGTAGCTGGGACGGCGAAGTAGAGGGCCACGAATGCGAGTGCCGGAAAGAAGAACACCACGAACCCGAGGCCGACCAGCACGTATTTGATCAGGCTCGCGATGACCGTGGCGCCGAGACGGGGCGCGGCCCGCCGGAACGCCGCCGCGATGTCGACGGGCCGGCCGAGATACGCATCGGACGCCGCCACCATCATGGCGGTATCGATCAGGGCGAACCACACGAGCTGCATCACGTAGTAGCCCACCGACGTGGCGATCGAGAGCTGCAGGATCTGACCCGTGAGCACCGAATGCATGAGCCCCCGGAACACCGTCATCTGGAGGACCAGGAAGGGCACGTACGCGATCGCGACCACGGTGACCATCGGCACATAGTTGCGCCGAACGATCTGGATCGCGCCGTCAATGATCTCGGTTGCGGCTCGTGGCCGATACGTGTTGGTGGTCGTCATCGTGCCCTCGAGCCTCCGTGACGCGTCACAGTGAGAGCGCCCTCACGGTCTGCGATCGGCGGGGCGGAAAGATCGCCCGCCCCCGGGGAAAAGTCGAGCGCGGTGCTGTTCGCAGGGCACCATCCGAGTTTGCTTCGACCGCGTGCGGTCGAGCCGATTGCCGTTGACAAGATGCGGCTGGTCTCTATTGTCATTCTTACATTAGCCATGACCGAGATAACTGAGAGAAGGACGGCCACGCGACGATCGACGCGCAGGGCGACACGGTGTCACGAGAGCCCGCGGGCTGAGGCCCGCCGAGCATGACGGCACGCGCCACCGACATCGCCGCGCCGCGGAGCGCGCAGTGGGCGGACCCGGACGTCACCGCCATCGAGACCCTGATCTCCGAGAGTGAGACCGATGGCTGGCGCCCCGCACTGGACCGCCTCGCGGGTCAGTACCCCTTCTTCGCGCGACGCATGCGCGACATCGGCCTCGGCAACTGGCACGTCCTGCTGCTGCGCCCGCGCGATGTGGCCGCGTTGGACATCGGGTGCGGCTTTGGCTCGCTCGTCCTCGGGCTCAGTGAGTACTACCGACGCGCGATCGGTCTCGACGCGCTATCGACCCGTGTCCGTTACGGTCACCTCCGGTCGCGGCAGGACAGACGCGGCACGGCGTTCGTCGAAGGGACGGGACTGGTCCTCCCATTCGGTGACCGCGACTTCGGACTCGTGACCATGAACGGCGTGCTGGAGTGGGCGGGGCTGCATGGCGAGGGTCCGCCTGAGGAGCTCCAGCACGCGATGCTGCGGCAGGTCCGTCGAGTCCTGGCGGACGACGGCGTGTTCGCGATGGCGATCGAAAATCGGTTCGCAATGGAGACGGTCGTCGGGATGCCGGACACGCATACCGGCCTCCGATTTGTGCCGGTGCTGCCCCGTACCCTGGCGCAGATGGTCGTCCAATCTCGATCCCGCCAGGACTTTCGGACGTACCTGTACAACGCGCGGGGCTACGCCAATCTCGTCCGCCGCGCGGGGTTCGCCCGGGCAGCGGTCCTGGACCTCGTGTCGAGCTACAACGACTACGATTTCGTGGTGCGCCTCGGTGACACGCCCTCGTACGAGCTGCTGTGGCGCCGCGAAGCGGTCCGCACCTTCTACCGTCGGGCGGGCTCGGCTCGCCGCGCCCTGGCGCAGATCCTCCCCGGGACGCTCGGCTCATTCGGCTACGCGTACCTCGTGCTCGGCGGCAACGACACGACCACGGTGCTCGACGAGACACACCCGTTTTGGAAGGTCGCGGCCGAGCACCAGATCGGGCCGGGCCGCACGCGGTTTGCCTGCAAGGGCACGCCGGTCGGCACGATGGTCGTCGCGACGCACGACGGCACGCGGGTGGATTCGTTGATCGAGATCGGCGTCAACGACGACCCGTCAGGCGACATCGCGGCCAGCCTGTCGAGTCACATCATCACCACCTTGGGTTTGGATCCCCATGTGCCGTTGCGCGCGGCGTGGCGGATGGGCGACGTCAACGTCCGGGCGTACGGGCCCGCGTCCGCGGCGACCTAGCTCGACTCGGGACCGAAGCGCGCCTCGCAGTAATCCCAGAGCCAGGCGCCGAACACGTAACCGACCACGCCGCAGACGACGAGCAACCCCGCGATGCTGCCCCACAGCGGCCGGATGGAGGCCGCGGTCCATGCGACCGTGGGGTCCGACGCGTGCGCGCGAAAGAGGTGGTAGGCGGCCGACGCCGCACCGACCGGTAGTCCCCATCCGATGACGCCGTAGCGCCAAATGAATGCGGTGCGCCCCGCATCACGATTGCGGACCCAGCGCGCCTGCGCCTGGCGCGCGACGAAATCGGCGGCTGTGCCGCCTGTCGACGTCACCGTAGCACCGCCTTGGCGATCGTCTGGAGCTGCATGTTCGACGTGCCTTCGTAGATCGTGCCGATCTTGGCGTCGCGATAGAATTTCTCGACCGGGTAGTCGGTCGTGTAGCCGTACCCGCCGAACAGCTCGACACATCGTGATGTCACGCGCTCGCACACCTGCGACGCGAACAGCTTGGCCATGGCGCCCTCGCGCGCGATATCGTACCCGGCGTCCTTGAGCCGCGCCGCGTTGTACACCATGAGGCGCGCCGCTTCGAGATCGGTCGCGGCCTGGGCCACCTGGAACTGGATCGCCTGGAAATCGGCGAGCACCTTCCCGAACTGTTTGCGTTCCTTGATGTAGGCGGTGGCGGCCGAGAGCGCGCCGTCGGCCACGCCGATCATCTGCGCGCCGATCCCGATGCGCCCTTCGTTGAGGGTCTCGATCGCGATCTTGTAGCCCTGGCCGGCCGGCCCGAGGACGTTCTCGACGGGCACCTCACACGAGTCGAGCAGCAACTCGACCGTGCTCGAGGCGCGAATCCCGAGCTTGTCCTCTTTCTTCCCGACGCGGAACCCGGGAAAGCCACGCTCGACCACAAACGCCGTGATGCCCTTGTATCCCGCGGCGCGGTCCACGTTGGCGAACACGACGTAGATCTCGGCTTCCGCTCCGTTGGTGATCCACATCTTCCGTCCATTGAGGACGTAGTGGTCGCCGACACGAGTGGCCGTCGTCTGCAGTCCAAAGGCATCCGATCCCGAGCTCGCCTCGGAAAGCGCGTACGCCCCCACCGTCTCGCTCGTGAGCCGCGGGAGGTATCGCGCCTTGATGTCGTCGCTCCCGTACCGCGCGATCGGGTAGTTGACGAGCGTGTTCTGGACGTCAACCATGATCGCCGCGGAGGCGTCCACTCGACTGATCGCCTCGACGGCCAGCGTCACCATAATGAGCGACCCACCGGCGCCGCCGTACTGCTCTGGCACCTCGATGCCCATCAGTCCCAGCGAGAAGTACTGCGGGATGAGCGCCGGGTCGAGGCGACCCGCGCGTTCCATCGCGCGGACCCGGGGGCGCACCTCGAGCTCCGCGAACTCCGATACCGCCGCACGGAACATGACCTCCTCGTCCGAGAGCGTCGTCAATGCAGGCCTGGGCGCGGCGGTCTCGGTGGGCATGGTGCGAAAAGTAATGGGAGAGCTATGGCGGTTGGCGGCGCGTGACAGCCAAGCGTCGGATACGGCTTAGTTCGACGTCGGGAGCGAACGTGACGCGTGGACGTGAGAAGCGGACGTAATGAGGGCCGGCTGCGGTTCATCGCAACCGGCCCCTGCTGCGTTCTGTATGGCTTTGGGCCCTAACGGGTTGGGTCTCCTGTCTTCGTTCTACTGTCTACCAACTCGCCCCTCACCGCACCCAATCGACCGACTGCACGCTGGCGTCGATGCGGTCTTCGAGGGCGACCAGCGCGGCAGGCGGGAAGGGCGAGCCAACCTCGTGGGTCACCGTCTTGGTCTTGTCGCCGACGCGGAGGGACGTGATGGCGGTCGAGGTCTCGGTGATACCAGCCGGGTACTTGTCGCTGAGCGACGAATAGCCGGTCCGCTGGAACTCCGTGACCAGTTCCGCGAGTGCCGGCTTCCCCAATGTGGCCCGCCACCGCCCGGCCTTGCTCGCGTTCGCCTTCCCCTCGTAGATCACTTGGCCGTCGTCGTAGAACGAGAGCTTGTACTCGGCGCACTGGCTGTGGCAGCCGGTCCGTTCGAGCGTGATAATGGGCGGGACGGCGGGCTCGGGGACCGCGGCCGGCTGCTGCGGGCGCGCCCGGTGCGCCGTCTGGCTCAGGGCACGCCGCGGCGCGGCTGCGCCGATCATACAGCACGCGACGACCAGCATGCCGGTCGTCGCCGCCGTCAGGGATACCCGTGGTGCCATGTGATTAGGACGAAGCGCCGCGGTGGGAATAACACCCGCGGCCATCAAGCGACGAGCCAAGGGCCCGAACGAGTGGCGACGGCATCGTGCCGGGCATCGACCGACGACATGGCCGTTCCCGGCTCGGGCTAGTGCCCAGGCAGCAAGGGGCGGTTCGAGAACGGCCCCCATCCAGCGGTTGCCGGAGCGCCGGCAAATCGCGACCGGCTGGGTCGGCCAAGGACTACCGGGTCGCTGCCAGGGCCTTGGCGGGGCAAGCGTCGCCGCATGCGCCCCGGGAATGGGCGGGGTCCCAACAGCAGTCGGCGCTGTCGTCGGGGAGGTCACGAACCCGCGTGATCCCGGCTCGGGACAGGACCACGTCGGCGAGGTGCTCGGTCACGCCAAACGCCGGCACCACCCGGTAGCTCACTCCCGGGAATCGAGTGGCGGCCTCGCGGACCATGCGCGGGATATCGCTGGTGGAGTGACGGCCGGGAGACAGCATGTACGGAAACGCGATCACCTCGTCGGCGCCCGCCTCGACGCACTCCGCAAAGCCCTGGACGATCGATGGCTCGCTCAGCTCCATGTGCGCGTACCGCACGACGGCGGTCTCGCCAACCAGATGCTGCACCAGATTGGCCATGCATGCAATCATGTAATTGGCCTCGTCCCGACGAGAGCCGTGATCGATGAGGAGGATGGATTTCATAGAGAGCGGCGGTTGGCGGGTTGGCGGATCGCGGTACCTCGTAGCAACCTAAATTGGGGGCACGCGGTGGCGATCGGCGCCCCCCGAACCGCTAGCCGTTAGCCGACAGTCCAAACACCTGCAGCGCCAGATCCACCTTGCCGAACGGGGCGGAGACCTGGACGCCCTGGACGTCGCCGCGGACTTGATCGAGCATCTCGCGGGCGATGGCGATGCCTTCGGCGACGGCGTGCTCTTTGGACCGTTCGCTGGCGCGGCGCATCCGCTGGATCACGGCGTCGGGGACGGTGACGCCCGGGACTTCATTGGCCAGGAACTCCGCGTTGCGGACCGAGACGAGCGGCCAGATGCCGGCGACGACGGGGATGTGCAGATGCTGCACCGTCCCGAGGAACCGCGCGAGCTGCGCGACATCGAACACCGGCTGAGTGATGGCGTACTCTGCTCCCGCTTCCACCTTCCACTCGAACCGGCGCAGCTCGTGCTCCGCGTCCATCGCGGCGGGATTGACCCCGACGCCGAGCACGAATTTCGTGGGCTCGCCGATCTCGTTGCCGCCCGGGTCGAGGCCGTGGTTGAGCCGGGACGCGAGGTTGGTGAGGCCGATGGCATCGATGTCGAATACCGCCGTCGCATCTGGGTATGGCCCCATCTTGGGAGGGTCGCCGGTGATCAGGAGCAGATTTCGGAGTCCCATAGCGGACGCGCCGAGCAAGTCACTCAACATCCCAAGCAGGTTGCGGTCGCGACAGCAGTAGTGGGTGACGGCTTCGATACCGACTTGCTGCTGGATCAGGATGCTGATCAAGACAGCGCTCATCCGGCTCTGCGCCCGCGGGCCGTCCGGGACATTCACCGCGTCCACGCCGGCGCGGCGGAGGGCACCCACCTCGGTGAGTGTGCGCGTCGCGTCCACGCCCCGCGGCGGGACAATCTCAACCGACGTCACGAACTCCCCGGCCACGAGTTTCGCCCCCCAATGTGAGCGTTCAGCGAGGGGTGTCGATGCGACTCCCGCCGGCGCGCCGACCACGCCCGCAGCGTGTGATCGAACACCGCCACCGCCCGAGACCGCGGTGCCACCGCTGACTGGAAGAGGCTGGACGCGTGAGAGCCGGCCGCCGCCAGCCGAATCCCGGACGGTCGCATGGCCAGGGGTCGGCGTGGCTACGACCGTCCGTCCGTCGGCGGTCTCGTTACGGCCGGGCTGGCGCGGAGCCAGCGACCGGACCGACTCGACCAGCGCGCGGATATGCGCGGGCGTGGTCCCACAGCATCCGCCGACGACCTTGGCGCCCGCGAGGATCAGATGCCGACCGTACGTCGCCATGTACTCGGGACTGGCCATG
The DNA here is from genome assembly GCA_003152485.1 of Gemmatimonadota bacterium. Taxonomy (GTDB): domain Bacteria; phylum Gemmatimonadota; class Gemmatimonadetes; order Gemmatimonadales; family Gemmatimonadaceae; genus Palsa-1248. The sequence goes on along the minus strand of PMAE01000028.1, from coordinate 10,539 downwards.
TACATGCTGCGACCGCCGACCTCGCGCGGCATCCCGGCATTGGGCTGGGCCACGAGCTTCCGTCGCGTGACGGGCATCATCCGCTCGATCGCGTCGAGGATCGTCTGCGGGCCGACCGAGCAATTCAGGCCGATGACGTCCGCGCCGAATCGGTCGAGGCTGCGCGCGATCTCGTCCGGCGGGACGCCGTAGGGACTGAGGCCATCGACGCCGATCGTCATCTGCGCCACGATCGGCATCGCCGGGTCAACGTCACGGGCCGCGAGCACCGCCTGTTCCATCTCGTCGAGGTCCGCGAACGTCTCGATGATGAAGCAGTCGGCGCCGCCTTCGGCGAGCGCCGTCATCTGCTCACGGAAGAGCGCGCGGGCTTCGTCGCGACTGGTCGGGCCATACGGTTCGATGCGGACGCCGAGTGGGCCAACGGCACCCGCGACGAGACGGTCGTCGCCCGCCGCCTCGCGCGCCAATTCGGCGGCCCGTCGATTGAGCACCGCGACCTGACCTTCCAGCCCGTACTGCGCGAGCTTGGCCCGATTGGCGCCAAAGCTGTTGGTCTCCAGAACCTCGGCGCCCGCTTGGATGTACTCGTCGTGCACGCCGCGGACGAGCGCGGGCGACCGGACATTGAGCTCGTCGTAGCACTGATTGATGAACACGCCCTTGGCGTACAGCATCGTGCCCATGGCCCCGTCGAACACGATGATCCTGGCTGGGTCCACGAGCCGCGCCAACAGCTCGGCACGGGGCCGCACGCTGCCGTTCGTGGCCGAGCTCAGTCCACCAGTCACGGGCGCGGTCACGCGGCCGCCCCCGTGGCGTCGGTCGTGCGTGCCCCGATGGCCGCGGTAGCGGTCGGCGCGACGCCCTCGCCGGTCCCGTCACCGCGGACGGCGTAGTACTTGGCTTCGGGGTGGTGCACGATGATCGCGGCCGTGGACTGCTCGGGAATCAGCTGAAACGCAGACGTGAGCTCCATGCCGATCGCGTCGGCGGGGAGCACCCGGAATACCGTCGCGTGGTCGTCGAGGTCTGGGCAGGCACCGTAGCCCCAGGAGTAGCGTTTGCCCTGTCCGGCCGGCAGCCCCAGCTCACTGCGGATCCGACGGTGCATCCACTCGGCGAGCGCCTCCGCTGATTCCACGGCCAGACCATGCGAGTAGAACGCCTCGGTGTACTCGCCCGCCTGTTGCAGGGCCTCGAACCGTTGCGTCGCGCCGTCGCCCACGGTCACGATCTGCAGACCGACGACATCGACCTCTCCGGAGTCCACTGACCGGAAGTAGTCCGCGATGCACAGCCGATCGCGGCCGATCTGCCGCGGGAACGTGAATCGCGCAGTCTCGCGCAACGCCCCACCATCGCTCTCGTACGCGGCGGGATCGTAGAGGATCAACTCATTCCCACGCGACTGCACGGGGAAGAGCCCATAGACGGCGCGGGGCGTGAGCCATCCTTCGCGTGCGGCTTCGGCGGTGAGTCGCTCCAGCGCGGGCTGGAACTCCTCGCGCACCGTGCGCTCGAACGCCGGGCCCGATCCCCGTCCTCCCCATTGCAGCCGGAACAGCTCGTCGAGGTCGAGGAGCGGGAAGATCTCCGACAGCGGGATGTCGCGCAGCACACGCGTGCCGAAGAACGGAACCGATGGGAGCGGCCCATCAGCGCGGACGGCGCTCCGCTCGGTGCCCGTGGAGCCGACCGCGACATCTTTCCCCACGTTGGTATGCAGAAACACATCGTTGCGCGCTTCATCGAGCGTGCGTACGACGGCCGCGCCCCGTCGCTCGGGGTCCATGAGCTCATCCATCATGGCGAGCCCTTCAAACGCGTCCTTGCAGTAGTACACGCCGGCCGAGTACGGCCGTTCGCCTTCGACGAACAGCGTGCGCCGGCCGAATCGGCGGTTGATGGCGGCGCCACCGATGAGCACCGGGTAGGTGAGGCCGCGGCGGTCGAGCTCCTGCACGCAGAGGGGCATCTGCTTCGAGGTGGACACGAGGAGCGCTGACAGGCCGATGGCGTCGGCTTGCACCTCGTCGGCTTTCGCGATGATGGTGTTGACCGGGACCTGCTTCCCGAGATCGTAGACCGTGTACCCGTTATTGCTGAGGATCGTATTGACCAGCGACTTGCCGATGTCGTGCACGTCGCCGTAGACCGTGGCCAGCACCACCTTGCCCTTGGTGTAGCCCTCCGCCTTCTCCAGGAACTGCTCGAGGTGCCGGACCGCGCGCTTCATCACCTCGGCGCTCTGGAGCACGAACGGGAGAATCAACTCGCCCGCGCCGAATTTGTCGCCGACTTCCTTCATCGCGGGGAGCAGCACCTCATTGAGGACGCGCACCGGCTGCTCGCGCACGCCGGCGGCATCGAGCTGGTCCTCGATCCCCTCTTTCTTGCGGTGCACGACCATCCAATGGATCCGCTGGTCAGCAGTCATCCCGGCCATCGGGTCCACTGGGGGGCCCGCGGCCGCGCGCCGTCCCTCGTCGGTCGCGCCCGAGAAGTGCTCGATGAAGGNNGGCGAGCGCGCGCTCGGTGGCGTCCACCTCGGCGTAGGGCCGGATGTGCGCGGGGTTGACGATGGCCGCGTCCAGTCCGGCGGCGATGCAGTGGTGCAGGAACACGGAATTGAGAACCGCGCGCGCGTCCGGCGTCAGTCCAAAGCTGACGTTGGAGACACCGAGACTGGTGAGCACGCCCGGCAGCTCGCGCTTGATGAGCCNNGCCGTCGATCGTCTCGATCGCCGACGTCTTGAACTCGTCAGAGCCGGTCGCCAGCGTGAACGTGAGCGCATCGAACAGAAGATCCGCGGGCGCCAGCCCGAACTCGGTCGTGGCGATGTCATGGATCCGCCGGGCGATCTCGAGCTTCCGGTCGGCCGTCTTGGCCATCCCCTTCTCGTCGATCGTGAGCGCGACGACGGCCGCGCCGTGACGACGGACGATGGGCAGCACGGCGTCGATGCGCAGGCGGCCATTCTCCATGTTGATGGAGTTGACGATGCCGCGCCCCGGCAGGTGCTCGAGCGCGGCGTCGAGTACCGCCGGCTCCGTGGAGTCGATCATGATCGGAGCTTCGACACTCATCGAGAGCAGCTTGACGACGCGGGACATCTGTTCCGCTTCATCGGCCCGCTCGGTCAGCGCCACACAGACGTCGAGCACGTGGGCCCCCGACTCCGCTTGCTCGCGCGCGACCCGCACGATCCCGTCGTAGTCGTCGGCGAGGAGCATGCGTTTGACCGCGCGCGACCCCTGGGAGTTGACGCGTTCGCCGACCAGCAGCGGGGGCGGATCCTGATGCAGCGTGATGGCGCGCATCGCGCTCGACACGCGGGGGACCGTGGTGGGGCGTCGGAGCGCGGTGCCAGCCGATGGCTCGCCGCCTGATCGCGTCGCCCCGCTCGACAGCGGTCGGACGGCGTCCACGACCGCGCGCATGTGTTCAGGAGTCGTGCCGCAACATCCGCCGACGATCCGCACGCCGAAATCTCGAACGAATCCCGCCAGCGCGGTCGCCAGCGGCGCCGGCTCGAGCGGGTAGACGGCGTCGCCGGTCCCGGTGTTGAGCGGCAAGCCGGCATTCGGGATAACGGAGATCGGCCGCGTCGCGTGCTCGGTCAGATAGCGGACCGGTTCCCGCATGTGTTCGGGGCCGGTCGAACAATTGAGACCGACGACATCGACGCGCAACGCTTCGAGCGTGGTGAGCGCGCTCGCGACATCGGTGCCGAGGAGCATGCGGCCGCTGGTGTCGAGCGTGATCTGCGTCTGAATCGGCACGCGTCGGCCAATCTCCGCGAACAGTCGCTCGAACCCGACGACCGCGGCCTTGACCTCGAGGATGTCCTGCGCGGTCTCGACGAGCAGGACGTCGACCCCACCTTCGACGAGCGCTTTGGCCTGGGCATAGTAATTCTCGACCAGGTCCGCGAACGTGATCGCCCCGAGCACCGGGTCGTCGCTCGACGGCAGCATCCCCGTGGGGCCGATCGATCCGGCGACGAATCGTGGATGCTCGGGGGTCGCGTAGACATCACACGCGGCGCGCGCGAGTCGGGCGGCAGTGACGTTCAGGTCATGCGTGTGCTCCCCGATGCCCCATTCCGCGAGGCGGCGCGGCGTTGACTGGAAGGTGCAGGTTTCGACGACATCGCAGCCGACGGCCAGAAATGATTCGTGGATGCTGCGAATGACATCCGGGCGCTTGAGCACGAGGTAGTCGTTGCAGCCCTCGAGCGATGCGCCGCCGAAGTCCGCGGCCGTCAGGTGGTGGCGCTGGATGTTGGTTCCCATCGCGCCGTCGTAGATGAGCACGCGCTGGGCAAGCGCATCGAGGTACGCTGACGGTGTCGGGAGCGGCTTGCCGGCCGATGGATGGGGCGATGCGGGTGTCGGGGCTGCGGCGTTGTCAGTCATGCGGTGGGGGAAGCCCCCTCGGAAAACGAAAATGCCCGGACGGTGAGCGCCGCCGGGCTGAGCGGTTTAGCGGAATATTTTACGTGGCCGCAAGTTGCCGTAAATCGCCACGGATTCGGTTGTCCTGTCCGTAACGTAACGGCGGCAGCGGGTAGCGCAACCCCGGGCGTCGGCAGTCCGCAGACGTCTGGCTGGCGCTCGTCGCATTACCGGGAGATGACGCGCATCCGCGCCGCGTGGCACAGGGTGCATGGCAGAGGGCATGTTGTAGGCGGAGCGTAGCGGATCGGGCGGTCCGGGCGTCTGATGCACAACGGGTCTCTGACAGTCCTAGTCCCCGAAGGCGGGCGGTTGTACACCGGGCCGCCTGGGGTGACATCCCTGCAGTAGGTTCTTGGTGTGCGACGAACATTTCTCGCGCAGTCGGCACACGTACCCGTCGCCACCATCGCGGGGGTGCGGTCACGGCGGCCGTCCCGCGTCGGCGTGACGGGCCGCCGCGCGCTGCAATTCGCCAAAGACCCCTATCGCATCGTGCTGCTGCTCCTGATCGTGCTCACGATCAGCCGCATGCACATGGCGATGCCGCTGCTGGTAAAGGCTCGCCCGCTGATCGTGCTGACGATCGCCGCATTGGGGGTGGCGTGGGTCCGACCCGCGTTGCTGGCGCAACGGCCGCTCTTCATGACCTGGCCGGCGAAGGTCGTGGGCGCGCTGGCCGTATGGTCCATTCTGGGGATGTTCTTCGGATTGTCGTTCGGCAGCACGGCCACGTTCATCACCGAGGATTTCAGCAAGACGATCATCTTCACCTTCCTGATCCTCGCGTCGATTCGCACGGCGCGAGACATGTACACCATCATCATTGCGTACATCGTGAGCACGGTCTGGCTCGTGTACCAAGCGGTGTTTCACTTCCATTTGGAAATGGTGGAGCAGAACGGTGGCTACTATCGGCTGAGCCATCTCGATACGTACGACGCCAACGATCTCGGTCTGGTACTCCTGCTCGGGCTCGCCCTCACGCTGCTGGTCTTTCAAGTATCGCGCTGGCGGGGGCGAATACTGACTGGCGCGGCCATGCTCGGGATCGCGGCGGCGATCGCGAAGAGCGGCTCGCGGGGCGCGTTGGTGGGGTTGGCGGCGATGGCCGTGGGCGCGTTGTTGCTGCTGACGAGCGTCCCGTTCTGGAAGCGGGTCGCGTTCATCGGCGTGGCAATCGTCGGACTCACGGCGTTCGCACCGCCCGGCTACTGGCGGCAGATGGATACGCTCATCCACCCGGAGAATGATTACAACTGGGATTCGAACCACGGTCGCCGGCAAGTCGCGCTGCGGGGGATAGGCTATTTCAAGATGTTCCCCGTCTTCGGCCTCGGGGTGGGCAACTTCGAGCGAGCCGAGTGTACGCCCGAGGTCTCGCCCAACGCGCGCGAACGGTACGCGCACGGCCTGGGGGTGTGGTGCGAGCCGCCGCACAACTCGTACGTGCAAGCGTTGGCGGAAACGGGCGTGGGAGGCATCCTCTTGTGGCTCGTGATGATTCCTGGCGCGGCTGTGTGGCTGGTCGTGCAGGGTCGCCGGATGCCGCAGCGCTGGCTCACAGGGGACGGTGAAGCGCGGTTCCTCTACTACGCGCCGGTGTATCTGGCGGTGGGGATCATCGCGTTCTCCGTGGGGGCGTTCTTTCTGACCTTCGCCTGGCGCGAGGTCACGTTCTACATCCCCGGGGTGGTGGCGGCATTCGACGCGGCCGTGGCGGAACGGTTGGCGCGCGAGGGACTGGAAGGCCCATTGCCGGGCCGGCCCATTGGCAGCGCCAAGGCGCGCAAGGCGGTCCGACGGTGGATCGCGCGCCCGATCTCATGGGCCCCGACCGCCGTGCGCGGAGCGCGGTTCGGCGGCCGATGACTGGGCGACCGTCGTCAGGGGCTGCGACTCTCCGGTTGTGACGGGAGGAACTCGCGTCCGCGGGCGCGCGCTCGATCGGCGACTGTGCGGACGAGCGCGACGAGACGCTGCCGCTCGAGCGGCAGCGTGAGCACGGCGAGTGTCACGCGCATCAGGGCGGCCGGGAGCGGGAGCGCGGCGTCGTCCGCGCCATGATAGAGGACCAGCGTCCCACCGCGGGCGAGGGTGAGATTGGGCATCCCGGCGCCGCTCCCGGCCGCTTCGAAGGCGAGCGCACGCTCGACGACCGCGATCAGCGGTGGGTCGGTCGCGGCAAACAGTTCGCTGTTGCGCAACGACTCTGCGAGCCGCACACGCTCACCCGCCGCGACCAGTGTTTGCGCGAGGCCTTCGAGCACTGTCAGGTCGGAACCGACGAATAAAATCAACGCCATTGGGCCCTCGATCGTACGGCCGCGTCGAACGAGCGGACGCGTGGTGGCGAGACCGTCGTGTTGATAGTCGGTTACAGTCCGCCCGTGAGCAAGCTCAGCGCCTTCATCACGAGCCATTCGAGCAGGCTCAGCCCAAACCATGCGACGATCGGTGAGACATCGAACATCCCCATCGGCGGCAGGACGCGACGGAGCGGGCGAAGCATCCAATCGGTGAGGCCGTACGTCCAACGGATCCACGGCGAATATTGGCCGACGCCGAGCCACGACGACAGCACGCGGACGAGGAGCGCGAGCTGCAGCACGAGAAATGTCCAATGGACGAACAGCGCGACCAGCGGTATCGGTCCGCCATGGGAGGCCGCGGCGAGACCGAACGCCATCTGGCGTACGTAGTCGAGAGCCGCGAGCAGGAGGATGCCGCCGACCACCACCCCTATCAGTGCCCACCATGGGGCGGTCGCAGGGTTGCCCCCAGCGCGGACGACGCGCTGTTCGAGGGGCGCCATCAGCGGATCCACCGTGCGGCGAAAGAATCGGGCGACCGGGTTGAATGGGTTGATGCGACGGCTGCGGACGAGCCAATCGCTGCCGAAGACGATCCCGGCGACCACGGCCAGTCCGAGCAGCGCTTCGCGCGCGACTTTCTCGGCGACGTCGAACGTCGTCAGCAGATAATTCACAGGTCGAGATCCAGGGCCGGAAACATCCAGCGTGCCGCGGCCCATGCGACCGCGATGGAGGCAGCGGCCGCCGCCCACACCGGCCATGGCGCGGCGGGGGACCGCACGATCCACGGGATGATAGCGAGAGCGGCGAGCAACGTCAGCACCGCGGGCGGGGCGGAGCGGACCACACCCGCGTGGATCGAGCTGCGACCGCCCCAGTAGCCGAGCGGCGCGAACATGGCGGCGACGAGCAGCAGCGTGACCGGCGTCGCGAACTGGCCATACCGACCGTCGTCCGGTATCAGGAGGCTCCAGATCTGCCAGATGCCCGTGCCGACGCGGCGTGCCGCACGCCCGGTCGGTGCCGACACCGCGATGCGAGGCGCACCGGCGTCCACCGTTGCGGTGATGTGAACCGTGTCGTCTCTGTCGGGTTGGGGCAGGAGAGCATCGGCGAGCGCGAGCGACGGCGAGTGGAATCCCCAATCATCGCTTCGACGCCGGATCTGGAAGACGAGATCGTTGTGTCGCTGACCGAGGACGAAGATTTCACGCCGTCGTTCATCGAAGACGCTGAGGATGGGTGCGAGACGTCGGCGCGGCGTGCCCACGAGTACCGCCGCCGTGAGGCGCGCGTTTCCGGCCACGAGGTCATCGCGCATGGCAGTACTCGCATCCGCCGACAACCGTCCGCCAGGAAAGGGTGTCCCGTTGAACGCCGCATCGTACACCGTGCCATCGAACGTCGTGAATTGGCCAAGCTGGGGTGCGACTTGCTCGAAGTAGACGCTATGGGGCAGCGAGACCGAGAGCGACCATTGGGCGGCGGCGGCGGCGGCGCACCACAGCAGGGCGCCACCGAGCGAGAGCCGGGCGGTAACAGCGGCCGAGGGCGCGAGCAGTCGGCGTCGAACATCCGCGGCAGCCACCCCCAACACGCCGCCGAGACTATTGGACAAGATGTCGCTCAGGTCCGAATCGCGACCCGCGACGACGGCGTACTGCAGCGTCTCGATGGTGATCGTCGCGCCGAGTACCACGAGCCACGCGGTTCGTCGGCGCACGCCGGCCAGCCGGAGTCCAAAACCGAGCGGGATGAAGAGCAGCACGTTGAGCCCGAAATCCGCCGCCCAGTAGGTCCCGCACGTGACGCACAGGTCGAAATGGTCCGCGATGGGTCCCCGCTGCGGCGTCAGGGTTAGCACGGCGATGACCAGCGCTGCCAGCGCCGTCGTGGCAATACCCAATGGCTTCTGTTGCGCCAACGCCACATTCAGAAGTCGTTGGAGCGGGTGCTTACCTGACTCGGCCACGGCTGGAGTGGCCGAACCGGGACGTAACCCGTCAGTTCGTCCGGGCATTCAGCGTGCTGGTTTGGCAGTCGCGGGGCGGCTTGGTCGTCCTGGACCAGGAGGCGGGAAGACAAGTCTGGACCCCGCCGGGAGTAACCTCGATCATGGTCTGCCTCAGGGTGGGGTATTGCCTTCAAGCATGTTAGCGTCAGGCGCGGGTCCAATCCGACACTTCTTCACCGTCGACGTGGAAGAGTACTTCCAGGTCAGCGCGTTCGATGCCGTCGTCTCGCGCGAGGCGTGGCCGGAGATGCCGAGCCGCGTGTCGGAAAGCGTGGACATCGTGCTCGATCTGCTCGCGCAGCGCGGCGTCACGGGCACGTTCTTCACGCTCGGGTGGGTCGCTAAGCGCCACGCGGGAGTCGTCCGGCGCATTGCCGCGGCCGGCCACGAGATCGCGTCGCACGGCTGGTGGCATCAGAAGGTCACGACCCTCAGCGAGTCGAAGTTCCGTGACGATGTGCGCCACACCAAGGATGTGCTCGAGGACATCACGGGTCAGCGCGTGTTGGGCTATCGCGCCCCGAGTTTTTCGATCGTGCCGGGGTTGGAGTGGGCGTTCGATGTGCTCATCGAAGAAGGGCATGTATACGACTCGAGCATCTTCCCCGTGCGCCGCACCGGCTATGGGTATGCAGGCGCCACGCCGATCGCCCATGTGATTGATCGGCCGAGCGGTCGGCTGTACGAGTTCCCGTTGGCCACGCTGGCATGGAATGGCATGCGGATCCCGGCGGCGGGGGGCGGGTACCTTCGCCACTTCCCGTACAACGTCGTGCGGCGCGCGTTTCGCGAGCACGACGAGGCGCGAATCCCGGCGGTGTTCTACATTCACCCGTGGGAACTGGATCCCGAGCAGCCGCGACTCGCCGTTCCGTTGTTGACTCGGGTGCGGCACTATCGGGGGTTGCGTGGCACGGCCGAGCGGGTGGAGCGTCTTCTGTCCGAATTTCGATTCACTTCGATCTCTCAGGGACTCGGGCCAAGCGTCACGGGCCGGTCGGATGCGGCCGCGGATTCGGCGGTCGCCAGGTGACTGGACCGCGCCGGCGTGGGCGACGTGTGTTGCGGGGCTCGCTGCGACGGTGGCTGCGGCCCGGGGCGCAGTGAGGTGAGTACAGCCGCACGAACCTCCGGGGAGACCGAGAGCAGGCCTGGTCCGGGGGCAACGCCGGGAGACGACGGGTATCACGTGGAGCCCTTCTCGGGAACACCGGCCGAGTGGGATCGCTTCGTGGAGGCCGCGTCGAACGCGACGCATTGCCACCGGTATGCGTGGCGCGGAGTCATGGAACGCGTATTCGGCCACGAATGCGTGTATCTGGCCGCGCGAACTGGGGCGGGCGTGTTGGACGGCGTACTGCCACTTGTCCGGGTCAAGAGCCGACTGTTTGGGCACTACCTGGTGTCCATGCCCTTCCTCAACTACGGTGGGCCGCTCGGGAGCGATCGGGCGATTGTCGCGCTCGTGGCGGCGGCCGCCGATCGCGCGCGTCGAGACGGCGTCTCGTTGGTCGAGCTGCGAAGTCGCGCGCCGTTGCCGCAGCCACCGAGCGACGGCTGGACCGCGTCGATGCGCAAGATCACGGTGGTCTTGCGATTCCCGCCGGGGGGCGAGCCGGCGCTGTGGAAGTCACTGGACGGCAAGGTGCGCAGTCAGGTGCGCCGTCCACAGAAGGAGGGTGTCACGGTCCGTTTCGGCGCCGACCAAGTGGCCCCGTTTTTCTCCGTATTCGCTCATCACATGCGCGA
>PMAE01000099.1 GCA_003152485.1 Gemmatimonadota bacterium | reverse complement strand
TCGGTGATGACGCCCAGCGTGCCCCAGGCACCAGTCATCAGCCGAGTCACATCGAACCCGGCGACGTTCTTGACCACTCGTCCGCCGGCGCGCACGATCTCGCCGTCGCCGGTCACGACCTCGAGTCCCAGCGCGATGTCGCGAGGGAGCCCGAGCGCCTGCGCGAGCGGGCCCGCCGACGCGGTGGCGAACGTCGCCCCGATCGTCCCGCCGTGCTCCGCGTCGCCGAACGGATCGAGAGCCAACCATTGGCCTTCGGCGGCCGTCGCGTCCACGATATCGCTGAGCGGCGTGCCCGCGAGCGCGGTGAGCGTGAGGTCGCCGGGCGTGTATTGGGTGATGCCGCGGAGTGCATCGAGACGCACGGCGCGCGCGTCGGCCGCGACCGGCCACCCGGCATCGAGCCACGTCCCACGGCCGATGATTCGCACGGGGGTCCGGGTGGCGCCGGCTTCGCGGACTGCCTCCTGGACCGCGGCGACCGTGGTCGGAGTCCAGGCCTCGCTGGGCGTGCTCACGCCGGCCGCCGTGTCCACTCCCGGCAGCTATGCAGCGGTACGACCTTCCCGGGGTTCGCGCGTCGCGCGGGGTCGAATACGTCGCGTAACCGACACTGGGCGGCCAGCGACGCGGGCGAGAAGATCATTTCCATGTACCCGAGCTTGTCGAGCCCGACGCCGTGTTCACCAGTGATGGTCCCGCCGGCATCGATACACACGCGCATGATCTCGCGCATGGCGTGGTCCACGCGCGCGGACTCGTCAGCGTCGTACGCGTTGTAGCCAATGTTGGGGTGCAGGTTGCCGTCGCCGGCGTGAAACACGTTGCAGACCGTCACGCGATGACGGACGGCGATCTCACGGATCCGCGCGAGCACCTCGGGGAGCTTCGTCCGCGGGATGACCGCGTCCTGCACGACGAGGTGCGACGACACCCGCCCCATGGCGCCGAACGCTTTCTTGCGCCCCTGCCAGAGCCGCGCCCGCTCGGCCGGATCGGAGGCGATCCGCACCGTGCGCGCGCCGTGCGCCGTGCACAGGCGGGCGATCGTCTGGGCGTCGGTATCGAGGCCGGCCGCGAGGCCGTCGACTTCGGCCAAGAGGACGGCGTCCGCGTCCGCGGGATACCCGGCCGCGTAGATGGACGCCTCGACCGCGCGAATCGTGGGCCCGTCCATCATCTCGAGCGCGGCGGGCAGGATCCCGGAGGCGATGATCGCCGAGGTCGCGCGGGCGGCGTTTTCCATCGACAGAAAATCCGCGAGCAGCGTGCGGACCGCCGGTGGGCTGCGCGTGAGCCTGACCGTCACGTCGAGCGCGACGCCAAAACATCCCTCCGAGCCCACGAACGCCCCAAGCAGGTCATAGCCCGTCGGCTCGACGCCCGTGGCGCCCGACCCCAGCGTCACGATCTCGCCGTCCGGCAGGAGCGCGGTGATGCCGAGGACGTGATTGAGCGTGACGCCGTACTTCAGGCAGTGCGGACCGCCCGCGTTCTCAGCGACGTTGCCGCCAATCGTGCACGCGGCCTGACTGGACGGATCGGGCGCGTAGAACAGGTTGAATGGGGCAGCCGCGCGCGACAGGGCGGCGTTCACCACACCGGGTTCAACGACCGCGATCGCATTGTGCGGGTCGAGCGACAGCACCCGCCGCAGCCGATTGAGGCCGAGGAGGACGACGCCGTCGGCGAGCGCGCCGCCGGAGAGGCCCGTCCCCGCACCGCGCGGGACGAATGGCGCGCCGTACTCGGCGAGCACTTGGACGACGTCAATGAGCTGCTCACGACTCGTGGGAAAGACGGCGAGCGAAGGGAATTTCCGATAGCCGGGCAACCCATCGGCGGTGTACACCGTCAAGGCACTGCGGTGGCGAAGCACGCCGCGCGGGCCAACGACGGCCTCGAGCGCGGCGGCGAGCGCCGCGTCGTCGATGGTGGCCGGCCGATCGGCGGCGGCTCGCGGCGTCACGTCGCGCGCTGCCGCACGAGTCGCGTGAGGGATCGCAGGGGCCGGTGCATCGCGCCGGGCGTCAGCCGGGCGGCTGCGGCTGTGGGCCATGGCCGTTGGATTTCGCGCGTGCGTGGATCACGGCCCGGTGTTCGAGCGAATCGACGGCCGGAGCCAACAGCATGTCCACTTCTCGTAACCGGCCGGTTGGCGACCGCGAAGCGAGCAGCCGTTGGCGCGTGACGACATCCATCTCGATCACCGCGGCGATCGCGAATGCCAGCATGGCAGGGTCGTCGGGCAACTCCGGGAGCGCGTCGGCATCATCGGCCAGGCTCCGCGCCGCGGCACCGACGCGCAGAAACAACTCGCGCACCCGCGCGGCCACCGGCACCAGCGCCATCGCGGACTCGGCGACATCCACGATCTCGGTCACCCGGCCGACGTAGTAGGGCATCTCCGTGTCCTCGAATCGCTCGAGCGCGAAGCGTCCCGCGCCGGTGACCAGGATATTCGACCGACCATCGGGCAGCAGCTCGGACCGCTCCACGTGCGCGACGCAGCCCACGTGGCCGGGCGGGATATCGCGCTCGGCCACGCCTTCGGGCCGATAGAGGATGCCGAAATCGCGGTCGCCGGCCATGCAATCCGCGACCATGCGACGGTAGCGCGGCTCAACGATGTGGAGTGGCAAGTGCACGCCCGGAAAGAGCACGAGCCGGAGGGGGAAGAGCGGGAGTCGTGATGCCACATCGCCTCCGCGTTACGATGCCACGGGCAACTGGACGGTCGCTTTCCGCTCGAGTTGTCCCCAGCCGACGCCGCGCCCCTGGAACGCCGCCTTGAACGACCGGACGACGACCCAGTACATCAGCTGTCGGTACGCGAACCGTTGGATGAGGATGAGCCAGGTGAGTGACTTATCCTCGCCCGGCTCCATGAGAAACGCGAGCGCGGCGGCCAGCCAGTCCACGAGCAGGAAGACGGCGTAGTACGTGAATACGTGGGCGAGACTGGTAAGCGCGTAGGTCGTGCCGTGTTGGTACCGGGTGAACACGATCGACAGCAGGCTGTAGGCGAACATCAGATCGGCCAGCGGCGAGATCGCGGGGAGCAGCAGTTGAAAAAGCCATGTATTCGGGAGCGCGGCCCAGCCCAGCGATCCGTAACGGGTCCGGAAGAGTGTCGTGCGGTACTTCCACGCGCATTGCAGCGTGCCAAACGACCATCGGAAACGCTGTTTCGTGAGCGCCCGGAAGGTATCGGGGGCCTCCGTGTAGCCGATCGCGCCGTCGGCGTACGCGATCGAGTGCCCAGCCTGGCGGATGCTCAGCGTGAGATCTTGATCTTCGGCCAGTGTGTCGTTTCGAAAGCCGCCGACCGCCTCGACGAGCGACTTGCGCCACGCGCCCACCGCGCCGGGCACGACGGTGATGCCGTTCAACATGGAAAACGCGCGCCGGTCGAGGTTCTGGCTGGTAACGTATTCGAGGGCTTGCCATCGGGTGACCAGGTTGACGCGGTTCCCGACCTTCGCGTTTCCCGCGACCGCGCCCACGCGCGCATCGGCGAGCGGCTCCACGAGCTCGGCGACCGTGTCCACGGCGAAAATCGTGTCCGCGTCGAGCGCGATGATGAACTCCGATCGCGCATGCGAGAGGCCGACATTGAGCGCGCTGGCCTTACCGCCGTTCTCCTTCCGATACACCGATACCGTGCGCGAGTCTGCGTAGGCGTCCCGGACGATTTGGTAGGTATTGTCCGCCGATCCATCATCGACCACGATGATCTCGATCGGGCTGCCGTACCGCTGCCCAAGCAAACTGGTGATCGTCTTGAGGATCACCTTGCCTTCGTTGTAGGCCGGGATGATCACGCTCACCGGTGGCGCGAAGCGGGTCGGCAACCCGCGTCGTTGGTGGCGCATCAACCGCTGCAGAATCGCGAGTGGGGCGATGAGGAACAGGCGGCCAATGCCAAGGACGACCGCCACCATGAAGATCCAATACAACGTGAGCTCGCCGACGCCCAGCGCGGCCCATCCAGCAAGGCGCGCGACGCGACTGGCCTCGTTGACCGTGGGCAGCGGCGGCATCGCTTCCTGGCGGGAGATCCCAACGAGCTGGGAGAGCAGAACCAACGTGTCGCCGCGCGCGCGGAGCGAATCGATGACGATCCCCAGCGCGGCGACCGTGTTCGTTCGATCGCCACCGCCATCGTGCAGCAGGACGACATTGCCAGTATCGCGTCCAGAGAGGGTGAGCTTGACGATCGAGTCGACCGGGATGCGCTGCCAGTCTTCGGAGTCATCGCGCAGCCCAACGGTGTAGTACCCTTTCCGGGTGGCGATGCCGACCGGTTGCAGCTCGTCGGGCGTGGTGGGCGACGCATCACCGAAGTACGGCGGCCGGAAGAACGCCGTGCGGTGGTCGAGCACCGATTCGAGGAGGCTCTCGTTGGCGTCGAGCTCGAATCGCGTACGCTGGTCCGACACGAGGGCGAGATTGGGGTGCGAATACGTGTGATTCCCGATCTCGTGCCCCTCGTTGAACATCCGCCGCGTCAGCAAAATATGGGTATCGACGTTCTCGCCGATCACGAAGAACGTGGCCGGCGCGTGCCGGGCGAGGAGCGTGTCGAGGATCATCGGCGTCCACGTCCCGTCCGGACCATCGTCGAAGGTCAATGCCACTTCGTGCTCGCGCTGGCCGTAGCGGTCCACGATGTAGGGCGTCGGATAAGACGTCAGCGAGTCGCGGTCGATGAGCGCGCTCGCCGGATCGACGGCCACGACGCGATGGCCAGAGTTGGGCCAATCGCGTATCCGCAGGATGTCGCCGCCGCTATCGGGCTTCTCTCCGGGGCGGCAGACCGCGCCGCCGGCGCAGACCACGTCGTTGATGAACTCCACGTCGTACCCCGGCGGGACCACGCCCAGGCTGTCCGGTTGGCCGTCGAGGCCGCGTCGTCCGAGCACGGACCAGATGGACGCGTCCTCTTCGCCGAGTCGCCAGATCGCTTCGCCCGCGACGCCGAGGTCCTTGCCGACACGCAATTGGTTGTACGCGGTGACGCCGTCGAGATACCACACGACGTGATCCACGGAATCCGGGTCGGTCCAGGCGATGTACGGATTCAGCGCGACCGGGTCGAACTGGGTGGCCGCGTGGTGGTCCCGAGCGGCCTGGATGGTTTCCTGAAAGGTCATCGCTTCCGGCGGACTCCCATCGTCGTGCCAGTCGTAGCCATACGCGCCGACCATGAAGATCACCTTCTCGCGCGGGACGGCGGCCACGATGTCGCGCGCGTGGTCGGCATAGAATTGCTGACTCGCGATCGGGCCCGGTGTCCCGCCGCCGTAATGTTCGTCGAAGAGCATGGCGAGCACGTAGTCGGTGACCGCCGCGACGCGTTGCAGCTCGCGCGTCGTGGTATAGGATGGCACCGCTTCCGTGACGATGCGCTTGAGCGGCGTGAGCGCGACGCGCAGCGCGGCGGCGAACTGCAGTGCGGACCCCTTCAGATCCTCCGGCACATCCTCGAAGTCGATCGTCACGCCGGCGAGCGAGTCCCGCACGATTTCGTCGCGGAGTTGGCCGACGGCGCGCGCGCGGGCCTCGGGCGAGCGGAGGAAGGCGCGGAGCGCGTTCCCGTTGAATCGCTTGGCGGTCGGCCCGGTCGTCCGGCGGTCGAAATTGCTCACCATGAGCAGGATCGCCGGCGGTGACTGCAGCCCAGGCTTTCGCACGACGTCGAACACCTTGCGATCGATTTGGAGGTCGACCGAATCGCCAGTCGGACTCAGAAAGGACCATTCGCAGACGACCCAGTCGAGATCGTTGATGTGCTGGATCAACGACGCCAACGAATTGTCGGCCCAGTTGACGAAGAAGCCCACGACGATCGGGTCGGTCGCGGTGCCGCGCCGCGCGACGAGGCTACTGCCCCCGGGCGGGGCGTGTCGCCCGTGACGAGCCGGCGGCGCGGGGCGAAATGCGTGGGCGAGGCTCCGTCGGATCGCGAGTCGCTCGCGCTGGTCTCGCGTGAACGCGATCGGTGGCAGGAGCTTATGGTCGATCGGCAGCGCAGGCACGAGGGGCGGGATCGCCACCCCGACGATGAGCAACGCCGCGAAGGCCATGGCGATCGCGCCCACGACGATCCACACCCGACGCCACCCGCGGGCGCGTCGGCCGAGGGGATCGAGGAATACCGGTTGGGTGGGTGCGGAAGGGGTGGGCATCGGCTGGGCAACGGCGGGGCAGCGGCAGGGCAGCGGACGGCGATCGAGTGCAGCGGCCGGTGGCGGAGAGCGAGCGCGTCGATCGACGTGCGGGCTACAAAAAATTAACCCCCCTCGGTACTCGCCGCGTCGCCCGGGGCGGGGTCGCCGGGAATGATTGGGCTGGCGGCCACCACGCCGTGGACCGCGTTAGGCGCCGCAGGCGGGGAAGCGCGTGCTCAGGCGCCCTCGACGACTCGGTGGACCAAGGCGCGAAGCTCGGACAGCTCGAATGGCTTCTGGAGCACCGGGCACGCGGTCCGACGCACGAAATCGGCGGCTTCATCCGACACCGTATCGCCGGTCGCGACGATGAGTCGCCGGAGCAGTTCCGGGCGCTCGGCTTTCAGTCGCTCGTGCAGTTCCGCCCCGGAGCAGCCGGGCATCCGAAGGTCGCAAATGATGAGATCGAAGTGCGGGCGGGCCCCAGTCGCGGGGATCAGCTTTTCGAGCGCGACACGACCGTCGGTCGCTTCCTCCACTGTCCAACCGTCGCGAGAGAGGCAGCGGCGGAGTGCCATGCGGATCGACGGCTCGTCNNCGATCAGGGCGTGTGGAGATGCCTCAGGCAGCCCAAAACCCGGCGAGCGCCGACCCGTCCGGAGACTCACGGAGCTTTTCAAAGGCCCGTTCGCGGATCTGGCGAATGCGCTCCCGAGTGACGCCCAGCAACGCGCCGATCTTCTCGAGGGTCATGGCTTCGGAGCCCTCTTCGAGCCCGTAATAGAGATACAAGATCTTCCGCTCACGGGGCGTGAGATACTTCCGGAACACGCGATCGATGAACTCGCGCATGAGTTTGAAATCGGTGACATCCTCGATCTCGCCACCATCTACGCCGGCGAACCGCTCGCCGAGCGTACACGCCTCGCGGTCGGCCCGGTCGATCGGGGCGTCGAGCGAGATTTCCGTGGAGGACATCTGGCGCGAGGAGCGGACCTGTTCGGGCGTCTCTTCGATCAGCCGACCGATCTCGTTGTCGGTGGGGTCCCGCTTGAGCACCTGCGCCAGCACCGTTTCGGCGCGCGCGAGCTTGATGAGCTGCGAGTTCTGATTGAGCGGGATGCGCACCGACCGTGTCTGCTCGGCGAGCGCCTTGAGCACGGCCTGCCGGACCCACCACACGGCATACGAGATGAATTTCACGCCTTGGTCGGGGTCGAACTTCCGGACCGCCTTGAGCAGCCCTTCGTTCCCGATGGCGACGAGCTCACTCAAATCGAGACCGTGTCCCTGATATTTCTTGACGTAGGAGATGACGAACCGAAGGTTCGCAGTCACGAGTCGCTCGGCGGCCAACTCGTCCCCTTTCTGGGCTCGGCGGGCGAGGCGTCGCTCCTCTTCTGCATCTTGGATCAGGGGAAGCTTTTGTATGTCCTGCAAGTACTGATCGAAAGCGGTCGAGGGCGAACTGCGGAAGTATCCCTTAGACCTGCTCTCGGTCGCCTGCTGCATACACGCCCCTTAGCAGAGAGTCACGATCGTCGTTCGGACGCGCGGCCCGCGCATTGTCTGGCGGGAGGAGCGAACGTCGGCGGCGTCCACGAATCGCGGAGATACCTACGTCGGTACAGACGGAGCAACCGTCCTGAAGAACCGCCGCAGTGTAACAATGTGAACAGATGGCGTCAACAGCCAAAAGCCGTGCCGAGCAGAGTGGTGGCTCGATACGCGTACTCTAGGCCGTTGCATGAAGACGGAACGCGATGTCGAGTGGCGGAGACTGCTCAATTGTAACGGCGCCAGGGCCGACATCGCGGTGGAGGATACCGCAGTATAGTCGGTTGCACTGACCGGCAACCGCGATCAGACAAGGGCTTCGCGCACAAAGGCATCGGGCAGGGGGACGGCCCACCCACGGTCCGCGCCCGCCATCTCGCCGATCGCGTGCGGGAGCGCATACTCCACCGCACCCGCGCGCGCTTTCTTGTCCGCGTGCGTGAGTCGGACGATGGCGGCGCGGTCGAGATCGGAGGGCGCAACAGTCGGCAGCTCGGCCGTGTCCAACGCGGCGCACACCTGCTCGGTGATGCCGCACACCGCTGTGCCGGACAACTCCGCCAAGCGACACTCGATCGCCATCCCGATCGCAACCGCTTCCCCGTGCAACATGGCGAATCCCGTGGCCGCTTCGACGGCGTGGCCGATCGTGTGCCCGAAATTGAGGATCTTGCGACGCCCACGCTCGTGCGCGTCCGTGACCACGACCGCCGACTTGATGGCGATACTCCCCGCGATCAGCGCGCTCATGGCAACGCTGTCAGCGCCGCCCGGCGACAGGATCCGCGGCAGATCCGCTTCGAGGCGCGCGAAGTACGCGGCGTCGGCGATCACGCCGTGCTTGATGGCTTCGGCGACTCCGGCGCGCAGATGCCGCGCTGGCAACGTGCGCAGCACCGACGGATCGACGACCACCGCCGCCGGCGGGTGGAACGCCCCCACGAGATTCTTCCCGGCGGGCGTATCGACCGCGGTCTTGCCGCCGATGGCCGCGTCGATCATGGCGAGCAGCGTCGTGGGCACCTGGATGATCGGAATCCCGCGCATGTACGTCGCGGCGACGAAACCGGCGAGATCGCCGACGACACCGCCGCCGAGTGCGACCAGGGTGGTGTCGCGGCCACACTCGAGGGCGAGGAGCTCGTCGGTGAGTCGCGCCCACGTGTCGCGCGTTTTCGCGGACTCGCCATGGGGCACGGTCAGGACATCGATCGATCGTCCGGTGCCGAACGATGCCACGACGCGGGATGCGTACAGTGGTCCGACGCGGTCATCCGTCACCACGACGTAGCGATGCGCGGGCGCGGCGGCGCGAGCCCGCTCGCCCACCGTATCCACTGCGCCCGCGGCGACGGTGACCGATGCGTCGGCGGGGACCGCGGCGCCCGCGGGGAGCTGCGTCGCGCCGCGATCGAGCGGCGGCGGCGCACCACCGGCTACCACGTCACTTCTCCCGCGCCGGCCCGACGCGCGGCGACGCGGGCCAGCACAAACAGGAGATCCGAGAGTCGATTCAAATAGATGCTGACGAGCGGTGGGAGCTCGACGCTGCGCGAGAGTTGCACGACGCGTCGTTCAGCGCGGCGACAGACGGTGCGCGCCACGTGCAGCGCCGCGGCTTTCGGGGTGCCGCCGGGCACGATGAACGCCGTCAGCGGTGTGAGCTCGGCTTCGCCTTCGTCGATCGCGTGCTCGAGCTGCGCGATACGGCCGGCATCGATGCGCGCCTTGGTGAGGTGCTCGTGCATCTTGTCGCGGTCCGGCGTGGCGAGGAGCGCGCCGAGACCGAACAAGTCGCGCTGCACCGCCACCAGGACCTCGTCGATCCGAGGCATGGGTTCCATCGCGCGCGCGAGGCCGACGGCGGCATTCAATTCATCGACTTCGCCGTACGCCTCGACGCGCTGGTCGTCCTTTCCCACCCGGCCGCCGCCAAAGAGCCCGGTCTCACCGGCATCGCCCGTTCTGGTGTAGATCTTCATGGGGCGAAAGGTACTCGGGACCGCTAACGACTCACCACCTATTTCCCCAACACCCTCGCCCACCAGGGAGATCGATTCGGGTCGCCGGAGCGGTTCGCGGCGTGACCCACGGCCAGGCGCTTCGCGGACTTCTTCAAATTGGAGAACGACGTCCGCTCGCTCGCGTGCTTGGTCAGCGGCTGGAAGGTCGTGGGAAAGAGCACGGCCAAATGATCGTGCAGCATGTCGGGACTTGGGACGTGCCGTTGGGCGGCGCACCATCGGTCCAAATCGTGTCCCATCGCCGCCGCCGTGGGGCGCAACGCCGGATCCTTGTTGAGCGCCACCGAGATGATCTGCTCGAGCTCGGGATCGATTTCGGGAATCTTGGCCCGGATGTTGGGCGTCGGGAGCACGGCCACTTCATCGATGGCGAGCTGCGTGATGTCTTCCGTGAACAGCGGCTCGAGCGCCAGCAACTCGTAGAGCACGACACCGACCGCGAACACGTCGCTCCGCGCGTCGACATTGAGTCCCAGGATCTGCTCGGGACTCATGTAGTGCTTCTTGCCCATGAGGAACGGACGACCCGCGGCGGGATCGATGGACGTCCGGGCTTTCGCGATGCCGAAGTCGGCGAGTTTGATATGGCCGTCCCACGAGGCCATGACGTTGCCGGGCGACACATCGCGATGCACGATATCAAGCCGCCGCTTGTCGGGGGCCACGAAGTTGTGCGCGAAGTCGAGCGCACGACACACGCGACTGGCGACGTACGCCGCGATGCCCAGCGGGATGCGCTGCCCGAGCTCCCAGTGGCGGTCGATCACCAGGCGTAGGGTCGGCCCCTGGATGAACTCCATGGCGATGAAGTATTCGCCCGAGACTTCGCCGAGCTGATAGATCTGCACGATGTTGCCGTGCATCAAGTTGGCCGAAAGCTTGGCCTCGTCGATGAAGAGCTGGAGCCATTCCTTCTGCTTTGCGTACTGCGGGTGGATGACTTTGAGCGCGATGCGCTTGGCGAACCCCGCGGGTCCGAGCTGCTCGGCCTCGTAGACGGTCGCCATGCCGCCGACGGCGACCTTTCGGACGAGGCGGAAGGTGCCCGCGTACTCGATGTACCGATCCGCATCGGTTACGGGCAGACTGGCGGGCGCGGTCATGTCCCGGTCCGGCGCTGTGCGCACAAGCGTCGTGCGCAGCAACGCGGTGTGCGGGAGTGGAACACGGTCACCTTGCCGCTCTCCGTGAGGACGCCGATGTTTCGCGGATGGCGAACGACGCACCACAGACGACACGACACGCGGTACCGGACACCGTACGGCACGCGGAACCGCACGCGGATGAGCCGCGGACGCTGGCCGAGCATGAGGCGGTCGACATCACGATCATCGGCGGCGGTCCAACCGGGCTGTTCGCAAAGTTCTATGCCGGCATGCGGGGCGCGACGGCCCGGATCGTCGACGCCCTGCCGCAAGTCGGCGGGCAACTGACTGCGTTGTATCCGGAGAAGTACATCTTCGACGTCGCGGGCTACCCCAAGGTGTTGGCAAAGGATCTGGTGCACGCGCTCGCCGAGCAGGCCAGCCAGTTCGGGCATCCCACGTTCCTCAACCAGCGGGTGAGCGCCCTCGAACATGACGGCGCGCTGTTCACGCTGGTCACGGAGACCGATCGGTTCCCGTCCCGGGCGCTGATGATCGCGGCCGGGATCGGCGCGTTCTCCCCCCGTCGGCTGCCCCAGGCCGCGGCCGAGCCCTGGTACGGCCGCGGGATCTACGAGGTGGTGATCGACCCCGAGGAATTCCGCGGACGGCGGGTCGTGATCATCGGCGGCGGCGACTCGGCCTTCGATTGGGCGCACCAACTCGCGGACCGGGCGGAGCACGTGACGCTCGTGCACCGCTCCGACCGGTTCCGGGCGCACGCGGCGACGGTGCGCGGAGTGCAGGCCGCGGCCGCGGCCGGCCGCGCGGAGGTGCTCACCTTCCACGAGCTCCACGACGTCGTCGGCGCGGGCCCCCCGACCGCGGGGACGCGTCTCCACAGCGTCGTGCTGCGGGACACCAAGACCAAGGCGACGCGGACGATCCAGACCGACGCCGTGCTGCCGATGCTCGGCTACATCAGCGACCTCGGTCCGCTGGCCGATTGGGGGTTAACGCTCACCAACGACGAGATCGTCGTGTCCAGCACCATGGAGACCGGCCGGCCGGGGATCTACGCGGCGGGCGACATCACCACCTATGCGGGCAAGCTCAAGCTGATCGCCACCGGGTTTGGTGAAGCCGCGATCGCCGTCAACCAAGCGGTCCATTGGATCTACCCGGCCAAGAAAGTCGCGCCGGCGCATAGCTCGAACATGGCGTTATTCGGACAGACTGACGAGTAGGGCTGGGCAGCCGACTACCGACGACGGGTGCCCCCCAGCCAAATTATAGGCATACCCTGGGAACTCGGCCACCTCAGATGGGCCTCACGTGAGCTACATCCTGTACGCCGACGATCACGAGGACATGCGGCTCATGGTCCGCGCGGTGCTCGCGTCGGTTGGGCATGAGGTGGGGCTCGTCGCTGACGGGCGGGCCGCGCTGGCCGCGGTCCAGGAGCGCGAGCCCGATCTCCTGCTGCTCGACGTGATGATGCCGGGGGTAAACGGTCTCGAGGCCTGCCGTACGGTGAAGGGGAATCCGGTCACGGCGCGCATCCCCGTCTTGATGTTGACCGGGGAGGGTCATATCGAGAGTAAGGTCGAGGGCTTCGAGGCGGGCGCGGACGACTACCTCGCGAAGCCCTTCGATCCCCGAGAACTACGCGCGCGGGTCCACGCGCTGCTGCGGCTCGTCCGGCGCGAAGCCGACCGCAACCCGACCAGCGGCCTTCCCGGGGGCCGAGCGATCGAGGAGGAGATTCTACGGCGTATCGATGCCGACGAGGCGTTCGCGGTCTGTTATTTCGACATCGACTATTTCAAGCCATTCGCCGACACCTTCGGTTTCGCCGCCGCCGACGCGGTGATTCGGGGGACGGGGGCCGCGGTGATCGACGCCGTGGCGGCAGCCGGTGATTCCGTCGATTTCGTCGGGCACGTCGGAGGGGATGATTTTCTCGTGGTGACCCGCGCGGCGCGAGCCGAGCCGATCGTTCGGGAGACCGTCCGCCTCTTCCGGGAGGTCATCGGGGGCATCGTCGGCTATGACACCGTCGAACGCGGGACATTCGACGGTCTCGATCGCGATGGGGTGCCGCGTCAGTTTCCGATCGCCCGAATGGCGGCCGCGGTGGTGGCCGTGCGGCCGGAGCAATGGGTTTCGATCGGGCACCTCGGGGCGCTGGCCGCCGACGCGAAGCGGCGGGCGAAGCAGCAGGGCGCAGGGACAATCCTCGTCAACGCTGTGTAAGCGGGCGTGCTCCGCCCTCCTGGCCGCCCGCCCCTGGTCCACACCCCGTGGCGCCGGGAGGTCCGACCGATCATCTCGCGCCGCTCCGTGACGGGCATCGAGTGTGCCGAGGCCCTGCGACCGGTCGGTACGCGACCGCGCCATCGGGGGTTCGGCGGATCGGCGCGATGCCTGGTCGGCCTCGTGCTCGGCGCGGTGCTCGCCGGGCTCGCCTCACCGCGCGCGCTCGCCGCGCAGGACGTGACCTGTCATCCGGGCGACACCCAGGTCCGACGACTGCAGTTCATCGGGAACCACGCGTATCCGGACGAGGCACTCGCCAACGCCATCGTGACAACGGCGTCGAGCTGGAGCCGTCGGGTATTGGGAGTGTTCGGGACCAAGCGCTGCCTCGACCGCGCCGAGTTCCCGCGCGATCGGCTCCGGCTGATCATTTTCTATCGCAATCACGGTTATATCGATGTGCAGGTCGACTCCGCGGTCCATCCCGTGCGGCGCGGCGTGGCCGACGTGGAATTCCGGATTCGCGAAGGGCGTCCCGTGTTGATCGACTCCCTGACAGTTGCGGGGCTTGATTTGGTGGCGCCGCAGGAGCGGCAGCGCGTGGTGAAGGATTTGCCGGTGCACGTCGGCGGCACCTTCGACAAGACGGCGATCGAACAGGGGCGCGATACCCTGCGCTTTCGCCTGCTGAATGCCGGCTATCCCTTCGCCGAAGTGTTACGCAGCTATTCCAGCGACACGGCGCGGCGTGTGGCGACACTCACGTACGATGTGATTACGGGTCCGCTCGCGCGCATCGACAGCGTGATCGTGCGGGTCCAGCCGCGGACACCCGGGTCGGCGGTCATCTCCGATGACGCGGTCCGGACTGTGATGGGGCTCAAGCCTGGGCGCCTGTATCGCCTCAACGACGTCAGCGCGGCGCAGCGGTCGCTGTTCCAGACTGACGCGTTCCAGCATATCTCGGTCGGTCTGGCGGCGGACACGACGCGGCGGCCCGGTGTGGCGGACACCACGGTCACCGTGGAGGCCGACTTGGTCGAGGGCTATATGCACACCGCCCGGGCGGGCGCGGGGTGGGCGACCCTCGACTGCTTCCGGACGCAGGCCGAGTTTGCGGACCGCGATTTTGGGGGAGGACTCCGTCTGCTCCGCCTGGATGCCAGCGTGACGAAGATCGGCATTGCGGACCCCACGCGAATCGCCAATGGCGTTTTGTGTCCGCAGGCGCGGCAGGACATCTACAGCGACACCCTGAACTACAACGTCTCCGCGTCGCTTCGCAGTCCGGTGCTGTTCGGCGCCCAGCTCAACCCCACCGTGACGCTGTTCACGCAGCGGCAATCGGAGTACAACGCGTACGTCCGGTCCACGCCGATCGGCGCGTCGCTCACGTTGACGCGCCGACTGAGCTCGACGCTGTCACTCTCGCCCGAATACCGAATCGACCTGGGCCGGACGAGCGCGCAGCCCGCGCTCTACTGCGCGGTCTTCAACCTGTGCACCCCGCAGGACATCCAGCCGCTGCAAGAACTATTGCCGCTGGCGGAGGGTGGCGCGCTCGCGGTCCAGGATCGGCGCGATGACCAGTACAATCCGACGCGGGGATCGCTGGTCTCGGTCGAAGCGCTGGTGGGGTCGCAGTACCTGGGGTCGGCGGCCCGATTCCAGTTCGACAAAGGGACAGTGGACGCCGCGAGCTACCTCAAGGTCAACGAGGACGGGGTGATCGCGGTCCGACTGCGGCTGGGTGCGGTCGTCGCGCAGGGCCACGACGCGGACGGATTCATCCCGCCGGACCAGCGGCTCTACGCTGGCGGCCCGACGACCGTTCGCGGGTTCCAGCAAAACGAGCTCGGTCCGGTCGTCTACATCCCGAATGTGGTCGACACCATCCGCGGGATCGACACGTTGCTCCGCGCCAATCCGGGGTCCAAGGGGCAGGGGCAGCGGGTGGTGCCGGAAGGCGGCAACTGGTCGGTCGTGGGAAACCTCGAATATCGGTGGCGGAGTCCATTCCTCCGGCAACTGCTTCAGTGGGCGTTCTTCGCGGACGTCGGCCAAGTGTGGAACGGCAGCATCTCCCAGATGCGGGGCCTGCTGTGGACGCCGGGTGCAGGGGTGCGCGTGTTCACCCCAGTCGGGCCCATCCGGCTCGACGTGGGGTATAACCCCTATCTGCTGCCCGCGGGCGCGGCGTACTTCAATGCGCCGGCGAGCATCACCGTCAACGGCGAGAACATCTCGCTCGCCAAGCAAGTGCCGCTCTACTGCGTCAGTCCGACGAACACGATTCCGGCGCATCCGAGCGTGGAGATTCCCCAGGTCTTGGTCCAAGAGCCGGGCCATCAATGCCCGGCGACGTTCGTGCCCAGTCAAAGCAGGGGATTCCTGCAGAAGTTGACGTTCAACCTCTCGATCGGCCAAGCGTTCTGATCCCTCTATGACGGCGTACTCCGCGGGATGATCCGGCGTCGGGTCATCGTCGGCCTGAGTGCCCTCGGCATTCTGCTCACCACGATTCTCGTGGTCGCCGGCGGCATCGCGGCCACGCAGACGGCCTGGGGACGCGCGCACATCCAGCGGTTGGTGGTCGCCGAGCTCCGCCGAGTGGTCCACGGCCAGTTGTATGTGGGGGCGTTGGAAGGCAATCTGATCACGAATCTCACGATCGACTCGCTCGAGATTCGCGATCGTCAAGGGCAATTGTTTCTCGCCACCGGCCGAGTGCACGCGGAATTCGATCCGCGCGACCTCCTGGACCGCCGGATCCTCTTTCAACGGCTCGAGGTTGATCACCCATACGTCGAGTTGATCCACCATCACGACGACAGTTGGAACTTCAAACAGATCCTGTCGCCGTCGACGGCGGCACCGTCCGCGCCCGCGCGTGCGCAACCGCACGCATTGCGCACGCGGTTACCCGAAGAAGAGGCCCGCGGGTACGGCGATTTCATCATGGCCAACGAGGTAGTCATTCGCGGTGGCACGCTCATCTACAGCGACCGGTGGCACCCTGATGATTCGCTCCGCGGCGCGCGACGTGACAGCGCGATCACCGAGGCCTTGCACCGGCCGCATTTCGGATTGGAGCGCACGCCGGAAGGGCTGATGCGCACCTTGTCGTGGACCGGCATTCAGTTGATCGCTCCATATGTGCGGATCGTCGATCCAGACAGCGCGGGCCCCGGATTCGAGATCACCCGACTCGACATGAACGAATTCTTTCCCCCCTTCCGCTTCTCGCACGCGCGAGGGCATGTGCGCATCGTCCACGATTCACTGTGGGCGACGTTCAGCCACGTCGAGCTTCCGGGCAGCGCGGGGCACGGTGGCGGCAAGGTGTTTTGGGGCGAGAATCGGCCGCTCACCGTAGCGTTGCACTTCGACGCCGACACCGTGTCGCTGGCTGACATCGCGTGGGTCTATCCCACGCTTCCGACGACGGGCGGCGGCCGGGGATCGGTCGACATCCGCACCGATATCGGCCATCCACAGATCGTGGACTACGTCGTCCGGGGCATGGATGTCCGCACGACCGGCTCACGCTTCATCGGCAACATCACGTTCGAGGGCGGAAAGCCGCAACTCGTCATCAAGGATGTGGCCGCCGAGGTCGCCCCTGTCGATTTCGAATTCATCAAAGTGCTCGCGGGTGGGGCGCCATTTCCGGTCGATTGGCGGGGCCAGTGGACGGGCCGCGTGCGGGGGCCCGGTGGCGCGCTGTCGCGCTTTCGCGCGGACACGATCGATCTCACGTTGCACGACGCGCACGTGCCGGATGCGACATCCCGGCTGGCCGGATCCGGTGAGCTCGACATCTCGCGCCCAGCGCATACGGCGTTTCACGACTTTCGCATGACGGTGGCGCGCCTGGACCTGCGCACCCCGCAGTACGTCCTCCCCGACTTCCCGCGGTTGCATGGCATCGTCCGGGGCACGGCGACGCTCGATTCGGCGTGGGACGACGTGCGGTTCCGGGACGCCGATATCACGCACACGGACGGCCCCGGGCCGCCGAGTCGGATCATGGGAAGCGGGCGCTTCACGCTGGGCGACGCCGCGTCGTCGTACGACATGACTCTGGAGGCCGAACCCCTGTCGTTCACCACCATCGCGCGCACGTACACGGGACTCCGCCTCCGCGGCGAGTTTACCGGGCCGGTCTCCCTGCAAGGCACCCTCTCCGACCTCGACCTCACGGCCCAACTCACCGGGGAGCCTGGCGTGTTGGGCGTGGATGGGCATTTCGACCTCGTGCCGCCAGGCTTGGCGGGATCGGCTGCCTTCACGATGGGGCATACCGATCTCCAGGCCTTGTTCGACGATGACGAGCTTCCGCAAACCGACTTGTCGCTCCGGATGGACGCCGATCTACGCGGCGATTCGCTGGCCGCGCTCGACGGGCCGGTGAGCGCCACCCTCGCACGATCGGATGTCGGCCGGTTGCATCTCGACACCGCGCGGGTCGTGGGGCGGTTTGGGTCAACGACGCTGCGCATCGACTCACTGAGCGTCGATGCGCCCGGCGGATCGCTGAGTGGACGGGGCACTGTGGGCCTGGCGGCGAACGACCGGGACTCCTTGACTCTGGCGCTGGCGTTGGATTCGCTGGGCGGGTGGCGTCCGTATTTGGCCGACGATTCCACCGCCGCCGATCCCCTCCTCGGTACCGTGCGCGCGACGGGGACGCTCACCGGGTGGTTGGATTCTCTCGGCCTGGTGGGCAGTCTCCAGGGTGCGGGGCTCCGGGCGGCGGGGGCGGGGGTTCGCGGATTGTCGGCGGCATTTGCGTTGGCCCACTTCGCGAAGGCGCCGCGCGGTACGGCGGGCATGACGCTGGACGGTGTCACGCTCGATGGGGTGGCGCTCGATCACCTGGGGCTCGACGCGCGGTTTCTGGGCGGCGGGAGATCGGCGCTGGCATTCACGGTGACGATGCCCACGGGGCCGCACGGGGCGGCCGCGGCGGAGATCCGACAGTCCCACGACACGATCGCCGCGACGCTCGACACACTCGCCATCTATACCCACGACAACGCGTGGCACCTCACCGAGCCCGCACTCGTACGCCGGGATGCGGGCGGGCTCTCGATCGACCAACTCTCGCTGCGCGGCGCGGTGAGTGGGTGGCTCACCGCTACCGCCAATCTGCCGCACACCGGCCCGGCGACCGCGCACATCCAAGCGGACAGCGTGCCGCTGGCCGATCTCGGCGAGCTCGTGGAATCACCGGCCTCCTATGGTGGGCTGCTCGCCTTCGACTGGACGATCGCGGGAACCCGCGCCAATCCGACGATGACCGCGGAAAGCCATCTCTCCGACGCCCAGTTTGGAGACGTGCGATTGGAAGAGGTGCACGGCCATGCGGAGTACGCCGATCGACGGCTCACGCTGCACAGCGATCTCCTCGCGGCGCATGACACCACGCTGCACATCCTCGTCTCACTACCCGTGAACCTCGCCCTCGAAACGGGGGTGCGCCGGACGCTCGACAACGACTCGCTCCGCGGCAACGTGCACGCCGACAGTGTGGAGTTCGGGGCGTTGGCGGCGATGTATCCCTCGCTCCAGAACCCGAAGGGGTCATTCGCGGCCAACCTCGACATTGGTGGCACGCTCGTCCATCCGACCCTCGCCGGCGACATCCGGTTGAGCAACGGGGAAGCCGGCATCCCGCGCGTCGGAGTGCGATTCCAAGGGCTCAACGCCGATCTCCATCTCAACGGGGACAGTCTCGCCGTCCGCAACGTGTCCGTGGCGACGGTGGACGGACAGCATCGGGGCCGGGCGACGCTTCAGGGGTGGTTCACGTTCGCGGACCTCAAGGATCCGCGGTTCGACCTGATCTTTCGGGCCTCCGATCTGCACGCGATGAGCAACCCGCGAGTGGCCGACGTCACGGTGTCGACCGTCAGTCCGCTGCAACTGACGGGGCGATTCAGCCGCTCCGAGCTGACCGGGGCGGTATTGATGGACCGCGGCGTGATCTACCTCCCGGACGTCCTCACCCAGAAGAACGTCGTGAGCCTCGACGATCCCGAGTTCTTCAATGTTGTGGACACATCGTTGTTCCAGAACCGGTTGTTACTGCCCGAGGCGTCCCCTCGACTGCTGCAGGACCTCACCCTGACCAACGTCCGGATCACGCTTGGCAACGAAGTCTGGCTGAAGTCGTCGGAGGCCAACGTCAATTTGTCCACCAGCGAAGGGCCCCTGATCGTCACGACCGCGCCGACGGGCCGCGACTCGACGAGGGGACTCGCACTGACCGGATCACTGGTCGCCGAGCGCGGCGACTATCGACTCAACCTCGGCCTCGTGCAGCGCACCTTCGCCGTGGAGCGCGGAGGGACGGTGCGATTCACGGGTGACGTCGATATCAACCCGGACCTGGCGATCTCCGGGCTCTATACCGTCCGGCAGCCGCGGACTAACGCGGGGAACACGATCGCCGATCTCCGCATCCGCGTCTTGTTGGGCGGCAGCCTGGAGCGGCCCAGCGTCGCACTCTCGAGCGCCGATAGCGTGCTGCAGCTCTCGCAGTCCGATCTGATCAGCTATCTCATCACCGGACAGCAGTCGTTCGGCGTGGGGAACGGGACGGATGCGTATACCGTCGGCTCGGTGTTCCTGCCGACGATCGGGACGGCGCTCGGGAGTCGGCTATCAGGGGGGATTTTCGACTACGTGAACGTGCAGGCGGGGACCGCGTACGCTGGCAACGGCTCGACCAGCGGGTTCGGTACCGCGCTGTCCACGACACGCATTGGCGCCGGGAAGCAGCTCGGACGTTCGACCTTCGTGAGCGCCGATCTCGGTGTCTGCGGCCTGGGGGCGACGGGCGCCGCGGGCGGGTCATCCCCCCCGCCGACGGCGTCACAGATCGGGATCCGGCTGGAACAGCAGCTCACTGACCGGTTTACGCTGGCGGCCAGCTCCGAGCCGGGCACCGTCGGTCTGTACTGCACGACCGGGGCACTCACCCGGAGCTTCGTGGATACCCCGAGGCAGTGGGGACTCGACCTCTTCCACACCTGGCAATTTTGAACCGGGGCGGGGGAGCGGGTGGACAGGGCCGCTAGCGGCCTTCGCGTGGGCGTGTCGGCAGCATCTCCGCCGGTCGTGGGGCGCCGGCCCGCCTCCCGCTTCTCGCGGGCTCTCCTGGTCGTCAACCCGGCCTCGCGCCGGGGGGCGCAGTTCCATCAGGCGGCGCTGGATGCATTTACCCGGGCGGGAGTCTGGTGCGACGCGATTCTCACCGAACATCAGGGGCAAGGCGCCCATCTCGCGGCGACGTTGGCCTCGGGATACGACGTCGTCTTCACGCTGGGAGGCGACGGCACCGCGATGGAAGTTGTGGGCGCGTTGGCCGGTGGTGACGGGCCACCCGTGGGGATCCTGCCGGGCGGCACCGGCAACCTGATCGCGCGTACGCTGGGCATTCCCCTCGATGTCCGGCGTGCCGTCCCGCTCCTGCTCGGCGGCCGGGCCATGCGGGTGGACCTCGGCGTGCTCACCGGGGCTCCCCCGGGGCGCGAACGCCGGTTCGCCTTCGCCGCTGGGGTCGGAATCGACGCCACCATGGTCGCGGAGGCCTCGGCGACGCTCAAGCGCCATTTTGGGGTTCCGGCCTACATGCTCAGTTGGGTCACGGCCGCGCTCCGGCGGGAGACCTTTCGCGCCCGCGTGACCGTCGACGGGGAGTTGATCGAGCGGGACGCCTCAGCGGTCATGTTGGCCAACTTCGGCGCGGTCCTGAACGATCTCATCCGGCTGGGTCCCGGAATCCTGCATGATGACGGAAAGCTGGACTTGTGCGTCTTCTCTCCGGGGACCGCACGCGACGCCGTGCGGGTCGCCTGGAAACTCCTACGCAAGGACTTCCAAGCCGACCCGTGCATGCTCTACCGCGCGGGTCGCCAATTCCATGTCGAAACGTTTCCACCACGGCCGGTGCAGGCCGACGGCGAGCTACTGGGCGACACACCGTTTGACGTGACGGTGGAGCCGCTCGCGGCCCAGCTGCTCGTACCGGACTGGCGCGCGGTGGAGGCGGAATAGATGGAGTACAGGCGTGGACGTGTCATCACCAGCACACAGGCCGTTACTGGATGTCCTCAGTTCTCATCGTCGATGACGAGCCGTCGATCACTCAGGCCCTCGGAGCCTTCTTCGAGCGGTCCGGTGGTCATGTAGTCACCGCAGCCCACAACGGAGAAGAGGCGGTCTCGCTCTTCCAGCGTACGCGGCCCGACCTCGTACTACTCGATGTCCGGCTGCCGGACATGACGGGGTTCGACGTGCTCGACCAGATCCGCGCCGACGATCCGGTAGTCATCATGATGACGGCCTTTGGGGACGTCCCGCTCGCCGTGCAGGCGATGCAGAAAGGCGCCGAAAACTTCCTGACCAAGCCGATCGAGCTCACACATCTGGGCGCGGTGGCGGAGCGGGGATTCGAGAAGGCGCGGTTGCGGCAGATGAATCGGTATCTCGCATCACGCCACGGACACGCCGACGCGCACCTCGTGCTCGGCGCGTCCCGACCGATGCAGGAGTTGGCGGCGCAGATCGACATGCTCGCCGCGAGCGATCGGACCACCGTGCTGCTCATTGGCGAGAGCGGCTCGGGCAAGGGGCGGGTGGCGGAATTGATCCATTCGCGAAGTCCGCGGGCCGCGATGCCATTCGTGGAAGTGAACTGCGCCGCGCTGACCGCGGGGTCGCTGGACGGGGAACTGTTCGGCCAGGAGCGAAGCGTCGCCGGCGGTGCCGCGACCGGAAACGGGACGGACGGCGACGGATCGCACGCGGGCCGCGAGTACAAGCCCGGTCTATTCGAAGTGGCCTCGGGCGGGTCGCTGTTCCTCGATGAGATCGGCGATCTGGACTCCCACCTGCAGCCCAAGCTGCTCCGAGTTCTCGAGGGCAAGGCATTCCGTCGAGTCGGGGGAACGCAGGAGATCTGCGCGAACGTCCGGCTGATCGCGGCGACCAGCAAGGATCTCGTCAACGAAGTCACGGCCGGCACCTTTCGCGAGGATCTCTACTACCGGCTCAACGTGATGCCCGTGTACCTCCCGCCGTTGCGGGCGCGGGCGCGAGAGGACGTGCTGGAGCTCGTGGCACACGTCATCGGTGAGCTCCGGTCGATCTTCCCCGATGCGCCGACGGCGGTGAGCGACGCCGCGCTCGAGCGACTGCTGCGGTACTCATGGCCGGGTAACATCCGCGAGCTGCGCAATGTCCTCGAGCGCGCGATGATCATGTCGCGCGGGCAGGCGACCATCGCCGCTGAACATCTGCCGAGCGACGTGCGGGACGCCGCGGGCGGCAGCACGGACCACCACATTCCCAAATCGCTGGACGAGGTGGAGCGCACACACATCGAGCGCACCCTCCGCGCGCACACCGGTAATCGCACACACACGTCGCGCGAACTTGGCATCTCACGCGCGACGCTCATCAAGAAAATCAAGGCATACGGCCTGTGAACCAGCCGGCGCCGGTCCCCGCTCCGGAGCGCGACGTCATGGTGTGCCGGTGGTGTGGCCGCGAGGAACGGGCGTCCGAAGGCTACCCCTGCCTGGGCTGCGGAACGTTCCTCTGCTTGATCTGCACCTTCCGTGGACACGAGTACTGTCTGGGCTGCGAGCAAAAGGGGCCCGTCTAGCCGATCGGGGCCCGATCGCCTCCCCGACGGGCCAAATCGCGTTCCGGCCCGCACGACGGGTCGCGTGATGTAGCTTTCACCGCGTGAGACTCGTTCTCTTCGACATCGACGGCACGCTCCTCTCCGCCGCGGGGTCGGGCCGCCGGGCGATCGACGCAGCATTTCGAGAGTTTTTCGGCTGGAGCGCACCGGCCGACTATTGGTTCGATGGAAAGACGGATCGTCAGATCGTACGCGAGTTGATGCGGTCGGAGGGTCACAACGATGCCGCCATCGACGGCCGGATGGACGCGGTGCTGGCACGGTACCTCGACTACCTCGACCACGAGCTCCGCGACCCGGCGTACCACCCGCGGCTCTATCCCGGAGTGGCCGACCTGCTCGACGCGCTGGACGCTCGCGGGGACATCGTCGTCGGTCTACTCACGGGTAACATCGAGCCTGGCGCGCAGGCCAAACTGGCCGCGGTCGGTCTCGATCCCGCCCGCTTCGTCGTCGGGGCCTTCGGCTCGGACCACGAGAGCCGCCCCGAGCTCCCGCAGATTGCCCAGCGACGCATGCGTGAAGCGCTGGGGCTCGAGCTCGTGGGGTCGGCCATCGTGGTGATCGGTGATACGCCCGCGGACATCGCATGCGGTCGCGGCATCGGTGCGCGGGCCATCGGCGTCGCGACCGGCCGATTCTCGACCGTCGAGCTCGAGGCGCACGCCCCGAGCGCAGTGTTCCCGGATCTGGTGGCGACCGACCTGGTGGTCGCCGCGATCGTGGGCGACAGCCGCGTCGGTGGCTCTCATGCGTGAGATCGAGCTCAAAGGGATCGTCCCGGATGAGGCCGCGGCGCATGCGCGCGTCGAGGCGGCGGGCGGGCGGCTCGCGTTCGCGGGGCGGCTCGAAGATCGGCGGTATGATGACGCGGCCGGGAGACTCGCGCCGCTGGACGTCGTGTTGCGATTGCGTACCTACCGAGACCCCGACGGCGGCGTCCGGAGCGCGCACCTCGACTGGAAGGGACCGACGGAGCTGGAGCAGGGCTACAAAGTCCGAGAGGAGCTCTCGACCGCAGTCGCGGATCCGGACACCCTGGCGCGCATCTTCGAACGGCTCGGGTACGCCGTGATTCGAGAGATCGAGCGCGACGTGCTGCAGTACGAGCTCGCGGGCGCGACCGTACGCTTTGAGCGATATCCGCGGATGGATGTCCTGGTCGAAGTCGAGGGGCCGCCGGAGGCGATCGAGCAGGCAATCGAATACCTGGAGCTACCGCGATCGGAGTTTTCGGCCGCGCGGCTGCCGGATTTCGTCGCGCGGTTCGAGGCGCGGACCGGTTCGCGGGCCGCATTGTGTGCGCGTGAGCTCGCGGGCTATTTCGACTATCAGGTCAAGGACGCATGAGCGCGCGCACGCACCGAATCACCGTCGGATGGCTGATCGCGACCTGGCGGGGGATGTGACCCGTGGCTGACGTCGAGGCGCCGCCGTTGGCGGTGGCGGTGTGGGCGTTGTGGCGCGGCGCCGAGATCGCTGGGCCGGGCACATTCGAGCTCCTCGCGAACAGCGCGCGCGTGTGCGTGCCGAGTGCGGGACTCGATATCGTCATGCCGTTCTCGGCGCTCGATGGGGGCCGTGTCTCGATTGGCCAGCTGACTTTGTATCCGTCGAATGGCGACGTGGTCGAATTGAGTGGCGCGGCCGAGCTCGGGGAGAGCGGCCGGCACCTGCGTGCGCGAGCGTGCACGCTGCCGGAGCTGACGCTCGCCCTGCGCGGACTCGGTTCGCCGCGTGGTCACCCCGGTCCGGATCACGACCGCTATTTCGGGCCGCTGCTGGCTGCACGCCGGGCCGCGCAGCGGGCAAGCGACCCCTCGGGCCGATTGGCGGCGATGCGTGGGTCGGCGCTCGAGGTGGAGCTCGAGCGTGTCCTCCACACCTTCGCGGAGGAGCGGTTCCCAGCGAGTCCGCCCCACCGGCGCGCACTCGAAGCCGAGCTCGACGACCTTGCCACACCGGTGCGAACGAGTCTCCGGCGACTGGACGATGCGGCGCGCGCGGTGGCTACGGCGTCCGACGACACGGCGTTCGTCTGGTGGCGGGCGTGGGCCGCCGAATGCCGGGCATTGTTCGCGCATGCCGACGCGTGCTGGCTCGCGGCGATCCCCGCCCTCGCGGTTGCCCCGCCCCCGCCGCGGCGATTCTGGCGGTGGCCCTGGCGCCGTGAGCATCTGGCGGACGGTGGCTCGCCGGTCGCGATCGAAGAGTTTCTGACATGATCGTGGGCCTCGGAGTTGACGCTGTGGATATCGCTCGAGTCGATCAACTACTGACCCGCCATCCGCTGCGTGCCGTGGCTCGACTGTTCACCGCGGGCGAAGCCTCCTACGCCGGATCGCGTCCCGATCCGATTCGACACTTCGCGGCGCGGCTCGCGGCCAAAGAAGCCGCGTATAAGGCGTTGGCGGGCAACGAGCTAGCCCGCGCGATCGGTTGGCGGGAGATTGAAGTCGTCGCTGGCCACGACGGATCACCGTCGCTGACGCTGCATGGTCGGGCGGCGCGACGGGCCACCGAGATCGGCGCAGCCCGGGTATGGGTCTCCCTCACCCACAGCGACAACTCGGCGGTCGCGGTCGTGATCGTCGAAGCGCGATAGCGGGTACCCCCCGCACTCGCCGGGTCGGCTACCCCGGCTAGGGTATTACCAATAAATTCGGTCGGAATGAAACGGACGAGCCATTCTCGACGGCCATTGATCGTGTGGGCCGCGTACGCCGCATGTATCGCGGCCATCGGTCTCGCGGGCGCCAAGGCGGCGCGCGCGCAGGACGATCACCCGGCGCAGCGTCTGTCGAGCATTGTCGGCGTGGCGGTGGGAGAGTATGCCAAAGGCGTCGACGAGCATGGGAAACTCATCTCGGCGGAAGAGCACGCTGAGGCCACCGGGTTTCTTCGCGATGCGAGTGAAGTGGCCGGGCGGGTGTCGGGGGCCCCAGCAGCCGCGGCCAGAGCCGTGCTCGACACGCTCATTGTCGCCGCGGACGCAAACCGACCCCCACACGAGATCAATGCGATCTATCGGCGCTTCGCGGCAGCATTAGGGAGCGAGGGTGCGCTCGAATTGCCGGCCTCCGGCGTCGACGTCGCGGCGGGAGCCGCGCTGTACAGTCAAGACTGCGCCACCTGTCACGGCGTCGCCGGGCATGGCGATGGTCCAGCCGCGCATGGTCTCTCGACGGTGCCGCCCGCCATCGGCATGGTGGCTGAGATGCACGGTGTAAGTCCGGCCCTGATGTACCGGATCGTCTCCGTAGGCGTGCGCGGCACGGCCATGCCGGCGTGGAGCTCGACCATGACGCCGGCACAGCGATGGAACGCGGTAGCGTACGTCACCTCGTTGCGCGCGACCGCCGAACAGCTACGCGTAGGCGAGGGCGTCTACTTCGAGCGCTGCGCGTCGTGCCACGGCGTCACGGGCTCGGGCGGCGGTGTCTACGCGCGCGACCTGACCACGCTCCCGCCGGAGATTGGGCGTTTGGCGTGGCAGGCCGAGCGCAGCGACTCACAGCTCGCGGACGCGATCGTGCACGGGGTACCGGCATCCGCGATGCCACCGGCGCGTGACCTCTCGGCGGCCGAGCTGGCGAGCCTTGTCGCCTACGTCCGATCATTGCCCGGCAAGGCGGGCCAGGGAAGCGCGGCGGTGGCGACGTCCGCGGCGTCCCCCGTCGATAGCACCAGCGCGTCGGGCGTGGCTGCGCACGTCATGGCGCTCGTCAACGAGGCATTGGTAGACGCTCGGGGCGGACGGATGAACGACGCCGGGGACCGCGCATTCGATTCGTACATCGCCTTCGAGCCGCTGGAAACGCCCGCCCGGGCCAAGAACCCGGGACTCGTTTCCGCGCTCGAGCGACAGTTCGCCGACTTCAAGGGAGCCATCAAGATCAGCGATTTTCGCGTTGCCGACCGAGCGCGCGACGCCATTCAGCTGGGCCTCCCGGAGATCGTGCAACTCACCCAACCAACGGGCGGCGGGTGGAGTGCGTTCCTGCAGTCCTTCCTGATCATCCTGCGGGAAGGGTTCGAGGCGATCCTCGTCGTCGGCGCGGTCGTGGCGTTCCTGATCAAGACCGGCCACCGCGACCGACTGCCATCGATCTGGAAGGGCACGGCACTGGGGCTGCTGGCAAGCGGGGTCACCGCGGTCATTCTCGCCACCGCGTTGCGCGCGCTGCCGGCGAGCCGCGAGATCCTCGAAGGTGCGACGCTACTCGTCGCGGTCGGTGTGTTGTTCTCCGTCAGCTATTGGTTGATCTCGAAAGTCGAAGCGGCGCGCTGGCAGGAGTTCATCCGCGAGAAGGTGAACACTGCGCTGTCCCAGGGTGGGGGCCACGCACTCGCGTTCGTGGCGTTCCTTGCGGTGTATCGCGAAGGCGCGGAAACAGCGCTGTTCTACCAGGCGCTGTTCAACGAAGGCGGTCACACGGCGGTGCCGTTAACGCTTGGCATCGTCGTGGGGTTCGTTGCGCTCGGCATCATCTTTACACTGTTCTACCGGTTCGGCGTGCGAATCCCGCTTCGGCCATTCTTCACCATCACCAGCGCGCTGCTCTACTACATGGCCTTCGTCTTCGCGGGCAAGGGCGTGCGCGAGCTACAAGAAGGCGGGGCGGTGCCGATCACCTTGTTGCCGGGATTCCCGCACATCGAGTGGATGGGGGTCTTCCCGAGCGTCGAGACGCTGCTCGCGCAGTTCGTGCTCATCGCGCTGTTTGCGTTCGCGCTGGCGAAGACGTTTTGGCCCAAGCGATCGGTGACGCTGCTCACGGTGCCTCCCGTGACGCCCACGCGGGGCGCTGATGGCGCGCCCCAATCGGCGCCGGCGAGCGACATCGATCAACGCCTCGGCGCACTGCAGTCGGCCGTTGAGGCGCTACGCCGACAAGTGGTGGCGATCGAGGAGCGGGTCGGCACCCGATAGTCGGCACGCGATAGTCGGTGCCGGTGTCCGGTGGCCTGAGTCACGGCGGCCACCGGCGGGGATGCTACCGTGCTTCGGCGGCCGTCGCGGGTTGCCCGGCGGTCGCCATGATGCCGGGTGCGGTCGCAGTGACATTTCGGCGCGCGTACATCCATGCCGCGCCACCGATCGCGAACCCGATGGCAAAGACCTGGGCCGTCGTAAAGGCGCCGAAGAAGCGGTCGTCTTTGGCCCGGAAGAACTCGATGACGAACCGCTCGATTCCCGCCATCACGCAATAGACGCCGAAGAGCCAGCCCTCGGCGTGCTTGTGATTGCGGAGCCGCCAGAGCGCGAGAAACATCAACGATCCCAGCGCGACCTCGAAGAGCTGCGTCGGATACACGGCGAGGACCTGGGTGGGCGCGATGCCCGGCGGGACCGGGACATGGAAGAGCTGCATGAGGTTCTCAGCGGTCGATGGCGGCGCACCATTGGGAAACGCGACCGCGAAGCGCGAATGCCAGACGCGACCGTAGTCGTCGCCGACCGCCCAGCACCCGGTGCGGCCAATCGCGTACGCGGCCGCAAGGCCGGGGGCCGCCGCATCGCTGATCTGCGTGAACCGCCAGTGGCGGAACCGCATCAGTCCCGCGGTCGCGAGAATACCACCGATCAGACCGCCCCAGAACACGAAGCCTGCACGGTGGAACAAGTTGGTGATATCGCCCGTCAGCACGGCATAGTAGATCTTCGCGCCGAGGAGCCCACCAACCACGGCGGCGAACACGCAATCCGATGTGACGGTCGCATCCTGTCCACGTTCCGTCAGGATCTCGCCGGCGGTGATCTGCGCGATCACGAACGCGAGCAGCACAGCAATGCCAAAGCCGGTGAATTGAAACTGGCCGAAGTCGTAGGCGAAGGCGTGATGGACGAATGAGTGTGGCAAGAGAGCAGTGGTTAGTGGATCGTGGTGCCCGGCATAAGAATACCGCGAATGCGGGTTAGGCGGCGTGAAGCCCGGGGAGGGGGGTGGAGGGGTAGGCGTTGAGATCGAGGCCCGCGAACTCGCCGCGGGCGAAGCGAAAGAGGCCGGCTCGGGCGATCATAGCGGCGTTGTCAGTGGCCAATCGCGGCGTCGGCGTAAAGACCGTGGCTCCGAGCGCGGTCGCCTGCTCGCGCAGCGCGGCGGCGAGGGCCTGGTTGCCGGCGACGCCGCCGCCCACGATGATCCGCGTGCGCGCGTAGGCGTGGGCCGCGCGAATGGTCTTGGCGACGAGTGTCCCGATCACCGCGTCCTGAAAGCCGCGCGCGATGTCGGCTCGGTGCTGCACGAGGTCGATCGATGCGTCCGACGCGGATGGTGCGTCCGCCGGCCGATCGCCCGCGGGCCGTGTCGCGTGATGCACGGTCTGCTGCGCGCCGTGCTGCACACCGTGCTGTACGCCGTTCTGTACCGCATGCTGCACCGCGTGTAACACGGCGGTCTTGATCCCACTGAACGAGACATCGTAATAATCCGCATCGCCTGGGCGCTGATTGGCGCGGAGCATGGGTCGGGTGAATGGAACCCGGCCAGAGATCCCAGTGAGCGCGAGGGCCTCGACGTGGCGCCCTCCCGGATACGGCAGTCCGAGCAGTTTTCCCACTTTGTCGAATGCCTCACCCGCCGCATCGTCGCGTGTCGCACCGAGCAATCGGTAGTCCCCCCAGGCGGCGACATCGAGCAGCATCGTGTGGCCACCGGACACCACGAGCGCGGTAAACGGCGGGACTGCCTCAGGGTGCTCGAGCGCGGTGGCGAAGAGATGCCCTTCGAGATGATGCACGGGTACCAGCGGTCGGCCAAGCGCGAAGGCCAATGCCTTGGCGTAGCTGACGCCGACCAGCAGGGCCCCGACCAGCCCCGGGGTGTAGGTCACCGCGACGGCGTCAATATCCTCCAATTGGAGGCTGGCCTGTGCCAAGGCCCGACGCACGACGGGGACGATACTCGTGAGATGGGCGCGGGCGGCGATTTCCGGCACGACGCCTCCGAAGACGGCGTGCGCATCTTGCGAGAGGATGACCAGCGACCGGATCGTCGCACGATCGTCCGCGCCCTCGACCACGGCGGCGGACGTCTCATCGCAGGATGTTTCAATGCCGAGCACACGAGCCACGGGAGTCAGGGCGTGGGCGGCCGGCCGGTGAAGTGCGTGAAGAGCCAGAGGGCGAAGGCCAGAAAGAGCGCCACCGCCTTGTAGCCCAGCCGCTGCGTGACGGCCGCGGTGACACGGCGGCGCAGGGTCAGGGCTCGGGGCGTCACGCGGCCGGCTCCCGGAGGAGTTGCGCGATGAGCGCCTGATTGCCGGGCGAGCCCCAGTCGTCAGCGCCGATCACCTTCTTGCGGATCACGCCATCGCGCGCGATCACGAACGTCTCCGGCACCCCGGTCGTTTGGTACTGACCGATAATGGCGCCTGCCGGATCGTGCAGGATCTCAAAGGTGAGATCGTAGTGGCGCGCGAAGGCGCGAATCGTGGAGTCGCTCGCGGTGTCGTCGATGCTCACCGCGACGATCCGCAGTCCCCGCGGACCGTATGTCTTCTGCAGTGTCTCGATGGACGGCATCTCGACACGGCAGGGCACGCAGTAGGTGGCCCAGACGTTGAGCAGGACGACGTCGCCCCGATAGTCCGCCAACGCCTTCTTGTGGGCGGCGCCATCGACCGTCACGACGTTGAACTCGGGCGCGTGCGAGCCCACCGTGACGAGCGCGAACTGGCGGCCGACAACGCGGTCGAGGACGAAGAGCGTGGC
This sequence comes from Gemmatimonadota bacterium, assembly GCA_003152485.1. GTDB lineage: Bacteria > Gemmatimonadota > Gemmatimonadetes > Gemmatimonadales > Gemmatimonadaceae > Palsa-1248. The sequence goes on along the minus strand of PMAE01000099.1, from coordinate 44,060 downwards.
CCCGAGGACCGCCACGACCGCCGCGGTCACCATCCACTGATGGCGGAGGGTCATGACGCGGTCGCCTCCCGTCGCGCGAGCGGGTGCGCGGGCCGACCGCGACACGGCTGGCCGGCGATCCTCATACCACCGCCCGGCAGAGATCGCGTAGGGCGCGGATCTCGGCCACCGGATCGCGGGCGGCGAAGACGGCATGTCCAGCCACGAACGTGTCCGCCCCGGAGCGCCAACACGCGGTGATGGTCTCCCGGCTGATGCCGCCATCGATCTCGAGTGCCGCCGGGCTGCGCGCGGCGGCGAGCATGGCGCGGGCGCGACTCACCTTGTCGAGCGAGTGGGCGATGAACTGTTGGCCGCCGAACCCGGGATTGACCGACATGACCAGCAGCACATCGAGGTCGGCCGCGACTTCGCGCAGCGCTTCGACCGGGGTGGCGGGATTGATCACCGCCCCGGCTTTGCAGCCGAGCTCTTTGATCCGTGACAATTGGCGGTGGAGATGCGGCGCGGTCTCGACATGAATGCTCAATCCCGTCGCGCCCGCGCGCGCGAAGTCCTCGAAATATTTCTCGGGTTCGACGACCATCATGTGGACGTCGAGCGGGAGATCGGTGAGGCTCCGAACCGTTTCGATGAAACGGGCTCCGAACGTGAGATTGGGGACGAAGCACCCGTCCATCACGTCGAGATGGATCCAGTCCGCGCCCCCCGCCTCGCAGATCGCGACGGCCTCGGCGAGCCGGGCCCAGTCCGCGCTGAGCAATGACGGGGCGATGCGAACGGTCATCGGTGCGCGCTCATGGCGAGTGTAACCCACGCGAGATCGTGAGCGCGACGGCCGCCCCGGCGCCCATCGCGGTGCCTTCGGCCGGCGACTGTGACGTGACGGTGCCTTCCGGCTCCGTGGACGCCGTGTCCAGGCTCGCGGTTTGCGCCGTCAGTCCCACCTGCTCGAGCGCCGCCCGCGCCTCGCCGAACGATCGCCCGACCAGATAGGGCACCTCGATGGTGGCGGGACCCGCGCTCACGACGAACGCGACGGACGACGGCAGGATGAGCGGGGTGCCGGCGACGGGCGTCGTGGTCATGACCTCGCCGCGCGGAAGCGGGCTCTCGTGCTCCGCGACGGTGCCGACCTCCAGCCCCACCTTCTCGAGCGCCAACTGCGCCGCCTCGCGCTCCATTCCGATCACGTTGGGCACGTTGATCCGTCGCTGTCCAGCGCTGACGTCCATCACGATGCGGGTGCTCTTGGCCACCGTGGTCGTGGGCCCCGGAGTCTCGGTCAGGACGGTCGACTTCGGCGATCCCACATTGAATCGCGATTCGCCTTGCTGGGCCCGAAACCCGGCCGCGGTCAGCCGTGTCGCCGCTTCGTCAAACGTGAGACCGAGTACATTCGGCACCCGCGCGTCCTCGGGTTGTCCGCCGACTGGAAAGACCACGACGAGCACGATCAGATACGCGAGCGCGAATCCGCCCACGGCAACGCCGACGTACGGTGCGAATCGTCGCGCGAAGGACCGCTGACTCAAACGCCAGCACCGCCGGCCCGGCGGAGCCGCGCCGCAAAGGCGCCATCCACGGCGTGACGCTGCGGGAGCGTCCGCAGCCGTCCGGCGTCGAGCACTGACGCCGCGACGACACCCTCAGGTGGTGGCTCGAGCGCCCAGTCGGAGTGTTCGGCGAGAAAGCTTTCGATCTGCGCGTCATTCTCCTCGGTCTCGAGCGAGCACGTCGAGTAGATGAGCAGTCCGCCAGGGCGCACGATAGCCGCCGCCGAGCGAAGCAGGGCGCCCTGCGTCGTCGCCATCACGGCGAGATCGGAGGGCTTGAGGCGCCAGCGGGCATCCGGATGGCGGCGAAACGTCCCCGTCCCAGTACAGGGTGCGTCGAGCAGCACGGCGTCCACCGGACCGACGGCGGGCGCGAGGGCGTCGGCGACGACGCTGACGACATTGCGTGCCTCGACGCGTCGCAGATTGCCGAGGAGTCGCAGTTCCCGCGGCACCGAGCGGTCGGCGGCCACGACGAGAGTCGCCGTGCGAGAGAGCTCGAGCGCCTTGCCACCTGGCGCGGCACAGAGGTCCACCACCACGCTCCCGGGCGCCACGCACGCGTACTGCGTGACGAGCGTGGCCGCCGGGTCCTGCACGAAGAAGAGTCCCTGCCGGTAGGCGCCGAGCTCCGCCAGCGCGGGCGTCACGCGCAATTGAATGCTGTCGCGCACGAACGGCGCTTCGTCGTGCTGGACCCCCGCGGCCTCGAGCATCGCTTCCAGTTGCTCGCGCACGATGCCATAGGGACGCACGACGATCGGTGCTTCGCAATTGTTGGCACTGAGGAGCGTCGCCGTCTCCTCGGCGCCCCACCGGGCGACCCAGCGCGCGACGAGCCACCGAGGGTGTGAATAACGGAGCGCGAGCGCGTCGAGCGGGTCGGTGGGCGGGACCACACCGTGCTCGGAGAGCGCGTCCGCGCGTTCCCGATCGAGTCGGCGAAGCACTGCGTTGGCGAGCCGGCTCGCGCCGATGCCATGGCGGCGTTTCGTGAGCTCGACTGTCTGCGCGATCGCCGCGTAGGCTGGGACGCTTCCCATGTACAGCAATTGGTAGGTGCCGAGCCGGAGCAAGTCGGTCACGTCGGCGTCGAGGCGAGCCAATCCGCCACGGACACGCAGCACCAGCAGGGCGTCGATCCATGCGCGGCGGCGGAGCATGCCGTACACCAACTCCTGCGTCCATCGGCGGTCGCGGGCATCGAGACGCGTCGCGCGGCGCTCAAACGCCGGATCGAGTAGCTCACCCCCTCGCAAGTCGGCGCAGACGTCCGCGGCCGCGATTCGCGAGTCGGTGATCCCCCCGACCGCCGCGTGGCCAAGGCGGTTCGGCGGGGCGCCGCCAGAGCCCCCGGCGGCCACTGGGCCACCGGCCGATATGCCGGACGTCGATCCACCCGCCGCGTCGGCTGGCGCGGCCAGATGGGTGGCGCCCGAGAAGCCACCCGCGCCACCGCCTGGCGGCTGCTCCGTCATCCGAGCATCCCGGAGCGGGGAGACGAGGGGACGGCGACCTCTCGCCGCGGCATCCGCCCGGCGAGAAAGGCCAGTCGGCCCGCCGTGATGGCGTGTCGTATGGCGGTGGCCATCCGTACGGGATCCTGCGCGGCGGCGAGGCCGGTGTTCATCAGCACGCCGTCCACACCCTGTTCCATTGTGAGGCAGGCGTCGGACGCCGTCCCGACTCCGGCGTCCACGATCACGGGTACGCCGAGCCGATGCTTGATCGTGCGAATCGCGTACGGATTGAGCAATCCAAGACCTGACCCGATCGGCGAGGCGAGCGGCATGACGCCGACCGCGCCTGCGTCCTCGAGCCGAAGCGCGGTGACGAGATCATCGTTGGTGTACGCCAGTACCTGAAATCCCTCGGCTGCCAGCACGCGGGTGGCTTCGACGACTCCGACGGGATCGGGCAGCAGCGTCGCCTCGTCGGCGATCACCTCGAGCTTGACCCATTCGTTGAACCCCGCGGCGCGGGCGATCCTGGCATAGCGGCACGCATCGACGACCGAATAGCAGCCCGCGGTGTTGGCGAGCAGGAAATATCGGGCGGGATCGACGTGCGCGAGGATGCTCTCGTCCTTTGTGCGGTCCAGGTCCACGCGACGCACGGCGACGGTGACGACTTCGGCGCCGGATGCCTCGATGGCGTCCCGCATCAACGCAGTCGACGCGTACTTGCCGGTGCCGACCATCAAGCGCGAGCGAAACTCCCGACCCGCGATGGTCAGTGGCGTGTCGAGCGTCGACAGGTCGGCAACCGATGTCACCGCGGTCACCACGGATTACCCGCCGCCAACGAAATGGACGAGCTCGACGGTGTCGCCCGTGCGGAGCACACGCGGCGTGCCGGAGACATCACGACGTAAAATCTCCCCGTTATGCTCGACGACGATCATTCGCGGGTCCAGGTGCAGCGCGCGGAGGAGGTCAGCAACTGTGGCGCCGACGGTCACCGCCCGACGTTGTCCATTGACGGTCAGGACCACCTCCGACGTACCGATATCGGCCGGCGCCGCCCAGGGGCCTGGCGCCCGCTCACCCTCCGCCGTTGGCTCCTGAATCTTGGACGGCGTCATGCGCTGAAAGATACTCCGCGGCGGCGCATTCGGCATCGTCGGCGCGCCAGATCCCGCGGATCACCGCCACGCCATGCGCACCGTCGGCCAGCAGCCCACGGACGTGCGATGGCTGTACGCCACCGATGGCGATCACGGGTAGTGTCGTGGCCGCCGCGACATCGCGGAGCAGCGAGACCCCGCGCGCCGGCACGCCGCTGTGCGACGGCGTCTCGAAGACGTGTCCGATCACGAGCCACGCGATCCCGTCCGCCGCCCCAATGGCCCGCGCGTCCTCGACGGTGTGGATGCTCGCGCCGAAGGCGGGGCGCGGCGTACCGGCGGCGAAGGCGCGCATGACCCGGCCCGCGTCGGCGGCATCGATCGATCGTGACGTGAGTTGAATACCGCGCGCGCCGCTCGCCAGCGCGATGTCGATCCGGTCGTTGACCACGAGCCAGGCACCGGTCGATTCCTGCAACGCGGCCAGCGCCGCGGCGAGGCGATGCAATTGGCGGCCCGTCGCCGACGCGGCCCGGAGGTGGATCGCGCCGCGCGCGCCGAGTGCGCGCATCACCCCGGATGCCCGCTCGACGAAGTCGGCGCGGGCGATGATCTCGTCGGTCGTGACCGCGTGCACGACCGGGAGCGTCGTCACGCGCCGAGCCGGTGACCGGCGGCAATCCCGCGGCCGCGCGCCCAGTCGGCGGGGCTCATGATCGGGCGTCCGGAGGGTTGGACCTGAGTGACACGGAGGACGCCCACGCCGCACGCGACGTCCAGTCCGTCGGGGCCGACGCTGAGCACGGCGCCGGGCGACAGCGGCGTACCGCCCTCGCGCGGGCTGCCGAGCGGCAGGCACTGCGCGCCAAAGAGCTTGACGTCTCCCGCCGGACCGGTCGTCGCGGCGCCGGGCTTCGGGTCGACCGCGCGGATCAGTCGGGCGACGTCGTCGGCCGGGCGGCTCCAGTCCACCGTCACGGCGGCGCGATCCAGCTTGGGCGCGTACGTGGCGCGTGTGTCGTCCTGCGGCGTCTCGTGCGCGGCCCCTAACTCGACCAGCGCTAGCGCTTCGATCAGCGCCTGCGCACCCAGCTCCGACAGACGGATCGCGAGCTCTCCGTAAGTCTCATCGGGCGCGATCGGGGTCGCGATCCGCAGCAGCACGGGGCCCGCGTCGAGCGCTGGGATGACGCGCATCACGGAGATGCCAGTCTCTTCGAATCCCTGTCGGATAGCCGCCTGGATCGGCGCCGCGCCGCGCAGCGCGGGCAGCAGCGACGCGTGGACGTTGAGCGTGCCGCGAGGCGGGGCGTCGATCACCTCGGGAACGAGGATGTGGCCGTAGGCCACGACGATGGACGCGTCGGGCCGTAGCGCCCGCATGTCATGGAGGAACTCCGGGCCCCGTGGTCGCGCCGGCTGCAGCACGGGGAGCCCTTCGGCCAGCGCGATCTGCTTCACCGGTGACGGCACGAGTCGCGACCGCGACCGTCCCTGGGGTTTGTCGGGCTGGGTGACGACGCCGACGACATCGAACCCCTCGCCGATGAGGGCGAGCAGCGACGGCGTCGCGAATTCGGGGGTCCCCCAGAACAGGATGCGCACCGGGCCGCGAACGGTAGGCGGCGACTACGGCGCGACCGGCGCGTGCCGGTCGTGCCGCGTGACCAACCGATGGGCGACCCCCAGTGTCACTCGTCCTCGGGGTCGGGGCGGTCAGCGATGACCGAGACGGGCACGATCACGCGTGTGAGCGCCGGGTATTTCGATTTCTGCTCGTCCCATTTCGTCAGCGCGGCGCGCCGCTTGAGAATACTGAGGTAGTCGATGAAGAGCTTGCCGTGGAGATGGTCGATCTCATGCTGCAGGCAGGTCGCCAACAGGTCGATCCCCTCGACCTCGAACGGCTGACCGTCGCGATCGACGGCGCGCACGACTACGCGGGCGGCGCGCTCGACATCGCCATACACGCCGGGGATCGAGAGACACCCTTCTTCGCCGCGTCGTGAGCCCTCCTGCAGCACGATCTCGGGGTTGATCAAGGCGATCGGTTGGCGGGGATCTTTGTCGCGCGCGACATCGACGACCGTGACGCGCTCTGGCCGGCCCACCTGCGGAGCGGCGAGTCCAATCCCGCGCGCGGCGTACATGGTCTCGAACATATCGTCGATCAATCGGCGGACATCGTCCGTGACGGTGGTCACCGGCGCGGTTTCCTGGCGGAGGATCGGAGCGCCGAGGACGTGGACATCAAGTACGCTCATAGGTGGCGCCCCGCCGTCGTCAGGTGCCGGAGCCCGACGCCGCGGCTTTGGCGTTGGTGGCGGGGGCCGCGCCTCCACTCAGCACCCGTGAGATGCGGATCCGATGCACGACCAGCTTGGACTCGCCGGATCGAATCGTGACCCGGTCATCCATCGATGGTGTGCCGTCGGTGTTGGCATTCTTGATGAACACGATGTCGCCGATGATCCCGCCGGCGGTCACGATCTCGTCCCCTTTCTTCACGCCGAGTTGCAGCTCTTCCAGCTTCTTCTTCTCTTGCTGTTGGGGACGCAGGAGGATGAAATAGAAAATCGCGAACATGGCCGCGAACATCAGGATCTGCGGCGTGGCGACGCTGTTCATGGGGACCGTGGGGTAGTAGGCCGAGTCGAAATCATGCCCCGTCCGGCGCGCTGTCGGGTGGCGGAGACGGAAACGGGGTCCCGGCCACGATCGCCGCGCGCGCGGAGCGGACGAGCGACGTCAGGAAATGTACATTGTGCAGAGAGAGAAGGCGCGGGCCGAGCATCTCGTCGGCGGCGAACAGGTGCCGCAGGTAGGCGCGGGAGAACCGCGTGCACGTCGGGCATCCGCAGTGCGCGTCCAGCGGGCGCGGATCGTCGCGGAGCTCCGCCCGCCGGACGTTGACGCGGCCGGTGCTGGTGAAGGCCGTCCCGTTGCGCCCCATGCGGGTCGGCGCGACGCAGTCGAACAGATCTACCCCCCGCTGGATGCCGGCTAGGAGATCGTCGGGAAATCCGACCCCCATTAAGTAGCGGGGCCGATCCCGAGGCAGCACGTCGTCCACGGCCTCGACCATCGCGTAGGTATCGGGCTTGGTCTCGCCGACCGACAGTCCGCCGATCCCGTAGCCGGTCCACCCACCCAACTCGGCGATTGTGCGGGCGGTGGCCTGCCGCAGCCCGGCGTGAATGCCGCCCTGCACGATGGGGAAGAGCGTCTGTCGAGGGTCCGGGTCGTCGGCCGTGAGTCGGTCGAACGCGTCACGGCAGCGCACGAGCCACCGGATGCTCCGCTCGGCAGCGTCGCGGGCTACGTCCACCGGTGACTGGCCGGCGACGACGTGGTCGAACTGCATCACGACATCCGCCCCCAGGTTGCGCTCGATGCGCATGACCGACTCAGGGGTGAATCGTCGCTTCGAGCCATCGATGTGGCTCCGGAAGTCGACGCCGTCCTCGTCCACCGTGCGCAGGCTCTCGAGCGAAAAGACCTGGAACCCGCCGGAGTCGGTGACGATCGGCCCATTCCACCCCATGAACCGGTGGAGTCCGCCGAGGTCGCGTATCAACTCGTCGCCCGGCCGCAGATGCAAATGGTAGGCATTGGCTAGAATCATTCGCGCCCCCGCGGTCTCGACCTCCGTGGGGTCGAGCGCTTTGATCGTGGCGAGCGTCCCGACGGGCATGAACGCCGGCGTCTCGACTGGCCCGTGTGGTGTCGTGAAGACACCGGCGCGCGCCCGGCCGGCGGTCGCGACGACCGAGAACGTGAACGGCCGTGGGGCGATCGACGCCGTCACATCACCACCATGGCGTCGCCGTAGGAATAGAATCGATACCCGCGGTCCACGGCCTCGCGATACGCGCGCATCGTGAGGTCGTAGCCGGCGAACGCTGCGACGAGCATGAGCAGCGTCGAGCGCGGAAGGTGAAAATTGGTGATGAGCCGATCCACGGCGCGCCACGTGTAGGGGGGGCGGATGAACAGCCGAGTCTCGCCGTCGCCGGGCGTCACGATCCCGTCGGTCGTCGCCGCACTCTCCAACGTCCGTGCGGTGGTCGTCCCGACGGCCCACACGTGCGCCCGTCGCGTCCGCGCGGCATTCACCGCGTCGGCGGCCGCGCGTGACACCGAGTACCACTCCTCGTGCATCACGTGGCCGGCCGGATCGTCCGTCTCGACCGGTTTGAACGTGCCGGCACCCACGTGCAGCACCACGTCCGCGCGTTCGACGCCGCGGCGCGCGAGCCCATCGAGCAGCGCGGGCGTGAAATGCAGTCCCGCCGTCGGTGCCGCGATCGACCCCCGCTCGCGTGCATACACGGTCTGATAGCGATCCGCGTCGATCGCGGTATCGGGGCGGCTCATGTACGGCGGGAGCGGGACGTGTCCGTAGCGGTCGATCGCGTCGTCGATCGGGAGCGCCGACTGAAGCCGCACGATGCGCGTCCCCCGGTCGGTGGTCTGCTCGATCTCGGCCGACAGCTCGGGCGAGACCGTCACGACCCGTCCGGGCGCGAGCTTGCCACCGGGGCGGACGAGCGCTTCGAACCGCCCATCGCCCAACGGCTTGAGGAGGAAGACTTCGGCGGGTGCGCCCGATCCGTTGCGAGTGCCGAGCAACCGCACGCGCGTCACCCGGGTGGTGTTCAGCACCAGTAGGTCACCGGGTGGGATGATGTCCGCGAGGTCGCGAAACGAGCGGTGCGCGAGCGCGCCCGTCGCTCGATCCACCACCAATAACCGGCTGGCATCGCGCGGGTCGACCGGATGTTGCGCGATGCGATCGGGTGGCAGCGTGAATGCGTAGTCCGCGGTATGGAGCATGAGGGGCAGCGGAGAGCAGTGAGCGGTCAGCGTGCGAGCGGCGACGTCGCGACGCGTGACCAGATTCGTGTCTGGACCAGGGCCCCGCCACCAACGGATACCGTCGCTGTCGCTAAGCCGTCACCGCTCACTGCTAGTCCCCAAACAACTCCGGCTGCGCAGTGGGGGCTGGTGGCTCGTAGCCGAAATGGCGATACGCCGCCATCGTCGCCACGCGGCCGCGCGGCGTGCGGTGGAGAAAGCCGTTCTGCACGAGAAATGGCTCGTAGACTTCTTCGAGCGTCCCCGCGTCCTCTCCCACGGCGGCCGCGATGGTGCCAATGCCGACGGGGCCGCCCTCGAACTTGTCGATGATCGTGCGGAGGATGCGGGCGTCCATGTCGTCCAGTCCGAGCTGATCGACGTCGAGCATCTGCAGCGCGCTCTGGGCCACGGCCTCCGTGATCACGCCGTCGGCACGCACCTGGGCAAAGTCGCGGACGCGACGGAGCAACCGATTCGCGACTCGGGGCGTCCCCCGCGCGCGTCGCGCGATCTCGGCCGTTCCCGCCGCGTCGATCGTCACCTTGAGCACGTCGGCGGTGCGACGCACAATCGTCTCCAGATCCGACGCCGGGTAGTAGTTGAGCCGGGCCTCGATGCCGAATCGCGCGCGGAGCGGGGGGGTGAGCATGCCGAGCCGGGTGGTGGCGCCCACGAGCGTGAAGCGCTCGACCGGCATCGTGATCGTCTGCGCCTTGGGGCCGTCGGACAACCGGATCTCGATCTTGAAGTCCTCCATCGCGGGATAGAGAAACTCCTCGATCACGGGGCGCAGCCGGTGAATCTCATCGATGAACAACACATCGCCCGCGCGCAGATTGGTCAGCGTGCCCACGAGGTCTCCCGGCTTCTCGAGCGACGGCCCGGACTTCGTATGGATGTTGACACCGACTTCGCGCGCGATGAGCTCCGCCAGCGTGGTCTTGCCCAGGCCCGGAGGTCCGAAGAACAGCACATGATCGAGTGGCTCCCGTCGGACGAGCGCGGCCTCGATGTAGATGCGCAGTGTCTCCTTCACCTTCGGCTGCCCGATGAACTCCGCGAGCCGCTGCGGTCGGAGCGACAGCTCGACCGGCCCCTCTTCCGGCAGCTCGTCGGGGGTCGTGATCTCGTGGCGCGGCGTATCAGGCGCGCGTCCCGCAACGCGCGTCGAAGCGGGGGCAGTCATGGAATCGAATATACGCCGAATGGACGCCGAAGGGGGAGCCGTCGGCGATCCGGATCAGTCATCCACGGAGACCAGTGGTGATCCACGAGACCGTCGCCGGCTCCGCGAGCGGACCGGTGTCAGCGGCCGGCGATCGTGGCCAGCGCGCCGCGAATGAGATCCGGTACGCTGCCGCTGCCGGTCCCTGATTCCAGCACCCCGCGGACCGCGCGCTCGGCGTCGGCTCGACCGTATCCGAGCCGGAGCAGGCCAAGGACCGCTTCGTCGGCGCCCGGCACGGGCGGTCGCCCGATGATGCCGCGGTCCCGGGCCGCCGCCGCGTAGAGCTCATCCACCTTGTCCGCGAGATCGAGCACGAGCTGCTCCGCTTTCTTGCGGCCGACGCGGGGGACCGACTGCAGCGTTCCGACGTCCCGATCGCGAATCGCCTGGATGAGTCGATCGGCTGACAGGGTGGAGAGGAGGCTCAGAGCCAACGCCGGCCCGACACCCTTGGCCCCAAGCACGGCCCGGAAGACCTGACGCTCGTAGGGCGAGGCAAAGCCGAACAATTGCCACGCGTCCTCGCGAATCACGAGATGCGTGTGCAGCGTGATGGGGCCGCCGACCGCCGACAACGCTTCGAAGACCGGTAGCGGGATCGCGATGTCGTACGCGATGCCGCTCTCGGTCATGACCTCGGCGCGGTCGATCTCCTTTGCCACGAGGCGACCGGTGACCTGGCTGATCATACGCGGACCATCCGTGGGACGCGGAGGCGGATCGCGGCAAGCCGGATCGGCGGGCCTTCCAGGCAATAGGTGAGCGCGGCGGCCACGCCGTCTGCCGCGTCGGTCGGCTGGGGCGCGGACTTCAGTCGCAGCAGGCGGGTCAACATGAACTGCACCTGCTCCTTGGTGGCGCCGCCCGTCCCGACGACCGCTTTCTTGATCGTCGCGGGGGGGAACTCGTGGATCTCGACGCCGGCCCGCGCCCCCGCCAACAGAATCACGCCGCGCGCATGTCCGAGGACGACCGTCGTGCGAACATTGCGCGCGTAGAAGACATCTTCCACGGCGAGGACGTCCGGGCGATGGCGCTCGATCAGCTCGACGACGCCGTTGTAAATCGCCAGCAGCCGCGTCGCCAGCGGGTCACGCGGACGGGTTCGAATGACCCCGCACTCGATGAGGACGGCGCGCCGCGGGCCGTCCACCTTTCGAACCACGCCATAGCCCGTGGCCGCGGTGCCTGGGTCGATCCCGAGAACGGTCACGCACTCGCCATGTCGGCGACATCCATGTCGAAGTTCGCGTCCACCTTCTGGACATCGTCCAGGTCGTCGATCTCCTCGAGCAGCTTGATCAGCGATTCCGCCGTCTTGCCTTCGACGCGGACCGTGGTCTTGGGCAGCCACGCGATCTCGCTCGACGCCACTCGCATCCCCTTGGCCTCCAGGGCGCCACGCACGGCGTGAACGGTGGCGGGATCGGTGGTCACGACGAACTGCTCATCGTCGCGGCGTACGTCCTCCGCGCCCCCATCCAGTGCGACCTCCATCAGCGCGTCTTCGTCGTGCGTCGCGGCGTCGAGATTGATCAGCCCTTTCCGATCGAACATCCAGGCCACCGAGTTGGTGGCGCCGAGATTGCCGCCGCCACGCGACAGCTTATGCCGGATCTCGGCCACGGTCCGCGTCGGATTGTCGGTGACGGCTTGGATCATGAGCGCCACGCCGCCCGGGCCGTACCCCTCGTACATCACGTCGATGAATTGGACCCCTTCGAGCTCGCCCGTCCCCTTCTTGACCGCGCGCTCGATGTTGTCCTTGGGCATCGACGCGGCGCGGGCGATCTCGATCGCGGTGCGGAGCCGCGGATTCCCGGCGGGGTCGCCGCCGCCCTGCTTCGCGGCGACCGTGATCTCGCGGATCATCTTCGTGAAGTGAGCCCCCCGCTTGGCGTCGGCGGCGGCCTTGTAGTGCTTGATCTGCTTCCACTTACTGTGGCCGGCCATGGGGGGGCGGTGGACGGTGGTCGGAACGTGGGCCAGGACGGGCGGCGGCATGGCGGCACACCGCATCGTGTTCGGCCAGCTCTCTACGGCAGACGTTCCTAATATATCGGCCCATTCGGGGCATCGGCGACTCAGTCCGAGGTCGGTATGGCGCGTGATCGCGTGCCGCGCCATCGGTGCGCGCGTCGATCCGGCGGATCAGCCGCGACCGCGGTGAGCGGTCCATCACCGTCTACGGCCCGTCCAGCTCTTGGGCCAGGGTGTCCAGCTCGCGACGGGCCAGCGCATCGAGACACCGGCCCGCGGCGTCGATGAGGGCGCGGACCGCGGCCCCGAGCGCGCGGCGGTCATCACGTCCCGTGGCCTCGATGACGCGGACCAAGGGGCCACGCGTTAGGGCGGGGACGGCGACCGCCGCGAGCCAGGCGCGCGCGCCCGCGGCGCGTGCCACGCGTACCTCGGCCGGAAGCGGATCGGCCATCGACGCGCCGACCACCAAGCGCGCCGCCACGAACGCCGCGACCGCCACTTCGCGGTCACCACCGAGCGGACGCCGTCCCGCGAGCGCGGAGAGCGCGCGAAAGCGGAACACAGGTGCCGCCAAGGCGTACGGTGGAAGGGTGCCCAACACCTACACGAATGTAGAGAGCAACGGTACATTCCGCTCGACATGCCCCATTCGCCTGCTTCACCCTCGCTGACCAGGGCGCCGCCAGCGCGCAAGTCCGTGCTGTGGGTCGACGATGAGGCGGATCTGCTCGAGTCGCACCGCATTTTCCTCCGCGAAAGCGGGTACGATGTGGAGATGGCGAGCAACGCGGACGACGCCATCGAGTTGCTGCGCCGCCGCGCGTTCGACGTGGTGTTGCTCGACGAGCAGATGCCGGGCAAGCGGGGGCTCGAGGCCTATCGGGAGTTGCGGGAGCTCGCGCCCAACGTGCCGGTCGTGATGGTCACCAAGAGCGAGGAGGATGCGACGCTCACGGAGGCCATCGGCGCCAACGTCCGCGACTATTTGACCAAGCCCATCAATCCGCGCCAGGTGCTCGCGGCGGTGCGACGGATCCTGGATGGCCCACGCATTCGCCAGCAGGCGATCGCGCGTCGGTTCGTGGAGCGCTTTCGGGCGATCGAGCTCGAACGTGCCCGGCCGCTGAATTGGCGCGGTTGGGTCGAGCGGTACGCGGAACTGATGACCTGGGATGTCGAGCTAGCGGCGGCGGGAGAGACCGGACTCTACGAGTCACTGCGCGGCCTGTACCCCGACATGCACCGCGAGTTCGCGGCGTATATGGCGACCGCGTATCCGGCGTGGCTCAACGATCTCGAAGGCGATCGGCCGCCGTTATCCGTCGACGTCATCAGCGAGTTCTTGCTCCCCGTGCTCCAGCGGAACGGCGCGGCGGTCTTCGTCGTCGTGGACTGCCTACGGCTCGACCAGTGGCTGGCGCTCGAGCCGCTGCTCGCGCCGTTGTTCGACGTCGAAGTGACGCACCATTTCGCGGTGTTGCCCACGGCGACCCCGTATTCGCGAAACGCGTTGTTCAGCGGTCTGTTCCCGGGAGAGATCGCGGCCCGATTCCCCGATTGGTGGGGGCCTGGCGTCCGGGAGGACGAGACGCTCAACGCGCACGAGCGAGAGCTCCTCGAGGCCCAGTTGGCGGAGGCGGGGCATCGGGGGCCCGTGCGCTACGCGAAGATCTCGACCGCAGCGGACTCCGACGAGTTGGATCGGCGGCTCAACTCAGCGATCGCGTCCGAGGGGGTGAGCGCGTTCGTCTTCAACTTCGTGGATCTGCTGACCCATGGCCGCAGCGAATCAGCGATCCTCTACGAAGTAGCGCGCGACGAGATCGCGCTGCGGCAGCTCACGGTCCAATGGTTCCAACGCTCCGCCCTGCTCGGCGTTCTCAAAGAAGCGGCGCGCCGAAAGATTACCGTTCTGCTGACCAGCGATCACGGATCGATCCATTGTCAGACCCCCGCCACCGTGTACGCGAAACGCGATGCCACGGCCAATCTCCGCTACAAGTTCGGGGAGGACGTGCGAGCGGAGCGGCCCGACCAAGCGCTGATGTTTCCCAACGCCGACCATCTGCGATTACCGCATCGCGGCATGGGCGCGCACACGCTGTTGGCGACGGGCGATTCGTTTTTCGTCTACCCCACCAAGTTGCGGGAATACCAGAGCCGGTACCGGGGATCGTTTCTCCACGGCGGCGTGACGCCCGAGGAAATGATCCTCCCCGTGGCGTTGCTCACGCCGCGCCGGTAGCGCGGCCGCCCGTGGAGCGGCTCGCGTGACCACGACCGCGGCGCGAACTCCGACGACCGCGCCCGACGTTCCGCCCGGGGCGCCGGTGGCGACGCACACGCCGACGTCCCTCGCCCCGCGAGCGCCCGCCGCTCACCGCGGCATGTACCGCCGGCTGCTCGTCTTCCTTCGCCCGCACAAGTGGCTGATGGTGGGCACCGTCGCGTCCAGCATTGCGTCCGCCGCGCTCGATACCTTCTCGTTCGCGCTGCTCATCCCGTTCCTCAACGCGCTGTTTGGTCAGCAGCCGATCCCAATCGGCGGCCACGCCGTGACGCGATTCGTGGGCTTCGCGATCGGCTGGCTGTTGGATCCGCACGATCTAATGAAGTCGCTCGAGACCGTCATTCTTGGGATTCTCGTCGCCGTCTCGCTCAAGAATCTCCTCGTGTGGTACGGCGGACAACTCGGCGCGCAGCTCCAAGAGTACGTGACGCGGGACATGCGCAACGTGGTGTATGCCCACCTGCAGCGGCTGCCGCTCCCGTATTTCCTGCGGACCAAGGGCGGTCAGATCACGGCCCGAATCCTCGTCGATACCGATCAGACCAAGGCGTTGATCACACAGGTCGTGACATCCGCGATCCAGAATGTCTCGCTCATCATCTTTTTTGTCGTGTACATGTTCGCCACGTCGTGGCGCCTCACGCTCATGGCGCTGATCATTGCCCCCGCAATCACCGGCTTCATGCAGCCGATACTGCGCCGGCTGCGCAAGAATCACCGCCGACTCCGCGAGGATTACGGCGAGATGCTGAGCGTACTGCAGGAGATCGTGGGCGGCATGCGCCTCGTCAAGTCGTTCAGCGCCGAGCACTACGAGGAGCGGCGGTTCGTGGAGGCGAGCGACCAGTATTCGCGGCGTCTCGTCCGGGTGACCAAGCTCGCGCTGTTGTCGCAGCCCGTCACCGAATTTCTGGGTACGGCGGTGCTGGTCGGACTGTTGTGGTTCGGGGCTCGGCAAGTGCTGACGGACCACACGCTGCAGGCGGCGGAGTTGCTCCCGTTTCTCGCCATCATGGCGAAGCTGCTGCAGCCGTTGAAACAGGTGACGCAGCTTCCCACGGTGGCACAGGCGTCGCTGGCGTCCGCCGAGCGGATCTTCGACATCCTCGATGAGCCCACCGAGATCGCGCAGGATCGTGGTACCCGCACCGCCCCCGCGGATTTCGATGCCCTCAGCTTCGAGCACGTTGGGTTCGCGTATTCGCCGGATGGCGAGCCGGTCCTCATCGACGTGTCGTTCACGGCGCGCCGGGGCGAGGTGGTGGCGCTCGTGGGCGCGAGTGGAGCGGGGAAGAGCACGCTCGTCGATCTGATTCCGCGGTTCGTGCAGCCGACGTCGGGCCGGATCCTGCTCGGCGGGATCGACACGAGCACCATCACCCTCCCCGCGCTGCGGGCGCTGACGGGGATCGTCAGCCAGGACACCGTCCTATTCAACGACACCGTGCGTCGAAACATTGCCTACGGGACCACGGGGAGATACACCGACGCGCAGATCGAGAGCGCGGCCCGCGCCGCGAATGCGCACGCGTTCATCACCGAGCTACCCGAGCAGTACGAGACCGTCCTCGGTGAACGGGGCACTCGGCTCTCCGGTGGCCAGCGGCAGCGGCTCGCCATCGCTCGGGCGCTGCTCACCGATCCGCCGATCCTCATCCTCGACGAAGCGACATCGGCGCTCGACACGGAGAGCGAACGCTTGGTACAAGAGGCCATCGATCGCCTGCTCGCGGGCCGAACCGTGTTCGTGATCGCGCATCGGCTCTCGACCATCGTGCACGCCGACCAGATCCTGGTGCTCGACCGGGGCCGGATCATCGAGCGGGGGACCCACGCGGATCTGCTCGCGATCAGAGGCGCATACCACCGGCTGTACTCGCTCCAGTTTCGTGAGGGCGATGGGGCCGGCGACAGCGACACCGAGCCGGAGTAATTCGTGCGCGTCATGTTCTACTACTCCGCGCCGGGCTGGACGGGGGGCGCCCGCGTATTCGTGGCGGCCGCCAAGGGCCTGGCGGCGCGCGGATGCCAAGTCACCTTCGCGTGTCCCGGTGGGGGGGCCGTGGAAGCCCGGGCGGCTGCCGACGGGTGCGATGTCGTCCCCATCGACACCGGCGGGTCGCTACTCGGCCGTGGCTGGCGGCTGCAGCGCATTCTGACCGAGCGGTTCGTCGAAACCGTCTTCGTGCATACCGAACGGGAGCAGCTCGACGTCTCGATCGCCATGCGGATCGCGGGACGCGGAGGCGTCGTGCGACGCGTACCGGCGGGGACGCGGCCAGAGATGGGACGCGGTACGGGCGTGGCATTGCGGCTCACGACTGGCGGCTTCGTCTTCACGACGGAGGCCGAGGCGGAAGCGACACCCAAGCCGCCGTTGGCGCGGCCGCCGGTCGTGGCCGACCTGGGAGTGGACGTCTCGCGGTACGACGAGCTGCGCGCCGTGCCGCTTGCCGCATTGGGAGCGCGCGCGCCGGACGCACGACTCATCGTGTGCGCGTTCGATGCCGGGGGAAAAGCGCAGGCGGCGACCGTCCTCCGCACCCTAGCGTTGCTCGCGCCCCGCCATCCCGAATTGCATCTCGCGATGGTGGGCCCCGGATCGGACGATCAGGACCTCCGGATGCACAGCGCGGCGCTCGGCGTCGCGCGTCGCGTGAGCTTCCTCGGCGAACGGGACGACGATTTCGCGGTGTTGCAGGCCGCGCATCTGGGGTGGATCGTCGCGTCCGACGATGCCGCGGGCTTCACGGCGCTCGATGTCATGTCGATGCGGATCCCGGTGCTGGCCGACCGCGATACGGTCGCGGCTCGCTACGTAGCGGACGGGATCACCGGGGCCCTCCTCAATCCCGGCGACGCGCTGGGAACCGCGGCCGTGGTGGCCGGGCTCCTCGCACTGGACGAACGTCGTCACGCGATGGGGAGCGCCGGACGCGCGCGTGTGGCGCGGGAGTACACGGAGACCGCGATGGTCGATGCCCTCCAGGGCGCGGCCGATACCGCGCGCGACCGCACGCGGTGGGCGGGGTAAGGCGGACGCCATGGACTCGGTCCACCATCTCTTCATCACGCAGGACTATCCTCCAATGGGCGGGGGGATGGCGCGCCGGCACGTGGAGCTGTGCCGGCGACTGGCGCCCGACCGCGTCACCGTCTCGACGGTCGCGCCCGATCCGGGCGAGGAGCGTGCAGCGGCGGCGTTCGACGCGGCGGAATCGTACGAGATCGTCCGCCAGCCCTTTCCGTTTCGCGGGGCCAAGACCGTGTTCAACCAGGCGCGATGGGCACGGTGGCTCGTACCGAGATGCGCAGATCGCGACACGCCGCGCGGCGGGACGCGCGGCGCGGCATCCGGATCGCGCGCCGACATCATCCACTGTGGCAACATCCGTCCGGCCGGCTACCCGACTTGGTGGGCGCACCACGTCACCGGCGTTCCGTATCTCGTGTACGTGTACGGCGGCGATCTCCTGCGGGAGCGGCGCAAGCTCCGCACGAGCGCCCTCAAGCGATGGACCGCGCGCCGGATCTTCGAGGATAGTGCGGGGGTCATCGCGATCTCGGAGTGGAGCGCCGCGTTGGCGGGGGATATCATGCGGGCCGCGGGCGTCGAGCGGCCGCCCCAGGTCCTCACCAATGTGCTGGGGACGGATCCGGTGTTCTTCCAGCCGTCGCGCGATACGCGCGTGCTCCGGTCGCGACTCGGGCTCGGCGATGCGCCGCTGCTGCTCACGGTCTCACGCCTCGTCCCGCACAAGGGGATCGACGTGGCGATCCGGGCGTTGGCGGCACTCGGCGTCGAGTGGTCGACGGTCCACTACCTCGTGGTCGGGCGCGGCGACGACCGCCCGCGTCTCGCCGCACTCGCCGCGGACCTTGGCGTCGCCGACCGGGTGATCTTCGCCGGGGCGTTGTCCGACGCGGCCATCGCGGAGTCGTACGCGACGGCCACCGTGTACGTGGGGCTGTCGCGCGTGGACGCCGACATCAACGCCGAAGGATTCGGCATCGCGTTCGTCGAGGCCGCGTCGAGCGGCCTCCCCAGTGTCGCGGGGGATTCAGGTGGCGTCCGATCGGCGGTCCGGGACGGCGCGACCGGCATCGTCGTGGCGCCGACTGATGTCGCGGCCGCAGCGTCGGCGATCCGGGCGCTGCTCGCGGACCCGACTCGCCGGCGCGCGATGGGGCTCGCCGGGCGTGAGGCGGCGGTGTCGCACTTCAACTGGGACCGGGTCGCGGCCGACGTGCGCGCGTTCGCCGAGTCCGCCGTGGCGCACCGCCGCGGCGCCACCTCAGTGGCGACAGTGGTCTAGTGGCATCGCTCGTCGACGCCATCGAGTACGGCGCGGTCCGGGGAGCGGTCGGCGTCCTCAGCGCCATGTCGTGGGACCACGCGGTGGGAATCGGCGCGCGGGTCGCGGCGTTGGGCTATCGCCCGCTCGGCATCCGCCGACGGGTCGTCGAGACGCAGATCGCGACCGCGTTTCCAGAATGGGACGCGGCGCATGTGCGGCAGGTCGCCCGGGCGGCGTACGAGAATCTCGGCCGCACGTCCGTCGAGGCCGCCCTTCTGCCGACTCTCTCGAACGAGCGTATTGTGTCGCTGTTCGACGGAGAGGGGGATTGGCCGGTGATGGCTCAGGCGTACGCGGAGGGGCGCGGCGTGATCGTGGTCACGGGCCACCTCGGCAATTGGGAGCTCGCTGGATCGTACATCGCGGCCCGTGGCGTCCCGGTCGAGGGCGTGACCCGGCGCATGACCAATCCGCTGTTCGATCGCTACCTCACGAAGACGCGCCAACGGGGCGGACTCGGCGTGATCGCGGACTCGGACGCCGTGCGGAGGATCCCGCGCGCGCTACGCGCCGGTCACGTCGTGGCCATGGTCTCCGATCAGGGAACGAAGGGGATGGCGTCCACCTTCGTGCCGTTCTTCGGGCGCCTCGCCAAGACTCCGAGGGGCCCCGCTGTGTTCGCGCTACGATCGGGAGTGCCGGTCGTGATTGGCACGGCGGTCCGGCTGCCGAGTGGGAAGTACCGGGCGTTGGTCGAGCCGGTCGAGGTGGTGGAGACGGGGGACC
The DNA here is from genome assembly GCA_003152485.1 of Gemmatimonadota bacterium. Taxonomy (GTDB): domain Bacteria; phylum Gemmatimonadota; class Gemmatimonadetes; order Gemmatimonadales; family Gemmatimonadaceae; genus Palsa-1248. Next base: position 24,493 of record PMAE01000099.1, on the reverse strand, counting down.
GGGAGCACGACGTCGATACGGTCGTGGCGCGCTATACCGCGGTGCTCGAACGCTGGGTCCGTGCCTATCCAGAGCAATACCTCTGGCACCATCGACGCTGGCGGCGCCGCCCTGAGGACGAGGTGCCGCCTGCGGCGGAGAGAGGCGAAAGTAGAGAGTAGAAAGGAGACGACAGAACAAACTACGCGTCGGTGATGCGGGCTAGGGCGTAGTCACGGGCGCCTTTGCGGAGCAGGAAGTAGCCGGCCGGGAGCGCCTCCGATCGGGCGATCGCGCGGTCCGTGGCAGCGAGTTTGCGACCGTTGACCGACAGGCCGCCCTGTTCGAGTAACCGGCGGATCGCGCCCTTGGACGGCGCGACGCGCGCGGCGACGAAGAGGTCGATCGTGTCGAACGACTCGGCGTGCGGCACCTCCGCGCACGGGATCTCCGCGGCCAGCACTCCCAATGCATGGGATGTCAAGGTCCGGGGGTCGCCGCCGGCGAACAAGATGGTCGAGACCTCGGCCGCAGTTCGGGCCGCATCCTCGCCGTGCACGCGGGCCGTGACATCGAGGGCCAGCCGCTGCTGCGCATCGCGCCGCTCCGGGTGCGCGGACGTCTCCGCGTCCAAACCGGTGATCACCTCACGAGAAAAGAGCGTGAAGTACCGCAGGTACCGCCCGACATCGCGGTCGTCGGTGTTGATCCAGAACTGGTAGAACTGGTAGGGCGACGTGCGCGCGGGGTCGAGCCACACCGCGCCGGATTCCGTCTTGCCGAACTTGGTGCCGCTCGCGGTCGTGACTAGCGGGAGCACCAGACCATTGGCCTCGGCTCCCTTGGCACGCCGAATCAGCTCGATACCGGCCGTGATGTTGCCCCACTGGTCGCTGCCGCCGATCTGGACCGTCACCCCATCGCGGCGATGCAGTTCAAGAAAATCGTACGCCTGCAGCAGCATGTACGCGAATTCCGTGAACGAGATCCCCGCGTCGAGGCGGGACTTCACCGAATCCTTGGCCAACATCACGTTGACGCTGAAGTGCTTGCCGACATCGCGCAGGAAATCGACCAAGACTAGTGGAGCGAGCCATTGCGCGTTGTCGCGGACCAGCGCGGCGTTGGGGCCGGTGAAGTCGAGGAACCGCTCGAGCTGTGCGCGGAGCGCTGCGCCGTTGGCGGTGATCTGTTCACGGGACTGCAGCGGGCGCTCGCTGCTCTTGCCGCTCGGGTCGCCGATCAATCCCGTACCACCACCGACGAGGATCACCGGACGGTGGCCGGCGCGCTGCAAGTGCAGGAGCCCCATGATCGGGATCAGGCTCCCCACATGGAGACTGTCGGCGGTGGGGTCGAACCCGCAATAGCCAGTGACCGGGCCGGCCGCAAGCGCGTCGGCTAATCGGTCGGTGTGGTCGTAGAGCAGGCCGCGCCATCCGAGTTCGTCAAGGAGCGCGGGCACGGTCGTCGGGTCATGCACGCGGGCAAGATACGCGCACGCAATTGCTTGCGCACGCCCGGGCGGAGTCTACCTTTCCAGAATGTCGCACCTCGGCCGGCGCGCGGTCGGTCCGACTGGTGCAGGAGCAGTGGCGGATCTCATGGCGGAAGAGACCTACGGCGAGGCTCGGCGGCGAAAGCTCGAGGAACTGCTGCGCATTCTCGCGGAGCGAATTCGGGAACTGGATGCGGCCGGGACCCTCCTGGCTCGGACGAACGAACTCATGGAGTTGATTGGCGACGTGCGCACCGAACTCTTTCACTATGAAGTGCGGGCGACCTACGATACGCCCGAAGTCGCCGAGAATCGGCGCATCGTATCCGACGCACAGGGCGACGACCCACGGTGGAAACCGTCGGAATGGACTCCCGACGACGACGAGGGCCAGCCATGGTGACCACCGACCGCATGTCGCGGCGCGCGGGAGCCGACAACCCACGGGTGTTCGTCGTGTTGGTGTTGGCCCTCCTCCTGGGCGGTGGCGGCTTCCTCGCATATCTGTCCGGCCGGCCACGCCCGGTGGAGACCACGAATGTGGATCCGAACCTGCCGCTCGCCAAGGCGCAGGGCTACACCATGGGGCGGCCCGATGCACCCGTGCAGATTCTCGAGTTCGCCGACTTCGAATGTCCGGCGTGCGGGAACTACTCGGTGGTCACGGAGCCCGACGTGCGGAAACGGGTCATCGATTCGGGACTGGCGCGGGTGACGTACTTCGACTTCCCGCTCCCACAGCACAAGAACACGCTGGTCGCGTCGGAAGCGGCGGCGTGCGCCAACGATCAGGGAAAATTTTGGGAGATGCACGATCGCCTATTTCAGGGGCAGACGGATTGGAACACGGAGGCGACGAGCGATCCGGTGAGCGTGATGAAGGGCTATGCGCAGGCCATTGGCCTCGATGTCGACAAGTGGCGCGGGTGCGTGGAGTCGCGAGCGCACCAGCGCGACATCAACGCCAACAAGGCGGAGGGCGAGCGGCGTCAGGTCAACCAAACGCCGACGTTCGTGATCGGGAACCGGATGATCGCCGGCGCGCTGACCGACGACCAGATCAAGGCCTACGTCGATAGCGCGCGTGGCGCGCCGAAGGCGCCCGGCAACACAGCCGCGCACTAGTCCCGGCGCCCGCACACCGGCCCGACGGTGACTAACCGAATGCTGGTCGCGCTGCTGGCGCTCGCGGGGCTGTTCCTCTCGCTCTACCTCACGCTCTACAAACTGGGTTACATCGCCGAGCTCGCGTGCGCGATGGGCTCATGCGAGCGCGTCCAGACCAGCCGGTGGTCGGTGCTGTTCGGCATCCCGGTGGCCGCGTGGGGTGCCGTGTTTTATTTCACGACGCTGGTCGTGGCGGTGGCGGGTACGCAGACGCGCTGGGCGTCCTCCGCACGGGTGACCCGATCGCTGACTGCGATGACGGGGGCGGGCGTCCTCTTCTCCGCCTACCTCACCTGGATCGAGTTCTTCGTGATCCACGCGATCTGCATGTACTGCATCGGGTCCGCGATCATCGTCACGCTGATGTTCGGCGTGTGCTTGGCGGAGCTACTCAGGCCCGTTTGATCGACCGGTGCCGGGGATCGGCGTCGTTGATCCGGAGGCGGGGGCGGCTATCCTCTTCGCCGCCGGTGACCGGCTCGGTGTCGCGTGATGATGGGCGGCGAGTGGCGGTGACCAGATCCTGGCCGAGGGCGACCAACGCCCGGGTCGCGATCGTGCTCGCGAGCGGCTCCGGCACCCCCATGACGCGCACGTAGGTGTCGATCGCGCGGTCGAAGGACAACTCCTCGGCCAGCGTATCGACGAACATGAGGGCGTTGTCCACGTGGGCGCGGATGACGGCCTCTTCCGCGCGTGCTTGCGCCAGACGGAGCCGTCGCTCGGCGGCGTCCGACAGCTTTCGCGGGAAGAGCGATTCAGGAAAGAGGCGACCGAACACATCCATAATATAACTGTTGAGGCCGTCTGGTGTGGGAGGACCGTCGGTCTCAGTCCGGGTCAGCTTTCCAACGATTCGTACTGTTCCTTGAGCCCTGCCACCACCGTTGGATCGGCTAGGGTCGTCGTATCCCCGAGGGCCCGTCCTTCAGCGATATCACGCAAGAGGCGTCGCATGATCTTCCCCGATCGGGTCTTGGGGAGATCGGCCGTAAAGAGGACGTCGTCGGGACGCGCGATCGCGCCGATCTTGTCCACTACGTGACGACGGAGCTCCTCGCGCAACTCATTGGAAGACTCCTGGCCGATACGGAGCGTCACGAATGCGGCGAGCGCTTGCCCTTTGATGTCGTGGTGGCGCCCAACGACCGCAGCTTCGGCCACGGACGGGTGGGAGACGAGCACCGACTCGACCTCCATGGTGCCGATGCGGTGGCCGGCCACGTTGAGGACGTCATCGACGCGACCCAGGATCCAGTAGTAGCCGTCGTCGTCGCGCTTCGCGCCGTCGCCCGCGAAATACAGGTCGGGACGCTGCGGCCATTTCGTGAAGTACGTCTCGACGTAGCGGGCGTCGTCCCCCCAGATCGTCCGAAGCATCGACGGCCAGGGTCGCGTCATGGCGAGGAATCCGCCGCCCACCGGGATCGGGTTGCCGGCGCGATCGAGTAGGTCCGCGCTATAGCCCGGGAGTGCCACCGTCGCGCTGCCGGGCTTCGTGTCGGTGAGGCCGGGGAGCGGGGAGATCACGATCGCACCCGTCTCCGTCTGCCACCACGTATCGACGATCGGGCACCGCTCACCGCCGATGTGGTGCCGATACCAGATCCAGGCCTCGGGGTTGATGGGCTCACCGACGGATCCCAGGAGACGGAGACGCGACAGGTCGTGGCGGGCGGGGTACGCATCGCCCCACTTCATGAACGCGCGGATGGCCGTGGGCGCCGTGTACAGCACCGTCACCCCATGCGCCTCGCAGAGGGCCCAGAAGCGGTCCTTGTCCGGCCAATCGGGTGCGCCCTCGTACATGAAGGTCGTCGCGCCGTTGGCGAGTGGACCGTACACCACGTACGAATGGCCCGTGACCCAGCCGACGTCGGCCGTACACCAGAACACATCGTCTTCGCGCAGGTCGAACACATCACGTGTCGTGGCCGCGACGCCGGTGAGATAGCCGCCGGTCGTGTGTACGATGCCCTTCGGCCGACCCGTGGTGCCGGACGTGTACAGGATGTACAGCACGTCCTCCGCATCCATGTGCTCCGGCGGGCACTCGGCCGCCGCGACGCGCATGACGTCGTGCCACCAGACATCGCGCGGCGCGTGGAATGCCACGCCGGGCGCCGCCTGATAGGCGGTACGCCGCACGACGAGCACGTGTTCGATCGTCGGGCAATCCGCGACCGCGGCATCGGCGTTGCGTTTCAGCGGGACCGGTTGGCCACGGCGGTAGCCGATGTCGCCGGTGATCAGCAGCTTGGCGCGCGCATCGTTGATGCGGTCGCGGAGTGAGTCAGGAGAAAAGCCGCCGAAGACCACCGAATGGATGGCGCCGATCCGGGTGCACGCGAGCATCGCGATCGCGGCCTCCGGGATCAGCGGCAGATAGATCGCGACGCGGTCGTCGCGCCGCACGCCCAGAGTCCGGAGCGCGTTCGCGCAGCGATTGACCTCGCCGGACAGCTCACCGTAGGTGAGGCGACGCCGATCACCGGGCTCGCCCTCCCACACGATCGCCGGCTTGTCGCGCCGAGTCGCGAGATGCCGATCCACGCAGTTCACCGACACATTGAGCGTCCCACCGGCGAACCATGTGACGTGCGGAGGCGTCCAGTCCATCACCCGGGTCCACGGGGTGTACCAGTCCAGCTCGCGCGCCCGGCTGGCCCAATACGCCTCCGGGTCGGCGGCCGCGCGCTGGTAGACCGACGGGTCGCGCACCGCGGCGTGTTGGCGGAACTGCTCGGGCGGCGGGAATCGGCGCCGCTCGTCCATGAGGACGTCGATGTCGTTCACGCCGTGGAATCTGGCGACGGGCAGCGGTCAGGGGCCAGAGGTCCGGCGACGAGGGCTATTTCCGAGGGGCGAAGCCTCTGTGGGTCATCCGGTCTCGGCCCTCTGCGCTCTGGCGGGTACGCTAGATTCTGCCCGTGCACTCAGTGCCAACGCCGCCGGTGGCCACGATCGAGACACGCGGGCTGATCCGACGGTTCGACCGCCGCGAGGCACTCAGTGGTGTCGATCTGACGGTTGCACCGGGCGACTGCCTCGCCGTGTTCGGTCCGAATGGCGCCGGCAAGACGACGCTCCTCCGCGTGCTGGCCGGACTGCTCGATCCGTCGGGCGGGACTGCTAGCGTGGCCGGGGTCAGTCTCCCCGGCGGCGTGTCGGCGCGGGCGCAGGTCGGGTTGATCTCGCACCACACGATGCTGTATCCCGCGCTCACGGCGCGGGAAAACGTGGAGTTCGCCGCCCGACTGCACGGCCTCGCGTCGCCCCGGGTGTCGGCGGAGTCCGCGCTTGCGCGGTTGGGGGTGATGGACCGTGCCGATTCGCCGGTGCGCGTGTTGAGCCGGGGGTTGCAGCAGCGGGTCTCGATCGCGCGAGCCTTCGTTCACGCTCCCCGAGTGGTGCTGCTCGACGAGCCGTATACCGGCCTGGATGCCGTCGGCGCCGCCGCGCTCTCCGACGCCTTGGCGGAGCTGAAATCGGATGGTGCGGCCCTCATACTCGTGACCCACCATCTCGACGAGGGACTGGTCTTGGCCACATACGTGGCCGTCATGCGCGAGGGGCGGTTCGTACGCTACGATCGGCGCGACGCGATCGATGCGGCGACATTCTCCGCCGAATATCGGGCGCTGGTAGGGGCGGTCGCATGACGCCGCCAGCTGTGACACCGGGCGTGCTGGCCGCCGCGTGGACGATCGCGCGGAAAGATCTCACGGTCGAGCTCCGGACTCGTGCGGCGTTCCTGTCGGCGGCGGTATTCACGGTGCTGGCGGCCGCGATTTTCTTGTACACGTGGGACCCGACGGCGGTGGCGGCGATCGACTTGGCACCCGGTGTGCTGTGGGTCATCTTTACATTTTCGGGGTTGCTCGGACTCAACCGGTCGTTCGGGGCGGAACTCGCCGACCGGGCGATCGACGGTCTGTTGATTGCTCCGATCAGCCGGGAAGCCGTGTTCCTCGGTAAGGCACTCGCAAACCTGATCTTCGTGCTCGGTGTGCAGGTCGTGGCGATCCCGATCGTGGTCCTGTTCTACAACCTGTCGCTCGGGTGGGGGGCGGTCGCGGCGATCGCGGGGGTCGCGGTGCTGGCGGCGACGGGCATGGTCGCGGTGGGCACGCTCTTCAGCGCCATGGCAGTCAACACCCGACTCGCCGAGCTCCTACTGCCCGTGTTGGCCCTCCCGTTTTTCGTGCCCGTCGTGACCGCGGCCGCGCAGGCGACCGTGCTGGTGGTAAACGGTCGGCCGCTCTCAGGCGCGTTGGATTGGATCCGATTGTTGGTCGCCTTCGACCTCGTCTTCGTGGCGGCGTGTACCGTCGCCTATCCCTTCACGATCGAACGGTGACATATGGGCGCCATAGCCGGTACTGAGCGCTCCCCCAGACTCGACGCGTCCGGCGGCCTGCTGTTCGGTGGTGGTCCCGAGGGCGACGCGGCGCGAGGTGCGGCGTTGCGTCAACTCTCGCGACCGTTTGGGTGGCTGGCGTGGGTGGCCGTCGTCGCCTTCATCGGTGACTGCGTGCGAATCGCCTATTTCACGCCAATCGAAGCGTCGCAGGGCCCCGCACAAAAGATCTTCTACATCCACGTGCCCGCCGCCATCACCGCGCTATACCTCGCCTTCGCGCTGATGGCGGTGGCGAGTGTGTTGTACCTCTGGCTCCGCGACCCGAAGCTCGATCGCGTGGCCGAGTGCGCGGCGGAGGTGGGGCTGGCGTTTACGACGATCGTGCTGGTCACGGGCCCCCTGTGGGCGAAGCCAGTGTGGGGCACCTGGTGGTCTGGCGACGCGCGCCTTACGTCGACGCTGTTCCTGTGGCTGATCATCCTCGCCTACCTGATTCTGCGACAGGCGGTGGAGGACCGGGCACAGCGTGCGCGGTATTCGGCAGTGCTCGCGATCCTCGCGGGGCTGCTCATCCCGTTCATCCATCTGAGCGTGTATCTGTTTCGGACGCTCCACCCGCAGCCGATCGTGCTCAAGCCGAGCGCGCCCTCGCTTCCGTCGGAGATGTTGACGACGTTGATGATCTCGTTCGCGACGTTTGTGCTGCTCTTCGTGGCGTTGCTGCGCGCACGCTATCGGCTGGCCACCATTGCGGACTTGGTTGAGGACGGCGCGAGTAGTGGGAGGGCTGACTGATGCTTCCGGACAACGCGGGCTACGCCTATGCGGCCTACGCCGCGGCGATCACAGTCTTCACCGTCTACGCGGTATCCGTGTGGTGGAGGGGGCGGGCATTGGCCGCGAGAATTCGGCGCGCGAGCGATGGCCCTCGCACGGGCACGTCGTCCCGCGCGGACTGAGTACGACGTGAGCGCCGGCGATGGCGACGGGAGCACGGCGTGAGCACGGCGCAATCGGGCACCGTCTATCTCGTGGGCGCCGGACCGGGTGATCCGGGGCTGATTACCGTCCGCGCACGCGCGCTCCTCGATGACTGCGACGCGATCGTGCACGACGCGCTCGTGAATTCCGAATTGCTGGCTACCGCGCTCGCCCAGCGAACGGATGCACCAGAGTTGCATTTCGTCGGCAAACGAGGCGGCGACGATACGTCGGCACGGCAGGACGACATTGCGGCGCTCCTCGTGCGTCTCGCGCGCGTCGGTCGATCCGTCGTTCGACTCAAGGGAGGCGATCCCTTCGTGTTCGGTCGGGGCAGCGAAGAAGCGCAGCGGCTGGCGGCGGCCGGGATTCCCTTCGAGGTCGTACCGGGTGTGACCGCAGGAGTCGCCGCTCCAGCCTATGCGGGCATCCCAGTGACCCATCGCGGCGTCGCCACCGGCGTGACGTTCGTGACCGGACACGAAGATCCGACCAAGGGCTCGACTCAGACTGATTGGTCTGCCGTCGCGGCGAGCGGCACGACCGTGGTCCTATACATGGGGATCCGATCGCTGCCCGCGACGGCGGACGCGCTGATCGCGGGTGGCATGGCGCCCGACATGCCGGCCGCCGCTATCCAGTGGGGGACCTACCCTACGCAGACGACCCTGGTGGCGACGCTCGCCACCATCGCCGATCGAGTGGCCGCGGCGGGACTCACGGCGCCCGTGATCACGGTCATTGGACGCGTGGTCGCGCTCCGCGAGGAGATCCGCTGGTACGACCAGGTAGAGCGACGACCGCTGTTCGGGCGGCGCATCCTCGTCACACGAGCCACGTCACAGGCGAGCGCGCTCAGCGAGCGGCTTCGCGCGCTCGGCGCCGCCGTCACCGAGATGCCGGCGACCCGCGTCGAACCGTTGGATCGAGGGCCCCTTGCCCTGGCACTCTCCCACTTGTCCACGTATCGCCACGTGGTGTTCACGAGCCAGAACGCCGTTCGCATCGTGTGGGACGCGCTGCGGGCGGCGGGGCTGGATGCGCGCGCGCTTGCCGGGGTGGTGGTGAGCGCGGTCGGTCCGGCGACTGCCGATGCGTTGCTCGAGTGCGGCATTGGGGTGGACGTGGTGCCCGCCCGGTTCGTCGCGGAGGGTGTGCTCGCCGCCCTGGCGATGCGGACCGATGTACGCGGTGCGCGCGTACTCTACCCCGCGGCCCTGGGCGCGCGCGACGTGCTGCCCTCTGGTCTCCGACGCCTCGGTGCGACCGTCGATGTGCTGCCGATCTATCGATCCGTGTTCGATGGGCGCGGCGCGGACGCGCTATGCGCGCAGATCGCGGCCGGCGGCCTCGACCTCGTGACCGTCACGTCGGCGTCGGCGGTTCGCGGCTATCTCGAAGCGGTGGGCCCCGAGCTGGCGGGTCGCGTGGACGCGGCCGCGATCGGACCGATCACGAGCGCGGCGGCGCGAGCGGCGGGAATTCCTGTGGTGGCCGAAGCGGAGACCGCCACCATCGACGGATTGACCGCGGCGATACTCACGCAGTCGCGGGCGGGAACGGCGCTCGCGGATGCCGGCATCCCGAACGGGATCACAGACCCCGCCGCACGCGGGGCGCCACGCGGAGTGCGGCGGTGACGCGACCTCGCGCATCTCGAAAGGCGGTGGCGCAGTCCGACCTGTCCCACCTGCGCATTGGGACTCGGGCGTCCACGCTGGCCCTCAAGCAGGCTCGGATGGTTCAAACAGCGCTGGCCGAGCGGGGCATCCCGAGCGAGCTGGTGACCTTCGTCACGACGGGGGACAAACGACTCGACGAACCGCTGAGCGCGATCGGCGGCAAGGGGCTGTTCACGACCGAGATCGAGACCGCTCTCCGTCGCGGGAAAATCGACTGCGCGGTGCACTCGCTGAAGGATCTGTCCACCGATGCCGTGCCTGGATTGGACCTGGCCGCGGTCCTCCCGCGTGAGGACCCGCGTGACGTGTTGGTCCTCAGCAGCACGGCGCGGGCCGTCGGACTCGCCGACCTGCCGCGCGGCTCGCGTGTCGGCACATCGAGTCTTCGGCGCCGCGCACAGTTGTTGGCGGTGTATCCCGATCTCGAAGTGGTGGAACTGCGCGGCAACGTGCCCACGCGGCTGCGGAAAGTGGACGAAGGCCAGGTGCACGCTGCGATTCTGGCCGCGGCGGGGCTCCATCGGTTGGAAGCGACGCAACACATCTCGGCCTATCTCGACGCACCCGACTGGCTGCCGGCGGCGGGGCAGGGCGCGATTGCGGTACAGATCCGGACCGACGACCTCGTCGCACGGGAGGCGCTCGGCCCCATCGACCACGAGCCGACGATGCGCGCGGTGCGCGCCGAGCGCGCGTTTCTGGCCGGGTTGGACGGCGGATGTCAGGTCCCCATTGGGGCGCTGGTCATGGAAGAGGGGGGCCCGGCGGGGATTGTGTGGACCCTGCACGGCCTGATCGCCGATCCCCGCGGCCGCCGAGTGATCCGTGGCGCTCGCGTGGTGGGTGCAGATCCGGTCGCCGCTGGTCGCGCGCTCGCCGATGATTTGCGGAGCCGGGGCGCCGAGGACATTCTCGCCACGCTGCGGGGCGCCACGCGTGTCGCACCGCCGCAGCCGGAATAGATTACCATCGTGCCGTCGTTCCCGAGTTACCGACCCCGTCGCCTGCGGCGCAGCGCAGCGCTCCGGCGGCTCGTCCGCGAGACTCACCTCGATCCGGGCCAATTGATCTTGCCGGTATTCGTCCGCTCGGGTGCCGAGCGCCGCCTCCCGGTAGCGTCGATGCCCGGCGTCTCGCAGACATCGGTGGACGAGATGCTGCACGACGCGAGTACGGCGGTGGACGCGGGAGTCGGGGGCATGATCCTCTTCGGCATCCCCGACGTCAAGGACGCGAACGGGTCGGCGGGGTGGGACGAGTACGGCGCCGTACAGCAGGGTGTCCGGGCCTTGAAGCGCGAGTTCCCCGAGCTGGTCGTTATCACCGACGTCTGCATGTGCGAATACACCGACCACGGACATTGTGGTGTGCTGACCGCTCGCGGCGAGGTGGACAACGACGCAACGCTCCCACTGCTCCAGCGCGTCGCTGTCTCGCACGCCGCGGCCGGCGCCGATGTCGTGGCGCCGAGCGACATGATGGATGGCCGGATCGGCGCGATCCGCTCCGCGCTCGATGCGGCTGGACATTCGGAGACGCCGATCCTGAGCTACGCGGCGAAGTACGCGTCCGCGTATTTTGGCCCGTTTCGCGAGGCCGCCGAATCGACGCCGCGGTCGGGCGATCGGCGCGGGTACCAGATGGATGCCGCGAACGGCGATGAAGCGATCCGGGAGGCGATGCTCGACATCGAGGAGGGCGCCGATGCGATCCTGGTCAAACCGGCGGGGCCCTATCTCGACATCGTCCACCGGGTCAAGGTGGCGACCCGCTACCCGGTCGGGGCGTATCAGGTGAGTGGAGAGTACGCAATGATCTGCGCGGCGGCCGAGCGCGGCTGGCTGGACCGGGACCGGGTCATGATGGAATCGCTCGCCGGCATCCGTCGGGCGGGCGCGGATTTCATCATCACGTATTTCGCCATCGAGGCCGCGCGGCGGTTGCGCGACGGCCAGGACTAGGGGGAGCGCGGCATGCGGTATCGGACGTTTCCGGGGACCGACGTCACGGCAAGCGAACTGGGGTTCGGCACNNGATCACGGCGTGACGTTCTTCGACGCTGCGGATACGTATGGCGACGGGCGGGCGGAACGCCAACTCGCCGAGGCCTTTCGCGGTCGGCGTGATTCGGTCGTGTATGCGACGAAAATTGGATACGACATCTACGACGAGGTCGCGCGCCGCACTCGCCGGGGCCAATCCGAGCTCCCCATGCGCACGGACCCGGCCTATCTGCGACTCGCCTTGGACCGTTGCCTGGAACGGTTGGAGACCGACTACGTCGATGTGCTCCAGATCCACAACGCGAAGATGGACCATGTGCGCGACCCCGCAGTATGGGAAACGCTCCGCGAGCTGCAGCGCGAGGGGAAGGTGCGCGTGTGGGGCGCGGCGTTCGGGCCGGCCATCGGGTGGCTGTACGAGGCGGTCGAGCTCTGCGAGCGCGAGCCGGACGTAGGCGCGATCCAGATGATCTGGAACATTCTCGAGCAGCATCCGGGATCGGCCATGATCGAGGCGGCCCGGCGTCATTCGTCACATTGCGCGTTTACGATTCGCGTGCCGCACGCCTCGGGGATGCTCGAAGGCCATTACACCGAAGACACCGTGTTCCCGGAACACGACCACCGGCGCCACCGCCCGCGCTCGTGGCTGGTGAACGGCGTGCAAAAGATTCGCACCCTCGACTTCCTCACCCCCGGTATGACGCTGGGCCAGGCCGCGCTCAAATGGCTGCTCGCTGACCCGTCGGTCATCACGACGCTGCCGAACATCTACGACGTGGAGCAACTCCGGGAATTCGCCGAGACGAGCGACCGCCCGGACCTCACGCCCGCACAGCTCGAGCAGGTCGCGCAATTGGCCGCCGTGAATTTCGGCGTGGACGAGCCACCGATGGCGTACAAGGGGACGATGGAGCGAGTGGGCTAGCTCACCCGACTCATCACCAACGCGGCGTTGATCCCACCGAAGCCGAAGGAGTTCGACATCACGACGTCGACCCGCTTGGCCCGGCCGGTGGTCGGGACATAGTCGAGGTCGCACGCGGCGTCCGGGGCGGTGAGGTTGATCGTCGGCGGCAGCCACTCATGGGTCAGGCTCAGGGCGCAGATCGCGGCCTCGATGGCGCCCGAGGCGCCGAGCGCGTGGCCGTAGTAGCCTTTCGTCCCGCTCACCGGCATCGAATAGGCGTGGTCCGCAAATACCTGCTTGATCGCCAGCGTCTCGGCCGGATCGTTGAGTGGCGTGGAACTGCCGTGCGCATTGACGTAGCCGATTTCATGCGGTGCCAAATGCGCGTCGCGCAGCGCATGCCGGATCGCGCGCGCGGCCTGCGAGCCGTCGGGCCGTGGCGCGGTCATGTGGTGCGCGTCGTTGGTCACGCCGTACCCCTGGATCTCGGCGTAGATGCGGGCGCCGCGCGCGACCGCGCGATGATATTCCTCGAGCACGAGCACGCTCGCGCCCTCACCCATCACGAAGCCGTCGCGGTCTTTGTCGAACGGCCGGGATGCGTGCAAGGGGTCGTCGTTGCGCGTGGACATGGCCCGGATGATCGAGAACGAGCCGTAACACAACGGTGCGAGCGGCGCTTCTGCGCCCCCGCAGATCATGACGTCGGCGTAATCGTCCCGGATCTGCCGAAAGGCGTCGCCGATGGCGATCGTCCCCGACGCACAGCTCATCGCGTTGGTGGAGTTGGGCCCGGACACCCCGAACTCGATCGCGATGTTGCAGCTGGAAGCGCCGCCGAACACCGCCAACGCCAGGGCGGGATCGACCGCGGACAGCCCGTGCGCGAGATACCGACCCAGTTGCTCCTCAGCGTAGCCGATCCCGCCGAGCGCGGTCCCCATCATCGCGCCCACGCGCTCGCGGTCCTCGCGCGCCACATCGAGCTCGGCGTCTGCGACGGCCATGCGGGCGGCGACCACCGAGAACTGTCCGAATCGATCGAGCCGTCGTGCGCGCTTCGTCTGGAGGTGGTCCGTGGCGACGAAATCGGGGACCTCGGCCGCGTTGTGGCTCCGGAACGGCGTCGAGTCGAACCGAGTCAGCGGGCCGACGGCCGATCGTTCTCGGCGGATCCCCCGCCACAGCTCATCTCGAGTGGTGCCGATGGGGGTAATCGCCCCGATGCCTGTCACCACGACCCGCCGCCGTTCCGTCATGCTCCTACTCCGCGTAAATGACCGATGTATATACCCCGCCCGATGCCGCAATGTCGCGGCTGTGGCCCCCCATCGTGTGGGAGTCGGTCAACGCGCTACCGGCGTCAATCCCCAACATGGTACGGCCCGTGTGATGAAATTCCGGCATCAGGGGTCGTGGCCGAACAGCGACAAATACTCGATCTCGTCCGTCCATGATAGAAACATGGGGTGAACGGTACCGTAGCGCGGACGAATGACACAATGGACGAGGCTGGAGGTCGCTTGCAGCGGAGGCGTTCAACGTCGTCGCCGAACCGCTCTCGAGCACGCGGCGCGGCACATCGACCATCCACGGCGTCGTGCGTCACCACTCCATGTTTACGTACTGGTCCGGGCATGCTCGGCCACGCTCGCAAGCCCCGCCAACGTGCGCGAGGCAATCCCGTGGACGAACACCGGCCCAATGACTCCCCGCGCCGCTATGCCACCCACGAGCGGCCACGACGGACCATCCCATAAGTGCACGATCCGCACCAACGTTGAACGGGCGTCGGGCTGCGGGACGAACGACCACTCGACCTCCATCCCCGCAGTGACCCCTTCGACATGACGAAAGCGGATCGACGGCGCTGGCGCCGCCGTAGCCGACGACCCGACGTGACGGACGGCGTTCGCGCCGACGACCTGCATGCGGGACAACCACCAGGTCGGCCAATCGGCTGGGCCAAAGGGACGATTGGCGGACATCTCGACCAAGCCCCCCCCGTCGGCGCGACGCTCGCGGAAGCGGACGTAGCGATAGTGTCCCAAATGCTTCGGCCACTGATCCACGTCGCGAGCGAGGTTGAAGATCGGAGCGACGAGGCTCCCAACGACCCGCTCATCAACGACGCGCATGCGGTACCGATCGGGGAGTGGCCCCAGGTCATACGCCGGCTGCGCCTCGCTCATCGCGCCGGCCCGCGGTGCAGGGCGCGATGCGCTGTCACGGGCACGCGGATGGTCGTGGGGTCCGGTCATCGCGCCTCCGCCCCCGGCGCCCAGGACGCCGTAATCCGATATCCCGGCCGATAGCGGACCGCGGCGTCGACGCCGAGCGCGTCACGCACTAACTGGCGTAGCTCGGCGAGGTGAAATCCGCGCATCACGGACACGACACCGTCGTGACGGCTCGTCGGGTGAAAATCCAGCGCGAACGACGCGAGCCAGATCCCTGCCGCCGCGATGCGGCTGCGGTGCAGGTCGCTGATGATGACCCGGGTGCGTGCCACACGGTGCATCTCGGCGACGACGAGCCGGGCGTCGGCGTCGAAGAAATGGTGCAGGACCTGGGAGCAGGTGACCACGTCCACGCTGTGGTCCGCGAAGGGGAGGCGGCGGGCGTCGCCGCACACGAGCCAGGTATTGATGCCACGGTTTGCCTCGACGAGCGAGGCCGTCGCCTCGAGTCCTACGGTTTCGAGCGCGACTCCATGGCGCGCAGCCGCCTGACGCGCTCGGGCGGGAATGTCACCGATACCCGTTCCGACATCGAGGAGCGTGGCGTGTCGGGGAAGACGCTCCCAGAGCGGGTCGAGCTCACCGAGTACGGCGCGTATGCCGCCGAACAACCGGTTGGCGAGTGCCACATCCCGCAGCGACCGTCGGGCGAGCCCGGGGTCCGCATCCGGTGAGTCGAGGAGTTCGGCTCCGCGGCCCCGAGGGGGAAACAGCAGCGTGCTCATCGCTCGAGTTGGGAATAGCCACCGCGATAATACAGGAGCGGCGTGGCCGACCGTGCGGTGGCTGTTTCGACCTCCCCGACGAAGATCGTGTGGTCGCCGCCCGGGATCGATTGGACGGCGCGGCACTCGAGCGACGCCAGGACGTCCTCTAGCACCGCGCCCCCAGCCTGCGTACGGGTGAACCCGAGGCCCTCGAATCGCTGCTCAGCGTCCGGCATCGAGAAGCGGCGGGCGATCGCCTCCTGATGCGCGGCAAGAATATTGACCACGAAGTGCGACGCGGCCATGAGCGCCGGAAGAGTCGAGGCGTCGTGGTCGATGCACATCACGACGAGTGGCGGCTGCAGGCTGAGCGAGGCGAACGCGCTCACCGTGATGCCGCAATCGCGACCCTGTGCGTCCCTGCACGTCACGACCGTCACCCCGCTGGCGAACCGGCCCAGCACACTGCGAAACTCGTCGGGATCGAGGCTCATGGTTGTGTCACGCGGCGGGAGAGAAAGTCAGGCAGGACGAACCCGCCGAGATAGCTGAGGCGCAAGACCTCGCGGGGCGGTACGAAATCGCCGGTCACGCCGATGAGGAGGTCCGCCATGTCCGGGCGACGAGCCAGGACGCGCGCCACGTGCTCGACGATCGCCGGCATCGCCACAGCCGTCCCGACCGCACGCTCCACGATCCACTTCCCGCGGAACTCGTGCCGCCGGCAGCGGTCGTACGCGGCGAGCGCATCATCCGCCCCGCGCGCGGTCGATGCGCGCGCCGCTTCGTAGAGCGACGGCGTCAGCAGCTCGGCCCCGCGAAGCGCGGCGTAGATCCCCTCGCCGGTAAACGGGTCGAAAAAATCCGCCGCATCGCCGACCAGGGCTGCACCAGGCGACCAGGCGCGGCGGGCATGCTGGGCGAATGGGCCGATGGCACGCACCGGCGACACTCGGCTGGCCCCGCGGAATCGCGGAACCAGTTGCGGACGACTGGCGATCCAGCGTTCCAGAAAGGCCGCCCGGTCCGCGCCGATGCCGTGCGTGGCGCGGGCGGGAACGACGACGGCGACATTCGTGTCGCCGCCACCGACATCGGCGAGCCCGACGTACCCGTCTCGCTCGACATGCATCTCGCCGACCGTGCCCATCTCCGCGACGCCGTGATAGTGCGTGACGAACGCCACGCGTCGCGGCCAACGGCGAGTATGAGCCAGGCCGAGTCGGCGCGAAATCACGGATCGCAGGCCGTCGGCACCAACGACGACGCGCGCGGACAGTACGCCGCCCGGAGATTTCGCGGCCGCGTCATCGGCGTGCGCGGCCGGCATCGCGGCCGGCATCGCGGCCGGTGCGTCTCCACTCCCGGTGTATCGAACGCCCGTCACGCGCCTGCTTGAGTCGCGGGTGACGTCCGTGACCGCGGCGCCCTCGATCACGCGCGCCCCCGCGGCCTCGGCGTGCCGAAGCAGGATGGCATCGAGCACCCGGCGGCGGAGGGCGAGGCCCTGGTCACGAAAGCCGCGGAACCCGTGGCCGGCAGCGAACTCTCCGCGAAACCACGCACCACTCGGTGCTCGGATCTTCATGCCCGTGAGTTGGGCCGCGCCGGCGGCCTCGATCGATGCCAGCACGCCCATGTCGGACAAGATGCGTGACGCTTGCGGGCTCAGGTACTCGGCGCACGGCTTGTCGCGCGGGAAACGGGCGCGGTCGAGGATGACGACGTCCACGCCGGCGCGGGCCAACGCCCACGCGGTCGCGGCGCCCGCCGGACCACCTCCCACGATCACGACTTCCGCGTCCACCGAGCGGGCAGTGTGGCTGATGGTCATGTCGCGACGCGACCGGCGACCGGGGGCTGGTAGTCCGCGGTGGTGCCGGCGAGCGGTTGCAACGCGGTGTATCCCGCGCCGGCCGCCGAGCGCGCCAGTCGCTGGAAGATGCCCATATATCGCCAGTGAGGGCGGGGCAGCCGGATCAATGACGCGAACCGTGTGAGCAGCGGCAGCAGTCGGGACCGGGCATCGGCGGAGAACATGCATCGCGGGTATTCGCGAGCGAAGATTCGCAGGCGCTGGACGGTCATCGGCAGATCGAGCGCGGGCGACAGGTAGAACGTCGGCGCGAGCAGTGAATCGCCAACTGCGACCGTGCCCTCGTCGATCGCGATACGATGGAGCGTCGTGCCGGGGTACACGCGGAGGCCGACCGTCGCGTAGACGGCGTCACCAGCCCGCAGTCGTTCGGCGGCGAACGACAGCGTGTCTTCGATCGTGGCTGGCGTCTCGCCCGGGCCGCCGATGAGAAAGATCCAGAGCGTGCGCAGCCCGGCGCGGGTGACCCGCTGGGCGACCTCCCGCACTCGAGCGGCGTCGAAGCCTTTTTCCAGCCGCTCAAGGACAGGATCGCTCGCGCTCTCCGCCGTGATCCCGATCGCCGTGAATCCTGCCCGCCGCATCGCCGCGAGCAGATCGTCCGAGCAACTCGCGGGCGTGAAATTCATTGTCTCGAGCCGTACCGGCAGCTCGGTGCGCACGATCGCTTCGCAGACATCGATCGCGTGGCCGGGCGGTGAGTTGAATGTGGAGTCAACGAAATCGAAGTGTGTGACTCCCGCGTCACGGTACAACTCCGCGATCTCATCGGCCACCGCTCCCGGTTCGCGCAATCGATACCCCCAGCCCTCGACGTTGCGATAGGTGCAGTAGACGCATTTGTAGACGCACCCGCGTTTCGTCTGAATCGGGACCGTCGCGCCGTGGCGTTGATACCGGGCCACGTCCAACCATCGATGCACTCTCGGCAGTGGAAGCGCGTCCAGATTTGCGTCTTCACCGGGCGGGGTAAAGACAATGCGATCCCCGACCGGTCGGACCAGGCCGGCGACCGATCCGACGGGCCGTCCAGCGGCGAGCGTATCCACGAGAGCGACGCTTGCGCGTTCGCCGTCTCCGGCCACGGCGTAATCCACGCCGAGTTCGCGGAAGAGCGATTCGGGCGCCACGCCAAAGGCAGCGCCACCGGCCAGCACGGGTGCATGGGGGGCTGCGGCTCGCAGCGCGGCGAGTACCTCGACCGCCTCCGGCGTATAGTGCCGGAGCGCGATCGTGTCGCTGTTGTCGATGTTGCGGACGGACACACCGATGACATCCGGGCGGAGGGACCGCGCGGCATCGCGGGCCGCCGCGACCGGGTCATTGGTAAAACAGAGATCCAGGACACGGACATCGTGTCCGGCTCCGGCGAGGGCGGAGGCGACACAGGCGACGCCATTGGGGACGACCGGTTGTGGCGACCGCTCGCGGTTGGTGCTGACGAGCAGCACGCGCGACGATGCGCTGCGCGACGCGGTCCGCTGAGTAATGGATCCGATGGTCACGCGCCGCTCCGGCCGGCGATCCATGTCGTGGCGAGGCCGGTCAGCGCGCCGACCACCGCCCCGGCGACATTGACGGCATCATTATCGAGCCACGTCATGCCGGCGGCCGCCACCGTCGGCCCGCCGCACGTGTGTACCACGCGCTCGGTCGCTGCCTGGCAGTGATCGCACCACCGCCGAGCCTGAAGAGTGGCGCCCAAAATCGAGTCGGCGGTGGCGCCGGCGACACCGCCGATCACCGCGCTCCACGCCGCGGACGGCGACCATCCGAAGGCCCGAGCGGTCACGCCGATGAAGATCGCGCCGGCGATCGAGGCCGCCGTTCCGATGATCGTGACCCCGCCTGAGGTGCCAATTGGCACCGGGCGCCACGAGAGAATCGAGCGCGGCGCGCTGCCGGCCAGCATCCCGACTTCCGTGCCCCACGTGTCGGCGGTCGCTGCGGCGAGGCCGCCAGCGCCAGCGGCGTACCAGAGAGGTGACCGTTGGAGCATATACCCCACCGCGCATGCAGCAAACGCGCCGCCGTTGGCGAGTACCTGGGTCGCGTCTCTGGGGCCGGCCTTGGCGACGACCCCGGCGGCCACCGATGCCTTCCGGGCGTGCCCGACTCGGGACAGCGTGGTGGACGCGACAAAGAAGGCGACCAGCAGCGCGCCCCAATCCCACCCCGCGGCCACGCACGCCGTACCAACGGCGGTCGCCGCCCACGCCCCACGCCCGGTCAAGGCGCCCGCGCGGTGGGCGATGGCCGCTACCGTGCCGGCTGCGGCGAGCCCCGGTAGCAGTCGGCCCAGCAAGGCGTGGGCAGCGTCGGACGTCACGGGCGAAGTATATCGCGCTTGCCTTGGGTACGTCCCGCGGACCGGGACGCTCCACTCGCGGTTCGCATTGATTACATTTCGGTCTTGTTGCACCAGCCTCAAGCACCGCTATGATCGCGCCTGCCACAGTCGATCCGCTATTGCCGCTCAGCCTCCTCGAAGCGGTTCGGAGCGTAGACTCCCCGCGCGACGATCAAGACGCCGAGTATGTGCCCGAGCTGCGCAACAAGCGGCTGGGGCTGAGCGAGACTGTCTACGCTCAAATCCGGCGGTACTCGGCGGCCATCCGGAAGAGCCAGCGTGCGCCGCAGGAGGAAGCTGTGGCGCTTGCGCGATTGATTGGCCGTCGCGCCGACGCGCAGGAGGTCTTCACGTCGGCGGGACGGATCCTCGCTCGCCAGTCGTTTGAAACCACGTCCTCCGTGACTCGGCGCGTGATCCTCGTGCTCCCGTCGCTGTTGGCTCGCCCACTGGCCTTGCGGGAGGCGCGGCGGATCGCGCAGCGGTACCTCAATGGAACCATCCGTCGCGTGGGCGGCTCGCTCATGCTGGAGGTTCCGGCATCGGTGACGGTGGACAGCGCGCCAAAGGAGCGCGGGTGCGCGTATTACGAATCCGTCCTTCGGGAACTGGTCCGTCTGCTGGTCGGCGGTGCGGGGGCCGTCGAACACGTGCGTTGCGTAGCGCGTGGGGAAGGGGTGTGCGAGTGGCGGGCCGAATGGCGGCGTTCCTGACCATGCGGGCCACCGGCCTCGTGTCATGCTGACGGCGGAGGAGCTGCCCCGCATTCAGGCCGCGCTGGGCGATGCGGACCTGGATGGCTGGCTGTTGTTCGATTTCCACGACATCAATCCGGTGACCACCGGCATGCTGCAGCTCGAGGGCATGCTCACGCGGCGGATCTTCGTGTACGTCCCGCGCCGCGGGATGCCGACCGCGATCACGCATGCCATCGAGCAAGGCCCATGGCGCCGGTGGCCAGAGGCGTGGGGACGGGTCGTGTACAGCGGCTGGCGCGAGCTCGAGACCGCGTTGGCGACGCTGGTGCGGGGGCATCGCATCGCGATGGAGTACTCGCCGGGTGACGCCGTGCCCTACGTCGATCGCGTGCCTGCCGGCGTGATCGAGATGGTGCGCCAGGCGGGCGCGGTCGTGGTGTCGTCCGGTGAATTGGTCAGCCGATTCTTCGCGGCCTGGGATGCGGGCAATACGGCGGCGCACCGGCGCGCGGCAGAGGCGATCCGTACGATCGCGATCGACGCGTTCGCGATGGTGGGTGCGCGCACCGCTCGCGACGAGACGTTCACGGAATTCGCCGTGCAATCTTGGATCCTCGAGCGGTTCGCGCGCGCCGGGCTCCAGCACGGACACGCACCGATCGTGGCCATCGGGCCGAACGCGGCGAATCCCCACTACGCGCCGACGGCCGACGACACCGCCGCGATCCGCCCTCGCGATGTCTTGCTGATCGACCTATGGGCGCGCGAGCCGGACCAGCCGTTCGCCGATCAGGCGTGGATGGGAGTGTTGGGTGCACCCGACACGCACACGGTCCAGGTGTGGGAGGCGGTGCGCGACGCGCGCGACGCCGCGATCGCCCTGCTGCACGAGCGGGCTGCGGCCGGGACAGACGTCCGCGGAGCCGAGGTCGATGATGCGGCGCGCGCGGTGATCGAGGCGCGTGGATTTGGACGCTACATCACCCATCGCACCGGCCACTCCATCGATCCGCGCGAGATACACGGGTCGGGCCCGCACATCGACAACCTCGAGACGCGCGATGAGCGCATCCTGATCCCCGGCGTCGCCTTCTCCATCGAGCCCGGCGTCTACATCCCAAACACCTTGGGCGTTCGGAGTGAGGTCAACGGGTTGATGGGTGAGCACGACGTGCTGATCACGCCGGGTGAATATCAGCGGGCTCTGTTGATCGTGTGAGGCTGTAGAAGGCGCCAGATCGCTGGGTCCTCGAGTCCGAGTCGCCAGAAGGCGAAGCGGTGGACGCCGGCGGCGCGCGTCTGACGCATGAGGGTGTCCAGTTGGGTGGCGTCGCTCACCCAACCCTGCGCGGAATCGGGGCGCGCGTAGTGGAGGGCGCCCGAGGCAGAATCGCGGCTCAACAGGGCGCCGGCCGCCGCCGCTTCCCGCTGTGCATCCGCGAAGCTCAGCACCGTCGTTGGCGCCTGCGGCTTCCAGAGATATCCGTAGACTGGTAGCGCGGCGACGATTCGCGACGCACCCGCGGCGGCGATCCACGGGCCAATCAGGTGCTGGACCCAGTCCGGCGAGGCGATCGGTCCCGGAAGGCCCGTAGACCAGTGCTCATCGTAGAGCATCGCGAGCAGCAAGTCGGCGCCACGGAGCCGACGGGCAGCATAGGTGAGCGTGTCAGCGGGTGGCACGGCAATCGTCACCGGGCGAATGTGTCGTCGGTGCGCGGCGTCCGCGATGGCCTTGACGACAACCGACAAGGCGGTCGTGTCGGCCGGGGTCAGCGCTTCGAAGTCGAGTACGATTCCGCGATAGCCGTGGCCCGTGGCCCACGTTGCGATGTCCGCGGCAGCTCGGGCCCGGAGGCCGGAATCGGCGCCCAGTCGGCGGATGGTCTCCGGATGGAATCGGTCGCGCGCGTACGTCGTGACCAGGAGGAAGCGTCGCGTGCCGAGTGGCACACGCATCGTGTCCCGGTACGCGGGCGCGGGCAGCGCGGATGCGGTGTCGAGGCGCAGCCACCCTGAGATCGCGGCACTCAACGCCCCGCCGTGGCGCGCGAGTGTGGCCGCGCTCCGCGGGTCCCACGGCGCGGCGAATCCCCACAGCTCGGTCCGGGCGGGCGCGTGCCGTATGGGTTGGGGAGGGCGGGCGGCAATGGAATGCGACGCGGCCACGACGGAACCCACCATGGCCAACGCCCAATATCGGGCCCTCATCGACCGGTCGGGCCGTATCGGATGGCACCCTGGCGTATATTTCGCGCCCCATGAGTGGTCCACATACCGACAAGCTATCTCGCACGCAGGCTGGACGCGGGGCCACTCGACTGGCCGCGGTGTCGGTGACCGCGTCAACGCGCGCTTCGTCACGACACGTGAGCGGGCATTGCGAGCGGCGAGCGGGCGGACGGGGTGCGGTGCTCCTCGTCGCGCTGAGCGTGTGCGCGCAGTCGTGTTCCGAGGCCAAGCCCCAGCGCGTCGAGCACGTGCCCATGGCCGTCGCGGCGCCGCTCCGCCGGGCCGCCGCGATCCCGCGATCCGGTGTGCGCTACCACGCGGCCCCCCTCACCGCCATCGGGCGGATCAAGGGGGTCGTGGAGTTCGACGGTGTGCCGCCCACCGACACGGTCGTGCATCTGACGGACGACGTGGATGTGTGCGGGCAAACGCTCGTGGACGTGAGCGTCGATCATCGGGGGCCGCGTCTCGCCAGCGCCGTCGTGTGGCTGACCGGCATCACGGCCGGCAAGCATTTGCCCTACGCCAAACGGTACGACATCACGACCGTGAGCTGCCGACTCGTGCCGCGGGTGCAGGCGGCCGTAGTGGGCGGCACACTGAACGTCGGCAACGCCGACCAGACCACCCACCGCACGATATTCATCCGGCAGGAAACAGGCGTCGCACTCGCGACCGTGCAGGAGACCGAGGCCGGCGCCGTGGTGCCGACGACGGCGGTGCTGGCGATGGCGGGCCTCGTCGAGATACGATGCGACCAGCACCCGTGGACGCATGGATGGATCGCGGTGTTCGACCACCCGTACTTCACGACCACCGATCCGAACGGTGCCTTCACCATCGATTCCGTGCCCCCGGGCCGCTATCAGCTCAGCGCCTGGCACGAGCGGTTCGGGACGGTGAGGGACAGCGTGACGGTGACGGCGGGACAGGACGTGGCGGCGTCGCTGGAATTTAGAAAGTAGAAAGTAGACAAGCGGAACAGAAGCCCGGCGCTCGTGGGCGGGCGAGCTTCTGCTACTTGCCCTCGTCGCCGGCGCGGAATTGACCCCGATAGAGCCGCGAGTACACGCCGTCGAGCACCAGCAGCGTCGCGTGCGTCCCTTGTTCGACGACGCGGCCGTGGTCGAGCACGACGATACGGTCGGCGCGAAGGACGGTGCTCAGCCGGTGGGCGATGATCAGTGTCGAGCGTCCGCGCAGCAGATCTTCCATCGCCTGCTCCACGAGCCGTTCGCTCTCGCTGTCGAGACTCGACGTGGCTTCGTCGAGGACGACGACCGCTGGGTCCTTGAGGAACACGCGGGCGATCGCGAGCCGTTGCCGCTGGCCCCCGGACAGCTTCACCCCACGCTCGCCGACCCGGGTCTCGAATCCATCGGGAAGCCGGTCGATGAATTCCGTGGCGTGGGCGGCGCGGGCGGCGGCGGCGACGTCGGTGTCGGTCGCCTCGGGCCGGGCGTACGCGATGTTGTCCCGCACCGTACCGCTGAACAGGGCCGGCTCCTGGGGGACGATGCCGATCGAGCCCCGGAGATCGGCGAAGGAGAGCGTGCGAACATCGCGGCCGTCGAGTGAGACTGACCCCGTGGTGACGTCCCAGAACCGCGGCAACAGCGATGCGATCGTCGTCTTGCCCGCGCCTGATGGGCCGACGAGCGCCACCACCTCGCCCGGCGCGATCGACAACGACACGTCGCCGAGGACCTCCGGCAGATCCTCGCCGTATTTGAAGCCCACGTGCTCGAACGCAATGGCGCCCCGCGCGGGCCGCCGGAGCGGTTCCGGGTGCGCCGGCTCGGCGACC
>PMAE01000062.1 GCA_003152485.1 Gemmatimonadota bacterium | reverse complement strand
GTCGTCGGGAATCGGCATTTGCGTGCCGCGACGCGCAAGCCGGCGGCACGACCGTCTCTATGTATATTCTGGCCCATGCACATGCCCAGAATGCTCAGACCCGCAGCGTGGGCGGCAACCGCTCTTCTCCTTTCCGCTTCTGCTCTCGCAGCCCAACCGTCGGCTCCAGACTTTCGCCTTCCGGATGCTGCACGTCCGACTCGGTATCACGTGGACCTCACCATTCTGCCGAGCGAACCGACGTTCCACGGTACGGAGGTCATCGACGTCGCCCTGACGAAGAGAACGAACGTCGTCTGGCTGAATGCCAAGGACCTCCAGATTCGACAGGTCAGTCTCGAGACCGCTGAAGGGTCCAGGGCGGTGCGGTGGCATGTATCGGGGGAGTTTCTGGCCGTCGAACTGGCGAAGCCCACGGAACCTGGGCCGTTGGTGATCGCCATCCGGTACACGGGAACACTCGACGACACGGCTACCGTGGGAGCGTATCGACAAAAGTCGGGCCCCGACTGGTACGTCTACACATCGTTCACGCCGATCGACGCGCGGCGCGCTTTTCCCTGCTTCGATGAGCCGGGATACAAGGCACCGTGGGAACTGGTCTTGCACGTGAAGCGCGACGAGGTGGCAGTAGCCAATGCGCCGGCGGCCTCGACCCAAGATGAGCCGGATGGAATGAAGCGCGTCGTGTTCGCGCCAACTCAACCCCTGGCCTCGGAAGTAGTCGCCTTTGCGGTCGGGCCTTTTGACGTCGTGGATGCTGGGGTCGCGGGACAGAAGCGAATTCCGGTGCGGATCATCGCTCCGCGCGGGCGTGGCGGCGAAGCAGCGGCGGCGCGCACTGCCACCCCGGAGATTCTGGCACGACTGGAACAGTACACGGGGATCCCATATCCCTGGGACAAGCTCGATCACATCGCGCTATTGGACATGCCATTCGGTGCAACCGAGAACCCGGGGCTGATCACCTATCGGGCAGACCTGCTACTAGCGGCGCCGAATGAGGACACCCAACAGCGTCAACAACTCATGCGTTCGGTCATGGCGCACGAGATGGCCCACCAGTGGTTCGGCGATCTGGTGACGATGCAGTGGTGGGACAACATCTGGCTGAACGAAGGCTTTGCGACGTGGATGTCGAGCAAGCCGTTGGCGGCGATGCATCCGGACTGGAACATGGACGAGGCGGTGGTTTCGGAGATGGACGGGGCACTCGATCTGGACTCGCGAGCGACGACGCGCGCGATCCGCGNNGATGGCCCACCAGTGGTTCGGCAACCTGGTCACTCAAGCCTGGTGGAACGACACCTGGCTGAGTGAGGGGTTTGCCACGTGGCTCGAAGCCAAGATCTCCGATATGGAACGCCCGCCGTTCGAGCGCGGCCTTAGCATCACCGAAACACGCAACGTCAGGATGAGCACGGATTCGGCTGGGACGAGACCGGTGCGGTTGGAAATGCATTCGCGCAAGGAGACGGACGATGTGTACGACGACGTCATCTACAGTAAAGGGGCGAGTATCATCGAGATGCTCGAGGACTGGCTCGGCCCCGCGGCGTTCCGCCGTTCCTTGCACCGGTACCTCACCGATCACCAGTTCGGGAGCGCAACGTCGAGTGACCTGATCGCGGCGATCAAAGAGGAAACTGGCGTCGACGTGGGCCCGGTATTGGTCGGGTTCTTGGATCGTCCCGGCGCGCCGGTATTGCGCTTCTCGGTCGCGTCTGCCGAGGGAGCCGCCACGCTCGATGTCGACCAAGGTGCGAATCCCTGGACGATCCCCGTCTGTTTTCATGCTGCGAGCATGGATCGGCGATGCGAGCTTGTCACCACGTCCCGCGCCGAACTGCAGTTACCCGGGCCGCTCACGTGGATCTGGCCTAACGCGTACGGCAGCGGCTACTACCGGTCCATTTTGACACCCGCCTTGCTCGATACGCTGGTCGCAAAGGGATATCGCCAACTGGAGGAGCCGGAGCGCCTGGCATTGGCGGGTGATCTCGAAGCCTTGACGAGCAGTGGGCAGGTGCCAGCCGCACAGGTAATGACGATTCTGCCACGGATGATGAGAGATCCTGAGGCCCGGGTCCGGTCATACGTCGATGTCCTCATCCTGGCCCTCGCGGAAGTAGCGCCCGAGAGTGCTCGCGCGACGTACGCTCAGTGGCTGCAGAAGACGATGGGTCTGCCGTCGGCCGTCCCGGCGCAGGCAACGAGTGTGGAAGACTTCCTTCGGGACAAGCGGTAGGCGCATCCCGGCCGTTGCGACCCGCGTTCCGCAGACTCTTGCGCCGCCGACCGGCACCGGGGTCCTCGGTTCGTGTCCCACTATTCGGTCCGGTGCGCGCTCCACGTTGCGTTGAGGTGGACGCGGCCGTTACGATCGTAGGAACCCTATCGGAGCAGCGAGATGAGCGCACCCGTCCTGAAGACCCTCACCAACGGTGGACTCATCTGGGACAACCACGCGTGCATGCCCCTGCGACCGGACGACTACAGCTTCCTGCCGCAGCTCGACAAGTGCCGGGCGGTCGGCATCGATGTGGTGACCCTCAATGTCGGATTCGGTGAGCAGAAGATAAAAGATCACATCTCCATGCTCGCCACGTTCCGCCGATGGGTGAAAGAGCACGCTGACAAGTACGTGCTCATCGACACCGCGGCCGACCTCCTTGAAGCCAAGGCCCAGCACCGCCTCGGCATCTGCTTCGACATCGAGGGGATGACCGCGCTCGAAGGCCGCATCGAGATGGTCAGCCTGTACTACGACCTCGGCGTTCGATGGATGCTGGGTGCCTACAACATCGCCAACGATGCTGCCGGTGGGTGCCTCGACCAGGAAGACAAAGGCCTCACACCCTTCGGGCGCGCAGTCGTCGCCGAGATGAACCGAGTGGGGATGGTGGTCTGCGGAACTCACACCGGCTACCGCACCGCTCGCGAGATGATCGACCTCTCGTCGCAACCGACGATCTTCTCGCACTCCAACCCACGAGCCGTCTGGGATCACCCACGCAATATCCCGGATGACCTGATGAAGGCGTGCGCCGCTCGCGGCGGTGTGGTGGGCCTCAACGGTATCGGACTGTTCCTCGGCGCAAACGACACCCGAACCGACACCTTCGTCAGGCATGTGGAATATGCGCTCGACCTCGTTGGCGAGGACCATGTCGGCATTGCCCTCGACTATGTCTTCGACCAGGACGAGACGCACGCATACTTCCTCGCGAACCCCGAGGCGTTTCCCCCGAGCCTCGGCTTCGTCGATGGCATCACCATGATCCCGCCATCACAGCTGCCCGAGATCGGCGAAGCGCTCTCGGCCCGATATTCCTCCGGCACGCTGGCCAAACTCTTCGGCGGCAACCACCTCCGCATCGCCCAGCAGGTCTGGCGCTGAGCCGCCGACAGGAGCGGTTCCATGATGCCTAAGCGCCGTGAACCCCGGCGGACTCGAGACATCTGCGCGTGAGCCGAACTGTCGTCATCGGCGGCGGCGTCATTGGCCTCGCCTGCGCGTACGCTCTCCGCGCGCAGGGCGAAGAGGTCACCGTGCTCGACGCGCTCGAGCCCGGCGCGGGCTGCTCGAAGGGTAACGCGGGGTGGATCGTACCGACCCTGGCTGAGCCGTTGCCCACGCCGGGGCTGGGATGGACGTCGATGCTCTGGCTGCTCCGCCGTGACAGCCCGCTGCACATCGACCCCCGCGCCGTGGCTCGACTGGCTCCCTGGCTCTGGACATTCTGGCGACACTGCAATACGAAGGACTTTCGTGCGGGCCGGCAAGCCTGGGGGCTTCTCGCCGATCAGGTCATGGAGTCCTTCGACGCGCTCGTCGCCGATGGCGCGTCGTTCGAGATGCACCGCGCCGGGCTGCTGTTCGCGTTCTTGCGAGAAGCGACAATGCGATCGACGCTCCACGATTTCCAGGGGGGCGCGCTCGCCGCGGGGAGTGAGCCGCAGCCGCTCACGGGAGCCGAGCTTCGGCGGTTCGAGCCATCGCTGTCCGATGCGGTGGTGGCCGGGCTGTGGGTCGCGCAGGAACGCCATGTGCGTCCGGAAAGTCTGTGCGCCGGCCTGGAACGTTGGCTTGCGGCGCGCGGCGTCCTGATCCGAAATGGCGCGACGGTGACCGGCGGCCACCTCGAAGGGCAGACCCTGCGGGCGGTTCGCACAACCCTAGGCGACGTCCCCGGTGACCGATTCCTCGTCGCGGCCGGCGCGCGGTCGGGAGCCGTCAGCGAAGCCATCGCCGGCGTGTCGCTCCCTATCCAGGCGGGCAAAGGCTACAGCATCACGGTCTCGACACGCCACTCACCGATCAGCCGCCCGTTGTATCTCGAGGAGGCACGGCTTGCCTGTACTCCGTTCGAGGACGGATATCGGTTCGCCGGAACGATGGAGTTGTCCGGCATCAACGAGCGCCTCGTTACGGAGCGAATCTCGGCGATTCGCCGTTCCGCGCATCGATACCTCACCCTCTCGGTCGGGGACGTGACTGGCGTCGAGTGGGTCGGGATGCGTCCGTTGGCACCCGACGGCGTCCCACTTCTCGGAGCCCTTCCCGGTCGGCCGAACGTGTATGTCGCAACCGGACATGGAATGCTCGGCGTCACGACCGCGCTGACGACGGGGCGAATGATGGCTGATCTTCTGGTGCGCGGCCGCGCCTCGGTCGATCTGTCGCCGTTCGATCCCGCGCGATTCGCCCCGCGATGACGGACGCCGAGGAGGCGGAGCGATCGGGCGCTGGCCTCTTCGCGCTGTTGTGCGTGATCAACCTTTTGAACTACATCGACCGACAGGCCGTGACCGGCCTGCTGGAGCCGATTCGCCGCGACTTCGGTGCCACCGATGCCCAGATGGGTCTCGTCGGTCTCGCCTTTCTCATCACGTACACGCTGTTGCCGCCGGTATTCGGGTGGCTCGGCGACCGATTCGCGCGGACACGGATCATCAGTGCCAGCGCCGGATTCTGGAGCGTGGCGACGGCGGCCACTGGACTCGTGAGCGGAGTCGGCCAGCTGGCCGCATTGCGCGCAGCGGTCGGCGTCGGCGAAGCCTCCTACATGGCGAACTCGCCAAGCCTGATCCTGGACCTCGTGAAGCCGGCGAGCCGAGGACGCGCCATGTCGCTGTTCTACACGGCGTCCCCGGTGGGCGCGGCGCTGGGCGTCGCCCTGGGCGGGGCTCTGTGGCCGCACTTCGGATGGCGTGGCGCCTGCGTGATCGTCGGACTCCCAGGGCTCATTGCGGCAGTGCTCATCGGGCGGCGTCGCGAGCCGCGTCGCGGGGGCAAGGACGACAACCCGGCCCCTCCGGTCCAGCGGTCGCTTGGAGCGGCGCTGCGGTACCTCGGCCGGAACCGTGTGTACGTGCTCCTCACGCTCGCATATGGCGGCCTGGTGTTCACGCAAAATGCCATCGAGTTCTGGCTGCCGTCGGTGTTGCAACGAGACAAGCAGATCCCGATCACGGAGGCCAATGCGACCTACGGCGCCGTGGTCCTCGCTGCGGGTATCCTGGGGCCACTGCTCGGCGCGGTGCTCGCCGACCGGATGCTGCGGCGCAACGCGCGGGCGTACTTCCACGTCGCCGCCCTGGCGGCGGTGCTGGTCACGGTGCCACTCGTGGGCATCATGGGCAGCACGAGCCGCCCCGTTCTATTCGGGAACGTATTCGCGGAGGCGTTCCTCGGAAACGCGTCGATCGGGATCATCATGACCCTCATCGTCGCGACGGTGGTTCCCGAGCTTCGGGCGACCGCCACGGCCGTGGCTCTCACCTCCGTTCACCTGATGGGTGACGTGATTTCTCTGCCACTCGTGGGCCATGTGTCGGTCGCACTGGAGCGGTCGCATCCGTCGGCGGCGATCTGGACCTTGCTGCAGCCGTTTCAGATTGCACCGGACCAGCACCTGGCCGTGGCGCTCACGGCCGTCGCGGTTCCCGGTTCGCTGGTTGCGGCCGCGCTGTTCCTGTGTGCCAGCCAAGCCGCGCGCGGTGTGACGCCTACCCGCGGAACGGCATAGATTCGAGACGGAGCCCGCTCCCTAAGTGAGTTTGAAACGACAATCGAACCCGCCGGCCGGATGCTCGTGCCGCGCGTCATTCGTGGAGGCGTTCAATCATGTGCAGGAACATCAAGCCGCTCTTCAACTTCGACCCGCCGGTCACCTCCGACGAGGTTCGAGCGGCGTCGCTCCAGTTCGTGCGGAAGATCACCGGGTTCACCAAGCCCTCGCAGGCGAACGAGCGGGCGTTTCTAACCGCGGTGGAGGAGATCGCGGAGGTCTCGAGTCGTCTGCTGCATTCGCTCGAGACGAGCGGTCGGCCCAAGGATCGAGAGGAAGAGGCCGCGAAAGCCAAGGTCCGCGCCGCCGTGAGGTTCGGGACCTAGCTCCAGGCTCCTGCGGCGGGCCCCGTGCGTGAGGTGTGGGTCTGTTTCTTCGCTCCCGTCGTATTCTCTCTTCAATCGACCGGGTGCGTCGGTCGCCAGGGATGACTGCTGCCGTGTTCGAAGGTGCGCAATCAGGCGGATGACGGCACCGTCAGAGGGAAACCCGGCAAGATGCGGGGATATGGGCAGAGAACCACGCGCCTGGAAAGGGTGTGGGGCCGAAAGGCTCTCATGAGTTCGAATCTCACTCCGTCCGTCGACTACGTTCTTATTTCTCCACCCGATTGTGGGTCGGGTGTCGCCGGGCGTGTTCACTTCCGCCGGCTGCTCGTAGGAGACAGGAGCGCCCGATACGCACCGCGGAATGCGACGCCCACGGTACCTGAAAGCGGCAGCGTCTCGATGCCGGATACCGGGTACCGTGGGCGGTTGTTCACTCCGAGGCCCGGGCCGAAGACGCCGGCCGTTACCTCGAAAAACGATTCAGATTGTCAGGCCGATGCGTGCGCGACGTGGACACCTGACGGCATCACGACCGAATCCTTGTTCTCGACCTGGAAGTACTCGTTCTTACTCGAGCGACCTAGCAGCGGCTCGAGAAAGTCACGCAGCCATTTCACCGACTCAGCTTCCCACACACATACGGCCCGCGTACCGTCCTTTGTCGGGAAGGAGTGATGTAGCTTGGCGGTCGCCGGGATCTTGGGCATGGCCTGTTCGGCCCCGCTCCAGAAATCGGTCGGATTGGAGATGCTGTGCTGCACGACGATGTACATAGTCGTCTCCAGTGTCACAGGGTTAGCGTATGCTCGCAGCCATGCCGCTGACTGCTGCGCTGGGCTGCCAATGTGGCCCCCCTCGGACTTTGCAGTCAAGACTCCCGAACGCACCTGAGTCGGTAACCGGCGCCCGCACAACTGAGCCCAGGCCGGATGCCCGGGAGCATCGGGGCCCCCATCACGCGCCGCACACCGGAGCGTTCCGTATGTCGGCCGACCCATCGGTCGAGGGGCCCGCCCAACGGAAGACCATGGAATCGCCCACGCGCAGTTCGCTACTAGCGACGCGGCCGGCCATCACGGTACGTCTCGGTACGTGAGAATCATCGGACATCAAGCCAATCAGAGGGATGCCATGGCGGCTGTGCGGACCGATCGACTGCATGGGACACCCGCGGCGCGCGGTCTGCTGCCGGAGCGTTCCGGTCGCTGTAGAAATAGAGCCAATGACCGTCGGCCGACACCCAGGGGTCACCCTCGTTGAACTTCGAGTTCACAGGCTCGGCGAACCGACTCGGCGAGGTCCAGCCGTCGCGCGTGCGACAGATCACGAATAAATCTGAGTTTCCGTGCTGCCCCTGGTCGTCGTCAACAATCATGAAGCGCTCGTCGGCCGAGATGACCGGGTCGCCCGCCATGGAATGGCAGCGTCTCCGGAGCAGCGCAGTCGGTTCCGGCGCGTTCGGACCGGTAGATTCGGTCTCAACGGGAGAAATACAGGATACCGGTTGCCGTCAGCGACGGCGCAAACGCCGACGTGTCGGTATTGACATTCGGTCCGTACGGGGTCGGGGTATCCCACGTCCCATCGGATCGAGGGGGTCGGCGACGACGCCGGCCTGCATACAGCGGACCGGACGCACTTACTCCGCGAGCCGTTGCACCGGTTGGAGCAACGGCTCAAGTCCGCCGAGTTCGTCCGTATCCATCGGTCGATCATCGTGCGCATCGACCGTATTCGCACCTTCCAGCCGTTAGCCAATCGGGACGGACTCGTCAGATTGGCCAACGGGACGGAGCTTCGGGTCAGCCGGACGTATCGTGATCGGCTCGCCGCGCGACTAGACGGTGCGTAGCGGAGTGATCACCCAATCGAACCGGGCGGCTGATACGCGATCGATTTTTTCGTGGCCGCATCCATTTCCTCCGGCGTGATCAGGACCGTCGAATGGAATGACACGACGCCTGAGCCGTTGATGCTCAGGCTTAACGCCGTCGCCGTCGCGTGATCCGGGAACTCGGCGATGCCGATGACGTCGTCCTTCCCGAACGAGAAGTAGAACGCATGCAACTTGCCGCCAGCGGCCTCGATCATCTGCTTGATCGCCGCCTTGCGCTTGGTACCGCCGTCTTTCATGAGGCCTTTGACGCCCTGTGACGTATAAGAAGCCTGCCATAGGTATGCGGGCACGGGTCCTCCTAGAACGGGTGAGCCGCAAAACTACGTCGCCCCTGAAATCGGCGTAAGCTTTCCCCTTCCCCAATCGGCACGACGACGGGCAAGGAGAGACAAACCGGCCAGTGCCGACGCCACAGCGAAAGCTTGCGCCACCGCCGCGCGACCTATGAGGAGGTAATTGCTATAGTAAACCATTAGGTTTAGTATTGCGGATCCATCAACTCAGAACACCAGGGAGCCACGCCGTGGAGGACTGTCGCGTCAGCCGCCGCGGTTTTGCCACCCGCCTCGCAGTGTCCCTTCCCCTGCTCGGGATGGGGCGAGTCACCGCCTTAGCCGCGATCGTCGCGCCCGACGGCATATCGCATAGCGAAGAAGCCATCCACAACGAAGTGGCCTTCACGGCGAACCGCCAGCGCGTCTACGAGGCGATCATGGACGACAAGAAGTTCAGCGCGCTGACCGGGCTGCCGGCGACGATCAGCCGCGACGTAGGGGGCGCGTTTAGCGCCTTCGGCGGTCAGATCGCCGGCCGGAACGTGGAGCTCGTACCCAACGAGCGCATCGTCCAAGCGTGGCGCGCGGAGGACTGGGAGCACGGCACCTATTCAATCGCCCGATTTGCCCTGAAGGAGCGGGGCGGCGGCACCACCCTGGTGTTCGACCACACGGGGTTCCCGAAGGGGCTCGGGGAACAGCTGGCCAGCGGATGGAAAGAGCACTATTGGGCCGGTTTGTCGAAATACCTGGCGTAGCGACCGGTGCCCCAGCCCGACTACTATTGCGGCGTCATGACGGGACGCTAACCATGTCGACTTCGCAGGTCTGGCACGCCGTCGCGCTGGGACTGGCGGTGGTCGGACTGCTCATCGCGTTTCGCAAGGTGGCGCGCCGCGGGACGCTGTCGCGCATGGAGCAGGGGAGTGCGTGGGTTAGCGCGGGCCTCGTGTTCTTGCTGGCGACACAGTTGGAGTTGCCGCTGCCGGCGCCCTCGCGCCCGATTCTCGCGGCCTGCTGCGCGGTCTGCATCGTGATGGCGGCAGTCAGCGCCCGGCCGCGATAGTCCGTTATGGGTGGGTGACTTTACCGCTCACGCGAGCTCCGAAGGTCAGCACGCCGGGAAAGGCTCGGACAATCGGCATGCCGCACGCCACCGCCGCGGGACGCATCGCCCAGTGCGCGATCGCGGCTGCGGCACGGATGCGCGGCGTGATGGCTCGGCGCCAGGCGAGTGCGTAGTGGCGCTGCACGGTGGCGATCCAATCATCGGACAGTGCCGGTCCGCGCTCCGTGATCAACCGCGTGCACAGATGCCAGGCGCTTTGCATCGCCATGCCGATTCCCTCGGCGATTGCGGGATGCGCTTCGCCAGCGGCGTTGCCGACCAGGAATACGCGATCAAATCCCGTTCGGCGAATCCCGGGGCGAATGGGGCCCGTCGACATCCACTCCTGATCCAACCGCGCCCCCGCGAGTGCTTCTCGGACCCCGCGACAGGATGCCATCACATGCGCGAGCACCGCTTCAGCGGCCTTGATCGATTCCGCCGTTCGTCGGGCAACCGTCAGTTGATCGCGTCGGATGCAGCCCGAGATGCTGACGCGTCCGTGGTCGCTGTGGACCATACCGCCATATCCGCCCGGGAATACCAACAATGGCATCACGCCGGCCGGTAACTGGCTGTCCACAAAGTGCGCCTTAAACCCAAAGAGGTCGGAAGGCCTCGACCCGAGACGCGTGGGCTGCGTGGGGAGCGGGCCGGTCTCCCACGATCCGTGGGCGGCGATCACGACTCGGCCGCGAAGCGCTCGAGACTCACGGCTCTTGCGATTGACGAGCTCGCACAGGTAGCCGCCGTCGATCTTCGTCAGGCCGGCGACGGACCAGGGTTGCCACACTCTCGCGCCGGCCGCCGCGGCGCGCTCGAGCAACAGGGTATCCAAGTGCTCGCGCCCAAGCGCGCGGCCTGACCCGTCGGACATCCCGTTGTCCGCGCGAGCGCCTGGCATCGCGGACGTGACCAGGTCGTTGCCCGCGTACAAACCGACCTGCCGCACATCGGGGCCGGCCAGGTCGTTGAACGCGTCGGCCACGCCCAGCTCCCGCAGCAATGGCAGATTCGTTGCCGATAGAAACTCGCCGCACACTTTTCGCCGGGGAAACGGCGTCTTTTCCACGAGGGCAACGGACCAGCCAGCGCGGGCCAGAAGAAGCGCCGCCGTGGAACCGCCGGGCCCCGCGCCAATGACGACGGCGTCATATATCGGTGTAGTCACGAGCGCACCGCCGAGATGCGCCGCGCCATGAAGCAGTGACTGAAGCGACCGGCCGACCGCTCGCTCACGCGCCAGTTCGCGCCCGGGGGCCAGAGAGCGGAGAGCTCGATATCGGTAAACCCAGCCTGCACGCTGATCCGCGCGTCGTGCCGCGTGACGTCGTTGCAGCCGAGGAGCCAGAGCAAGCCCGCGGCTCGCAGGGATAGATGGTTCCGCCGCGGTTCGCAGGCCAGGAAACACCCCGTCTGATCCGAAGCCTGTCGTAGAAGCCGGCCCAGGTCGGCCTCCGCGAAGTGGTGCAGAAACAGATTCGCGGTCATCACATCGCTCTCGGTCGCGTGCGGGCGTTCGAGCCAGTCGAACACATCCGCCTGCACCGACTCGACGCGCCACGACAGTGATTCGAACGCCGCCCGAGTCTTGGGACTCACCAGCCGCTGGCGATCGACCATCACGACATGCACCCGTTGCCAGCGCGGCGCGAGCAACTGGGCGACGCGGAGGAGTAGCGTCCCGTCACCGGCCCCGAGCTCAGTGATGGACGCCGGCGGGCGGTCACCGAAGGTGGTTGCCAGCAACCGGGCCATGATGCGGGTAGTCCCCATCCACGTATGCACGGTCTGCAGGTCCTGGCGTGCCCGGACGGCGCGCGGATCGGCAGCCGGCAACTCGTCGAGCAGCTCGCGTTCGACGTCGCGTCTCATCGTGTGGACCCGCACCGCTGGATCACGTAGCCCGCGCGGTCGATTCCCCGGGCTTGCCGATCGACATCGTCACGCACCGTGCACGCGGCGGCGGGCGAAGCCTGCACGGTGCGGTGATCCGTCGCCTGTCCCGTCGCGATTCGGCTACGATGCGGCGACCTTCTTCTTTGCCACTGGCCGCGCGAAGGCATTTGGCGGATTGTGATTGTCGAACTCGAGGACCTTGCGGTAGTACACGCCGGCCTGCGCCTTGTCCCCGGAGCGCTCGTACGCTTGGGCGAGTAGACACAGGACGAACGGATCCCGTTGGTCCGCGCGCTGAAGATCGCTGATCGCCGTCTTGTAGTCGCTGGTATAGAGCGCGACGTAGCCCGTGAGATAGGGAAAGAACCGCGCTTGGTCGGGGTTCGTCCCCTTGTCCAGGATCGCCTTGGCCGCGGCGACGTGCTGCATGGCGTCGTCGCGCGCGCCGCGGCGTGCCGCGATTCGGGCCTGTGCGTGCTCCCACCGGAAATTCCAGAGGTCGCGGGCCGAGTCGGACAACGCGGGGGCCTGGAGTGCGGCATCATGACCGGCGCGATACGTGTCGAGGGCGCCCTTGAGATCACCGCATTCCAGGAGGATGCGAGCCAGCTCATTGTCCACGTCCGCGGCTCCCGTGAAATCCCGGCCCGATAGACGCGGATCGATGATCTGGTGCTCCACGGCCGCGGCGTCAGTCCGGTCACAGGTAAACGCGTACGACACGGCCAGCGTGCGACGGGCTCGTGTCTTGAGCGAGTCGCTGTCGGCCAGCCCAATCGCTTTCGTCAGTTGCGCGCGCGCGTCCGCGTAATGGCCGTCGAGGTCGAGGGCGACCGCGGACTTGATGAGCGCGGCCGATTCGGGCGGTTGCTGAGCGACGGCAGGGACCGCGATGCAGAGTGCGCCGCATACGATCGAGTTCCGCAGATGAGTGTGCATAGGCGTGTTACTTACACCCGGCGCTGGGAGGCGGCAAGCTCAGACCTGAATTGCGCGGTCGTATCGGACGCGCGGCGTGTAACAACAAGGCGCAGCGGACCCATCTGGCGCGATGCTTGCCTCGCTGTCGCGGGCGAATGCCTTGTCTCTCGACGTGGGCGCAGCCAACGGCACTGTACGTGGCCGCCGCAGTCGTGGCATTGGCGACGGGATCGGTGTATCCCGTTGCACTCGCGGCACAAACTCCGTCTCCATCGCCCGTACAGCCACCAATACACCTTCCTGATGCGGCATCGGACACAGGGTGGGACGCGAGCCGCCTCTTGTCGGATTCAGCGATTGCCGGAGCGGACACCATCACCTTCGTGACGGATACGTCGATCCGGCTGGGGGATGCCATTGCCATGGCGATGCAGGTCAGTCCGGTGGCCGCTTCGGCCACGGCCACCCTCCGAATCGCCCACGCGAACCAACGCGTAGCCACCGGCGAATTCTTGCCTACGGTTGGGGTCAATTCGAGCGTGCTGCACAACGGGACGCCCTCGTTCGACGCGACGACGACGGCGGGCGCTGTCACGGGGACGGAGCCAAATTCGATAAATGGGCCGGTGGGCACCGCGAGCGCGCTCCTACGACCGACGTCGGCTGCCTCGCCGAGCGGGCCGTTCGTTGGACCGCGTGGCCAACCGCTGGGTTCGCTGCAATCAGCCGCCGTTCCCAGCGTTTCGGGACCGGTCGTCGTCGGCTCACCGAACTATTTCAACGCCTACGCGCAAGCGGTTGCCGCATGGGATCTGTTCACCGGCGGGCGTCGTGGCGCCGACGTGCGGTACGGCCGTGAACAGGCCCGAGCGGCCGAATCGTCGCGCATCGAACAGACGTTCGCCGTGACCGCCGCCGTGAAGACAACATTCTACAACGTCTTGCGCGCCGAGGACCTTGAGGCAGTCGCGCGGGTCGAGATCGCCCGCGCACAGGAAGATCTGAGGGCGGCGCGTCATCGGCGGGAGGTGGGTACCTCCACGCCGGCCGATGTGCTGCAGTTCGAGCTCGACCTGGCTACCGCGCTTCAGGCGCTCATCCAAGCGCGGATCAACCGCCGAACCAACGCCTACGAACTCGGCCGACTGGTGGGTATCAACGGCGCCGCCGATGTCACTCGAGAGGGAAGCTATCAGCCCACCCCGCTCGCGCTGTCCGATTCGGCCGTCGTCGCTCTCGCGGTCGGTCATGCGCCGTCGCTGCTCGCCGCGCGCGATTCGTCGCGAGCCGCTGAGGCGGCTCTCACCGCGGCTCGGACGCAGTACGTGCCGACGCTCACGCTGGGTGGCAGCTATACCTGGGTCAACACTCCCGTCGTCACGGGCAGTTTGGTGCCCGGATGGGCCGTCGATCTTGGCACCAGCTTTCCGATCTTCAACGGCTTTCTCCGAGAAGCGACGGTGGAGCGGGCGTCAGCCGCCGCATACGCCGCCCGGTACGCCGCCCGGGACGCGGAGCGGAATGCGCGATCGCAAGCGCATGCGTTGCTCGGTGCGATCGGCCTCACCATGGAGGAAGTGGCGATCGCCCGCACGTCGGTGGCGGTCGCCACGGAGAACTACCGCGTCGTGAGTTCCCGGTACGGCGTGGGCGTAGCCACGGTGCTGGATCTCTCGGTCGCCGAGCAGACGGTGGCCACGGCAGAGCAACAGCTGGTGAACGCACGCTACGACTTTCAACTGGCTCGGGCCAACCTCCAGACGCTCGTGGGTCGGGACGTATGACCAGGACTGCGGCGTCTCCGCGAACTCCGTCCCGGGATCTGGCGACCAACGCCATCGAGTGCGGCACGTATCGAAACGACGCGGTCTGCCGCCCGGCACTTCAAGTCGGCGGACACTAACCGATGTGGATCGTACGCCTCGCGCTTCGCCGTCCGTACACCACGCTGTGTATGGCGCTGCTAATGTTGCTCATCGGGACCTTCGCCGCGATGTCGATGTCAACCGACATCTTCCCCACGGCCAACGTCCCGATCGTGTCCGCGGTGTGGTCCTACAATGGGCTGCCAGCCACTCAGATGGCGGGCCGCATCATCACCATCAGTGAACGGGCGTACACGACAGGCGTGGCGAACATCGAGCACATCGAGTCCGAGTCGCTCGACAATATCGCCATCATTCGCGTCTACATTCAGCCGAGCGGTGACGTGGCGGCCGCGATCGCGCAGATCACGAGCACATCGCAGGCGATTCTCCGGCTGTGCCCGCCGGGGACGACGCCACCCTTCATCATTCAGTACAGCGCCACCGACGTGCCGATTCTCGAGATCGGGATCGCCAGTCCGACCGCGAGCGAGCAGGAACTAAACGACAACGGCAACAACTTCGTTCGCCCATTCCTCGTGACGGCGCAGGGAGCGAACCTACCGCCCGTCTTCGGGGGTCCCCCCAAGCAGATCAACGTCGACCTCGATCCCAGCCTGTTGGAGGCCAAAGGCCTGTCCCCGAACGACGTGAGCAACGCGATCAACGTGCAGAACATCATTCTGCCGTCGGGCACAGAGAAGATGGGCACGCGGGAATATCAGGTCGCGCTGAATTCCAGCCCGGACGTGGTCACCGAGCTGGACGATGCGCCGATCAAGGTGGTGAATGGGCAGATGGTGTTCATCCGCGACGTGGCGCACGTGCGGGAGGGCGCGGGCGTCCAAACGAACATCGTCCGCATCAATGGGCGACGAGCCGCGTACCTCGAAGTGCTCAAGTTCGGGAAGGCGTCGACCATCACCGTCGTCAACACGATTCGCAAGCTGCTCCCGCTGGCGCAGAACGCGATCCCGAACGACATCAAGCTCAGTGTCGTGCAGGACCAATCCGTTTACGTCCGAAACGCCATTAGTGGCGTGATCCGCGAGGGCCTCACCGCCGCATGCCTGACGGCGATCATGATCCTGCTCTTCCTCGGCAGCTGGCGCAGCACGCTGATCGTCGCGATCTCGATCCCGCTGTCGATCCTGACCTCGCTCATCGCGTTGTGGGCGCTCGGTCAGACGATCAACATCCAATCGTTGGGAGGGCTTGCCCTGGCGGTCGGCATCCTCGTCGATGACGCGACGGTGGAGATCGAGAACGTCCATCGGAACATGGCCCAAGGCAAGAACCTGCTCCAAGCCATCATCGACGCGGCGTCACAGGTCGCCGTGCCGGCGATCGTGGCGTCGCTGTCGATCTGCATCGTCTTCGTCCCGATCTTTTTTCTGAGTGGCGCCTCAGCGTCGCTCTTTCGCCCACTCGCACTGGCCGTGATCTTCGCGGTTCTCGCGTCCTACCTGCTGTCGCGGACGCTGGTGCCGACCATGGTCCGGTACATGTTGGGTGGTGAGCTCGACATGTTTCAGGGATCCGAGCAGGAGCAGCTCGAGAAGCGGCGACGCGCGGGCTGGATCTGGCGCATCAACGTGCACGTCGAGCGCGGACTCGAACGGTTTCGACAATGGTATGCCGGTGTGCTGACGGCGGCGCTGGACCACAAGGTCATTACCCTCGGGGTCGCGGGCGCGTTCATCGGCGGCAGTTTCTTCCTGATCCCGGCGATCGGTGAGGATTTCTTTCCGGCCGTCGATGCCGGCGTCTTCCAACTCCACATCCGGGAACCGGCGGGCACTCGGTTGGAGCAATCGGAGCTCGTGTTCGGCGCCGTCGAACGCACCATCAAACGCATTATCCCACCCAGTGAGATCCAGCTCATGCGGGATAACATCGGCCTTGCCGGCGGCGGCGTCGCCTTGGCGACCGGTGATCTCTCGATCATCGGTCCGTCCGATGGCCAGATCCTGGTATCGCTCACCGAGAGGCGGATCCGGTCCACGACCGACGACCAGCGCGTGGTGCTCGACACCCTGCAGCGGGAGTTTCCGGAGGAACAGTTCTGGTACCAGCCGGCGGACATCGTCACCCAGGTACTCAACCAGGGGCTGGCGGCTCCGATCGACGTCCAGATCGTGGGGCGTCAGGCCGACAGCAACTATGCGCTCGCTCGACTTCTGGCGAGCGAGATCCGGCGCGTGCCGGGCGCGGCCGATGTCCGCATCGGGCAGGTCGTCGATGAGCCCGAGATTTACTTCACGGTCAATCGCGATCGGGCGCAGCAGATGGGGCTGACGCAGCAGAGTATCGCGCAGTCGCTCCTGGTGTCACTCAGCGGGAGCTTTCAAAGCGCACCCAATTTTTGGCTGGATCCGACCAATGGTGTCAACTACACGATCTTCGTCCAAACGCCCCAGTACAAGCTGCGATCTCTGGATGACCTAGCCCAGACGCCGGTGACGGCCGGCACCACGACGGGGCCGCCCGTCGTCCCGGAACTCTTCGCGAACCTCGCCACAACCGCGCGACGTACCGTGCCCGCGGTGGTCAACCATTACAACATCCAGCAAGCCTTCGATGTGTACGCCCAGCCC
Source organism: Gemmatimonadota bacterium (assembly GCA_003152485.1). Lineage (GTDB taxonomy): Bacteria > Gemmatimonadota > Gemmatimonadetes > Gemmatimonadales > Gemmatimonadaceae > Palsa-1248. Next base: position 17,508 of record PMAE01000062.1, on the reverse strand, counting down.
GACGGTCGCGACCTGGGCGGTGTAGCCGACGACATCGATCGTCTAGTCAGCCAGATCACGCCGAAACTCCCCCGAGGGTCTGGTGCGCGGCCAGGTGCAGAACATGCGGAGCTCGTTCAAGGGATTGATCGGCGGGATCGTGGCGGCGCTGGTCCTGGTGTTCATCATCCTCATGGTCAACTTCCAGACCGTGCTCGACCCGCTGGTCATCATCATCGCGCTGCCCGGTGCGGTGGCCGGCGTACTCTGGGCCCTCTTCGTCACGCACACGACATTCAGCGTGCCATCGTTAATGGGAATGATCATGGCGCTTGGCGTGGCCACCTCGAATAGCGTCCTCCTCATCACCTTCGCGGACGACTCGCGTCGGGGCGGCTTCAACGCGCACGACGCGGCGATCGAGGCGGGGACCACCCGCCTTCGTCCAGTGCTCATGACCGCGCTCGCGATGATCATTGGCATGATCCCGATGGCGCTCGCACTCGCTGAGGGCGGGGAGGAGAACGCGCCGTTGGGGCGGGCGGTGATCGGCGGACTGCTTGTGGCGAGCGTTTACACCCTCGTGGTTGTGCCGGTCATGTACGCGACGATTCGCAAGTCCGAGCCGATGGAGGAGATCGCGCTGCCCGAGGCAACTCCGATTGAGCTGCAGTTCGCGGCGCCCGGGCGGGGCCACGGTTCGCCGGGCGGCCCCACACCAACGGAACCGACCCGTGGCTGATGGCCCGGAAGAGCGGCCCGGCGTCCAGCCCGACGATTTGACCACGATGCTCGCCGCGCAGGCGTTGACGCCGGGGGACGGGAAGCGCGGGGCAGGCGATCCCGCGCAGACGGGACAATCCGCCCGGGAGAAGCACCCGCCGGGCCCGGAAGCGGGCAATTCCCTCCCCGCATCGCAGCCGAATCACGGGTCGGCCTCGAGTTCAGCGCACGAGGCACCCGCTCTGTCGCGGCGGGGCATCGTCATTGGCGCGATCGTGCTCGTGGCCGCACTGCTCGTGTTCCTGCTGGTCGGGATCCTCCCCGCCCGCGCGCGCACGCATCAACTCGCGCAACGCTCGCATGATGCCGCGCTGGCGGACAGCATTCCCCTCGTCGGGGTGCAACGCGTCTCGCGGGCGGCCGCAGGCAGCGATCTCATGTTGCCGGGCACGTTGCAGTCGAACCATGAGACGCCGCTCTACGCCCGTGCATCGGGATATATCAGCCACTGGTACACTGACCTCGGCCAACGCGTGCACCGCGGTGAGTTACTCGCGACGATCGACGCGCCCGACCTCGACCAGCAGTTGTCTCAGGCCCGGCAGCAGGCCGCGAACGCCAACGCCACACTGCAGCTCAATCGGGTGAATCTCGACCGATGGAAGATTCTGTACCACGACAGCACGGTGACGAAGCAGGAACTCGATACCTTCCAATCCAACTATGACGCGTCCGTGGCGAGTGTGGCCGCCGCGGACGACAATGTGCATCGTCTTGAATCACTCGTAAGCTACGAACGCATCACCGCCCCGTTCGACGGTGTCATCACCGAGCGGAACGTCGAAGACGGCGTGTTCATCACGTCGGCCGGTACGACCACTACGCCGCAAGCGGCCGGCGCGGGCGGCAACACCCTCATTGGGAATTCGCCGGCGACCGAGTTGTTTCGCGTCGCCCGCACCGACACCGTCCGCGTGTATCTCGGGATCCCACAGGCGTACGGTCCGGCGATTCACGTAGGCCTCCCCGCCGCGCTGGAGGTGCAGGAGCTCCCCGGGCGTACCTTTGTCGGCCGCGTGGCGCGCACCGCGAACTCGGTGGACGCCTCATCGCGCACGCTGCTCACGGAGGTCGATGTCGTCAATGCCGACGGGTCGCTGCTCCCCGGGATGTACGCGGAAATACACTTCAGATTCCAGCGAGCCGCGCCCCCGATGCTCATCCCGGCGACCGCGATGATCTTCCGGACTGGGTCGGCCCAGGCCGCCATCGTAAGTGCCGATTCGGTCGTGCACTTCCACAATCTCCGCATCGGCCGCGATTACGGATCATCACTTGAAGTCGATTCCGGACTGGCCGACAGCGCGTCGGTCGTCACCCAACCCTCCGATGATCTCCGCGACGGCGAGCACGTACACGTGCGGCCCGAGTCGGAAAGCGAGGCGCCGGGAGGCCAATCACCGGGCGGCCGACCGGAAAACCCGGTGATCGGGACTCAGACCGATAGCCCCGCGACCGGGCAGGTGCCGCCGACACGGTCCGCGCCGGCCAAAGCGTCCGGCACGGCCACACCGGGACAGCGCCCGTCACCGCAGTTCCGGGAGGGGTTCCCGGGGAGCCCGAACAATGAGGCACCCGCATCCGCACCCTCACCCGCGTCCGCACCCGCGGCGCACCCACCCGGATCGGCCTAGCGTCGTCGCCACCATTGGCTGAGGGCAGGCACCCAGTATCTTGTTCACCGCCGCGGACAGTTGGCGCCGCGCATTCGACCACGCGGTCCCACGAGGGAATGCCCATGTCGCCCGAGGCCCTGCCGTCCGACGAGGATTCCACTGCCGGTGCGCCGTCGCGGGCGTCGCTCGGTATGGCAGACGCGGAGACCCCGCACATCCTCACGGCACTGGCGCATCTGCATGCGATACTCGTTCCCGGTGAAACGCTCGAAGCCTACGCGGTGCAACGCCGAATCTTCGCGTTGACGAAGCGTCGGACGCTGGTCGCCGCGACGACTGGACGCTTCATCGCACTGGTCCGGGGCTTCTTCGGGGCCTTCACTCCGATCGACATGCGGTGGCAGGACATCGAAGACGCGCACCTGCGGGTTGGGATCATTGGCGCCGACATCACGGTGCGGGCGATGAAGCGTGAGGATCTCGCGTCGGCGAATCTGACGGGAGGTGCATTTGGCGCCGTCGGGCTGCGAAAGGAGCAGGCACAACAGGTCTATCGTGTGTGTCAAGCGCAGAGCCAAGCGTGGCGCGAAAAACGGCGCGTGCGCGACCTCGATGAGCTACGGGCGAAATCCGGCGGGATCCAGTTCGGTACCCCGATGTCGGGACCCATGGGCATGCCCGCCGACGGCGGGGATCCGGTCGCCCGCCTTCAGCGGGCGAAAGAAATGCTGTCGGGCGGGCTCATCACCGACGCCGAGTACGAATCGATCAAGGCGAAGATCGTCGATCGCCTCTAGGCCGCGAGGGAGCGACTCCGATCGACGCGGGCCGCGGACTCGTCACCGCCGGGCCCCGCCTAGCACACCGCTATTCGACCGCCATTCGACGGCCCGAGGCCCAGTCAGTGCCCGTCAGGCCGTCTGCAGCACGTCGGCTAGCATCCGAAGCACCACGCGATGGCGGGCGGGGAATGCCGGCGACTCGACGACGCGCGCAGCCTGCGCCAGTCCGTGATGTTGGTGCACGACGAGCAGCTCAAAGACATCGCCGAGATTGAGTCCGATGAGGCGACCGACCGGCGACCCCAGGCGAATTCTCCGCAAGTCCACCTCTCGTGCCTCTTCGAGCAGGTCGAGGAACTCCGACTGCTGCTCGAGAAAACGAGCGGGCGCGGTTGCCGTCGCGGGCGGTGGAATCAGATGTCCGCGTCCCCGTGACCGGCCGGCCCCTACGCGGGCGCCCAGCACGGCGCACCGACCGGCGAACGTCTGTTGGTAGGGCACATCTTCGAACGACGGGTCATGCCACGCCGCGAGCATCGGCTCGCGGACCTTTGACTGGTAGTCCTCGCCCAACGCGACCAGATGTTCGAACCACTCCGCCACACTCCACCGGTTCNNCCACCGGTTCGGCGATGGCCGCCACAACAACTGGTCGTGAGACAGCTCGTTGACAAGACATTCGGCCCGATCGCTGTAGTACAGCACGGCGCGAGTGAGCTTGTCGAGATGGGTCGCGGTGGAGGGCATCAGAGTCGGCCGTTGAGTGAAGGACGCAGTCGCTACTGAGGCAAATGCGAGGACCATGCCACCGCCGCAATGCCCCTGTTGTCCCGCGCGCGGCCACCTCGGGCGCTGGCAGGTCGCGGCGCCGCCGCCAATGGTGTCGCGCCGACGGCACACCCCCCCAATGCATACCGTCGCATGGCACCGGTGGGCGGCGCATGCGACGGCGTCATGCACTAGGGTGCCGCGCGCGCCCGTCCGGCCCGCGCGGACGATCCGACGCTCAGACGGTTTTTCGTCCCGAAAACAAACGGGAGAGGCCAATCAGGAGACACGCGCCCACGATTGCCACCAAGATGCTGTAGAGCATTCCACCGCCAGCGGCAATACCGAGGAGGCCAAACAGGTAGCCACCGATGATGGCACCCACGATGCCGAGGACGATGTCCCACATCGCACCAAACCCCGAGCCTTTCATGATCTGACCGGCCGCCCAGCCGGCGACCAGACCGACGACAATCCACCAAACGAGACCGCCCATGGGTGACTCCAATCGAGAGGATGGGCCCCCACCGCCGTGCGCGGTGCGTCGGGGCTATTTGTTGTGTAACGCATAAGGCGCACCATCGGGCTCAAGTACGTCTGGTCGAGCCCGCTAGGACGGCGGATGCCGGGCTGGCGGCAGTGAGATCCGCGCAGTCGATGGAGGTACCATTAAATGGCACCGAAGCCCATATCTGTTGCGGTTTGCGGCACGTGCGGACATTCTTTTGCGCGCATTCGCCGGCCCACCTGCATCTCGACGAGGGGTACTCTACATGCGCGACGCGTCCCGCACGCCCGATCCGGAGCTCACCGCCGAAGAACGTGAACTCGGGATGGACCGAGACATCACGCGGCGCGACTTTCTCAACACTGTCGCCCTGGGCACCGGTGCGGCACTCCTCGGAACCGCCGCACCAGGGCTCGCATCGAAGGCGGTCGCGCAGCCGACCCCAGTGCCGGCGCCGCCATGGCATCCGTTTACCGGCTATTCCGGCATCGGCGACTACGCGCGATCGAACGGCAACACGTGGGACGTCGTCTCGGCGGGGCACGGCCTGCGCGACGGCACGTATGGGCGCGCGATGGCCGCGGCGCCCGACACCGGTGAGGTCTATGATGTCGTCATCGTCGGCGGCGGATTCGCCGGCACGATCGCGGCGTATACGCTCCTCAAGGCGAGCGATCGTAAGCGCACCTGCTTGATGCTCGACAACCACCCGATCATCGGCGGGGAAGCCAAACGCAATGAATTCGTCGTGCGCGGACAGCGGCTCATCGGTCCGCAGGGCTCGAACGAAGGCGGCGTGCCTCGGCTCGACTGGCTCAAGGACATGTGGCTCGACATCGGACTTCCGACGGAGTTCGAATACGGGGCGTTGCGCCCGGACCGCCGGCCAATGGTCTTCCCGCGGACCAACTACCAGTGGCAACTCTGGTCGGACGACTTCGAGAGCCACGGATTCTTCTACGACACGCCGACGCCCCATTGGGTGCGCAACCCGTGGGGGCACAACCTCGAGGGCACGCCGTACCCTGACGACGTCAAGCGCGACTTGCTCCGCTGGCGCAACGAACGCGTCGAGCCCTGGAAGGGCGACGCCGAGAGCCTCAAGCTGTGGCTCGATACGATGACGTACGAGCAGTACCTCACCAAGGAACGCAAGCTCAGCCCCGAGGTCTCGCGCTACGTCGATCCGATCTACGCCTCCGGGATCGGGCTCGGCGCCGACGTGCTCTCCGCGTACTCCGCGTACTCGGTGTCACTACCGGGATTCGTCGGACTCGGCGTGGACAAAGACCGCGAAGCGTTCACGAGCTCGCATGCGCTGACCGACGCTCGCCTCGGCAACTCGTTCCCAGGTGGGAACGACGGCATCCAACGATGCATCGTCAAATGGCTCAACCCGGAGGCCATCGAGGGCTCGACCCAGTTTGCGGAGGTGCACAACCGGCGCATCCGTTTCGACATGCTCGACCGGCCCAACACCCCCTGCCGCATGCGGACCGGAGCCACGGTCGTGCGAGTCGTTCAGAATGGAGAGGGGCCGACGGGCACGGTGACCGTCACCTATGCCAAGGATGGGACGCTGCACACGGTGCGCGGCCGCACGATCATCTGGTCCGCCGCGAGCTGGACCGCCAAACACGCCATGGAAGGCCTGCCCGACGACTACCGGACGGCGATGGACAGCTTCCCGCGTTCGCCGATGCTTTCGGTCAACGTCGCGCTCGACAACTGGCGGTTTCTCTACGACCTCGGGTTCAGCGCGTGCTCGTGGCGCGGCGGGTTTGGATTCACGGGGAACATGCGACCGAACATGTATGTCGGTGACTATCGGCCGCCGCTCGACCCCGACCAGCCGAACCTCTTTACCTTCTACGTCCCGTTCAACCAGTACGGACTGTCCCTCGTGGACCAGGGTAAGGTGGGACGGCAGAAACTGCTGTCCACGAGCTATCGCGACTACGAGACGCAGATCCTCAAGCAGATGGTGACACTCTTCGGAAACTCCGGATTCGATCCGAAGCGGGACGTCGCGGGGATCGTGCTCAATCGGTGGGGGCATGCGTACTGCAACGCTGGCCCGGGATTCTACACACCGCGCAACGGCCAACCCACGGCGGCAGATCTCCTCCGCCGGCCATGGGGTCGCGTGACGTTCGGGCACTCGGAATTGAACGGGAACCAGCACTGGCCAGTCGCCGCGGCCGAGGGGCATCGCGCGGCCCAGCAAGTGCTCGCCATGCTCTAGCAGGGCGGGGGACCGCACATCCGCCCGGAGACCGGTGGATGTGCGGTTGTCAGTATCTTGGACGCTGATCCGCGCGCCGTGCGCGGACGGCCGCGACCAGCGGCGACCAGCCGGCTACCAGCCGGCTACCAGCCGGCTACCAGCCGGCTACCGGGAGCTTCCATGCAGGGTTCGCCGAGCGATGTCGCGAGTCATCTGATCGTGTACCATTGGGGCGCCGTCCGGTCGGCGTTGTTGCTCGTCGTCATCGGCGGCGCGCTGATCGTCTCGCGACTCCGGCGTCGCGGTCGGTAAGCGATCCGCGGTGCCGCGTCGTGGTGGCGCGTACCGCGAGGTCCGCCAGCATCATCGGTGCCGCGGTTTGACACGAAGTCGAGATCGTGCTTCCCCGTCGTGACGCGGATTGAAGGATCGTTGGGTAACGTTGCCTAACGTTCCCTCATGCGATACGTTCGGAGTGGGCCGTGCGCGCCTGTCGCGCTGCGCGCTCGCACGTCGGAGACAATCAGCTGTTCGTCACACCCGGAGTGGCGTTGGGCCGATTCTCCATCCACGATCGACTCGGCTTCACAGTGGGCGCCGGCATCCAGATCGCGGCCACGACATTCCGTCAGTACGATCACGCCTGGACGCTGTCGCCACGGATGCCGTTCTGACCGGACCCCTTCACGCGCGGCGTGGTCGGCCCGGATCTCATCCAGGTTGGACTCCATGATGATGCGTCGCCTGGTCGCGGTCACCACTGTCACGGTGATCGCGGCCTGTGGTCACGGGTCCGACCGCGCCACCACGGGCGGACCGGATGGGTCTGGTGGAGGGAAGGATTCCGTGCTGCTGGTGATGAACGCGGCGTCAATGACTCGGCCGCTCAAAGTCGTGCTCGACAGTTTCACGGCTCGAACGGGTGTGCACTATGAGCTCGAACCCGGCGCCAGCCTCGAGATCGCCCGACGCGTCACGGAGTTGGGGCGGCGGCCGGACGTGATTGCGCTGGCCGATCCCGAGGTGTTTCCCAAGCTGCTGATGCCGGCCTATGCGTCCTGGTACGCGATATTCGGTCGGAATCGGATCGTCCTGGCCTATACCGACACGTCCCATTTCGCGCGGCAGATCACCGCCGCGAATTGGCGGGAGATCATCCAACGCGCGGGCGTGCAGGTGGGTCGCGCGGATCCGAATACCGACCCGTCAGGCTACCGGACGCTGCTCGTCTTTCAGTTGGCCGAGCAGTCCTACCACCAGCCGGGGCTGGCGGCCGCGTTGCTGGCCGCCGCGCCGCAACGCAACGTGCGGCCGCGCGAAGCAGACCAGGTCGCGCTCCTGCAATCGGGTGAGCTGGACTACATCTGGACGTACCAGAACCTGGCGGACGAGTCGGGACTCAAGACCGTCGATCTCCCAGCGGACATCGATCTTGGGACACCCGGCGACTCCACGATCTACGGACACGCATCGACGCGCGTCGTGGGCAAGACGGTCGGCGACACGATCACGGTGCGCGGCGCTCCGATCCTGTTCGCCGTCACCGTGTCGTCGCAGGCACCGCATGCGACGCTGGGTGCCCAGTTCGTCTCCTTTCTATTGTCGGCTGACGGCCGCCGTATTCTCCATGCCCACCACTTCGACGCGCTCGACGCACCCGTTGCCGTCGGCTCCGACGTCCCACCCGCCGTTCAGGCGCTGACGCACTGACGCTCCGCCGGCAGGTTTCCGGCCGGCCCCTCTCCAGGAGGGCGATCAGTACCGCAGGCGGCGGCCTCGTGTCGTAGACGCGAGCCGCCGGGCATGCCCCGCGGCCAGGTGGACTAATGTCAGCCCCGAGGGTAAGCTGCGGGTATCCGTCGACTCGGTGTGGCAGGCCATCGCGCGCTTCGCGAGGTCGGCCGTTCCGATTCACTACGGTCGCTGTTCTGGTTGAATCCGACTCGCGCAATGCGCGGCGGTCAGCAGTGGGCCCGAGGGCTCAACCCAAGAGAGACGCCTATGGACTGGCCGGTGACATTCAAGACGACGAACGGCCTCCGGTTTCGGGTCGATCACGTTCGGCAGCCGCCGCCACCGCGCCGGATTGGCGAATCAGGAGTCCCCAGGCCCGCTCCGTCACGCGAGCCGGTCGTGGACGCGCTCGCGGTGCATGTCGAAGGGAGAGGCGGATGGCACGTGATGGGTACCTACGGCGGTGAGGAGAGCGCGGGCGCAGTCATCGAGCAAACGCTGCGGTGGTGGGCTGAGCAGACGGGCGACCCAGTCTATCTCCGGGCTGAGACGCCGGTGCGAGGGGCGTAACAACGGGCGTAGCGCCGGTCTCGATCGTCGCGGTTCCGCACTGGCCTACCGCCTGGCGACGGCGCGACCATCGCTGAGCGAGCGGGCGTCGGTCTCCTACTAACCCTGGGTACTCGTCTCGGTGCAGGTCGATCCGTTGGCGGTAAATATCAGCGAGCTACCGCCGGCATAGGTATACGTCGTGACATCACCCTGGGTCGATGCACCGAGCGGCGTGCCATAGAGCGCCAGGGCCTGTTGCTCATCCGACGCGCACGGCCCTGACGGGGCGTTGGCATCGCTGCTATTGCACGCGGCGGCGGCGCACGCGACCGCAATGATCATGATGACTCGCATTGCCCAACCCTCCGCAGTAGCTCGGATGATGTTCGCGACCCCTCCCGAACAATACGGCGTCGCGCTCCCTCACGTTGGGCGCAACATCACGGCCACCGCCCGATGCGTGCCAGCCACGCGAGCGGAGCGATAGAGAGCGCTGTCGGTCCGCGTCCGCTATCGCTCCCCTGATTGGTACCGCACTCGCGGGGTGCGGGTTCCACCGCGGCACACGTCGCTATTTCACGCCGAACACGTTCAGCACGAGGTAGAGCCCGGCGGAGAACGTCGTCGCCCCAAGGAGGACACATACCGGAAGGGTGAGCACCCAGGCCAGCATCAGATTACGCAGCGTACCCATTTGCAGGCCGGACCGGTTGGCGGCCATCGTGCCCGCTACGCCGGAGGACAGGACGTGAGTCGTACTCACGGGCAGGCCAAAGTAGTCGGCGGCGCCGATCGTCAGCATCGCCACGAGCTCAGCGGACGCGCCTTGTGCGTACGTGAGATGTTCCTTGCCGATCTTCTCGCCGACGGTCACCACGATGCGCTTCCATCCGATCATGGTGCCGAGGCCGAGGGCCACGGCAACCGCGAACTTCACCCACGTCGGAATGAATTTCGTGATGTGATCCAGTCGAGACTTGAGCTCGACGGCGGTTTCCCGCGTCGCGGGATCCGTCAGCAGGTGCTTCTTGTCGAGCTTGGAAATCGTTTCGGCGATGAGATAGGCCTCGGTCCGGAGCGATTTCCGGTTCTCGACGGACAACTCGGAAAAGCTCTGCATCGGCCGGAGCTGATCGGCTATCGACTGGTCGATGGTGGCCAGCGCCGCATAGGTCGCGGGACTTTCCTTGCCGGTCGTCTTCAGGAATCCGGACAGTGTGTCGTTCGCGGCGGCGGCCGGCACCAGCACTGCGCTACCAGCGGCGGCGAATGCTGGGCGTGCGGCATCCGCCGACGCCACCACCTGCGTGAGGGCCGCGTGGTCGGCGCTCATGTTGAGCGCGTACGCTCCCGGGATGATTCCGATCAGGATCAGCATGATGAGTCCCATGCCTTTCTGTCCGTCGTTGGACCCGTGCGCGAAGCTCACGCCGGTGCAGGTCAGCACGAGGAGGCCGCGAATCCACGGCGGAGGGGCGGCCCCGGGCTCGGGCGCCTGATAGAGTTCCGGCCGCTTGATGAGCGCTTTACTCAGGAGGAGCAGCAGCGCGGCACACACGAATCCCACGATTGGTGAAATCAGCAGGGAGGCGCCGACTTGCTTCGCTTGGGCCCAGTTTACTCCTTCACCGAAGACACGGCCCTTGGCCAGCAGCGAGTTCGCGAGTCCGACACCCATGATGGACCCGATGAGTGTGTGGGAACTCGACGCCGGGAGGCCCAAGTACCACGTTCCGAGGTTCCAGACGATGGCGGAAATGAGGAGTGCGAACACCATCGCGAAGCCCGCACCGGACCCCACGTTGATGACGAGTTCGACCGGCAGCAGCGATACGACGCTGAAGGCGATGGCACCGGTCGACACGAGGACGCCGATCAGGTTCCAGCACCCCGACCACACGACGGCATGCGTCGGCTTGAGGGTGTGCGTGTAGATGACCGTCGCCACAGCGTTGGCGGTGTCGTGGAACCCGTTCACGAACTCGAAGCTCAATGCGAGGCCGAGCGCCAAGAGCAGGAAGATGGCGCTGGCCATGGTGACCGCTTCCCCGAAGACGTGCACTGCACCCCCGACCGAAGTGTGTGCGAAGCTGGCGGCCACGCGATTCGCGCCGCTCGCGTTCGTGCGGGTGTACCTTCGGTCCAGCCGCCCCTCGGCGCCAGCCGATGGGTCGGGTGTTACACGATCCTTACCTCCAGCACACGGGCACCGCCGTCCGTTGCCGGGCGTACCCGGCCGGGTACTCATGCGCCCCTATCGAGTCGTGGCCATGGACGCCAGTTTCCGTATCGTCGGCCGCGACGCCGGGTCCCGCCGGAACTCCTGAAGTACCGCGGGTACCACGGGAACGCAGCGAGATGACCGGACCCAACAGACGCCGTGCGGCGTCGGTATCCCTTTCGGACGTTGGACGCCCCCCACGAGGATTGCTTGCCCACTTGCTCTAGGCTCCCGGACCGCGCCCACAGCGCGGTGATCGGTCTGACGTTCGCGGTCTGCCTCACGGTCGTGGCAGCGGCGTGCGGGTCCTCGTCGGGCGGGCGGTACGCGTCGCCCGCACCCACGCCGGCACCGGCACCGGGCGGATCGGAAGGCACGAACCAGGTGGATATCAACGCGATCAACCCGATCGGCCCATTTTTCGAGCATCGCTTGGATTACGTGCTGACCGACAGTGAGGTCACCAAGCTCTCGGCCATCGACTCGCGCTATCTGGCGGATGCTCGGCCGCTTCGTCGGCTGCTGGATTCGCTCCGCACCGAGGCCCATGAAATCAACGGGTACACGCCGAACGCGTCGAAGAACGCGGACACCACGCGCGTACGCCAACCCTCTCGCGATAGCCTCCAACGGCTGCATGACGCCGTGGCCGGGGTGTCGGCCGAGCTCCGCGCTCGGGCACGCCGCGCGCGAGCGGAAGCACTCGATGTCCTGACCCTCGAGCAACTGGAACGCGTGGCGCAGCTTGGAACGGGTGTCGGCGCCTACACGACCATGGCCGTGAGCAATCGCCGCGGCGGAGGCGGCGGGGGCGGTGGGGGGGGCGGTGGGAACGTCCAGACGAATCAACCGGGGAACACGACGACCCGGTTAGTGGCCAACGCCTATCCGACGATCCGCACACCCCTCCGCGGCATCGTGCTGTCGGATAGTCAGCGAGTCACAGTGGATTCGATTCGGACCGCGTACCGAGCACAAGCGCGCGATCTGGGCGATCCGGGGCGGGGGCTCATGGCCCCGCTCCGCGACTTGATTCGCCGGCAGTACGATGCGATACGGGCAGTGCTCACGCCGGACCAGCAGGTTGCGTTCGACAAGAATCGCGCGGCCGGCGCGGCACCCACGACGACGCGACCCGCGCAATCGTCCACCTCGACTAAGAACTAGGCGTACCGGGGCGGTCTGAGCGACCCGCCCCGAACGCGTCAGTCTTCCGGCATTCTGAAGTCGCGCGTGTGGCCGCGGCGCATGCTGATGTTCCGATCCGACACGCGATCGGATGTCGCTTCGTCGACGTTGGGCGCGGACATCGCTCGCGCACTGACCAGCGTCCAGCGCGCCCCGAATTGCACTTCGAATGACGTCCGGCATCGCCGCTCGACCGTCTCGACATCGTCGCGCGCGGGATGCGATCGGGGAAAAATCTGGGAGAAGAAGAAGTTGTGATCCTTCTCGTCCTCGTTGAGGATGACCGAGGACGCCGGCTGAGCATACACCTCACACCACCACTGGACGGGCGCCCGTACGACGGGGGGTGGGGGGGTGTTTGGCTGGGCCTGCGCGTGGGCCTCCCTCGCGCCGGTCATCGCACACACGACGCCAAGGAATGCCGCCGTCAACAGGACACGGGTCTGCATCGAGAGTTGGCTCCAACGTGAAAGGACCGACGCCGCCGGCAGTGGGGGTGCGGTATCTCGATCAATAGCTGCAAGCGACGTGCGCGCTCGGTGGGCTAGCGGCGGCCCGCGGTACGAGACTTGAGCACCCACGCCTTGGTGGCCAGGTAGAGGGCGATCATCCCCTCGTAGTCGTCACGGGGCACGAGAATGACCAGGGCGTGGCCATCGGTGCCGCGCGTGGTCCGGACCTTGTCCTTCCGGAGAACCCGCCGGCGCAACTGGCGCAGCCAGTAGGGGAGCTTGGATTCGTCCCCGTGATGCATGACCAGTCGAGTCCCACCACCGTCCGTGCGCGGAAACGACACGAGACAATAGCGATAGCGGCTGTAGCCTTTGCGGGTCGCGGGCATGAAAGTCAGCCCGTACCGGTCGAGTCCGGCCCATGCGTCATCGTTGGGCACCTGCGCCGGCCGCACCTCAATCCGACCACTGGACGCCTGTGGGACGCGGACCACGAACTCCCATCGATTCCGCGAGACATGATTGCGGTCGGTCACGGCGAAGGGGTGCTCTCGGCCCGTGACCTTCGTGCCAGCAAACGTCCAAGTGGCCGATCGTGGCTCACCGGCTACGAACGCGAGCTTGTCGAATCGATATCGCATCTGGCCTCGCGGTGACGGTACCGAGCACACAGCAGAGCGCCGTTGGAACGTGCGACCTCGGGGTCAATAGTACGCCGCCACCGGAGGGGAGGAAAGGGCGCGCGCTGCCGCCGGCCACCGACGATGAGCCGCGCTCGGCATTACCAGTCCCTGTCATGCGACGGTCGGCGCGGCGATGACTTGGGGGCAGTTCCCGACTGCTGGCCTGTGACCTGAGCCTGCTCGACGGCTTTGAGCAGTTGCCGGGCTTGAGTCTCGGTGACCTCCTGGACGGCGTCCTCGCCGTTCGACGTGCCATAGCCGCCGCCCCGAGTCGCGCCCGCGCCCGTCTGGGGCGCGCCCTCGTATCCGGATTTCGTGAGGTTGCCACCACCCCAATTCGATTCGCCACGATGGAGTCCTGCCCCCGCGGTATCCTCAGCGTCCGCCAACCGAACGAGCGCAATCTCCAGATTCCACTTGGCATCGACGTCGTGCGGGTCGATCAGCAGCGCCTCCTCATACGAATCGATGGCGCCTCGGAGTGCGCTGCGCTTGCTCACTCGGTCGTACTCGGCGCGCGCCTGCCACACATAGCTGTTGCCGAGATTGAAATAGGTGTGCTCGCGCAGGGAGCGGCCGCCGCCGAGCGCTGCTTGGAATCGTCGTTCGGCTTCCAAAAACTTGCCGAGCCGGTACGAGACGTTGCCGCTGTTGTACGCGAACGAGGGAAGCGCGTCCGTGAGCCGTCGGACAGTCGCCTCGTGCACGAGCGCCATGAACGCCGTGTCCGCCGGGTGCCACGCGCGGCGGCGGTATAACTGCTCCGCGTGATCGCGCTGCAGGGCGAGACCAAGGGGGCCCGCCAGCCGCACCGCAATCACTGCGGCCACTCCGACGACCACGGCAGTCGCTCCGATCCGGCGGTACCTGCGCGTCATGAGGGACCGACGGGGCGAGGGCGGGCGGCCAGCGGATACGCCACAAGTAGCACGCAGGCGAGCGCGAGCGGCCACTGGAACCGGTCCGCAGGCGGCCCGTGGGTCGTGCTGGCTACGGCGCGGCGCTGCAGCTGCGCCAACTCGGAGATGATCGGTTCGACCGATGCATCGCCATCCCACCACGCGTAGTCGCCACCGGTCCGGCGGGCAATGTCTCGCAGATTCTGCTCGTCGAGCTTGGAAGTCACCTCGCGGCCAGCCCAATCGAGATGCGGCGTCGCCGTCCCGCGGGCGTCGCGGTCCGTCACAACGGCACCGGCCGGCGTGCCGATGCCCACGGCAAAGGTGCGGGCGTGGGCGCTGATCAACAGGTTGATGGCCTGCTCCAGCTTGCCCTCGACATCCTCCCCATCCGACAGCATCACCACGGCGCTGTACGGGGCGGCGTCACTGCGCGCGAGGGTCGCGGTCACGAGCCCGGCCAGCGCCTCGAAGTTGGTCGAGGGGTCAGGGATGTCTGCCGTCGCGGCGGCATCGAGGAACGACCGAAACGTCGAATGATCGAGAGTTGGCGGCAGCTGGAGAAATCCAGAGCCTCCAAATACGATGAGGCCGACGCGGTCGTCGGGAAAAGCGCGCGCGATGTCCGCGGCGGCGCGCTTCGCCGCGTCGAGCCGCGACGGCTGCACATCCGCGGCGCCCATCGACCGCGAGAGGTCGAGGGCAAAGAGGATGTCGCCGCTCGTTCGCCGGCGCAGTTGAGAAGTGGTGCCGAGCTGTGGGCGGGCGAGCGCGATGACGCACAGCGCCACGCATGCGAGGGCGAGTCCGTGCGCGAGTCGCGTGCCGCGGTCGCGCGGGAGCGAGGACGCGGGCGACTGCACCGACAGCGGACCAAATACCGCCAGCGCGTGACGGCGTGCGCGATCGGCCCGCCGAAACACGAGAGCCAGGGGAATGAGTGCAGCCAGCCCGAGGAGGGCCAGAGGCGTGGCGAATGTCACGTGGCCCACGGGAGCACCCGGTGCCTCATGACGTGATCCGGAGCCACGTAGCGCCCAGCCACATCTCGGCCACGAGGAGCAAGAGCGCCGCGCCGAGTGGGATCGCAAAGTATTCGTGATAACTGATCACCTCGGTGAGATGGCGCTCGGTGCGCTCGAGACCGTCGATCTCCGCGAGCACGTGCACCAGCGCGCCGTCGTCACTGACGCGGAAGTATCGGCCGTTGCTGATGGACGCGATGCGCTGCAGAATCTGCTCTTCGTGGCTCGAGAGCGTGGACGGTGCTTCCATCGTGGCCGGGCGGCCTGTCT
Source organism: Gemmatimonadota bacterium (assembly GCA_003152485.1). Taxonomy (GTDB): domain Bacteria; phylum Gemmatimonadota; class Gemmatimonadetes; order Gemmatimonadales; family Gemmatimonadaceae; genus Palsa-1248. The sequence continues at coordinate 1,821 of PMAE01000062.1, read as the reverse complement.
CGTACGGCGCGAGCGGCGTCGCCCCGCCCGAGCTGACGCCGATCGCGTAGATCCGGATCCCGAGCGCCCGCGCAGCCTCGGCGGCGACGAGTGGATCGGGGTACCCCGTGTTGTTGCCACCATCGGTCAGGAGTACGATCACGCCGCTTTCGCGCGGCAGGTCCACGAGGTGGCTCTCGCTCATGGCCAGCGCGGTGCCGATTGCGGTGCCATCGGGCAGCATCCCGATGTCCGCACGATGCAAGAGATCCAGCATGACATCCGCGTCGTTCGTAAGCGGCGCCTGCGTGAACGCGCGCCCCGCGAATACCACCAGCCCAAGGAAATCGCCCCGGCGCCGCGCGACGAAATCGGCCAACACCCTCTTGGCCACCTCGATGCGATTGCCCGTCCGGAAATCGAGCGCCTTCATGCTGCTCGAGATATCCAGCGTGAGCACGATGTTGCGGCCGTGGACCGGCGTGTCATGGTGTTCGCCCTCGGTACGAGGGCGAGCCAGCGCCACGACGAGAAGCGCGAGCGCGATCGTCCGGAGCACGGCCGGTAGCGGCAGCCAGCGCACGCGGCCGCGCGACCCCTCGTCGTCGAGAAATGCCACGGCGGAGAAGCCCACATGCGACCGCGGTGCACGGCCCCGCACCAACCACCGGCGCAACGCCTCCCCCGCGACCGCGGCCAGGAGCAGCAACGCCCACGGATCAGCGAATCGCATGTCGCTCGCCACCCGCCGGCCCGGCCTGCCGGGCCACGCTCGCCAGGTCGGTTGTGGCTGGCACGTCCGCAGCGGACGGGTCCGCGGTATTCCACGCTGCGAGGACCGACCGGGCGGCGCTCACGAGCTCGGATGGCGCCGACGGTCGCGGATCGTACCGGGCGAACTTCACGAGGTCGGCGACCGCGAGCAGATCACCAGTCGCCGCGCGCGTCTGCGGAGTGGCCAACGGCGGCGGCAACACGACGAGCAACTCCGGCGTGGTCCGTTCGAGCGCTGGGATCCCGTGCGCCTCGTAGAGGTAGCGCCGGAGCACATCGGCGGTGAGTGCATAGTGTGAGTCGACGTCGCCCCGGCCCGCCCAATCGTCGCTGATGGCGGCCAGCCGGGCGAGCGCAGTGTCGTACGGACCACCGGGCATCCCGCGGGAGATCGCGAGGTCTCGCGCAGCGGTCGATACGGATCGTCGCCTCCGCCTGACGTGCCCGGCGACCGCGACGATGGCGAGCACCGCGAGCGCCAGCGCCGCCGCGGTGGCGGCGATGTGCGGTGGAATGGGCGCCGCATCGATGTCCTTGATGTCGCGCAGCGAACCGGACGCGATCGGGACGAGCGGCGTTACCGTCACGGCGACGGCGGCGGCGACCAGCGTGTCCACCGAAGCGTCAGGCGTGACGCGATAGGTGACGGCCAGCGGGGGAATCCGGGCGGCGCCCGGTCGAAAGAACACCGCGGTGATCGTACCGCGCCCCGATCCGTCGGCGGCCAGGTGCAGCGGGTCCGTGTGCACGATGCGACTGCCGTCCGGCAGCGGCTCGCGCGCCAATGGGGTGGCATCAACAAGGCGCGTTCCGGCCNNGCAACTGGGCGGCAACGTGCAACGTGACCGGATCACCGACATTCACCAGTCCGCTGTCGAACCGTATCAGTAGGCGCGGCCGATCGACATGGGCCGGTGGCTGGCTGACCGCCTGCGCGGCCATCTCGTGCGGGCCACTCGAGACGAGCGCCACGACGATCATGACCGCAGACGCCAACGTCGAGAACCATCTGGCCGCGTCACGGGCGGCGTGTGGGGCTCGGGTTCGGGTCATCGGTGATGGCGCCGT
>PMAE01000060.1 GCA_003152485.1 Gemmatimonadota bacterium | reverse complement strand
CGCGACTCGAGGCGCGAGCTTCGATCGGCCACGTCCGCCGCGGCGTCCGCTGCGGCGCGCTCGCGATCGGCGAGTGCCGCGTCCCGGCCCTCGAGATCGGCCAACAGCCCTTCCACGTCCCGCTCGATGCGTGGGACGCGCGCTTCGGCGCGCTGCAGCACGCGCTCAGGGAGCGCCAGGCGGCGCGCGATGCTGAGTCCGTACGACCGGCCGGGCACGCCCTTGATGAGACGGTAGGTGGGCGCCAATTGGATGGCGTCGAATTGCAGTGACGCGTTGACGACGCCCGGGACCTCCGTCGCCAGCTCCTTGAGCGCACCGAGGTGCGTCGTGGCGAGCGTCAGCGCGCCGCGGCCGGTCAGCTCTTCGAGGACCGCGCCGCCGAGGGCCGCACCTTCGAGCGGATCGGTACCCGATCCCAACTCATCGATCAGCACCAGCGACGACGGCGTCGCACCCGCCAGGATGTCGCCCAGGTTCTTGACGTGCGCGCTGAAGGTGGAAAGACTCGCCTGAATCGATTGCTCATCTCCGACATCCGCAAACACGTCGTCGAAGATCGCCAATCGGCTCCCCGGACCCACCGGCGCGGGCACGCCACATTGCGCCAGCACGGAGCACAGCGCGACGGACTTGAGTAGCACCGTCTTGCCGCCCGTGTTCGGTCCAGAGACGAGTAGCGTGCGCTCGTGGGGCTCCATCGTCAGGTCGAACGGAACCACGGTGTTGCCCTGCGCGATCAGTAACGGATGGCGCCCGTCGTGGATCACAAAGCCGTCGGTCGGCGACCCGAGTTCCGCGGGATGGCAGCCAAAGTCGGCGGCGTATCGCGCGCGTGCGTATAGCGTATCGAACTCGACGAGCGCACCGTGGCCGGCGATCAGGGCGTCGCGCAACGGTCGGAGCGCATCCGTCAGCTCGCGCAGGATGCGGTCCACTTCGCGCCGCTCCTCGGCTTCGAGCTCGCGGATCCGGTTCCCCGCTTCCACGGCGGCGGGCGGCTCGACGAACAACGTCGCGCCGGTGGCCGATGTGTCCTGGACGATGCCGGACACCGCGCGCCGCGCCTCGCGCCGGATCGGAATGACGAATCGGCCATTGCGGACGGTGACCGACATGTCGGGCACTTGTTGGTGCGGCTCGAGCGCGCGCATGATGCGTTCGAGGAGCGAGACGAGCTCGCCCTCCGCACCCTGCAACGCTCGGCGGAGCCGCCGCAACAGTGGAGACGCCTCGTCGCGCACGTCGCCGTCTTCGGCGATCGCGCGTTGGATCGCCGCTTCTCGGTCGCGCGCCTCGGGCAGCCGCTCCCCGATATCGGACAGGACGCCGCGCGCGACGACGGGTCGGCGTGCATCGCGCAGGACCTCGCGCGTTCGACGGCTCGAGGTGAGTAGCACCGCCGCATGACGGAGCTCGACCCCGGTCCACACCGCCCCCTCGACTCGCAGTCGCTCCAACGCGGCCATCACGTCGGGTACTAACTCGGGTCCCCACGCCGGCTCCGATGCGACGAGCGCCCGCATCGCTTCTACCCGAGCGAGCTCCCGGTCGATGACCGTCCGGCTCGTCGTGGGCTGCAATGTGCGTACGGCGGCCGCACCGAGTGGCGAGGATGCGCGGTCTGCGACAAGCCCGAGCACCCGGGAAAGCTCCAGGACGGCGAGTGCGTGCGCGTTCATGGCCGCGGGGCGCGCACCATCACTTTGGGGCGCTGAGCTCCTCGCGCGCGATCGCGCTCACCGTGCCGCCGTCGGTTTGACCCTTGAACTGCGGGAGCACTTTCCCCATCACCGCGCCGATGTTGGTGGCACCACCGGTGATCGCCGCCCGGACCGCCGCGCGAATGATGTCGGGGTCAACGGCTGCTGGGAGGTACCGCGCCAGCGTCTCGACTTCAGTGCGCTCTTTGCCGGCGAGGTCGGCCCGATTCCCGCGATCGAACGCTTCGATCGATTCACGCCGTCGTTTGATGCCCTTCCGCACCACCTCGATGACGTCATCATCGGTCGGATCGCGCATCAGTTCGATACGGCGATTCTTGATGTCGGCCAGGATGGTCCCGAGGAGTAGCGTCGCCGGCTTGTCCTGCGCCTTGCGCGCGATCACGAGGTCGCCCTGCAACCGCGTGAGCAACGCAGACATCTATGCGTGCCGGCTCCGGCGGTTCTTACGCATCGCGGCGTTCATTTTTCGCTTGCGCCGCTCACTCGGCTTCTCGTAATGCCGATGCTTGCGCAGGTCGGAAAGAATCCCCGCCTTCTCGCATTTCTTCTTGAACCGCTTGAGTGCGCGTTCGAAGTTCTCGTCGTCGTGAATAATGACTTCGGACAAACGTGTTGCTCCCGGCAATTGGGGCGCCCGCAATGCGAGCGCCGTAAATGGTGTAAGCCTTGGAAAATACGAGGCTTAGACGGGACGTGTCAAGCACGTGGTCGTCTATATTTCTGTATGACTCCCGCACCCCCATCAACCGTTACACGACGACAGTTTCTGGCCGCCGGGGCCGGGGTCGCGGCGCTGTCCTTCTACGGCGAATCGTCGAATACCCTCGACACGACTCACCACGTGCTCGCGCCGTCCGCGTCCCCGAGCCGAACGATTCGGGTGGCACTCATAACGGACATGCATGGCCCCCATAACTGGATCGGGCATCAGGAGTTGACCGACCAGATCAACCGGTTCCGACCCGACCTGGTCTGCATCGCCGGCGACGCGGTCGACGACCGGGGCGACGAGCCCCTCGTCGCCCAGTACGCGGGGATCCACGCCCGGCTCGGCAAGTTCGCCACGCTCGGCAATTGGGAGTACCAGGGTGAATGCGACCTTCGTCGCCTCCGCCGTGAATACGAACGCGCCGGCGTCCGGCTCTTGGTCAACGACCGCGTCCAACTCGACGACCCCGCGGGCCCCGTTGACCTGCTGGGACTCGATGATTGGCGGGCCGGAGCCCCGGACTACGCCCAAGTGACCGCGCTACCGGCCCCCGCACCGGAATCCACGCGCGCGATCATCATGTCCCACTGCCCGGTTGCCTTCGACGCGATCATGAAGATCGCCCAGCGACCCACCGTCGTCCTCGCGGGCCACACGCACGGCGGCCAGATCGCGCCGCTCGGCCTGGCACTCGTGCTCCCCGAAGGCAGCGGCGGCTACGTCCAAGGGCGCTACGCCAGCCCCGACGCCCAGCACACCCTCTACGTGAGCCGCGGACTCGGCAACTCCGGCCCCCCCTTCCGCATCGGCGCCCGCCCCGAGCTCGCCCTCCTAGAGATCTAGCGCCCAAACCGCTCGCCGATTGCGGTTCGCCGTTGCCGTTTGCCGTTGCCGTCACCAGTACGCCACAACCATCTCGCGCCATTTACGCCGCGGGGGCCGTCCGCGAACGGCCCCATCTCGCCTCCGCGAATCGATCGCTGATTCGCTACCCCGGCGGCCACCCCATCTTCCGGCCCGCCAGTAGATGCAGGTGCAGATGAAACACCGTCTGCCCGCCGTCCGCGTTGGTATTGATCACCGTCCGGTATCCCGCGGCCGCGAACCCTTCCCGCTCCGCTAGCTCAGATGCCGCGATGGCGAGCCGACCCACGAGCCCGGGATCGCGGGTGTCGTTCAGCGTCGCGACGTGGTCTCGCGGGATGATGATCACGTGGTACGGCGCCTGCGGCGCAATGTCGCGGAACGCCATCACGTGCGGCGTCTCGTACACGATCTGCGCCGGGATCTCCCCGCGCGCGATTCGACAGAACAGACAGGGATCGGTCGCCATCATCGCCACCTCACGCCTCCTCGCCGCCTCTGCTCGAACCGGCTCCCGCCGCCGCGAACGCCGCGCGGACCGCGGCCAGAGCCGCCACGCCAGCAGTCTCGAACCGGAGGATAGCCACTCCCAGCGACGCGCGCACGAACCCCGCATTGGCCAGCGCGCCGCGTTCCACGTCCTCGACGCCACCCTCGGGGCCGACCGCGATGGTGACCGGCGCCACGAGTGGAGAGGGGAGGACCTGTAGCAACGGCGCCCCCGACGGATCGAGTACGAGCCGGACACCGGCCGGTACTTTCGACAGCGACTCGGCCAGCGAGGTCTCGGCGAATTGTTCCGGGAGCCATGCCCCGCGCGATTGCGTAAGCGCGGCGATCATGCGCGCACGGACTTTGTCGCGAAACGGTGCGCCCACGCCACGCGGCGACACGCTAGCCGAGCGCCGCCATTCGACAGGGCGCCAACTGGTCACTCCGAGTTCCGTGCACTTCTCCGCCATCCAGAGCATCCGATCCCGATCCGCCACCGGCACGATCATATGGACCGCGGGCGGCCGGTCCACCGTCCACATCTGGTCCACCGCGACCACGGCGTCGCGCCGTCCGAGCCGCACCAGCGTACCCCCGCCCACGCGGCCCGCGCCATCGACCACCCCAATCCGGGCGCCAAAGTCCAGCCGAAGCACGTTCATGTGATGCGCGGCCTCCGGACCCAGCGTGACTTCGCTGCCCAGTCCGAATTCGGCCGGCGCGACGAATTGCGCGTCTATGGGGCGACGATCGTGCTCCACCATTCTCCCTCGATGTCCTCACGCTCGATGTGCCACCCACTCTCGCCAAGGACGGTCACCATCGCCTCGCGCTCCTCGCACAAGATGCCGCTCAGCACCGCCTGACCCCCCGCGACGAGCGCGGACATCATGCTCGGAAGCAGCTCGACCACCACCGACGAGATGATGTTGGCGGTGATCAGACGCACGGGTGCCACCAGCGGCAGCAGCAGCTGCGCATCTCCCTCGATGACGCGCACGCGGTCCGCGACGCCGTTGCGGGCGACGTTCGCTTCGGCATTGCCGATCGCGTCATGGTCCATCTCGATCGCTGCCACACGCGCCGCGCCGAGTTTGACGGCGGCGATCGCCAGCACCCCGCTCCCGCTCCCGAGGTCCGCGACGATGTCCCCCGCGCGCACGACGTGCGGCAGCAATCGCATGACGCCCCTCGTCGTCTCATGCTCGCCGGTCCCGAACGCCATCGCGGGGTCGATGACGATCGTGCAGGCCGGATCGAGCCCGTCGGCCAGCCAGGGCGGCGCGATGGTGAGCGGGCCCAGCGCGTGCACGCCCACGCGCGTCGGCCATTGTCGCGACCAGTCGCCCGCATCGACGAACCCGAGCTCCACCCGTGCCGCCGCATCGACGAGCGCCACGCGTCGCATCAGGGTGTCATCGGAGACGGCCGACGGGGGGAAAAACGTCGCCAGGACATCGCCGTCTTCGTGCACACCAGTGGAGCCCAGAGCGAACAGCGCGGCCATGATCTGGTCACGACGACCCTCACCGTTCGCCGACGGCCAGATACGCACCGACCGCCAGCGGCCGGGTGTCGCGGGTGCGGCCTCGCCGCCCCCGGTCACGCGCGTAGCGCTTCCTTCATCTTCCGCCAAAACCCTCTCGCCCGGGTCTGCGGCGGTTTCGCTTCCACCGCCGCCAGCTCGTGCAGCAGCGCTTCTTCTTTCGGCGTGATCTCCTCCGGTGTCCACAGTTGCACGCGGATGTGCAGGTCGCCGGATCCCGACGCATTCACGCGGGGCAGACCGCGCCCCCGGATCTCGAACACGTGCCCACTCTGTGTCGCAGCCGGCACACGGACGTTCACGAACCCGCCGACGACCGACACCTGAAGCTCCGCGCCGAACACGAGCTGGGTGTACGACACGAACGCCTCGGTGTACAGGTCCTCGCCGTCTCGCTCGAACCGTGGGTCGTCCGCAACCTGGAACACGACGATGACGTCGCCCCGCGAGCCCGCACGCGACCCGACATTGCCCTGCGCACGCAGGGTCATGTACTGGCCCGTCGCGACGCCCGGGGGAATGCGAACCGTCACCGTCCGCTCGACGCGTACGCGGCCATCGCCGCGGCACTTCTTGCATGGCGACGACACGACCGTCCCCTCGCCTGCGCACGTCGGGCACGCGGATACGCTCACGAACTGCCCGAAGAACGACCGTTGTGCGCGGCGTACTTCACCTGTCCCCGCGCACGTGGGACACCGGTGCGGTTTGGTGCCCGGTTCGGCGCCCGTCCCCGCGCACGCGTCGCACGTGTCGAGCAGTTTGGTCGTGAACGTCTTTTCGACGCCGTTCGCGACTTCGGTCAGCGTCAGGTCGGCGGCCAGCTTGATGTCGGCGCCCGCGCGCGTCGTTTGCGCGCCGCGACCGCCAAAGAGATCGCCGAGGCCGCCGAAGTCGCGCATGAAGATGTTGAGCGCGTCCGCGAGATCTACATGCGGCCCACCGCCCGACGCGCCGCGCAGTCCAGCCTCACCGTATCGGTCGAACAGTGCGCGCTTGTCGGGGTCGCGCAGCACGTCGTACGCCTCGGTGATCGTCTTGAACTGCTCTTCGGAGTCCTTCGACCCGTTATTGCGATCGGGGTGGTACTGCATGGCAAGCTTTCGGTACGACTTCTTGATGTCGTCGTCGGAAGCGCCGCGCGTAACACCTAGGACGGCGTAATAGTCTGCCATAGCTCGCGAAATGAGATCGTCAGGGGTGGGTACGGTACAATTTAAATCGTCGAACAGCTCAGTCCGCGACGTCCGCGTCCTGCCCCCCAATTCAGGCCAAGCGCCCCTCGGTCGTTAGCCGAGCAGGTCGGTGACCAGCCGCGATGTATGCCCGACGAGCGAGATCACCTTCTCGTACGGCATCCGCGTCGGACCGATCACGCCGATGACGCCGGTCAATGACCCGGCACGATATTCGGCCGTGACGATCGTCAGGTTGCCGAGCCGCGGGTCGGCGTGCTCGTTGCCGATCGTGATCGAGATTCCGGGCTTGGCGCTCCGCTGCCGTAACAGTTCGGCCAGATGCTGCCGAGTCTCGGTCAACTCGATGAGCCGGCGCAGGCTATCCCCCGACGCGAACTCCGGCTGCTCCGCGAGCACCGACGCCTGCCCGAGCACCACGCCGTCGTCGTCGGGTGCGATCGGCACGTCGAACACCGTGTCCGCTTCCTGCACGAAGATATTGAGGAGCTCGCGCGCCGCCGGTCGGCCGCCTGGCACGCCGTCACGAAGTCGCTCCGCCGACGACGTACGAATCTCACCCAGACGCAGGCCGCCGAGCCGCTCGTTCAACACGACGGTGACCTCCGCGATCGCGCCGTCCTCCAGCACGCCGGGCGCCTCAACGAAGATCGTGCGCATCACGCCGCCTTTGAGCGTCAGCACCATCAGCAGCCGCTCGGCCGACAGCCGCACCAACTCGAGACGCTCCAGCACGATCTCATCGAGCCGCGGTCCGAGTGCGACACCCAATTCCTGGGTTAGGATCCCCACGCTCTGCGCGGCACATCGCAGGACCGTCTCGATGGCCGACCCGCCGGCCAGGATCCGCTCGACCAACTGGTCGCGTTCCTGTGCCGCGAGCGGCGCCAGCGGTACCAGTTGCACGAGCGAGTCGACGTACATCCGGTACGCGCGATCGGTCGGGATGCGTCCCGCGGATGTGTGCGGGTGGAAGAGGTAGCCCTTTTCCTCCAGATCGCTGAGCGTGTTTCGGATGGTCGCCGCGGACACGCCGAGCCCGAAGCGACGGGCGAGCGTACGCGATCCGGCGGGCTCCGCCGTCTCCACGTAGCTCTGGATCACCGCTTCCAGAATGCGTCGTTCCCGCTCAGTCAGGTCCGTTAGCGCCATAAGTCTAAATCTAGTAGCGACTTCCGGGATTTGCCAACATAACGACCAGCTCGTCGAGCCGCAGCCAGCCCTCCGCCGTCAACGACAGACGAGCCCCGTCGAGCTTGGCCCAGCCTGCAGCGACCCACGGGCGTACCGTCCGCGCTGCCGCCGTATCCAGGACCGTTCCACCAGCCGTTCGCAACTCCAGATAGAGGCGCTCCGCTGCCCGATTCTCGGGGGTCAGCCGCTCGAAATCGGCGACTGGATCCTCGCCGAGGAGCGCCCGCTGAGCCCATGCGGTGTACGCGCCGATATTCCAGCGCCGCCGCTCGCCGTCGAACTCATGCGCCCCCGGCCCGAGCCCCGCGTACGCGACGCCCGCCCAATACGAGGAATTGTGGCGCGATCGTGCGCCAGCCTTCGCGTAGCTCGACACTTCGTAGTGCTCGAACCCCGCACCGGCGAGGGCGTCATGGGCCTCCAGGTATTCCGCCGCGTATCGCTCGTCGGGCGCCGCGGTCGCTGTCCCGCGTGCCACCCACCGACCCAGCGGCGTCGCGCGCTCGACGGTGAGTCCGTACAACGAGAGATGATCGGGACGTAACGCGAGCGCGTCCGACAAATCGCCGGACCACGACCGCGGGACGGCGGTCGGGAGCGCGAAGATCAGATCGAGCGACAGGCTCTCGATCCCGCCGTCCCGCGCCACGTGGACCGCGGCCGCGGTCTGCTCTGCCGTGTGCGTCCGATGCATCCACGCGAGCGCCACGGCGCCGAACGACTGCGCACCGAGCGAGAGCCGCGTCACGCCAGCCGCGCGCCACGCCGCGACCGCTTCGGCGGTAACGTCATCGGGATTCGCTTCGATGGTGATCTCCGCTCCGGCGTCCGGCGTCATCCGTGCGCGGAGCACATCCATCAGTCGCTGGATCCCCGACCCACCGAGCCGCGAGGGGGTGCCCCCGCCCAAGTACAGTGTCTCGACCCGCCATACGTCGCGGCCCCCGGGGAACCGCAGGTCGAGCTCCCCGGCGATCGCGGCGATGTACTCGTCCACCGGGACGGTCCGGCGCACCGCGATCGCGAAATCGCAGTACGAGCACCGGCGCGCGCAGAAGGGCACATGCACGTACACGTGGCGTGGTCGCGTGGGCGAGACCGCGTCAGCCGGCCCCGGGTCTGCGAGCGACGGCGCTAGCGGCGTCGGACCTCGCCCGTGAGCAAGCAGGAGATCGCGCCCGCCAACTCGAGTGCCGTAATGGCCGCCAGACACCGCGTCGTCGGTAGATGCGATCGAATGGCGATCGTGTCCACGTCGATCGCCCCGCCCGCCAGGACGTCCCACACCTTTGCTTCGTCGTCGCTGAACTCAGTCGGCGGCGGCGTCACTTCGAGCCGCGGTCCGATCAGCGCGAGCACATCCTCGACGGCCACGATCGCCCGCGCGCCCTCGCGCTGGAGCAAGCGATTCGATCCCAGGCACCAGTCCGTGTCGATCGGCCCCGGGACGACCGCGACCTCGCGCCCCAAGTCGAGCGCGAATTGCGCCGTATGGAGCGCGCCGCTTCGCGGTCCCGCCTCCACGACTACCGTCGCGCGACACATCGCCGCGATTAACCGATTTCGGTGCGGAAACATCCAGGGCGCTGGCGGGCACCGCGGTTCCCACTCGGAGAGCAGCAGCCCACGCGTCGCGATGCGCTCTTTGAGCCGTCCGTTCGAGGGCGGGGCACCGACGTCGATCCCGCCGCCGAGAATCGCGCAGGTCCGCCCGTCCTCCGCTTCGAGCGCCCCCGCGTGCGCCGCGGCGTCGATCCCGAGCGCCAGCCCACTGACGACGCACACGCCGGCTTGGGCGAGGATGCGACCGATCCGTCGCGCCGCGGACAGACCGGCGTCGGTCGCCCGTCGCGCACCCACGACCGCGATCGCGACCCGATCGACGACCGAGCGGGTGCCTCGCGCAAACACTTTGGCGGGCGGGTCCGGCGCGTCACCAAGGGCGGCCGGGTATCGCGCGTCCCCTCGTGCCCAGACCTCGATCGCCGCGCCCACGTCAGGGGAGCGGTGCCTGTTCGACGCGCGCGTCCACTGTCTTGCGGAGTGCGAGCAGCTCGTCCCACCAGACCGCGAGTAGTTCGTCGAGGCCCTGGCGCAGCGGCGCGCTGATCGCGAAGACGCCGAACGCGTCTGGTGCCTCGATCGGCGGCGGCTCGGTATCCCCAAGGAGGTCCATCTTGGTGAACACGACGCAATGCGGCTTCGTGAGCAGGTCGGCGGAATAGGTCCCGATCTCGTGTCGCAGCTGATCGTATTCGGCTTGCCAATCGTCGGCGTCGACTGGAATCAGCAGCCCGAGCAACCGCGTGCGCTCGATGTGCCGCAGAAACTGCAGTCCCAGTCCGCGCCCTTCGTGGGCCCCCTCGATGATCCCCGGCACGTCCGCGACGACGAATGTCCGGTGATCGCTGAGCGGCACGACGCCCAGATTCGGCGACAGGGTCGTAAACGGATAGTCCGCGATCTTGGGGCGCGCGGCCGAGATGACGGACAGCAGCGTGGATTTGCCCGCATTTGGCGCGCCCACGAGGCCGACGTCGGCAATCAGCTTGAGCTCGAGCGTCACAGTATGCTGCTCGCCGGCTTCGCCGGGTTGCCACTCCCGCGGCGATTGATGCGTGGCGGTCGCGAAGAACGCGTTCCCCTTCCCTCCCCGCCCGCCCTTCGCCACGAGAAGCGTATCGCCGTTCTCGAGCACCTCACCGAGCCGGACGTCGGTGTCAGCGTCGGTCGCCACTGTCCCCGCCGGCACCGGCAGTACCACATCCGCCCCCGAGCGCCCGGTCATGTTGGAGCCCATCCCGTGCTCCCCGCGCTCGGCGGTCCATGCATCGCGGTACGTGTAGTCGAGCAGCGTCGCGAGGTTGGAATCGGCGCGCAGATACACGTCCCCGCCGCGACCGCCATCCCCGCCGTCCGGTCCCCCAAGGGGCACGCGCCACTCGCGTCGAAAGGATGTACACCCCGATCCGCCGGTTCCCGCCTCGATCCGCACCACCACACGATCAATGAACACGACGAAGTCCCTCCGAGCCGCTGCCGCCCGACCAGCGAACAGTACGCCGCCGGGTTGCCCCCACGACATCGGCCCGACGCACTCGGCACCATCGAACGCGGCGTCCGGACGATGCGCAGGGATGGCAGAACGCGGCGGACAGCTGCACTCAGCTCACCGTGTGAATTTCGCCGACCACCTCGTTCCGAGTGTTGCGGACGGACTTGTGGAGGAAGTCGGCCAAGCGAGGGGTCAGGCGGTCGTCGAGCACGCCCAGGTGCTGCAGGAGGCGGATCACGGCCGGGTACTGCGCGCGTTGCGCCCCGTCCTCGACTTTGATCGCGAGTCCGATCCCCAGATCGGGGACCGCGACCGAATGCACCCCCTCGGCGCCGACTTTCGCGACCACCCGACCGCCCGTATCCTCGATCATCACCGAATCGAAGCGGTCCGTCCCACCGACCAGAAAGGGACGCGCCGTCATGGCGTGTACCACTCGCCCCGCGACCTCTTCGCCGCGCGCGGCCGCCGCACCCAGTCTGGCGTAGGCACGGGCCATCCGTTCGAGCGGGAGCGCGACGACCGGCACCCCGCAGCCATCGACCCCGACGATCAAGGCACCCTCCGGCACCGCGGTCCAGTGCGCGACCGTCGCCGTCGCGCTCTGCTGAACGAGATGGCTCGCCTGCTCGTAGCCCGCCGTCGCCCACCCAGCGTTGTGCGCCCGTGCCAGCATCGCGGCATGCTTCCCGGAGCAGTTGTTGTGCAGACGGGAGAAACGGGTGCCCGCCTCACGGGCCATCCGGACGCCGCGCGGCGAGAGCGGCTCGTGCGCGCCGCACGCGAGGTCGCCTTCCTCGAGTCCGATGTCACGGAGCATCGAGGCCGCAATCGCGACGTGTTCCGGCTCGCCGCCATGCGACGCACACGCCAGCGCCAACTCATCGTCGCCCCACGCCAGGTCATCGATCGCGCCCGCTGCCACCAGCGGCATGGCCAGGAACGGCTTGGACCCCGATCGCCAGAACGACACGACGTGGGGATCGCCCGCTCCGCCAATCAGCGCATCGCCCGGCCCGACCACCGCGGCGTGTACCCGGTGGCGCGATTCGACTGCCCCGCCACGGGTGACAACGACGTCGAGGTGGTACGTGTCCATAGTCCTACAATCTAAAACACTCGCACGAGTCCCCGGGTGTATCGCCGCGGATTCTGCTTGACGTCGGCGAGCACGGCGTTGAGGGTCGCCACGGCCTTCGACAGCTGATCGTAGAGCTGGCGATCACGCAGCAGCTTGGCCGCCGACCCGTCCCCGTCGTTGAGTTGGTGCACGAGCGAGTCCGCGCCGCCCGCGACGCCGACGAGGTGCGAGTACAGCGTGTCATCGTACAACAGTTTGCCCAGCGTCCCCTGGTGTCCGTTGACCTGGGCCAACACGGAATCGAGGCCCGCCACCGCGGTCGTCAAGTTGTTGTACAGGGCGGGGTCATCGATCAGCTTGCCGACGGTCCCGTGCGGGTTGTCCAGACGGTCGAGCAGCCCGTCCATGCGTTGGAGCGTGCCCGTCAATCGGTCGTACAGCGATCGGTTCGTGACCAGTTGCCCCATCGTGCCATCGCCATGCACGATCCCGCCGCTGATGATCTTGAGGTCGCGGGTCAGCTCGACCGCGTCCTGCACCACGATCGATGCCTGCCCGATCACGTCGTCCATGTCGATCGTCGGCGTGACCCGTAAGGTGTCGTTGGGCTGGAGCATGTCGTAGCGCGGAGTCCCGGAGCTGATGTCCAGCACTTTGTCGCCCAGCACGCCCATCGACTTGACCGATGCCCGGCTGTCAGCGCGTACCTGGTCTCGCAGCCCCTGATCGATCGACAAGAGGAGCTTGAGGTTGCGCGTGGTGTCGGTGCCGACCGGCAGGAAGCTGATGTCGTCGATGGTCCCCGCGACGACTCCGTTGATCGTGACCGACCCGCCACGCGTGATCCCCCTTGCGTTCGAGAGAAAGACGTACAGCGGGTATCGCTTGGTGAAGAGGTTTGCCGCCGCGCCGAGTTTGAAGACCGTGATGACCAGTACACCCGCGGCCAGTAGGATCACGACCCCGACGCGCAGTTGGTCCCACGTCACCCCGATCGACCGTTTCATACGCTCCTCGACGTTGAGACCAGCGGAACCGCCCCCCGACCGCGCTTACAATCCACCGAGAAAATCCTGGATGTATCGATCCTCACTCGCCGCCATCTCCTCCGGGGTGCCGCAAAATACGATCCGGTGCTCGGCCAACACCGCGATATGAGTCCCCATTCGGTTCGCGGACCGGATGTCGTGCGACACGACGACGCTCGTCACCCCGAGCTCGCGCTGCATCTTCATGATCAATCGCGTGATCGTACCGGTGGTCAATGGGTCGAGTCCGGAGGTCGGCTCATCGTACAGCATGATCTCGGGGTTGTTCGCCAGACCCCGCGCGATGCCCACCCGCTTCTTCATCCCGCCCGAGAGTTCGGCCGGCAGCAGGGTCATGATCTCATCCGGGATGAGATCCACGAACTGGAGTTTCTCCCGCACGCGGGCATCGATCTCTTCGTCCGACATCGTCGTGTGCTCGCGCAGCGGATAGGCCACGTTCTCGAACACCGACATCGAGTCGAACAGTGCCGATCCCTGAAACACCATGCCCATCTGCTGCCGCACCTGCAGCGCCTCGTCGAAGCTCAGGCCGACGATGTCACGGCCCTTGATGAGCACGCGGCCGTCGTCCGGGACCAGCAAGCGGAGAATGAGCTTGAGCGCGGTCGATTTTCCGGTGCCCGACTCCCCAACAATGACCATCGTTTCGCCGGGGTAGATCTCGAGCGTCACATCCTCGAGCACCGGTCGATCAAACGACAGCGTGACGCGGTCCAGCTCGATCACGGGAGTGACGTTCGCCGGCGTCGAGCTCCGTCGTGCGGACGACGTCATCCCGGTCGGTGTCGGGCGACGGGTCGTCGGGGTGGGCGATCGAGCTTTTTTCGCCAACGCCTTGTCGGCGGCCAGCTCGTCGCGGATCGCCGCCCGGACGCGACCCGCGAACGCTTGGTCTTCCGGCGACGCCTCGTCTTCGGTGTCGCTCATCGAGGATTGAGCACGCCGAGGAGGAGCTGGGTCATGAAATAGTCCACGATCAGGATCGAGATGCTGGCCACGACGACCGTCCGGGTGGTGCTCTGCCCCACCCCTTCCGTCCCCCCCGTCGTGTTCAGGCCGTGATAGCATGCCGTGACGGCGATGATCCCCCCGAATACGAAGGGTTTGGCGAGCCCCTGAATGAAATC
Source organism: Gemmatimonadota bacterium (assembly GCA_003152485.1). Lineage (GTDB taxonomy): Bacteria > Gemmatimonadota > Gemmatimonadetes > Gemmatimonadales > Gemmatimonadaceae > Palsa-1248. Next base: position 55,359 of record PMAE01000060.1, on the reverse strand, counting down.
GTTGGGGACGAATCGCCAGGTAAAGCCGTCCCCCGCGATCTGGTCCCAGACGGTGCGCCAATAGATCGAGCTCGGGACCCCGACGTACAACGTCGAGATCACGTTGCCCCCGATGATCCCCACGGCGTCGTTGATGACCGTGAGGACAGGGAGCATCACGAGGGCGGCGATGAGCCTGGGCGTGACCAGCTTCTTGATCGGGTCCGTCCCCAGGGTATTCAGCGCGTCGATCTGCTCGGTCACGCGCATCGACCCGATCTCCGCCGCGATGCCCGACCCGACGCGCCCCGCGACCATTAATCCGGCCAGGACCGGGCCCAGTTCACGGATCATCGAGCCCGTGACGAGGCGCCCGATGATGGCGGTCTCGCCGAACGACGCGAGGCTCGCCGACGACTGCAGGGCGAGCACCATCCCGGTGAAGAACCCGGTCAGCACGACGATGAACAGCGAATCGACGCCGATCGCGTCCATTTGCTGCACGATATCGGCCGGATAAAAGGGCCGAACGCCGATGAATCGCACCGCGTTCCAGGTCAGGAGCGCCCGCTCTTGGACCGCGAAGACCGCGAGCTTCGCCTGCGTGTTCAGCCGTTCGAGGAGCGGAGTCGCCAAAATTGACCGGGCTGGAGGGTTCCCGTACCTTAGCAATGGACATGCCTTCGTCAATCACGCGCGCGCGTCTCGAATCGCTGCTCTCGGCCGCAGCCGGGACGCGGGTCGCCGTTATCGGCGACGCGATGCTCGACGTGTACTTGCGGGGGGACGTCGAGCGGATCTAACCCGAGGCCCCCGTCCCCGTCGTCCGCGTCCGGGAGCGCGCCCATGCCCTGGGCGGCGCCGCGAACGTCGCGCAAAATGTCGCCGCCGTCGGGGCCCAATGCGAACTCGTGGGCGCCCTCGGCGACGATGCCGCGGGGCGAATGGTCCGGGAGATCCTGGCCCGGTTCGGCGCCCATGATCGGTCGCTTGTCACCGTTTCCCGGGCTACCACGACCAAGACCCGGATTGTGGCACGTGCCCAGCAGGTGGTCCGGGTGGATGAAGAGGACGATGCCGACGTGACGGGCACCGAGGTCGGGCGGCTGCTCGCGGCGGTCGAGCAGGCGGTCGGCACGGCCGACGCGGTCGTCCTCGAGGATTACAATAAGGGCGTGCTCGTGCCCGCCGTGATCGAGGCCGCGACGCGCGCCGCGCAGGCACGCGGGATCCCGGTCGTGGTCGACCCCAAGTTTCGCAATTTCTTTCGCTATCGCGGGGCCACGATCTTCAAGCCCAACCGACGTGAGCTGGAAGCCGCGCTGGGCGCGGCCGTGGACCTGGACTCCCCGCGCGCGCTGCACGATGCCGTCGAGCGGCTCGGCGTCGGACACCTGCTGCTGACGCTGGGTGAGCACGGGATGGCGCTGGTGGGTCCGGACGGCGCCACGCACCGGGTACCGACGACCGCGCGCGCGGTGTACGATGTGGTGGGCGCCGGCGACACAGTCACCGCCTACCTTGCGGTGACGCTGGCGGCCGGCGCGACGCCGCTCGAAGCGGCGATCGTCGCCAACTATGCGGCCGGCGTCGAGGTCGGGAAATCGGGCGCCGCGACGGTGTCGGCGGCGGAGGTGCTGGAGGCGTACGACGCCCACGCGGCCGATGGGACGGCGACGTCATCAGGCGGACCTGACCGCGGCGCGCCAGCATACACGTGACGAGAGGCGGGGGCGTGGGACAGATGCGGGATCGGCGCCAACTGTGGCGGACATGCGGAGCGAGCCTATCGGTGGCCGCCGTCTGCGGGATTGCCGCGACGGGGGACGCCCGGGCCCAACAAACGCTCCATCAGGATGTCTACTCGACGACCGTGGAGGGCGCGCATCTCTCGGTGAGCGCGTCCACCGATCCCGGGCTCCAGATCAGCGCCGGCAAACGGCCGGGCTATGTGTTGGTCGCCGCGATCCTCACCGAGGTCGCGACGGCGTGGGTCGACAGTGCACGGACGGTACTCGATGCCCCACCCCCTCCCGTCGCGCCGGGTGCGATGGTGACGCTGTCGAGCGGCCTCCTGAAAGACGGCTCGTTCAACTCGGTGTCGCTCGATCGGGTGTTCGCGACCGGTGCGCCGCGCTGCACGCTCTACTTCAGCGATGGCGCGAACGTCAACCACGTGGACGTGGAACTCCCCTGTGAAACGGCTCGGCTGTTCGTGGCCGGCGTGAGCAAAGCCGCGATCGCGCAGGTCACCTACGACCGATCGGACAGCACCTCGCCCACCGCCCAGACCACGGCCGGACTGCGCGCCACCAAGCATCAACGCGACTCGACGGTGGCCGCGATCGCCGCGGTCGCGACACAGCGCGACTCCCTCGCTCGGATCACCGCCGCCCATGCCGTCTCGGCACGCGACTCCGTCGAGATGGACTCGGCGCACCGCGCCGCCGCCAAGAACACTCACCCCTGACGGTACGGAGGCGGTCGTGGCGACCCATGCGACGGGATCGTTCAACGTGCAGATGACTCCGCAGCAGACGGACGACAAAGCCGGAGGCACGTCGCTCGGGCATTTGGCGTTGCTCAAGCAATACCACGGTGATCTCGAGGCCGACAGCACCGGAGAGATGTTGTCAGCGATGACACCCGTGAAGGGGTCGGCGGGTTACGTGGCGATCGAGCGCGTCACCGGTGTGCTCGGAGGTAGGACCGGCAGCTTCGTGCTGCTCCACCGCGGCATCATGACCGCCGGTACCCAGGAGCAGAGCATCACCGTGGTCCCCCATTCCGGTAACGGTGAGCTCACGGGCATCAGCGGCCAACTCGCGATGACCGTCGTGGACGGGAAGCACTCCTACGATCTGGAGTACACGCTGTCCGACGGGAGTTGATCACGGGCGGCCGAGCAACCTGCGGATGCCGGGTGTGCGTCTGATGTGACTCAGTCCGCCAGCATCGTGATCGCCGGATCGATACGCGCCGCACGGCGCGCAGGAATGTAACACGCGAGTGCCGCGATGACGAGGAGGAGCAGCGGCACGATGCTGAACGTCAGCACGTCCGTCGCGCTGACATCGAACAGAAGCCTCGACACGACGCGCGTGATCGCGAGCCTCGGCCTCAGCGAGTCCCCGCGCCCGGAGGTCGGCGAAGCGGTCATCGAGATGCTGCGCGAGCTCCTCGGTGATGTCCATTTCGCGCCGCGCGCTCAGGTGTAGCGACGCCAACCGCGTGCGAATCGCTGGACGCCAGTCAGGCATGGTGGAGCCCGGCGACCTGCCCGATCGCCCGGACGAACTCGAGCCAACTCTCCCGCTGTGCCTCGACGATCCCCCGGCCCGCGGCCGTGATGGAGTAATACCGTCGCCGCCGCTGACCGGCCTTTTCCACCCACCGTCCGCGAATCCACCCGCGCTTTTCCATGCGGTAGAGCAGCGGATAGAGCGACGACACCCAAGGCCGGCTACTCGCTGCTCCCCGGCGCCCAGGAAGCCACGACTCCGAGTTATATCGGAGCGATCGGATTCACGAAGGGAAACGTTAAAGGCTCCGTTCTCGCTTCCGGCACGAATCTCACGATTCAGATCATCCGAGGTGAGTGAGGCAAGAGAGTCACCGTCAAGGCAAGCTGTCTCGCCCCGCAGAATCCTCGATGTGATCGCCGTTGCCGTGCATGGGCTTTCTCCGTACTTTCGGGAAGCCCATGCTGCGACTGCGCCTTCTTGGCTCCCGGGAACTCGAGCGAACTGATTCGGGTGACGCGAGTGCACTATTCGCTCAGCCCAAACGGTTTGCCCTGCTCGCCTACGTGGCGTGTCGTGCCGATCGCTTTCATCGGCGCGACACACTGCTCGCGGTATTCTGGCCGGAGCTCGACACCTTCGCCGCGCGCCGCGCGCTGAGAAACGCGCTATACCAACTGCGGCTCGCCCTCGGCGACGACGTGTTCGTTTCGCGCGGAGACGACGAGCTAATGGTCGACCGCTCGAAACTCTGGTGCGACGTCCCCGCGCTCGGCGACGCGTTGACTGATGCGCGCTACGACGAAGCGGTCGCCTCTACCGAGGCGAGCTGCTCGAGGGCGTGCACGTCAGCGGTGTCGGCGAAGAGTTCGAGACGTGGCTCGTGCAGGAGCGCGCGCAGGCGCTCGAGCGAGTGCTGCGCGCCTTCGAGCATCTCAGCAGGCAACACGAGGCGGCAGGGCAGCTCGCGGCTGCCGCCCAGGATGCGACGCGCGCAACGCAGCTCGCACCCTTTGACGAAGCGTGGGTGCGCCGCGCCGTCGTCGCGCTCCACGCGAGCGGCGACCGCGGCGGAGCATTCACCCTCTTCGATAGCTACTCCCGCAAGCTCGCCAACGAGTTCGACGGGACTCCCGACTCCGAAACGATCGCGCTCGTCGATCGCTTGCGACTCGGTGCCGAACCGATCCCGCTCGCCGTCGTCTCCCCGCCGGCGCCTACGCCTACGCCCGCACCATACTCAGCGCCGCCCGCGCGTGCTCCGACGCTCCGCTCTCGACGGCCGCTCTACGCTGTTCTCGCCGCCACGGTGCTCCTGGCGGTGGGAGGACTGTCCGTCTTCGCGCGCCCCCGTCCCGATGCAACGCCCCGCCGACGCGTGATTGTGACCGTGTTCGCCAATCGCACCGGCGACACGAGCCTCGATCCGATCGCGGACATGATGATCGACTGGGTCACGCGCAGCCTTCTCGCCGAGGACGTCGTCGACGTCGTCGATCCACGCGCGCTGTATGCGCGAGGACGTGATTCGGCGGGCCACCCGGTCGACGCCGTGCTCCTAGCGCGGCGCAACGGCGCGAATCTCATCGTGGACGGTAGCTACTACCGCTCGGGCGATTCACTTCTCTTCACCGCGATATTGCTAGACGCGATGGGGCACGTGCTCCGCAGCGTCGGGCCGTTGTCGACGAGTATATCGAAGCCGGCCGCGGGCGTCGAAGCGACGCGCGTCCGCGTGATGATGTCGCTGGCGTCGGTCATCGATCCCCGCCTCTCCGTCGCGTGGCGCGCCGGAGGGGCCCCGCCGGCATATGAGGCATACGTCCCATACATGGAGGGGCTCAACGAATTCTGGTCCGGCCAGCTCGCACGTGCGGAATCGTCGTTTGCTCTCGCGGCGAGCAGAGATTCCGGCTTCGACGCCGCAGCCGTCGCGCTCGCCACCACCGCCGCGAACGATGGCAAGTGCCGCATCGTCGATTCGCTCGACCAGGCTATGTCGGCACGAAGACGCACGCTCGGCAAGGTCGACTACCTCACACTTCGCGTCGCCGTCACTCGCTGTCACGGGCACAACGACGAGATGTACCGGCTCGCGACACAGCGCGCGCGGCTCGTCTCGGCGACATCTCCATACCAGATATCGGCTGCCAGCGCCGCGATGTGGGCGAATCATCCTGCTGATGCAGCCGCGCTGCTCGAGCGGATCGATCCGACCGTCGATCTCGATTGGATGCGGGAGGCCAACCATGGAGACTATTGGGGCAACCTGATTCAGGCGTATCACCTGCTCGGTCGCTTTGGCGATGAGCTTGCGACAACACGTCGTCTCGATTACCCCGATGACCTGAACGGAATAATGCTTCGGGCCCAGGCGCTCGCTGGACTCGAGCGCGGCACCGACGCGCTGCGCGTGATGGATTCGTCGCTCACCCGTGCGCCCGAGCCCGATCTGTCGGGTGGGATGGCGCCGAACATGGACGGGCGCGAGGAATACAGATCGTCCGCCGCGTGGGTCATCCTCTGGACGATGCGCGAGCTCGACGTGCATGGAAGCGCGGGCGCCGCTCGTATCGCGGCGGCGCACGGCGCGACGTGGTGTGATAGTCGGTCCCCGCATGATCGAAGCGCACCCGAGATTCGGTTCTTCAAGGCACTCTTCTTGGAGGAGTCCGGAGCGTTCGACAGTGCGCAGGCGATCATGCGCGGACTCGTGGCCGACGACTCATCGAACGTTGCGTTTCGCGGAATCATGGCTGGGCTGGCAGTTGAGCGCGGAGACACAGAGACTGCGCACCGTCTCGATGATTGGCTGGCGCATCGTCTGTCGGGCGAGGACTCGTGGGGCCCGACATACTACCGCGCCCGAGTCGCGACCCTGCTCGGCCGCCCAACCGAGGCCGTCGCGCTCGTGCGAACGAGCCTGGAGCTCGGCGCGGGGCCACTGTGGATCCACATCGATCCTGTGCTCCATCGCCTGGCGCCTCGCGCCGACTACCGCGCGCTGACTTTCCCGCGAGGATAGTCCGGAGACGGACGGACCGACACGACGGAGACGGCACCCCCCTAACGTGGCCACCTCACCGTATCGGGAGGCCGGATCATGTTGTGCCGTACTATGAAGTTGTCTATCGCGCTGGTCGTTGTAGTCGCCGCGTGCAAGAAGTCCGCTGACCAACAGTCGTCGGGCCTCGCCACAGGCAGCAGCGCATCGGGAGCTGCCGCGGCGGCCAGCACGGTCGCCGAGCGGGGCAACGACCCGTGCATCTATCTCGCGTCTACCGAAGCCGAGGCGTACGTCGGACCGCTGGCGACCCCTCCATTCCGCTTCGACGACTCCGAGGGCGCGCCCTCCGTTGAAGGCCAGCAGTGCATATATCGCGGGCGCGACGGTCGCGAGATCACGGTCGACGTGATGCTCGGCGGCGCGAAGATGGCCGTTGCGGCAACGGCAGGGGTGCCGCGCGTGATGGGACGCATGATGAAGGCAAGCGGGCACCAGGATCAGGAAGGCGTCACGGCCGCGATCACGCAGAAGGGAGACCAGGGTCCCTGGGACAATGCGCAGTGGATGGCGGTGACCGGTACGCTCGAGGCGGTGAAGGGAGACAGCGGCGTGATCATCAATGTGAGCACGTCGAATGCCGGCGAGCTGGGCGCGTACGCACTCGTGCGCGAGGCGATACTGCGCATGGAGAAGCCGCTCGAGTACGACGGTGCGCACGCTGCGGCACTTGCCCCCAAGCCGCGCGCGCCGCTCGCGAATCCATGCGATCTCACTCCGCGTGCGCGCGTCGAACAGGCCATCGGCGCTCTCGCGGGCGAGCCGCAACGCGATTCATTGGGCGCGTCGTGCACTTACCGCGTTGCCGGCGCCAACGGCGTCCAGGAATATCCGCTCGACATCACCTGGGTGAACGGAAGCAGGAAGCTCGCGATGATGAAGGGCAGCGTGGGCGCCGCTGCCCCCGCGCTCGGCCTGCCGGCCCGCGGCGCCCCGCTGTCGCTCCCGCCGGAGGCCCAGCAGATGCTCGGCCAGATATCGAAGATGACCGGCGGTGCCGTCGCCGCGCCATCCCTCACGCACGGACTCGCCACCGATAGCACGCTCGCCGGACCGTGGGATGCAGCGGCGCTGGTTGGTGGGAAAATACTCGCCGCGACAAGGCACAACGTGATGGTCGAGCTGCTGCTCACCTCGGGAGACTACGACAAGGCGAAAGCGCTGCTCGCCGCCGCGTGTGAGCAGCTGTGATGATGCGATATCTCATCATCGCCATCGCGTGCGTGTTCGCGCGCGCGCTCGCCGCGCAGGAGCCCGACACGAGCGATGCCTCGGTGACGCTCTCCGTCGCGCCACAGGAGCTCGCGAAGAATGGCACGGTCACGATCACCGGCCTCGCATATTCACAGCCGGGCGTGCACATCAGCATGAGTGTCACACCGCCGTCCGGCGAAGCTACGGTGGTCGATCTCACGGCGAATGCCTCAGGTCGCTACACGTCGACGTTCGTGAAGACATCGACAGAAGGTGAGTACAAAGTAAGCGTGCAGGCCGGCAAGCAGGGCGCGCCGGCTCGCTCGACCTTCACGGTTCGCAGCTACATCGTCGATATCGATGAGGACGTCGCGGACAACAAGGCGCTTCTCGAAGTGTCGGCATCGTTTGTGTCCGCCGTGAAGAAAGGCGTCGACAACATGCCCGACTCGCCTGCGCGCACCGGCATGGAATCGCAGCTGTCGTCGCTCGACGAGGAGACGCAGAAACTCCCCGACCAGTCGGCCAAGCTCACTCAGGCGCTCGCAAACGTGAAGCAGATGATGACGGAGCGCCCCGACGCCGCGCCCGCGCTCCAGCCCTTCTTCGATCATCTCGCCCAGCTCGACGAGCGAGCGAAACAGGAACGAAAGGACATCGACAAACAGATCGCGGAAAGCGAGAAGAGCCTCGCCGCCTGCGACGTCATCGATCACGCCACCGAAGGGATCAAAGCCGTTCCGCAGATGATCGCCATCGCCAAGCGCCCGTTCGACTTTGCCGTCGCCTTCATCACGAACATGGCCGCCTCGGTGGCGCCTCCGGGCGCGGAAGGATCGATCGGTGCCGGCGGCAAGCTGGCGTCCGGACTACCGAAAGCGGCCGGAAGCCCGAAGGAGGCGCTGGCCGAGGGCGACATCGAGCTTGGATCAGAGACCGAAGTCGCTGAGCGGCTCGTCGATCGCATTCCAGAGTCGGTGCGGAGTACGGCAGCGTATAAGTTCGTCGTAGCCGAGTCGAAGAGCTTTCTGCCATCCATCGTCGACGGGCTCGGTGAGCGGAACGGCTCGCTGCACCTGTTCACGCAGGTGACGAAGCTCGCCGGCGACATCGCGGCGTACGCAAACGAGCAGCTCTTCGCGCAGTACTGCGAGAAGTTCGAGGGACCGTTCACCGCCGTGATGGAGGCGCACTTCTACAGCAAGCCGCAGCCGGACGGCCGCAGCCCCGAGTGGTGGAGCTACACCACGACGATTGCCGGGAAGATGGTCCTGCGATATCCGAAGAGTGCGACTGGCAAAGCCGTGGCGCTGAGCGGGCAGATCGAAGGCGGCGCAACGCGGTTCACCTATAAGGAAAACGTCTTCGACGGCGATCTGTTCGGAAAGATGATGAAGGGCGGCGTCGTTGAACGGGTCGACATTCCGCCCGCCGCAACCGACGATGCGAGCGGAGGCATGGTCAACGCGATGACATCGCCGACTGCGTTCTACATCCCGCTGACAGGCCAATTCGCAAACGGCGCGATCACCCTGACACTCGGCGACGCGCGCACGGACTTCAACGAATCGTATACGAAAGCGCACACCGCATATGTGGTGACCGCGCCATCGACCGTAATGCTCCCGGTGATGGGGCACTTCACTCTGCCGTACAAGGATGCGCACTGGATCGTGTACAGCGCGATGGACTTCAAGGATGGCGCGCCGGTGCTCACCGTCGCGAGCGGCACGAAGGCGATGAAAGTCGATCGCACCTTCGACACGCGACATCCGGGTGCGCAGAACCTCGGCCACTACACGATGCACCTCACGTTGTGCAATCCGGGGTGCAGCAAGTGAGGCGCACTGTGCTGGCGGCCGTGACGTGTGTGGCCGTGATGGGAATGTCGGCGGGCGAAACGCCGCGAATTCCCTTGGTGAAGGATCTCACGATCGTAGAGGCGTGGCGCGGCCCTCCAACGCAGGGCGACTACGAGGCATCGACTCGTGTGGACGCGGTGGACGGTCAGTCGGTGACGCTCACGCTCATCTCGAGGTCACTGGGCCTCGAGATCGATACGCGAATGGCACGCACCACGATGCGCGACGCGCGCACGTATCGCCAGGTGTGGACCGCAGTCGATCCAGAGGTCATCGCTGGCGCGACCAGCATGACTGTGTCATCGGCGTTGTTGAGCGAGCTGGCGACAAAGGGGATGATGACGATGACGATCATTCCCCGAATCGGCACCGCCAAGAATGGGGCGATGCTCGAGCAGATGGGCGTGATCGCGAAGGCCGTATTCTCAGACAGCATAACCACAGGCACGCCGTACACGGGGACGCTCCGCCGCATCGAGGCCGCCGCTGTGCCGTTCGCGCTTCTGCTCAACGGGTATCCCGCCTCCGTCGCGGCCATCCACGCGCGCGGAATGGTCGTCGCGGAGAGCGATTCGATAAATATTGAGATGTACATCCTCGACGATCCGGCCCTTCCCATCGTCCTCGCGTCCGGCGTGGTTGGCGGAGCGGCTGGTGGAGAAGGAGGGCGCGTCATCAAGATCACCTACCCCGACTCCACCCTTGTCGCGGAGCTCGAACAGCAGCTCGCCAGCAGGCGTCCGGTCGAGGTGTACGACGTCTACTTCGACTACAATGAAGCGACGATCACGCCGCAATCGAACGTGGCACTCCACGACATCGCAGCAATCATGCGACGCCACCCCGACTGGAGGCTCGACATCGTCGGACACACCGACAGCATCGGCACTTCCGGAGTCGGCAACATGGCATTGTCCACTCGGCGTGCCACGGCGGTCAGAGACGCGCTCACGGGCCGGTACAACGTCGCTGAGGACAGGCTCACTACGCACGGCGCGGGCGGAAGCCAGCCAGTCGCGACGAACGCGACGCTCGAAGGGCGCGCGAAAAATAGACGCGTCGAATTGCGGCGGCTGTGATGGCCGTCGAAACGCGCGGGGCTCCCGCCGCTAGACCAGCATCGGGGAGCTCACCCTCACGCCCTCCGCCGTCTCCATGATCAGCGAATCGACGACGGCCGGCGGCGATCTTAGATGCCTTGAGCCCAATCCGCACCCGCTTCGGGCCTGTAAGGGCAATTGTCGCCACGTACTTGCTGACAGAGGGCCGCCGGAGTGAAGTTCTCGGCCTTGAGGTCGGGGACGTCAACTTCGAGCGCAGCACGGTCACGATTCAGAGCAACCATTGGCGGCCCCTCAAGCGGGGTCACCTCCGCACGATCCCGCTGTTTCCGCAATTGCGGCGGGAGTTGCGCACGTACCTTGCCGACTCAGGCAGAATCGGGGGCTTGCTGTTTCCGGGCGTCAGCACGACAGGCGAGGAGCAGCCGCTGTCCGAAGGAAAGCTGTACGACCATTTGCGGCAGGCTGCGGAGGAGGCCGGCATTCGAAAGCGCGTCACGCCGCAGACCCTTCGCGTGACATATTGCGCCGCTAGATTGCAAAGCCTCGACGAAGGCGCGCCATGCGCGATGATTACTGTTCAGGACGAGATGGGCCACTCCTCGATGGATATGATCAACCGGGTGTACGGCCGTCTGGGCAAATATCGCCGCCGTGTCGACGGCGTCGATTACGGGCCGACAATTGCGATATCGGACCAAGGCGACACGGCACCATCTACCCACGTTGGCTGACACAGTTTTTGGCACAGGACACAGAACAGCCCAACCAATCGCGGGTTGCCGGAAGCCCAAGTTGTTGCGCTAAAGCGCATTGGAAGCAAAGGGCCCTTAGCTCAGCTGGTTAGAGCAGCGGACTCATAATCCGACGGTCGCAGGTTCAAGTCCTGCAGGGCCCATGACTTAGCTTACTGGTTTTCCGAGGCTATGACCACCACTATGACCAAAACGGCTACTACTTGCGATTCGAGCCGCCAATGACTCGCCTCGCCGCCCGCCCCTTCTTTGGCATCGCGCTGGGAGCAGCCGCGTCGGTCCAGCGCGCAAAATCGAAGGCCTGCGGGACGAATTTCCCGTACGTGCGCTGTACGAGGGTCGTGTCCTTGTGTCCGAGCTGATGTGCGACCAGCTGGAGGGGCATACCGCGGCGGAGCGCATTCACGCTGTAGGAATGGCGGTGGTCGTGCAGCGTCGAGCGCGGGACCTTCGCGTCAACGCCGGCCGCGTGGTGGCGATCGAGAAACGTCTTCTCGTGAGCGTTCGGAAATAGCGGCGCGTTGGGCGTGAAATCCTTGATGTAGCCGGCGATGATCGGGATGACCCACAGCTCGGTGATCGCGCAGCTGCGATTCCGCCACGACCGCTTCGACCCGTGCGCGCGCACCGTCTTGGCGTCCAGGTCGACATCGCGTCGCTTCAGCCGAGTGGTATCTGACCAATCCATTCCCGTCGCAACCATGAGCGCCTCCAGCGCGCGCGAGGGATGGTCGAGTGCGCCCAACAACGCGCGCAACTCCTCCGGCGATAGCAACACGATACGGCTGGGATTCTCCTTTGAGCCTTTGACGTCCACCACGGGGTTGTGCTCGAGCACTTCACGTTCGACGAGCCACGCCCCAAACTGCCGGAGCGCCGCTTTATATCGGTTCCGCGTCGAGCCGGAGTGCGCCAAGCCGATCAGAAAGGCCGAGATCGTCTTTCGGCGGAACAGTGATCGAGGATATCGCGCGCCAGCCGGGATGAGTTGTCGAACCTGGAGCCGGTACGCATCGGCCGAGGCAATCGAACGCCTGACGAGCGCCTCGTGCCAGATGTCGACGAGCGGCGCGAGATCCACGTCGTCGAGGGCAGCGCGCGTGTCGGCGACGGTGCTGTCGTCGCGATAGTCGGCGTAGAGCTCTAGGAGCGTCTGGTCTCGATCGGCGACCGCGTCGAGCACGTCGTGGTGCGCCCGTTCGTGTAAGGTCCCGATCATACGGTCGATCGCCAACGCCGTCCGCTTGTCCGCAGTGCCCGTCGAGACGCGCACACGACGCCGATCCGAGCGCGGAATCCACGTCCAGAACAGTGATCCATTCTTAAACGCCACGGCCATCTCCGAAGAGTTGTTGGTGCCTCAATATATGACCAACAATCCGACGGTGTGTAACGAAATTCTAGGCTTGGCGCATCGCTCGAGGTGTGTACGGCAGGATCACCCGGCTAGCGGCGAACGATTCAAGGTCGGCGGGGCGATAGCGCCACTGGGGGCGCCGGGAGCCGGATTCGGCTATGTCCAAGCGAGGTAGGTCATCGCGATCGGCGAGCTGGCGGGCTGATATTCTGAGCCACGACGCAGCCTCGCGGGACGTGAGCAAGCCGGGTCTAGCGGGTGATACTGAGGTGGAGGTGGGCACGCATTGGGCCTCTTGGTCGAGCCGGTGGGCGCGGTCTATAGTGCGCCACCCAAGATACGGCCGCAGCCACGAATCCGCACGTAATTTCGGCTGGGTCTTGACCCGAAATCGTCCCCACTGACTCACGCACGCGCGTGTAGTGGGTGTGCGCCGCCCCGCACCCGGTTCGGCCCCGCCCCTTGAGGTACCGAACGGACCGCTCGGCAGCCGCCTTCTGGAAGAACCACTGCACGGTGCCCTCGAGGGTGACCCATCCTTCATGGACGATGGCCTTCACGGTATCCGGCACCTCGACGTCCCACGCCAGTCCAATCGCTGATCTCGCGCGGATCCTCGAGGTGCTCACGCGCATACTGCACCGCGGACTCGATCGCCCGATCGCACTCGGCGGTCAGGTCTGCAACTCGCGCCCGCGGCAGGGGGGCGTAGTGCAGGGCGAGCGCGGCAAGGTGAAAGCGACTCATCCCATTCAGCACTACCATGTCGAACGGTGTCGTTGTCGTGCCTTGCTCGCGGAACCCACGCACATGAAAGCGTCCTGGCTCTGGCCGACCAGTGGCGGCGGAGGCCTACCCGTTTATGGTGCCAGTGCTGTGACACGTCGTGTTGCCGCATGCGACGGTTCGGCTACTGGCCGTTCGGCCCAATGCTCGCCCGGAGCGCGTTGAGGATAACCGTCACGTCGATGGCTTCCTGGAGCACGGCGCCGATCGCCGGTGGGATGTAGCCAGCGGCAGCGAACATCATCGCGACGGCGCTCAGTCCCAAGCCGGCCCAGATGCTTTGGCGAGCGATCCGAAGGGCTCGCCGACTGATGCGAATGGCGTCCGCGACACGCGTGACATCATCGGTGAGAATCACGACGTCGGCTGCTTCGGCCGTAATGCCGCCTCCGTGCCCGGCAAGCGCGACGCCTACGGTGGCGGCGCTCAGCGCCGGCGCATCGTTGGTGCCATCACCCACCATCACCACCTTGTTGCCGCCCTCCACCAACTCACGCACCGTCTGCACCTTGTCTTCCGGGAGCAACTCGGCTCGCACCTCCTTGATGCCGACGGCCGCCGCGACTTGTTCGGTATATCGCGCTTGATCACCCGAGAGGAGCAGCGTCCTCCTAATGCCCAGGCGCCCAAGCTCGGCGAACAATCGATCCAAATGTGGCCGCAGCTGGTCCGCAAATTCGATGACGCCGGCCAAATGGCCATCGACCGTCACGTAGGAGCGGAGACCGTCGCGGGACCGATCCATCGTTGCGGCGGCCGTCTCGAGGGCCGGCGAGGCACCGGCGACAAATGATCGCGAACCGACGGCCACCCGGTGATGCTCCACGAGGCCGGCGACGCCGCGACCCGCGGTCTCAACCACCTCGGTCGCCGTTGGGATGGGCACTGTGCGCCGCGTGGCGGCGTCGACGACGCTCCGCGCTAGCAGATGCCCCGAGCCCTGCTCCACGGCGGCCGCCAGGCGGAGCACGTCGCGTTCCGGTACTCCGTCGACGGTAACCACCCGCGACACCCTCGGGGTGCCCACCGTCAGGGTGCCCGTCTTGTCGAACACGGCTACGGTGACACGTGCCAACTCCTCGAGGCCGGCTCCATGTCGTACGATGATCTGCCGTCGAGCTGCGCGATTGATGCCGCCAATGATGGCGACCGGGGTCGCCAGGATGAGTGGGCAAGGCGTGGCCACGACGAGAACCGAGAGCACGCGGAGCGGGTCGCGATCGATGAGGTACGCCACACCGCAGATGACGAGCGTCAGTGGCGTGAACCACACGGCGTAGCGGTCGGCGAGACGCTGCAACGGCGCCTTGCTCTCTTGAGCGGAGCGCACGAGCTCGACGATGCGTGCGTACCGGCTCTCGCGCGCCAGCGCCGTGGCGCGCATCGTAAGGGGCCCCTCTTGGTTGGCCGCCCCGCTCATGAGTCGCGTGCCCAGCGTGGCGGTCACGGGAATCGGCTCCCCCGTCAGGCGGGAAGTGTCGACGTGCGAGCGGCCCTCCACCACCACGCCGTCGCACGGCACGAGCTCGCCCGGGCGCACCAGCAAGACGTCGCCAACCTGGACCTCGTCGGCAGCGAGGTCTTGCACTGTATCGCCGACCATCCGATGCGCTTGTCGCGGCGCTGCCTCCTCTAGCGCCCTCACCGCCGCTGACGCTCGCCCTTCGGCGAACCGCTCGAGGGCTTCGCCACCGCTCTGCATGAGCACGATGATGAGACCCGCAAAGGGCTGCGCGAGGACGACGGCTCCAACGATCGCCAACATGGCGACGAGGTCGGTGGCGAACTGCCCGGCGAAAATGCCGCGTATGGATCGCCACACGACCGGCGCGCCGGTCAGCACCAGTCCAGCCATCCAGATGCGCTGACTCCAAGGCGTATCAGCTGCCGAGAACCGCAGGCCCAGGCCGACGCCGATGCAAATGACCACTGCGCCGGGTAGGACTGCGGCGCGCCATCGATCCTGCGGCGAGCCAGTCGTGCTCATTGGCGCCGTGCCGTGTGGCATCGTCGATGCAGCTCCGTCGGCGCTGATAGCTTTGGGCTTGGCAGATCTCTGGTCACGGCTAGGCGCTTGTGGCGTGTCCACGATCACCGAGGACGTCCTCAATGTACACGGACCGCACGAGCACCAAACCCGTAGCGACGAGGGGCGCCGCCAGGGCAACGCCGAGTACGCCACCGGCCACACCGAGGAGTACCTGGCCCGCGATCGTGAGCGCCGGCGGCAGCTTGAGCGCGCGCCGTTCTGCAATCGGCGTCACGAAGAATCCTTCGATCGTATGTACTCCCCAAAACAACAGAATGACCGCCAGTGCCTGTTCACTGCTCATGGTAAGGGCAAGGAGTAGCGGGGGCCCAACCGAGAGCATCGGACCAACGTTCGGGATGAACGTCAAAGCGGCTGCGAGCGCACCGAGCGTCCAAGCGAGAGGGATGCCGATGAGGAGCAGACCAGTCGTGACCAGTGCCCCGACGACTGTCATCGATATGACTTTGGCAACGAGCCACCACCGGAGCGTGTGGACGACGTCGTGGAGGATCACCCATGCCCGCCCACGGTACGCGAGTGGCGTGAGCCGAATCACACCCGCTGCGTAGAGTCGAGGTTCGGCGCTCACGTAGCAGCCGACGAAGAGGATGATGAACGCTCCACCCAGGAGCGCAGCGGCCGATGACAGTGCGCCAGTCAGTCGCGCAATGAGCCCCGCATCGATCCACTGACCGAGATCCGCTAGCTGGGCGGCTGCCTTCGCCGCCCATTGTGTTCGTGTGAGCGCCGACGCCAGCTGCCCAAATGCTCGAGGGAGCCGCTCCCGCAGCTGTTCTGCCTGGGTCGCAATGTCCGGCCCCTTGAGCCAGAGCGTCCCACCAATCGCCGCGGTCCCGAACGCCAGCACCGTGGCCAGAGACCATGCCCACGGCAGTCGTGAACGAGCACGGACCCATCCGGTGCACGTTTCGAGAAACACGGCGAGCAAGAGGCCGCCGAACATGAGGAGCACCACCGACCGCGCGAACCAAAGAAGCGCCACAACGCCAGCGATCGCGATGGAACTCCCGATGGCAAACAATGTCCGCCGTCTCCACCCGACCATTGAGTCATTCGCAGAGCCGCTCGCCGCCGGCGATTCGTCCCAGCCACGAGCGGCGGCAGATCGTGCCTGGACAGGCCCAGGGCCTTCTCCGTCTGCCGCGGCGTAGTCTCTGTTCGCCGCTATGGGCTCGACTGGGGCGTCCATGGCACTATGGGAGTCACGAGTACTGAAACGCGGGCCTCGCGCACCAGATCCGTTGCCGTCGAACCGAGCAGGGCGCGAGAGGCTTTTGAGTGATGCTGGCGGCCAATCGCGATGAGGTCGGCCACTTCGTGATCCGCGACCTCCAGGAGCGCTCTGGTCACCGTCGAGTCGATATTGCGCGCCTCGACCGTGGCCCCAATCGGCAGATCGAGTCCGGAGCGCACCTTCGCGAAGCCGGCCCGAACGCCTTCGTCGTGTACGACGCCGAAGCCCTCGCGATCTTCGGCCGCGTAATCGAACATTGCGTCAGCGTACACCAGCACGAGCTTGCCGCCCGACGCGAGCAGGCGTGCCGCCATCTTTGCTGCCCGGTGACTGGCCTGACTGAAGTCCGTGCCCACAACGATGCAACGCGGCATGTGCTCGAGGTGGGGCACGACCCCAAGGACGCTGGCGTGGTTGCGCCCGATCACCTCCAACGTCGTTTCTAGCTTGATGGTCCGATCGAGCCAGTCGTGTCGGTGGAGCCCCATGATGAGGAGATCGGCGCGTTCCACGAGACCAGCACCGTCGATCGCCTCCGCGGCGTACCCACGCGCCAAGTGGACCGGCCATTCCGCCGATGCCGCCAGCACGCCAGCGGCCTGAGTGAGCACCGTCCGAAGCCCCTCATTCTCACCCTCACTACCCAGCCGGGCGTTCACCTCAGCCCTCGCCCTCGCTATCGGAGCACGGATTGGTAGCGGCGGTACCTCCCAAACCGACAACAAAGTCGGGGTGATCCGGGCAGCCGCGGCCAACTCGCCAGCTACGCGGAGCGCAGAGTTGCTTGCCTCGCTGCCATCGATCGCCACCAATGTCCGTAACGCAGCACCCCCGGGCCTATCGGTGAGCGGCGCATCCTGCACATGCTGGTTTGTTGTCATCTGCATACCCCCAATACGTGGCCATCTCAACGTCGCTCTACCCCGTGGCGTTGGGTGTCGGGGGTTAGTTCGTCACGTGTAAGGTGTTTGCTCACGCCGGCCAGGCTGCGTCACCGACGCGTCTCGACGCTAGGTCACCAGGCGGCAACTCGTCCTTACGGCCTGCCCATCGCGAAGTCCCTCGCCTGGATACTCACCGCAACCACGAGCCGACCACCAGAAGGCCCGCGATCAGGCACAGCGTCTGCACGCCGAGCTGCCAGAAGACGGCGCGCCGAAACGGGCCGCGGCCGATGATGAGAGCGATCGCCATTTTGAGGAGTGTGTTGGCGACGATGCCGACAGCGATGGCCTTGCCGGCGAGCAGTACATCTCCGCTGTTCGACGCAAGCTGCGTCATGGCGAGCGTCAGCGCGTCGACGTCGGTCAGGCCCAAGAGTGCAGCCGAAGGCAGAATGGCTGCCGTGCCGCCGAAATGACGCGCAAGTTGAAACAAGGTGAGGACAACCTGCAGTGCTATCGCCATCTGGAAGGCGGACCGCAGCCCAAGGGGATTTGTCAGGGCAGGGGTGCTCGCAGGAGACGATCGACCTTGCCGACGCCGCAATTGCAGCCCGACGGTGAGTGCAGCCGCCACGGCTGGTGGTACGAGGTAGGGGCCGAGCGCGAGCACGGTCGGGGGGTAGAGGAGCAGGCAGGCGACAATCACCCGGACGAGGAGCACGGCGCAGGCGCCGGCGACACCGATGGCGAGCGCCGGACCGAGGGTCGGCGCGTCCCGACTGGCTCGGGCGTAGCTCAACGTCACGCCCGTGGATGAGAACAGTCCGCCAATCATCCCGGCGACCGCGACGCCGCGCTCGGCGCCGATACTCTTGCGGGCCAGGTATCCGACAAAGTTCAGGCCAGAGAAGATCAGCACGACGGTCCACAGCAGCCGCAGCTTCACACCACCAAATGGTCCGATTGGCTCGACAGGAAGTAGCGGCATTACGACGAGCGCCAGTACGGCAAACTGGAGCGCTGCACGCATCTCACGTTCGCCAATGCGATGCACCAGGCGGTGGATCGTCTGCTTTTCACCCAGCGCGAACGTGATGACGGCTGTGCCGGCAACGGCGAGCAACAGGTGTCCCAGCCCGGCGAGCACGCCGAGCGCCAAGACCATGAGCGCCGCCGCTTCTGTGGTGCCATCGAGCGAGCTGCCGCGCCGCCGGACCGCTTGCCAATACGCGGTGACGGTGATCGCCGCACCTCCGGCGAGAATCAGCGCGGCGAGCTCCGTGTGGCCGAGGGTCGTCAGCCAGCCGGCGACGCCCCCCAGGAGACCAATGAGGAGGAAAGTCCGTACGCCTGCAAAACGGGCGCCGCGCCCCGAGGCGTGGCCGGACCATTCACGCTCGGTGCCGACAATGAGTCCCGAGGCGCCGGCGACGCCGAGGCTCTCTGCCGCTACGAGGTCAATCGCGAACGACACGGCTTTATGCCGCGAGGCTCGCGATCATCCAAATCTCGACTTTGTTGGCGTGGAAGTCGCACACCGCCAGATAGCCGCGGCGTGTGTCCAGCGCAACATCGGCGGCCGCATCCAGACCGACGATCACCGGCGTCAGGGCGCCGTTCGTCAGCTGATATACCGAGCCTGCGCCCCAGTTCGTGATGAACACACGTCCATCGGGTGCCACCTCGACGCCGTCGAAACGGCCAAACCGCTTCGTCGGCCCTTTTACGACCGGTTCGACGATGGGCTGGCCGATGCGCCACTCCTGGATCCATGCACCGCTAAACGGGGCGAGTATGAAACGTTGCTCGAGTCTGTCCCAGGCGATTCCACTCGGCGCCGCAAGCGCGGGACTTTCCAGTGCGACCGTGAGCGAACCTGCCGGTGAGATCTTGAGGATACGCATTGGTTTCCGAGGCATCTCCGGCCCGCTTGGCGTCCAGGCGCCTCCCATGTCGGTCACATAGATCGCGCCGTCCGGTCCCCAGGACACCGCTACATAAGAGCCGGCGCTCACGCCCTTGCTCGCACCTCGAGATCTCCCCGCCACCTTTGCCGATTGGAACGCTCGGTGGCATGCGCCCAATGGCCGGAGGTCCCGGCTCGCGAACCGCCTGCGCCGACTACCCGCGCTCGCAAACCGGCCCCCCGCGATTCGGTTCCTGGGCCCGTTCGCCTACCAGCCGAATAACTCCACTCGACTCTTCGAGTACCCGTGGGCGTACGCCAAGATTGCGGCACATCGCGCGGCCAACGGAGGACGGCCACTCGACATCGTCGATGTCGGAGGCAGCCTCGGCGGCTTTCAATGGGCCCTCGCTCCGGACGGACACCACGTCACGACTGTCGATCCCCGGACTCGATGCGCGAGGACTCGGCTGGGATGTCAACGCTACCACGCACGCGGCCCTGTCGCGCGCCCTCCGCGCGCCGGTTCGCCTGATCCCGACTACACTCGGCGACGCCAACCTCGGAACGGCATCCCGGAACAGGGATTCCCCATGCGGACGGTGCCCGGATCGATGCGCATGGTTCTTGCCAAACTGCCCCATTGGCACCTGACAGATCGGGGCGGACAGTGGTGACGCTTGCGGGCGCCACGGTGTGGGATCTCTCCGATGTCCAAGCATGGCTTACGCGTTGATGCCCTGCCTATCACGGATCGGCACGACGCACACACGAACATGACTGAGGGTACGCATCATGGAACGTTCCGCGCCTATCCCATCGGCGAGCCTGTACGGCGCCGGATCTCCTCAGCCGCCGTCGCTCAGCGAGTCGGCCTCGTCCGGCGTGTCATGGGGGGCCGTCATTGGCGGCGCATTCGTCGCCGCCGCACTATCGCTCATTCTGCTCGCATTGGGCGCGGGGCTAGGCCTGTCGTCGGTCTCTCCCTGGTCGAATTCGGGCGCCGCTGCCGCCACCCTGGGCACCACAGCCATCGTGTGGCTGATCGCCGCGCAGGTCATGGCGTCCTCGATGGGCGGCTACGTCGCCGGGCGACTGCGCACGAAGTGGGCGAACATTCACACGGACGAGGTCTATTTCCGCGACACCGCGCACGGACTCCTGGTGTGGGCCGTGGGCGCGGTGATTACCGCCGGCCTCCTCGCATCAGCGGCCACGTCTATCGCGAGCCGAGCGACATCGGCCGGTGCGGGTGCGTCGGCGACGATGATGGGCGGTCAGGGCGACGCCCAGGCCGCTGGGCCGCATGCCTACTACGTGGATGGGCTATTCCGATCGGATCGGCAGAGTCCGGATCGGAGCGACGCCGCGGTGCGCGATGAAGTCGGACGTATCCTCGCCAACGCGCTTCGGCATGACGAAATGTCACCGACTGATCAGAGCTATGTCGCGGGACTCGTCGCCACCAGAACCGGCCTCAGTCAATCCGACGCCAAGCAGCGGGTGTCGCAAGTGCTGGCGCAGGCCAAGGAAGCGCTCGACACTGCACGCAAAGCGGCAGCGCGCTTGTCCCTGTGGATTTTTATCGCTCTCTTGTCGGGTGCCTTTTGCGCCAGCTACGCGGCGACGATCGGCGGGAGACAGCGCGACCATGTGAAGGCGTTCTAGCGTTGACCGCCGACGTCGCGGCTTGGGCGGCGCCTATCTCAACTATCGAGGCTTCCGATGCGTTCCATCTTGCTGCTCTTACTCGGTGTTCCGCTCCCGATCGTCATCCTGATCGCGCTGTTCACGCATTGATTGGACGCGCCCGCTCCGGGCGTCTTGCGGCTCAAGCAGATCCGCCTCAGCTCGCGACGCTCCCGCGACCGCGGCAGCTCCAATCATTGCACCCATGTTCCCGCTCCAAGTCCGTGATGATCATTTCGCCGCAGAGGTAGCGCGACGTCCGGCGAGATACCGCGACACATTCGTGCTGCACGACTGAGTCGCACACTTGAATCGTTCGTTTCGACGACGTGCGCGGAGCCGCCCGACGGCGCGATCGCGTACACGCCGTCAGCGATGCGAAGCCTGGGTCGCCAACACCAGCGCGCCCGCGAGCGCCGCCAAGCCCGCGACGAGGAGCGCCAAGATCACCGCCCGGGGCCGCTTGCGATGCTGGTACGCCGCTAGCGCGACTTCGTCGAGATAGTACCGGCCACTTGAATTTGGACTCTGGCGAATCACTCCCACGGCCTGAAACCGATCGAGATATCGGGACCCCTCCAAGCTGAGTTTATTGAGGGTCTGCGCACGATCAGCGGCGGTGGCGTCCGCTACGCGGAATCGCTCGAATAACTCAGCTTGGGCACGCGCCGCTCCTGCGGCAGCAAGCACGGCAACCCTTGCACCCATCTTCGCGCTCCGAGGTCGTGGTGATCAATCCGCCGATTGGATCGCCGGACGAGGTGCCGAAAACCCCTCGGCGCAATTGTAATGAATTTCCGAGTCGCTCGCTGCGAAGAACCCTACTACCCATCTCCGTACAACGTGTTGCCGAACGATGCCCCGCCAAAACGGGTCTCAGCCGGGCGAATGACGCGAGGAGATCGCTCGACGGCGCGAGCGGTCTGCGATATCCCCACCCCGACTAGCTACGCCATGAGCGGCAACGTGAGCTGCTCGCGGCTCGCCGCTTCCCCGCTCTCGCCCGCAACGCCGGTCGCACGTCGCGAGTCACCGAGTGCGCGCACCGCCGGGCGCCGCACCCGTGACCGAACCGCGGCCGCCGGCCCCATCACCGTCATCCCGTCCCACTCCGGCGACCGGTCCCACTCACGCTCGATGAACGCGTCCACATCCACTGAGCGCGCGGTCCGTTCCAGTCGCCGCGCCTCGACGTCGAGCCGGCGGATCGCCGAGAGCTTGTCCGCCTGCCCGAGCTTCGCCCGCGACACCGCCTGCGTCAGCACGCGGATCGTTTCGTCATACACCCGCCGCGGCACCGGATACGGGTGCCCGTCCTTCCCACCATGCGCCAGCGAGAATCTCGCAGGATCGCTGAACCGGGCCGGCGCGCCGTGCACGACTTCACCAGCCAATGCCAGCGCGAACACCGTCCGCGCGCCAACCCCCGGCGTCAGCAGCAACTCCGCAAAGTCGAGTGGCGCACGCGCGTGCGCCGCAGCGATCGCGGCGTGGAGCCGACGTCCGATCACGTCCTCCGGGCGCACATCATGGTGGAATGGCAGCGTGAGTACGTCATCGCTGACGACACGTCCACCGGCAAGCCGCCACGCCGACCTGTGGTCCCGTAACGCCCGCACGACCGCGTCCGGCCCCTCGCGCACGAGCGCGATCTGCGCCGCCCGCGCCGGCGCGGCCCGCCCGTCAGTGAGGTTGACGATGGGCTCAGCACTCGGCACACCATCGATCGCGGCATGCGGCGATTCCACGAAGCTCTCGAGCCCGTCGCTCAACCAGTGGTACCGCCGCGCCGCTCGACGCTCTTCACTCATCCCTTGCTGCACGACCACCCACGATCCGTCATCGCCCAGGATGAACCCGTGCAGATAGAGCGCGTAGCCGTCTTGTACCGCCGAGCCATCAACCTTCGCCACCAAGCGACTCGCCCGGGCGAGCTCCTGGCCGTCGAGGCCAAGCCGGTCACTCAACCCCATGAGCTCGACGGGCGTCTTCCGTGACTCCCGCCCCCGCCCTCCGCACACGTGGACCCCGAGCTCCCACTGGACCGGCGCCAACCCACGCTTGAGCGCGCCCAGCACCGACGTCGTGATCCCCGACGAATGCCAATCCATCCCCATCACCGCACCAAATGCCTGGAACCACTGCGGGTGCGCGAGCCGCCGGAAGAGTTCCTCTCGGCCGTACTCGATCACGATCGCTTCTACGATCACCCGCCCGAGGTTCGCCATCCGCGATGACAACCACGGTGGCACCCGCCCGTAGTGCAGCGGTAGCACGGCGCTCCCAGTACGACCCATGATCGAATGCTAGGCGGATTTGCGATGTGCGGCTAGCAGGTGCCAACAGCCGCCGGGCCTGGCTACGCCGGATGCTCGCCCTGCACAAGGGGTGGTCACTCTCAACCGTGACCACCCTTACGTGTTGCTCCCAACTACCAGCCACCCACGGCTATTAGAACAGCTTCAACGCATTCAATACCACATGCCATACTCCCCACGCCAACGGGATACCGACCACGGCCCACGCGACGACCAGTTTCCCCGTCATGCTTGGATCGGGGGCGTCACCGCCCGGACGTACCGGCTGACCAGGTGCGGTCATGACGCCGCCCGCGGTGACGCCGCAGCCGTTCCAGACTGCGCTGGCTCGCTTCCCCCGGTACTCGGCGCATCGCCTGCGGCCGCTCGATAGTAGTGCCGCGGATCGACCGGCTTGAGGAGCAGGTTGCAGACGAATCCGACGAGCAGCAGGCAGACCATCACATACATGGTCACAGTATAGGCCCCCGATTTAGGAACGCCGAGATCGATCTCATGCTGCCGCATTCCGTTCACGAGGAGCGGGCCAAGGATCCCGGCCGTTGACCACGCGGTGAGGAGGCGTCCGTGGATCGCTCCCACCTGCATCGTGCCGAACATGTCGCGCAAGTAGGCCGGGACGGTGGCGAACCCGCCGCCGTACATGCTGATGATCACGAAGCAGCAGAGCACGAAGAGCGGCACGCTGCTAATCGCGCCCGCGTGCGGGATGGTCGCGTACAGAGCCGGTCCCAAGAGAAAGAACGTCGCGTAGGTGGCCCTGCGGCCGATCCGATCCGAGAGCGACGACCAGATGAATCGGCCGCCCATATTGCCGAGGCTCAAGAGTCCGACGAATCCGCCGGCGACGACGGCCGTGACCTTTCCCGTGAACATCTCCTGAATCATCGGCGACGCCTGCTCGATGATCCCGATCCCCGCCGTGACGTTGACGCACAGCATCGTCCAGAGCAGCCAGAACTGCGGCGTCCGCGTGGCCTCACCCACCTCGACGTTCGCCGCCGTGATCATGCGATTGCTACCCGTCTTCATCACGAAGCCCGCCGGCACCCAGCCCGGCGCCGGTAGTCGCACGGTGAATACGCCGAACATCATAAACACGAAATAGATGAGGCCCATGGCGACGAAAGTCTCCGCCACTCCCATCGAGGTCGGAGACTTGAAGTGCGCCATGAGCGCGACAGACAAGGGCGAGGCGATCATCGCGCCGCCGCCGAACCCCATGATCGCAAGTCCGGTCGCCATCCCCGGTCGGTCCGGGAACCACTTGATCAGCGTGGAGACCGGCGAGATGTAGCCCAGTCCGAGGCCGATTCCGCCCAGCACGCCGTAGCCCAGAATCACGAGCCAGAACATGTGCTGCCAGACGCCGACCGCGGACACGAGAAACCCACCGCTGAAGCACACTGCCGACGCGAACATCGCGCGCCGCGGTCCGACCCGGTCGAGCCACGCGCCGAATATCGCGGCCGAGATCCCGAGGAACGCGATCGCGACCTGGAACATGTGGGCGATCGTGGCTTGCTGCCAATCGCCGGCCACCGGCGCGGAGATCCCGAGTAGCGTGGTCATCGGGATCTTGAAGACACTGTACGCGTACGCCTGGCCGATCGAGAGATGGATCGCGAGCGCCGCCGGCGGCACGAGCCATCGGCTGAAGCCTGGGCCCGCTATCGAACGATCCCGATCAAGGAACGAGAGTACGGCCATCGCCTTGGACCTCCGGTGGGTTGCAATCACGAAATAACCCGCAACCGGGAATCGGCACAAGGTAGCCCAACCACTGTAACGACGCCTTGTTACACGTCCCTGTCGCACGCAACCCCCGGCGCCCACGCTACCTACGCCGTCCCGCACGGATTACGTTTCGCTCGTTCGGTCGCGTAGCTCAGCTGGTTAGAGCGCTGGTCTCACATACCAGAGGTCCGGGGTTCGAGTCCCTGCGCGACCACTCGAAGTAAGTGATTGAAGTGCAACGGATAGGAAGGCACGCGGCCACCCGTTGGGGTGGCCGTTTGCGTTGAATTACGCGCCAAATACGCGCGGCTCAGTTCCGCTGAGCCGACCCCTTTCGCAACTGCCTCACAAAAAATAGGACCTATGTTCGCAGCGGCGTACGCCATTGCCAGTCAGTTCACCAGGCCCGTCGTAATTTCGCATCGGCGGGTCAACGGTAAATGTGCCAGCGGGATTGGGTCGTTTGTCGTGCTCAATTCGGACGGCTGGATCCTGACAGCGTTCCACATCGTCAATGAGATGCTCGCCCTGAATCAAGCCGTTCAGGCGGTGCGGGCCAATAAAGCGCAGCGGGCGACAATCGAATCCGATGGATCGCTCAACACCAAGAACCGCCGGGCTCAGTTACGCGCTCTTCCATCCGTTAAACAGACCACGCACGCAACGTCAGCGCGCGTCACGCAATGTCAGCGCACGCTAACGCACGATCCGCGACTGGATTAGCGCTGGCGCGTCGTACGTCTCAGTGTTGTGACGTGCGATGAGATTTGCTGAGATGCCGGGATGCTGGTGCGTTTTTGGTGCGCGGCGCGCGAGTCTGGATCAACACAACCACGCAGCTCGCCGGGCCGCATCGCGTCGCGCGGACGCAGCGCGTGCCCAGCCCCAGACGTGCGAGACAGTGGTGCCGGTCCGAGCGCGCTCGGGTCTAGGCAGCGTTTACGCCTGTCCTTTCTCCGGCGGGGCCACCCGCCGCACCTGCTCCCGTTTGAACTCCGGCCAAACAGCCGCCGCCCGTCCGATCCCCGGCGATGATTCTCCATCGAACGCTCTCCTTGAGAAGGTCATACTACCCTCCGCAAAGTGTCGAGTTATGGGGGGACTCTTTCATGCGCCGACTACAGCGGAGCGTTTGAAGCGCGTTCCGGAGGCAGCCAAATCTCAAGCCGACGGCTGAGGTTCAAGGCGATGATCGCAATGATCAGATAATCATAGGGTAGCCGGTAGCGTATCCGGGCGAAGAAGATTGCCCCCGTAAATGCGCTCAAAATATAGACGACCAGGAACAATTTCTCGCGGGCAATGAGCGGGAAACGCCTGACCTCAATGAGCCGCCAAGCCAGCAACCCCAGGAGAAGGAGGTAGCTGACCGCCATCACGACCTGCTTCCAGACAGAAATCTCCTCTTGAGTTTTATAAACATTCACGATGTTGAAAAAGTTAAGGACCTTTTCAAGATAGAGAACAATTGCATGGCCGGGATGCGTTTTGATCCAAGTGACAGCCACATCGCGGTAGAAGTGGTCGCTCTGAAATTCGTCCAATCCAAGGTTCTTGGCTTGGATATAGGATTGATCCGTTCCGATATTGGCGTCTTCATACGCGATAACGCTGGCATTGTTACCGATCAGGAAATTCCAACCTGAGTTGGAAGCAATCGGAACGAAGCGATGAAACCGCACCGCATTTCGGAATGTCCATGCCCCGACGAGTAAAGAAGCCGCGAACGTGATCAGGAGGATATCCCGCCAGCGAATAATCTTCAGAAATCCGGCGGTGCCGAGAGCGATCACCATCGTGAAAAGAAAAGTGGGAACCTCGAGGATCAGGGCGCCGAAAGTGAGAGCGGTGACCAGATTTAGACCAAGCCCTCGCGCCTTGATCAGAGTGAGCGTAAGAGCCAGAATGAAGAGAAAACCGGCCAGTGTCTGCGGATAAAGAGTTGCGCCCGTGTAAAACAGAACCGGATAGCAAATGACCAGGCCGGTAACGATGAGAAGCCCCGCGATCGCCTTTCTCTCTGAACACAGCCGGTAAAGGAGCAGAATCGTTGCGCTCAACAATAGAAATTGTGTCACGCGAAAACTAAAGAAGCCGCCGCCCATGGCCCGGATGCCGGCGAGAAAAAAAGCATAACTAGGCGGGCGGTTGGCGGTCAGGTGCACGCCATCCATGGAAAAGCCAGGACCATAAAGCAGGTTGTAACTTAGCCGGAGATACTGGTTCTCGTCGGTAAATCGCGCTACGGCAGGAAGGACAGCACTGTATATCGTCCCGGCAAGCAGGTAAAGCAGCAGCAGCAGAACGCCGGCCCGTTCGAGGATTTCTTCACGACTTTTTCCCGAAGCACTTCCCGCCCGAAACAGGTCTCGTGATTGCATAGGCAAATAATAAGCAGTCATCTTCGGGAGGACATTGCTGGAGCCCGGACCTCCGTCGATGAGGCCCCGTTCATTTCCCCGCCCCCGCGGCGGCAACGCGGCGCCGCTTAGTCGATCGGGTTCACCGCGTAGTCTGGGGAGAGCAAAGGGCCCGGCAACGCCGCACCCTAGGAGTTCTAGGCGGACTTGAGGGCGAGCTAGAGTGCGCAGCCTCTTCCCGGGGCGTCAGCGGCCCATCGCGCACGTCGGTGTTCACTCTTGCCCAGCGGAGCGCGCCGTCGTCGTCGAAACAAAACCGCTTGCGATGGTGGGGCCGGGCGAGTGGTGGTAGCTGCTCGAGACTGAACGCTAGGTGGGCGAGTTGCAGTACCCGCCGGGAAACACCGCTGCGCCGCGCCGAGAACGTAGCTGGCGTGCGAAGGGTGGGCAGGCCGAGCTCGTCCTTCGCGGCTGGCGACAACGACCGAGTCGCCTATTCGGCCGCGACCCTAAAGGGGCGGCGTGGGCTAATCCCCTACAAGTAGTCGTCTCGTCCCCGACAGCCGACCGGCTCCAGGGCGGACATGCTACAGGAGTCTGGCGGATCGGCTCGCGACCTCGCGTCAGGGAGGCGCCATGACAGCGGGATACCGACATTGGGTCGGCGATTCCCGGCGATCTGTTGACCGACGCCCGTCACTCGGTGCGCGGGCTTCAGCCATGAGACCGGGCCTGGGCGGCGCCCGACACGAATGAATGTTCTTCTCCTGTTTCCCGAGTGTCCAGAGACATTCTGGAGCTTCACACACGCTCTGCCGTTCGTCCGGCGACGTGCGGCGCAGCCGCCGCTCGGACTGCTTACCGTGGCGGCGTTGTTGCCCCCGGAGTGGGGGAAGCGCCTCGTCGATCTCAACGTCACGGCCCTGACGGACGCCGACCTGGCGTGGGCGGACTGTGCCCTGATCGGTGGCATGATTGTGCAGCGCGCATCGGCGCACGCCACCATCGCGCGCTGTAAGGCGGCGGGGCTCCCGATCGTGGCCGGAGGGCCGCTCTTCACGATGGAGCACGCCGATTTCGGTGATGTCGACCATTTCGTCCTCGACGAAGCGGAGATCACACTCCCGCTGTTCCTGGACGATCTTCGCGACGGCTGCCCACAGCGAATCTACCGTGCCTCCAAATATCCTGATCTTCACGAATCGCCGGTTCCACGCTGGGAACTGCTGGATCTTCGCCAATACGCCGCGATGTCCGTGCAGTTCTGTCGGGGGTGCCCCTACGATTGCGAATTCTGCAACGTCACAGCGCTTTTCGGGCACCGTCCGCGCACCAAGACTGCCGCCCAGATCGTCGCCGAGCTGGACGGGCTGTACAGTTTAGGATGGCGCGGCCAGGTCTCCTTCGTCGATGACAACCTCATAGGAAACAAGCGGTATCTCAAGACCGAGCTGTTGCCTGCGCTCATCGAATGGCAGCGCGACAAGATGCACGTCCCGTTCAACAGCCAGGTGTCGATGAACCTAGCGGACGATCCCGAGCTGCTCGACATGATGGGCCGGGCGGGCTTCGACACGGTGTTCATCGGTATCGAGACGCCAGACGAAGAAGCGCTCGCCGGCTGCAACAAGAAGCAGAATTTGCGGCGGGACCTGGCAGCCGATGTGCGACGGATCCAGCGAGCGGGGATCGAGGTCAATGCGGGGTTCATCGTGGGATTCGACACCGATACGCCGATGTCGCTCGAGCGGTTGGCCGATTTTATTCAACGGAGCGGGATCGCGACTGCGATGGTGGGCATGCTCCAAGCTCCGGCCGGCACGCGACTCTTTGATCGGATGCAACGGGAGGGCCGGTTGTTGGGTGCGATGACCGGTGACAACGTGGATGGCACGACGAACATCATACCAATCATGGGACTCGAGCGGTTGCGTGAAGAGTATCGGGCGCTCGTGCGCTATTTGTATGAGCCGCGGCAGTACTACGCGCGCGTCCGAACATTTCTGCGGGAGTACCGGGTGCCGGCGGTGACACTGCGGCTCGATAGGCAGCGCGTGATGGCGTTCGTGCGGTCCATTGCGCGCTTGGGCATCGTGGGACGTGAGCGCGCGCAGTATTGGCGGCTGCTCGCCTGGACCCTGGTCCGCCGTCCCCGGCTCTTCCCAAGGGCCGTCTCCCTCGCGATCTACGGCTACCATTTTCGACAGATCTGTGAACGGCGCGTCTCCTGACGCGCGTCAGATAGGCGAGGACCCCCGTGTACACGCCATCCGGAATCGGAATCACGCGGGGAGGAGGAACCGACTATGCGTACCGATGTCGTAGTTCAGCAAGACGTGTTAGCGGACCTGCGCTGGGACGCGATCGGCGCGTGGATGGCGACCAATCACCACGCGGAGAGCTTCCGCAGCCCCTCGCGCTAACAGCCAAAGGGCACGTTGAGCAGGAAGATGAGGAATGCAACCAGCCAGATGCACGGCGCGAAGAGCGTGGGATCCATGCGCGGAAGTGTGGTGCATCCCCCACCGCTCGTCCACCCCGGTATCTTCCGCCCATGACGCCGCATCTCTTGCTCGTCAACCTCGGCACTCCCACCGCGCCCACGCCCGAGGCGGTGCGCGAATTCCTCGAGGAGTCCCTGAGCGACCCATCAGTCGTCGATCTACCGGCCTGGCTCTGGCGGCCGATCCTGCGGACGATGGTCCTGCGCCGCCGGCCAGCGCGCGTCGCTGCACTCGACGTGACGCGGCGCATGCGCAGTCTCGATCGCGCTCAATGCGATCACGTCCACGGGTAGTGAGCGTTGGCGTCGCCTGTTACCAGCAGCGCGAACCGGTTAGTAGGTTTCTCAGTAGGGCCTCGGGCTACTGACCTTCTGGCCATCACATGCGCACTTGGCTCTGTCTCACTGCTAGTCTAGTCGTAGCGGGACGCGCGCCGGCACAGGACAGCACGCGGGCGACGGGCGACACCGTGACTCGCGACACGACGCATGGACGCTCGCCCCGCCCGCCCGCGGTCCTCAGTCCAGTCCGCGTCACGGTCAGCCGCGACGTGCCTCGGCCGCCTATCGATCTGCCGTACGCGATCTCGGTCGCCCACCCCGACACGACGCGGCCGGCGCAATCGCATACGCGACTCGACGAGACCCTGTTGCTCCTGCCGGGAGTAACCGTCGAGAACCGCTTTAATCCGTCCGAAGATCCGCGGATTGCCGTGCGGGGCTTTGGGTCCCGCTCTGCATTCGGCGTGCGTGATGTGCGACTCCTGTACGATGATATGCCGCTCACGGCGCCTGATGGCCAGACGCCGGTCGATTATCTCGACATGCAAGACATCGGAACGGTCGAGGTGATCCGAGGCACGGCATCGGCTCTGTACGGCAATGGCGCGGGCGGCGTGATCGCCTTCCACTCCCTCCCGGCGCCCGACGTGCCAGCGCAAGCCAGCGTCGAGAGCGTCACGGGCAGCGCTGGCTTGGAACGCTGGGTGGGGACTGTCGCCGGCACGACGGCGGGCGCGACCTACCGCGCCGACATTGCCCACACGGGACTCACCGGGTATCGCCAGTACTCGGCCCAGCAGGTGACGAACTACTCCGCGCGATCCACTCTCGACCTCGGCGCGACGCGACTCGGGCTCGTCGTCCTTGGCCTCGACGAACCGACGGCCGACAATCCCGGCGCGCTCACGGTCGCCCAGTATCGAGCCAATATTGACTCGGCGGCACCGATCGACATCAGCAAGCGCGCCCGGAAGGCGGTCGATCATCTGCAGGTCGGCCTCGATGCCACGCACCCGCTCGGTTCGCAAGGCGGGACGATCACCGGGGAGCTGTACGGGCTCGGCCGCCGGCTCGAGAACCCGCTGTCCTATGCGACCGTGGCCGTCGCCACCGCGTCCGGGGGCGGGAGCGTGCGTGCAACGCTCCCAGTTCCGATCGGGAGGCTCATGGATCGCGTCAACGCCGGCGTCGATTACCAGCGCCAGGACGACAGTCGGCAGAACTACGCGAATTGCAACGGACTCGTCGCGCCTACGGCTCGCTGCCCGGTGACCGGTGTGGACCGCGGCGTAGCGACGATCAATCAGCGCGAAGTCATCTGGAGTCTCGGGCCCTACCTCAGTGACGAGCTCGATCTCGGCCGGGTCCACGTGAGCGGCGGCCTTCGCGACGACGACGTGAACTTCGCCGTGCACGATGAGCTTCCGATCACGCCGACCTCGCCGAACGCGTCGGGTATACGCGACTTGCACGCGGTGAGCCCTACTGGCGGCGTCGTCGTCAAGCTCAGCACGTTCCAGTCGGTCTACGCCAACGTGGCGTCGGCCTTCGAGACCCCGACCACGACGGAGCTGGGCACCAAACCCGATGGCACTCCCGGCATCAACCCCGCCCTCTCACCCGAATACGCGACGACCTACGAAGCGGGCGTCAAGGGGTACCTATGGACGCGTATCCGGTATGATGCGGCGGCGTTTGATACCTTTGTGCGCGACGAACTGGTGCCCTATGAGGTGCCCGGCCAGAGCACCCGCGTGTATTACCGGAACGCGGGTCGGACGAACCGGCAGGGACTCGAGGCATCGCTCGGGAGCACGGTGGGACCACTCGACCTCGGCCTCTCCTACAGCTACTCGCATTTCAAGTTTGCATCGTACACGGTCAACAGCGCGAGCTACGCCGGGCACTGGATCCCGGGGATTCCGATGCATGACCTCCAAGGCTCGGCGACCTACCGGGTCAACCGATTGTTCGCGACGCTCGAAGGGGCCGCCCAGAGCGCGATGTTCGCCGATGACGCCAATGCCGCTCCGCGCGCGCCGAGCTACGGATTACTCAACATTCGCGCCGGGGGTTCTGCGCTCTTTGGAGCACCGTGGGCATCGGCCGCCGTCGGCATCACGAACCTCCTCGACCGTCACTACGTCCCCTCGGTCGTACTCAATGCAACTCAAGGCGAGTACTACGAGCCGGGCGCATTGCGTGCGATATATGTGAAGGTGGATCTGGGGATAGGGGGATGACGGATAGGGGGAAGAGCAACTGCCTAAATGGGCAACGGGGGAGGTGTCCGACTTTGCTTCGGCATTTCCGCGGGGGCGTGCGTGTCGTCAGGGCGAGGGATGCGGCGACCCAGGCAGCGCTTCCGGACGAAGGACCCGCGTGCGTTTCACGCGTGGATAGAGCTGCTCGTCCGCTCATGGGGCTCAGCGGCCCGGCTTGCGCGCGAGAGCGGCGTCCCGCCGCAGCGCATCTCTGACTACCTGCGCGATCCGCAGGCCGAACCACCGCTCGAGACGGTGCGCGGGCTCATCGAGGCAACCTACGGCCTCTACTGGTTCGGGCTCGTCGAGCACACCAACGATCGCGCCATGGGTGCGCGCCT
This sequence comes from Gemmatimonadota bacterium, assembly GCA_003152485.1. Taxonomy (GTDB): domain Bacteria; phylum Gemmatimonadota; class Gemmatimonadetes; order Gemmatimonadales; family Gemmatimonadaceae; genus Palsa-1248. Next base: position 22,488 of record PMAE01000060.1, on the reverse strand, counting down.
CACGAGCGCGCGTGACGAGGCCATCGACCTCCTCGACCGCGCCCTCGCGTTTCCGAGGGAGGGCGACCCGGCCGACTGGAATGCAGCGCTCTGTCGCCCGAGCGACTGGGGCGATGAGGCGGACATCGCCATCTCCTATGACCCGTTCCCGGCTCGGACGCCGAACGCGGAGGAGCGAGGCCATATCGAGCGCCTCGCGAGGTCGGGGACGAGGGGCGCGGAATGCCACCGTCGCCTGACGGCGCTCCTCGCTCGCGGGTCGCTCACACTCCGACTCCCACACGGCCAGGCGGAGGCGCTCAAACCCTTCGGGTTCGAGGTCGTGTCGAGCGACGACGACGAGTGCGTCGTGCACCGGATCTAGTACCGCCTTGGCTGCGCCCCTGCACCCCTTTTGCGCCCACTTCCCGCCGAGACGCAATCAAACGCGTTAGAACACGTTGCGACTTAGGAGGGGGCAAGTGGCGTCAGGACTGTCGGTTAGTCATACTCAGTGCAACCGAGCAAAACAGGCTCAAAACGGTCGGCGTTGTCTCACATACCAGAGGTCCGGGGTTCGAGTCCCTGCGCGACCACTCGAAGTAAGTGATTGAATGGCACTGGATCGCACGCCAAACGGCCACCCGTCTGCTGCTCGGGCGCGACCACCGCGCCGTCGCGGGTGAACATCGAGATGACCGACACGTCGTTCGGCCTCGTTTGCAGTCCGGTCGTGCTGACGCGGCCGTAGGGAGCTCGTCGGTATGACTGACCCGCCCCGTCCCGTCGTCGTCAACGCCCGCAAAAATGTTGGCGTCGCGATGATCTTGGCAATTCTCTTTGGACCGTTCGGCTTACTCTACGCCACGGTGTCCGGCGGCGTGGTGATGCTCGTGCTCAGTCTGATCGTCGTGGTTCCCACCTACGGCGTCGGCCTCTTCTTCACGTGGATCATCGGCATCATCTGGGCGCATAAAGCGACCACGCGATACAACGCGAAGCGCGCGACCGACGCGGACCGGGTGAGCCGGTAGGCGCGGTCGCGTGGGGGAGTGCGCGGGGTGGGTGAGCCACACAGCTGACCACAGTCCGAAAACCCCGAATTCCACGCGAAGCTCATCGCCCGCGCGGCAGCGGCGGATCAGAGCTTGAACGAGTTCGCGGAGCACGCACGGGCTGAGGCAGCACGGCAGGCACCGTGACGGCCGCGACTCGGTGAAACGTCATCCGGAGCCGGCGGCCACAGGAAGACTCACCCTACGCTCGATGAGCGCGTCGACTACCCGCTCCCCCGCTCGACCGTCCCATCCCTCTGGACGCACAGGGTTGGACCGCCGGCGCGCGGCGCGGACACCGGACGGGATCTCCGACGGCGACCGGACCATCACGTTAGTCCCCTCACGCACCGTCACCGGCCGCTCCGTCGTCGTCCGCACGGTGAAGCACGGGACGCCCAATACCGTGGTCTCTTCCTGCAGCCCGCCCGAGTCGGTGATCACCGCATGCGCGGCATCCACCAGCGCCAGCATCTCCAGATAACCCAATGGGCCGATCACCGTCACGCCCGGCAGTGGGATCTTGCCCGCACGCAGCCGCTCCTGGGTCCGTGGATGCGCCGGGAACACGACCTGATGGTCCGCCGCCACCGCCACCAGCGCCTCGGCTAACGCCGCTAACCGATGCGGGTCGTCCACGTTGGACGGCCGATGGAGCGTCACCACGACCGGCCGATCCGACCGCACCCATCGCGGCTCGAGTACCCGAGCCCGCGGCAACGCGTGCAACACGCTGTCGATCATCACGTTGCCGACAAACACGATTTTCTCCGCCGACTCCCCCTCCTGGCGGAGTGTCTCGTCCGCGTCCCGCGACGGCGTAAGGAGCAGCGACGCCAACCGGTCGGCGATGATCCGATTGATCTCTTCCGGCATGCCACGGTCCCCGCTCCGCAACCCTGCCTCCACGTGCGCGCTCGGCACCCCCAGTTTCGCCGCGACGAGCGATGCGGCAAGGGTGGAATTGACGTCGCCGTAGAGCACCACCCAATCCGGCTGCTCGGCCATGATGATCGGCTCGAGCCGCTCGAGGATCCGCGCCGTTTGCACGGCGTGCGAATGCGAGCCCACGTCGAGGTTGATGTCCGGGAGCGGCAGCTCGAGATCGCGGAAGAATGCGGCGGACAGTACGTCGTCGTAATGCTGACCGGTATGGATCACGGTCTGCGCCGCGCCGCGGAGCGCCGCGGCTCGATACACGGGCGCGAGCTTGGGGATGTTCGGCCGAGCGCCGACGACGTGGAGGAGGCGCACGGGTGCGCTGGCGCNNCCCACCCCTCTGGGCGCGCCGGCTGCGCGAGCCGTTGGACCGCGGCCACTGCGGCCGGGAGGCCCGCCGGGTCGTAGATCAGTTGATTCGCGCCGCAGGCAACCGTCTCCGGCCATTCCGTCGTATCGCGAACCGTCAGACACGGCACGCCGAGTGCCGCACTCTCGACCTGCAACCCGCCGGAGTCCGTGACGACCGCATGCGCGGCGTCCATGAGATCGAGCATCTCGAGGTAGCCGACCGGCTCCATCAGTTTCACCGCGCCGACATCCAACCTGGCCGCGTCGAGCCGCGCGCGCGTCCGCGGATGCACCGGAAACAGCACTGGTCGATCCTTCGCGATCGCACGCAGCGCCTGCATGATGGCCTCGAGACGGAGGAGATTGTCCACGTTCGCGGGCCGATGGAGTGTCACGACGACCGCCCGCCCATGGTCCACGCCGACGCGCGTCCGCGCCCCCGTCACGCGGGCCCGCTCCACCGCGTACAGCAGCGCGTCCACCATCACGTTTCCCACGAATGCGATCTCCGATTCCGGCTCGCCCTCGGCTCGCAATGTCGCGTCCGCGGTCCGCGACGGTGTCAGCAACAGATCGGCGAGCCGATCGACCACGATCCGGTTGATCTCCTCCGGCATCGATCGATCGTTACTCCGGACACCCGCCTCCACGTGCGCGACGCGCTGGCCAAGCTTCACCGCGACGAGCGCGGCCGCCGCCGTGGAGTTGACGTCGCCGTAGACGACCACCCAGTCCGGCTGCTGCTTGACGAGCACCGGCTCGATCCGCTCCATCAACCGCGCGGTCTGTTGGCCATGCGTGCCGGAGCCGACACCGAGGTTGACATCCGGCGGTCGGATGCCGAGGTCGCGGAAGAATGAGTCCGACATGGCGTCGTCGTAGTGCTGTCCGGTGTGCATCACGACCTGGTCGAGCCCAGCCGCCTTGGCCGCCCGGTAGACGGGAGCCAGCTTCGGGAAGTTCGGACGCGCACCAACTACGTGGAGGATCTTCATGAGGGCGGCACCCCTGCGGCCGCGAGCGGGTAATCACGGGACGCGCCCGAGAGCGCGGCCCGATGCATCGATGCCGGCACGACGGCGTCCGAAGGCGCCGCGGTCCGCGTAAAGAGACTCGGCCACGCCGCCTCGAGTACCCGTGCGAACGCGGCGCAATTCGGGCCACGCTGGTATCGTGTGGTATACGCAGCAAGCCCCCGCGCACCAGCCGCGCGCGCCGCGTCGGGATCCGCACGCCATGCGCGAATCGCCGCCACGACGCGATCCGCGGCCGCGCCATCCGCGGGATCGACGATCACCCCACAGTCCGCGCCACGGATCGTGTCCGCGGTCTCGCACGCCGCCGGCCCGACGAACAACGCAGGACGCGCCGCGCCCATGATCCCGTACAACTTGCCAGGCACCGAGATCCCCGCGAAGGGCGCCCGCAATGAGATGAGGTGCACATCGGCCGCCGCCAGCGTATCGGCGAGATCGTCACGCGCGACGTAGTCCAGGTAGGTGAAGTTCTTCAACTCGTGCGCGCGGACGTACGCCTCGATCTCGCCGCGCCGGGGTCCGCCTCCCGTGAACAGGAAGTGGATGCCGGCATCGTCGCGCAGGAGTCGCATCGCGTCGAGAATCGGCCCGAACTCGTGGACCAGGCCCGCGTTCCCGGCGTACATCACAACGGTCGCGGCGTCGAGCCCTAGACGCGCCCGCAACGCCGGGCCTGGCACGGCCGTGGTCGCCACCGTAGGCGCGGCGCCCCATACCGAGACGGTGTGCGCGCGCGATGGCTCGACGCCTTTGGCCAGGATGCGTTCGTGCATGTAAGGGCCGAGGTCGACGACAAAATCGGCGTGCCGGTATCCCCGATCGTTGAGCCAGTGCAGCGCGCGACTCGGTACGCCGGTAGGCCGGAGCATTCCGGCAGCGATCTCGGCGTCCGGGTGCAGATCCATCGACCAGATCCCGTACCGCCGTCCGCGCGCGGCTTTTCCGATCCAGCCGATGACGCCGAGCAATGGGGGGGTGGTCAGAAAGACGGTGCCGGTCGCGGCGTCGCCGGTCCACGAGGTCCAAGCCACCTGGCCATAGAACGTGGCGTAGTCCACGATCCGACCGAGTCGAGTGCGCCGGCCAAGGGCCGCCGTCCGGTAGCGCCGCACGCGGACGCCCGCGCGTGTCTCGCGGGCCGGGGCATCGAGCACACCGCCCGCATAGTGGGTGCGGCCCGTGACCACCTCGACCGGGACACCGGCCGCGGCCAGATACTCCGCGAGGTCGGTAAGATGTTGCCCCGTCGAGGCTACGTCCGGCGCGTAGTGCTGGTTAACGAAGCGGAGCACCGGCCGGTGCGCGCGATGGAGCGGGCGCCGCTGCGACGCGGGCCGCGAGTTGGGCGGCGATCCAGTCGTAGGTCTGGCGGAGCCCCTGTTCGAGCGACACGGACGGCTCCCATCCCAAGACCTGGCGCACCCGCGTATTGTCGCTCGTCCGCCCGCGAACGCCCTGCGCGCCGCTGACATGCGTCCGTTCGACACGCTTCCCGGCGATGGAGGCCACGAGATCCACCAGCTCGTTGATCGAGATGAGCCGCTCTTGCCCGACGTTGATCGGATCGCGATGGTCGGACCGGATCAACCGCCGCATCCCCTCGACCGCATCATCCACGTAGCAGTAGGACCGAGTCTGCGACCCGTCACCCCACACTTCCACCGTGCCACCGGCGTCGGCCAGCGCGACCTTTCGGCAGATGGCCGCCGGTGACTTCTCGCGCCCGCCGTCATAGGTCCCGAGCGGGCCGAAGATGTTGTGAAAGCGGACGACCCGGGTGTCGAGACCGTGATCTTCCCAGTAGTGACGGCACTGGCGCTCGCTGAACAGCTTCTCCCACCCGTACCCGTCCTCGGGATCTGCGGGGTACGCGTCTTCCTCGCGGAGTGGCGTGACATCGGGGGATTGCTGGCGGTAGAGCGGATACACACACGCCGACGACGTGTAGAGATACCGCGCCACGCCCTGCAGTCGCGCCGCTTCGAGCACGTGCGTGTTGATCAGCACATTGTCGTGCATGATCACCGCTTTGTGGTGCTCGATGTAGCCGATGCCGCCCATGTTCGCCGCGAGATTGTAGACCTCGGCGCCGCGCGCATCACGCAATGCGGTCTCGCACTGCTCCCACCGCCGGAGGTCGAGTAGCTCGAACTCGTCGGCCGCGGTCGTCCCAAACTCCGGGTATTTGAGGTCCAGTCCACGCACCCAATACCCGTCTGCCTTGAGGGCGGCGACGAGGTGATGACCGATAAACCCACCGGCTCCAGTAACGATCGCGCGCGGCACGGGCGTCATGAGTGTGTAGTCATTGGACTGTCGTTCAAGATATCGCGCAAACGGGCGGCAAACTGATCGGCCGTGAAGTGAGCCTCGAACCGTCGCCGGGCCGCCGCGCCCATCGCGGCGCGTCGCACGTCGTCGGTCAGCAAGCTGATGATGGCCGCCGACAATGCGGCCCGGTCGGCCCGGTCCACGAGATACCCGGTCTCGCCTTGCACGATGATGTCCCCTGCGGCGTCGCTGGTCGAGCCGATGCATGGTAGAGCCGCCCGCATTGCCTCCAAATACACAAGACCAAACCCCTCCCGGGCGCTCGGCATGGCGAAAGCCGCGACCCGACCCATGAGTACCGTCAGGGTCGATGGCGGCAGGAATCCACAAAATAAGACGAGATGGCCAACCCCGAGGGCACGGGCTTTCTCCTGAAGACGAGGGACGTCGTTGCCCAGGCCGGCGATGATGAGCTGCGCCGTCGGGACCCGCGCCACAACGGCAGGCCAACTTTCGAGGAGCTCGTCGTGTCCTTTGTACCGTTCTTCATTGTGCATCCGGCCCAGGATGAGCACGCTGGCAGCCCCGATTTCAGTCAGTCCGTCGCTGAGCGTGACGCCGCCGCGCACCTGCCCGGGCAGGCCAGCGGGACCGGCACTCGGGCCTGTGGTCGCGGGGTCGTGCTCGAGGAGTCCGAGTGGACATGCGACGACCGGCCCGATCGTGGGATGTGCCTGCGCCACCCGCTGGGCCGTGTACCGCGAGTTGGCGACCCGCACGGTCGCGGCCCGCAGTGCCTCCACGCGGTCCGGCGGCAGCGCGGGGTCCCAGGCCTCGACGTCGTGCACGAATACGAGGTACGGACGCCGCACGCCGCGGGGAACGAGTCGCTGCACCCGAGCGATCCCGAGATGGTTGAATGCCAGCCAGTCGATTCGGCCCGTGAGCTGAGCGCCTGCCACACGCGCCGCGAATCGTAGTTGCTCGGCTCGGGACACGACACCGTAGTGCGCCGGATCGAGGGCGGCGGTCCAGACCTCCGTACTCTGCCAGGTCGCGCAGACGGCACGCAGCAGACGCGCCACGTAGGCCAGGCCGCCGCCTCGGCCGCCGAAACTCACGGCGGCAACGCCGGCGCGACCGAGCTTGAGGATCATGTCACCGAGGTCGCGGAGACGCGCCGTATGACGACGGACCCGAGGACGATCGCGTCCATCGCCGTCCGCAGGAAGCAGTCGAGCGCCTGCGCCGGCGTATCGACGATCGGCTCATTCTCGTTGAAGCTCGTGTTGAGCACGATTGGAACGCCGGTCAGCGCTTCGAATTCTTTGATGAGCCGGTAGTATGCGGGATTGGACGCCGCGCTGACCGTCTGCAGGCGTCCCGAGCCATCGACGTGGGTGACGGCCGGCACCACAGCACGCATCTCCTCCCGCACCGGATAGACCTGGATCATGAACGGATCCGGCACGGCGCCGACGAAATACTGGTCGAGCGCCTCGACCGCGACCGACGGGGCGAAGGGCCGAAACTTCTCTCGGAATTTGATTTTGGCGTTGATGACGTTGCGGATATCGACGCGCCGCGGGTCGGCGACGATGCTGCGATCGCCGAGCGCGCGAGCCCCCCACTCCATGCGGCCCTGATACCATCCGACGATGAGACCGTCGGCGATGAGCCGCGCCGCGAGTGCGGCCGCGTCGTCCACTGACGCCAGTCGCTCGACGACGAAGCCATCCGTGTCATGTATGCGGGCCGCCACGGCGTCGGCGATGGCGGCGGCCGAGTGTCCAGGTCCCCAATACGCGTGCGTCATCTCGAAGCCGCGCCCGCCGCCGAGCGCGCGATGCCAGACGTCGTAGGCCGCGCCGAGTGCGGTGCCGTTGTCCCCCGACGCGGGCTGGATGTAGACCTCTTGGAATGGGGTCTGGGCCCGAATCTTCCCATTCGCGACGCTGTTCATGGCACAGCCGCCCGCGAGGCACAGGCGCGGATTCTTCGTGCGCTCCCACAATCCGAGGAGCACGTGCATGGCGCACTCTTCGTACACCGCCTGCAGTGACCGGGCAATGTCGTCGTGCCGCGTGGTCAATGGCTCGCTCGGCGCTCGCGCCGGCCCGAGCAGTCCGTCGAGCGCCGGCGAGTACACGGGTCCCAGCGTCGGGTAGCCGTCCTCCCACTCCATCGCCACGCCGTCGGACCAGTGCCGAAAGTATCGGAGATCCAGTTCGAATTTGCCGGCCCCCGTCAATCGCACGAGCTGGCGGAGCTCAGCCACCATCGTTGGTTGGCCATACGGCGCCAGTCCCATGACTTTGAACTCATCGCCAAACGCGGGAAAGCCGAGGTGCTGGGTCACGGCGGTGTAGAGAATGCCCAGCGAGTGCGGGAAGAAGACGTGATCGAGGATGTCGATACGGGCATCCGACCCGAGCGCGAACGAGGTGCTGACGAAGTCGCCGAACCCATCGATGGCGCAACACGCGGCGTCGCGGAACGGGGAGACGAAGAACGTGCTCGCCAGGTGCGCGGCGTGGTGCTCGACCTGGTGGATCGGAGGCAGCGCGCGGTCGCCGACTGTCAGGGCGGCGGCCAGTGGACCGCGCACGTCGCCGATGCGTCCACGATTCCGTAGCCGGTCGCGCACGAGCGCCATGCTCGGCCGACGAGTGAGCAGATACGCCGCCTTGCGCAGCAGGTGCGCCCGGGGGTCGCGGCTCACGGCCACGTGGTCCACGTCCGCGCCGCGGATCCCGGCCTGAGCGAGCACGGACTGGATGGCGAGCGTGGGGAACCCCGCGCAATGCTTGATCCGCCGGAACCGTTCCTCTTCGACCGCCGCAATGAGGATCCCATCGCGGACGAGCGCGGCCGACACGTCGCCGTGATACGCGTTGATGCCGAGGATGTGAACAGGTCGATGCGTGGTCACTCTGGCGAACGCCCGAAGCCGGCGCGACGAGTGGCGGCCGCTGCGTCGTACATCGCCCGGAGCGCGGGAGCGACGGCTTGCGGCGCGAAGTCGGCTTCGACCGCCGCCGCGCCGCAGCGCTCCACTCGGCTCCGAAGGTCCGCATCGTTCAGTGCGCGACCGACGGCATCCGCGACCGCGGACGCGCTCCGGTCGGCGACCAGGCCCATGGCGTGCGCCTCGATCCAGGGGGCGAGCTGCACGCCGGGTGTCACGACGATCGGCACGCCCGCCGCGACCGCGTCCAGCACGGAGATGCCGAAGTTCTCGTGCCGGGACGGGAGCACACAGACGCCGGCGCTGGCGAGACATGACGCCTTGCCCGCCCCGCGCACGAACCCCGCAAATGTCACCGAGCCCGCGTGCAGGCCCAGTCCGGCCGCTCGTGCCCGCAATTCCGCCTCGTACCGGAGCGCCCCGACGCCGGCGATGATCAGGCGGGCCGTCGGGTGACCCGCCCGTATCGCCGGCCATGCATCGAGCAAGAGGTCCACACCTTTGACGGGGTGGAGCCGGCCGAGAAAGAGCACGCTGGCGGCCGCGGCGTCACGCGAGCGAGTGCCGGTGGGAACGGCCGTCGCGCGATACGGCGGCGGTACGACATGGGCCCGCGCCTCGAACTCGATCCCGTGCCACCGCGCTTCGTCGCGCTCAGCGTCGGTCGTAAAATGGATGGCGGCCGCGCGGCGCAGGTTGGGCGCATCGATCAGCCGAAAGTAGAGTCGCTTGGCCGCGGTCCGGCGGTGGGCAAATGTATACCGCGACATCGTGCCAAAGGGGCCGATGACGACGGGCACGCGGTGACGCAGGGCGACGCGCGCCGCGCCGGAACTGACCGGGTTGAGCAGCCCATGCACATGGACGATCTCGGCGTCAGCAAGCTGTCGGGTCAATCCGCGCAACAACGCAGGAGCCGCGACCCACGGGCCCGCCCCCGCACGGCCCGTCAGGATGAGTGTCGTGCCCGGCACGGTCTCCCGAAGCCACGCCGTGTCGTCCGCATCGGGTCGCGGTCCTACAACGACCGAGTTGACCCCCGCGACTCGACCCGCCGCGATATACCCCGCCAGCGCCGCGACCGGACCGCCATACGTCCGCGCGAGGCTCGGCATCACGTGCACGACGATCACGACGATACGGACGCGGGGGCGAGCAATGTTGCGGTGCAACCCTCGGCCGTGCGCGCACGCAAGCCCGTGCATCGCGTCGGCCATCCCGCGCACCACGCCCGTGGGGCGCGAGCATCGTGCTGGCGCGGCACGACGTGCCGCACTCTCACGTGGTCGCCAGTTTCCGAAACGGATGTCGGAGCTGCCATACTCGAAGCGTGTTCCACGCCGGCACGACAAACATGAACGCGATCATGACGATAAACGACTTGACGACGTGGTTGACGGCCTCGCCGATCCCATTCTCGGCCTGCATCGTGTACAACATCACGTAGGGTGCCCACGCCCACCACAGCGGATTCTCAACCGCCCACCGTGCAAACGCGCGGTACACGAGGCCCAGGAGTACGGCGAAGCAGAAGACGCCAATGAGCCCGCCCGCGCGCCCGAAATTGGCGTACATCTCGCCCGCCAAGCTGAGATTCATGCTCACCTGCCGCATCGACAACCCGGTGAACCGCTCGAAATACCAAAAACCGCCCGCAACATATTTTCCGGGGTCGAGGATCCGCGGCAGAATAGCGGCGCGCACCGCGCTCACCAGCGTTTCGCCATGCGCGAACGGCTCGCGAACTGGTACCCAATACAGGGTCCGGGCGATGATCCACCCTTGATTCACGCGGGCGAGGGTCTGGGACAGCCCTTTGTCGTGAAATGCGGCCGTGGGCTGGTGGAGCTGATCCGCCAGCGCGTCGCCGAGGATGGTGGCGCGATCGGTCAAGCCCATGTCAGGGTTTTCCGCGATCTCCGTGCGATAGGCGAGCTTCAGCTCGTTGAGCATGCCCATGAGCAGCAGCGCGCTCGCGGCCAGCACCACCAACGTGCGCACCCGCCAACGATAGATGAAGCCAAGCAGGGTGCCGGTGTACGCGGCCCACAGCAGCAGATCGTGGAACATGCCGTCGCTGGACGTGAGGACAGCCCGTAATCCCAACACCGCCGCCACGCGCCACTGCCACCCAGGTGCGCGCGCCAGGGCCATGCCGAACGCGCCCACGAAGCTGAGATACCCCACGAGCAGCATCGTGTATTGCATGGTCCACGGCAGCGGCGTGACTTGGATGACGCTGGCGATCATCCCGACCACGATCATGATGTCGCAGGTGTGCGCGAAATCGATCGGCACCTTGGGAGCGATCCGTCGCACGGAGCGGCGGCCGATGCCCCACAACGGGAGGTAGAGGCCGATGGCCAGAAGCAGCGTCGCCGGAACGGCGTAGCTGAAGTAGTCCGGTGCCGAAATCGCCATCCCAAACGTCGGCAGGAATGGCGGCACATGGTACGCCGCCCACGGTCCCAACACCCACTGGAGCAGCGCCACCAACAGGATCAGCCCGGGAATCCACGGGACGACGGACACCGCGAATGCGGTATGGAGCCCAATGACGACCGCGAGCGCGACACCGACGCCGATCCAGAGCGAATCGTGTTCGTAGAGCCCGAAGGTGGCGCACGTGACGAGGACCGCCAGCGCGATGATGATCAGCCACCGCGATTCAGCGACGAAGTACCACTGCCCGGGTTGAATTGACGTGCTCACGGCGCGCGGGACCTGTATCGTATTGGCCGACGGCGGCAGGACGCTGGATCTCACCGCGGCCATGGCGCCCTCCCTGCCGCGGCTCGGCCAGCCGTCAACACCCCCGCGGTCGCCGCGTCCGCCGAGTACGCGGCCACGTGAACCGCGGCGGCCGCACCCATGCGGGCCCGGGCCGCGGGATCGGACGCCAGATGCAGCAGCCGCCGCCTCAGCTCGCCGATGTCCCCCTCGGGATACGTGTAGCCCGTGACGCCTTCACGAATGAGGTCCGGACCACACCCCACGGCATCCGATACCACCGCTGGTAGTCCGCTCGCCATTGCCTCGTTCACCACCAGCCCCCAGGTCTCTCGACGTCCCGAGGGAAGGACGAGTACGTCGGCCGATGCATACGCATCGGCGATCGCGGTCTGGTTGAGAAACCCGGGGAAGGTCGCCCGCACACCAAGTTTGGCTGCGACGCGTTTGCACTGGGCCCGCAACTCGCCGTCGCCCACAATGATCGCGTGTACCCCGACCATGCGGCGTACCGCCTGGACGATGTCCATCGGCCGCTTGCGGGCGATGAGCTTCCCCGCGAATAGGACGGCCATCGATTCTCGACTGATCCCCCACCGCGCCCGCGCGGCATCGCGCCGCACCCGGGCCGCATCCACCCGCGCCGCAAACAGGGCGTTGTCTACGAAGTGAGGCGAGGTCACGATACGGCGGGCCCCGTAGTATTCGAAATAGTCCGCGCTCCGTTGCCCGACGCTCAGGCATGCTTCGAATCGCCGGAGCAGCCGCGGATAGATGAGTCGCTTGATGAGGCGCTTCGCCAGCGGGTCGTCGCGTAGCTGCGAGTCACCCCGCACCAGCATGGGCACGCCGGCCGCCTCGCAGCCGCTCATCGCTTGCCAATCCGATCGCGTGCGCCACCCATGCAGCAAGAAGACGTCGAACCGCTCCTGCGCGATGATCGCGGCGATCTCCGGCGTGTCGTAATCACCCCGCCGATCCCTGAATGGCGCGCCCGTCGAGGAGCGCCGCACGTCCGCCTCATTGCGCAGCCAGACGTGCCGGTAGCCATCGGTGAGGTCTTCGTCCCAGGCGAACGGGACGCCGTACCCAATTCCCTGTTCGACCGCCGTCGGCCGATGCGCGAAGTACACGGTGAGCTGGACGCCCGGCACCCTGGACAGCGCGCGATGGAGGGGCGCGTGGTACTGGATGGGATGGGACGCGAGCACACCGATCCGGAGCGGCGGCCCCGACGGCCCACCCGTCTCGAAGCTCGGCGTCTCGCGTACTCGGCTACTCATTGGCGCCCGGGACACCGCCGCGCCGTCTACGGGACTTGTCATTGCTCACGCACCGCCGGGACTCCAACTCGGACCGGGGCTCGCCACTCTGGGGACCGCAGCGCCTCAGCCGCAACGATTGCCTCGCTGGGGCGCGCCCGTGCCGGCTCAGGGCGCCGTGCCGCCACGACCGATCCCCGCACCAGAACCCGAGGCCAGCGGGCCCTGCGCCTGTGGCGCCGCGGCAGGAGCGTGTGCTGATGCCGCGCGCTGGGCGGCGGCCGTTGCCCGTAATCCCTCGCGCAACCGGACGCGGGGTTGCCAACCGAGTCGAACCCGAATTTTCTCGGGGCTCAGCGCCCGTCGGCGGATGTTGTCGATGTCGCGGCGGTCCAGATACTCGATGCGCGACACGCCGCCACTGAGCGCCACGATCTCCTGCGCGAGCACGTTGACCGATGTCTCGACGCCGGTGCCGATATTGAACACATCGCCCACCGCCTGCGGCGCGGCCAGCACGAGCGCCGTCCCCTCGACCGCGTCATCGACGTAGGTGTAGTCCCGCGTTTGCTCGCCGTCGCCGTGCACAGTCAGGACAGCGCCCTCACCCGCGGCATCGAAGAACTTGCCAATCACGCCGCAATAAGGGTTGCGCGTGGTCTGGCCCGGACCATAGACGTTAGAGTACCGAACGCAGGCCGTCGGGACGCCGTACGCCATGTAGTACAGCATCGTGTAGTGCTCGCCGAGCAGCTTGGTGGCCGCATAATGGTTCAGGATGTTCGGCGGATCGAGCTCGTCGGTCGGCAGGTGGCGGCAGTTGCCGTATACGGAGGTGGATGACGCATATACGAATCGGCGCAGGCCCGGCGGCCGGTTTCGACGCAGCAATTCGAGCATCCGAAGGGTGCTCTCGCCGTTGACTGACAGGTCGCTCTCCGGATCGGCCGCACTGGTGAGGATCGTCCGGCACGCCAGGTGGATGATCCAGGGATGCGTCGCAAGGAGTGGCTCGACGACCGTCATATCACGCACGTCGCCAACGATCACATCGACTTCCGGCAAGTGGGCGAGGGCATCCCGTGACGAGTTCGACAGGTCGTCGAACGCCGTCACTCGGCACCCCAATGTGCGGACGAGAAAACCACACACGTTGGCCCCGATGAATCCAAGGCCGCCCGTCACGAGTACTCGGCCACCTCGCAGCTCACCGTATGGATCGCCCGTCACGGCGCGCGCCTCGCGTCATGCGCGCGGTCTGACGACTCGCGACCCACCACGCGATCGAACACGGCCGCGAGCGACGCAGTCATGCCTTCCGCGGTCCGCGGCTGGAGCGCCGTATCGGTATCGAAATCCACGGTGATCACGGGAAGCCTACCCTGGATGAGTTCGTTGAGAACGGACGTGATGCCACGTACCACCGTCCCAGGTGACGGAGCGTCCGCGGTACCGTAACAAACTAATCCGCCACTGCCGAGCCTGCGCAATACAGCGGCCGGCTCGGTGTCCGCATGCAGAACGGCGACGAGCGGCCGGCGGGCGGCGAGCACCGACATGAGCTTCGACGCGGCGTAGTATTTGGTCGTATCGCCCAGCACGAGATTGGCGTCGGCACCAGCCGCCAGCGATAGGGCACGCGCGTACGGGACGCGGGCCGGATGCTCGTAGACCNNCCGAGCCGCGACGAGCGCTGATGCACGCGCCACGGCGCGCTCCGGTGCTGCGTACGTCGTGCCATAGAGTTCGAGCCGAACGCGGGCGCCGGCCGCTGGATCCCGTTCGCGGAGCGCGACGACCGCATCGAGCAACGCCGCCAACACTGGAAGCTGCGCGTCCGACAGCGCCCCGATGTAGACGATTCGACAGCAACCGTCGCAGTCAGGGGACGCGCCGAATCCCTCCTGCCGCCACGCTGGCTCGGGCGCAGCGGCAGCCGCTATGAGTGCCACATCGGACTCGTCGAACCCGTAGGGCGCTGTCCCCCCGGGGACGCCGCGCAGCGATGGAAACCGGGCGCGCAGGTCGGTGAGGATGGGGTCGGCCACCGCGAACAGCCCAGCGATGCCGCGTAAGCTCCATCCCTCCGTTCGCTCGGCTACCCAGGCCGCGACGCGGCTCTTCAAGGTGCCGGTTGCCGCGATGCGCCACGGATCGATGTAGTCAACGATGACATGCGCGCCAGCCCGCCATCGCAGGAGCGGCGCAATCCAGAGCGTGTACCACGGCGGCACGACGAGCAGCACCACGGAGTTGGGACGTTCCCGGGCCACGCGAAGCGTCCGCGCGGTCAATGGCGCAAGCGCCCGAAGCGCGAGGTCTCCGACTCCGACGCGGCGCGTGATACGGGCTGGCCAGGCCCGCACAGTTTCCACGCGAACGCTCGGCGACACTGTGGCGTTGAGCTCGGGCTCGGCCGGCTCCTCACGGTCGCGCGGATCCACGGTCACGACGATCGGCGTCCACCCAAACGTCGGAAGATGCCGCGCAAAGAGCCGCGCCCGGTGCGCGGGTGGCATGCCGGAGGGGGGAAAGAAGGGTGCCACGATAATGCATCGGCGCTCGGCCATCAGCGATCCCCGCGCCCGCGGACGGTGATTGGTGCCGATGCGGGGGAGGGCGACGGTGCCGGGAGTGCGCGCGCGACGGCGTCGAGGAACACTGGCTGCTCGCGCTCCCACACGAATCGTGTGCGCCCGGCGACCCATGCCGCCTCCTGGGCCGCCGACAGAGTAGACGCCGCCGTGAGCCGGTCCAAGAGCGAGACGAGCGCCGCGACATCGCCCGGCCGGTACAAGCCGCCGTACCCGGCATCCGGCGGAAAAACTGAGCGGTGGCCCGCCGTATCGGTCGCCACACACGCGAGCCCTGCTTGCAGGTAGAGGAAAAACTTGTTGCTGACGGTCAGGCCACGATTCAGGCAGTCGTCGGGATCGAGCGACAGTCCAATGCGGTGCTGCGCGAGCGCGACGAGCACCCGGTCGGGGGGCTGCACGGGATGCACCACCACGAGCGATCGCGCGCGGAGCGGTGCCAGGTGGACCTCGAGCCACTCGGCGTGGCCGGACGTGACCGCACCATAGAGATGCAGCACGACTCGCGACCCCACCTGCGGGAGCGCCGCGAAGATGTCCTCGAGTCCGCGCCCCGGACCGATGGTGGCCGAGATCCATGCCAGCTCCACGGGGCCGGCGGCGGCCGGCCGCTCGCCCGGATCATGAAGGGCGGCCGCGTTCACCGCGGGGATGCAGTTGTGCCACACCGGCACGGTGCGCAGCGCGTAGCGTTCGACGAGGTAGGCCGCCATGGGCGCGGACGTCGCGGACACGTATGCGGCCTGGGGAAGGTATTGCCGCTCGAGGCGGCGGATCATCCCCCGTCGCCACGCCGCGCGACCGCCGTCCGCCGCCTCCTCGGCGAGCAGATCCTCGCAGTCGAAGGCGAACGGCACGCGCCGGCTCCGGGCCGCGTCGGCGGCCACCGCGAGCACGGGTTGCGTATGCGCGATGTACAGGTCCGCGTCTTGTGCCATCGCCCAATCGGCGAGGTCGCCGTCGCTCCGGCAATACGCTGCCCGGGCCACGGCACTGGTAGGCACTCCTGCGCGGACCAGCCATTCGGCGCCCCGTTGGCGCCATGCCGCCAGTATCCACGCGACCGGCCGCCGAGCTCGGGCCACGTCGATCCGATGCCACCGCCACGGCTTCGTGGCCAAGATCGCATCGTCGCGCTCGACATCGCCATCCGCGCGGTACCCCACCACCACGTCATACCCGGCCGCGTGCAACGTATCCGCTTCTTTCACGAGTCGTGGATTGACCCATACCGGTGCTGGCGAAAGCAGACACACCCGGGTTGTCATCCGCGATATCCCTCCGCGGCCGCTCGCCGGAGACAGGCGGACATCCGCGCCGCCATGAGTCGGTGGTCGAACTGCGCGATGTAGGGCGCGTTGGGCACGACGAGTTGCCGCGGATCGGCGGCGGTAATGACGCGGGCCAACATGTCGGCGACGGCGTCGGGGTCGTCCGGGTCCGCCATGAGGCCAAGCCCGGACTCGGATACAAGATCACGCATCGCGCCGTCGGTCAGGAGGCCAAGGATCGGGACACCGGCCGCGAAGTACTCGTAGACCTTGCCCGCAATGCTGTAGTCGCGCCCTCCCAGCACCTTCGCCGACGTGAGCAGCAGCGCGTCGGCCTCGCGCTCGACGCGCAGCGCGTCGGCGCGCGGTACCGGGCCTGGTGTCTCCACGATGTCGGCCGTCTCGGTCTCCGCGAGCATCGGAGGCAACCACTTTGGTACAAAACCCAAAAACGTGACGCGCAGGCGGCGAGCCAACTCCGGGTGGAGCGCCCGCAGGCGTTGAACCCCACGCAGGAAAAAATACGGCGATCGATACAGCCAGTCCTCACGTCGCAGTCGGTACTGCAACCACTGCTGTGGCGCGCGCCGCCAGACGGGACGAAATGTGGCCGCCCGCGATTCAGGGGTGTAGTAGAAGCTGCCCGAGTACACGACGTGGCGGACGGCGGACGGCGGCGATGGCGCAGCGACCACGGCGCTCGGCGGCGCGGACGCTCGCAGAGACGCCGCGTCGAACCCGTTGTAGATCGTCGTCAGTCGATCGGGCGACAGCGATGGCATGTCGGCCAGCCACTGCTCACGAGTGACATGGGACGTCGCCACCGCGATGTTGGCGCGCTCCAGCACCGCTCGTTCGCGCATTCGGGAGTACAGATAGTGACCGACCGTCGGGAACGGCGCCACGCACCACCGCGTCCATGCGTCCCGCATGTCGGCAACCCAGGGTAGCCGATAGCGTCGCGCGACCATTCGACCCAGCACCGCCACGCCAAACGGCGGAGCGGTCGTCAACAGCACATCGGGTCGATGCTCAGGTACGAGCCGGTCGAGCAGCGCAATGAGCGGGCGTCGCCAGAAGAGCGAGACGGGATCGCCCCAGTACCCGTATTGGGCAATACGGAAGCCGGCGCGCCCTCGCGTGAGCGCCCAATACCAGGACGGAAACCCACTCGGGATGCGGTGGATCCGCACGGAGGCCGGTACGTCGGCGAGCAAGGTATGGTCGAGCGGTGCGGAGGACCACGCGGCGTATGCATCCTCGCGAACGGTGACGATGTCGAGATCCACGCCGCACTTGGGCAGCTCCCGCGCGAGCGAGAGGACCCGGTGCACACCGCCCACGCTCAACGGCGCGAACTCGAAGGCGAGCAGCAGCACGCGAAGGCGAACGGGGGTCGATCCCGTCTCCTTCTCTGGAAGACTCATGCGGCCAGCAGGGCAAACAAATCCAGAGTGAATTTGGCGGCATGGGTGGGGTAGCCGAACGGATCGTACTCGCCCCACGGTGGCGATGACCCGGCGATTGCACCCGAGATTTCCGGCCACGCCGGAACGATTCGTACGCGCCGCTGCAACGATGCGGCCATCGCCTCGGCGCTCCGCTGATAGTGCGTATCGCCCGTCAACCGACCAAGGAGGCACCAGGAAATCGCGACCTGCGCCTCACCGGTGAGACACCGCCAGCGCGCCCGCGGCCCCCAGTCTTCGGAGAAGCGACCTGGCAGATGGCCCGACCGGTTGTAGACATGCAACAACGCGCGGCCAGCCTGCTCCGCGCTCTCGATGTATCGCGGCTCACTCAGCAGCCTGCCGCCTTGCAGCAGACCCTCGATGACATAGCCGATGGTATGGGTCGTCGGCGCCTCGGTGGCCGCAAACCCCGCCAACCGAAACCACCCCGACGCCGTCTGCTGTGACAGGATCCAATCCAGCGCGCGGCGCCCAGCAGCCGCGTACCGATCATCGCCCGTGACCTCGGCCAATCGCGCGAGCGGGGCCGCGACCCGCGCGTAGTAGGTGTGCGGAATGCCATTGAACGCGTTCCGGATCCAGATCCCGGTGGGATCCTGTTCCTGCAGCAGCCAATCTCCCGATGTGCGCGCAAAGGCGATCCACTGTGCGGCTCCGCTGGCGTCGGCAGATGGCCGTCTCGCCAATGCGCACCAGCCTTCGATCACCTGAGCGGTGTTGAACACACTCGGTACGGAATTGCCCGGATACCACTGCTTTCGACAGATCGCCCCGTTGGGCAGCCGAGTCCGAGCCAGCCACTGCCCCGCGCGAACCGCCGCCTCAGCCAATCTCGAATCGTTCCATGCGGTCGCGTAGTGGAGCAGGGTCGAGATGAGATACCCGGTGATCTCGGGATACGCGCCCGCCCACCCGTGCGTCACGTGGTACCGCGCCGATGCGCCCTCCCCGCCGCCCGCTTCGATCGCCTGTCCGATCCACGCCATGACCACCCGGGCGCATGCGTCTCGGCCGGTGACCGTCGCCCCGGATCGGAGGTAGGCGCCCAAGTGGCCGCTACGGACCACGCCAACCAGTACCTCACTCGCGGAGATCGCCCGATTGCTAGCGCTCCCAATGTGTCGCCGAACTCGGCCGGCGGCCGACACCGACGGCATGCCCCGCGGGGTCTCCCCACGCCGTTGCTCGGCGATCGCGTCAAGGGATGCAGCGAACGCGCGACCGCGATCGGCCCACGCAAAGTCTCTGGTCGTGCGGTCGTGCCCGCGACGTCCCAACTCGGCCGCCACGGCGGGGTCGCGCGACAGTCGTCGCATGGCGTCCGTGAGCGCGGCCGCGTCACGAGTAGCAACGAGCAGCCCAGTGACTCCATCGGCGACCGCTTCCGGAACGCCCCCATTCGCGCCGCCGATGACGGCCTTGCCATACCAGCCCGCTTCCAGATAGACGATACCGAATCCCTCGACATCGTTGGGCTCGTCGCGCGTCGGCAGCACAAAGTACTCGCACTCCGTGAACAGGACGGCCTTCGTCGCCTCGTCGACGGCACCGGGAAAGACCACGCGCTCACTGACGCCACGGGCGTGAGCGAGCGCGGTGAGCGCATCGTGCTCCGGACCGTCGCCGGCCGCTACGTAGCAAAGCGTCGGAAACTCGGACGACAGCTGGGCGAACGCTTCGATGGCGAGATCGATCCCCTTGCGGTGGCGCAGATGACAGAGAGACAGCAGGAACGGACGCTCGCCCAGCCCGAGACGCTCGCGGAGCGCTCGCCGAGACGCGTCGGTTGGGGGGGGTCCGTCTGGGCACGCCGCGCCCGGAAGCAGGAGGCTCTGCCGCGGATCGGATACGCCGAAGCGGCTCAATTTGGCCGACGTATCGCGACTGATGGCGAACCAGTGAGTCGCACCATCCACCATGTCCTTGCGTCGCCGAGACCACGGGGACGGGAGCGCCTCGACAAGTTCGAGGCCGTAGCCGATCGCGCTATACTCGAGTCCCAAGTCGCTCACGGCGACGCACCAGCGATAGGTCACCCGGCTGACTCGACCGAGCACGTAAATGGAGTTCGGCTGTTCGGCGTGGATACGGGCCAGCAGTGCGCGCACGCGGCGACGGCTACTCAGGTGCCACGCAAGCGTATTCAACCGGCGGGCCGGCATAAACCCGTCGCCGAAATGGGTCTCTTGTTGCCGGAACCACCGGACCTCGCGATAGCGGAAGGGCAGCCCTGGATTGAGAGCCTCCGCTCCGCGCACGCTGGTCACGATGAGCACGTCGTGGGTGACGGACGCCGCGAGCGCCAACTGGTGCAAATATTCGGCGATGCCACCGAGCGCCGGTTTCGAGTCCTCAGTGAGGATGACAATGCGCCGGCGCCCGGCCCGTACCCCTCTCAGGCCGCCGGGCAGGTCGGTCATGCCCCGGACCGCTCGCTGAGTGGGTACCACGCACCGAGCCGCTCGAGCTGGTGGCGAATTGATGGTCGGAGATCGGTTGGGACGAGCGTGCGGTCCACTGGCGTCTCGCTCGCGACCGGCGCCACTGATTGGTCGGGCGCGTAGAGATCGCGAAACGCGCACAGGAGCTCGTATTTGGTCACGATGGCCATCCCGGGCTGCATCAGCGACGGCACGGACTCGCCGCGCGCCCGCGCCGCCGCGCATTCGAGCGCGACGGTCGCCCACTCCAGCGACGTCAGGCCGTTCCAGCGATGATTCGTGTAGCCCTGAACCGGGCGATCCGATGGCTGACGGAGGAACCACGCGAGCAGTCCACGGCCATCACCGTGGTCGGGTCCGATCACCGACACGCGCAGGACCGTCGAGTTGGGCCACCGGCTGATGGACTCCCCGAGAACCTTTGAGAAGCCGTAGGCGTCCGACGCGTCGCGAACGTCATCGACCCGGTACCCGCCGCGGACGCCGGCGAACACGCAGTCGGTGCTGGCGTGGACGATGTATTGCGTGGGCCGCAGTCGGGTGGCGAGATGGACCGGGAACGTCGCGTTGGCCAAGTAGAGCGCCGCGCGGTCATCGCTCCGCTGTTTGGTCATCCCGAGGCAGTTGATGACGACGCCGGCGTTCGAGTCGCGCACCCGTTCGACGAGCGCATCACGGGGCGCGCCCCCGTACCGTTCGTCCGAGGTCAGCACCTCATACCCTGACTCGGCCGCGTAACGCGCGACGACGTGCCCCAGCATGCCCCGATGGCCGAGCACGTATATACGTCGTTGGCTGTCGGTCACCGTGATCTCGGACGCCGTCCGCCGGAACGCGACAGGGTTGACATCGCGGGTTCCTGCGCCGCTACGGTCATGCGCCGTCTAGATGTAATACTCGACCAGCCCCACGCGGTCGAGGAGCGCACCGATCTCGGGTGGATCGACGAGACGGTGGGTATTTGCCGAGGTGTACTCACTGCCGACCGCGTACCGCGACGCGATCGACGGCACTCGGTACTCTGGATAGATCGTGAAATAGTCGTCCGTCTCCTGCGCGCGTTGAATCTCGTACTCGTTGACCAGCACCTCATCGACCTTTTCACCCGGACGAATGCCCACTGTGCGAATGGGAATGTCCGTGCCACCGCCGTACTTCACGATCAGCGCGCGCGCGAGGTCCGCCACCGTGGCCGCCGGCGCTTTGCGCACGAAGATCTCCCCGCCTTCGGCGTACGTCATGGCATGCACCACCAAGTCCACCGATTCGTCGAGCGTCATGAGGAATCGCGTCATCTGGCCCACCGTCACCGTCACCGGCCCTCCCGCCTCGATCTGCTTCCGAAACAGCGGGATGACGGAGCCCCGGCTTCCCATCACGTTGCCGTAGCGCACGCAGCAGAATCGGGTGTCGAGCGGCACTTGGTTTCGCGAGCAGACGATCTTCTCCATCATCGCCTTCGACATCCCCATGGCATTGACGGGCTTGACCGCTTTGTCCGTGCTGAGCGCCACCACCGTCCGAACACCCGCCCGCAGCGCCGCCTCACACACGTTGTGCGAGCCGACGGTGTTGGTTTGAAATGCCTCGTAGGGATAGGCCTCGCACGAGGGTACCTGCTTGAGTGCGGCGGCATGGAACACGAGATCGACACCCCGGAGCGCAGTCCGCAGGCGCTCCGGATCGCGCACATCACCGATGATGTAGTCGAAGTCCGGGAGCCGTTGCTGCATCTCCCATTGCTTCTTCTCGTCGCGGCTGAAAATGCGGATGCGCTTCGGACCCAACGCACTCAGATGGGACGCGACGCGGTTGCCGAACGATCCGGTGCCGCCCGTGATCAGCANNCGCCCCCGCCGATCGGGTCATGCGACCGCCGGGTCTGGACGCGCCGCGGCCGCGGCCGCGATGGCCCCAGGGGACAACACCGACCGGCGACCCGACCGCCATCGCGCGCGCAGCGCGGCACCGAGCCGCGGCGCGGCGGCAAGCAGCCCGCGTGCGGTGGACCCGTCGCCCCGCACCAGGCTGGCCACCACCCGCACTGGCGCGGCGGCCAGAAATCCGGCGAGAAACCACCACCCGCCGACGTTCTTGATGGTGAACAGCACGTGATTC
>PMAE01000050.1 GCA_003152485.1 Gemmatimonadota bacterium | reverse complement strand
TCGACTTTCGACTTTCGCTTTTGTTGGTCATGTAGTTTCTCTTGTCATCGTGTTCGGCGCGTTTGTCTTTCTCGTCGGGACCACGCTTCGGAATCGGCTATTTCAGCGGCTCCGGCGGCTGCGGCACCCACGCTACCTGATCGGATTCCTGATCGGCATCGCCTACATCTGGGGCGTGTTCCTTCGCCCGTATCCGGCGAGCGTGGCGGGGCCGCCGGGTCGCTCCGGGCTGGCCCTCGGTGACCTGCCACTCCGACTCGCGTCGCTGGGGCTCACGCTATTCGTGGCGCGCTGGTGGCTCTTCGAATCGGGCACGCCGGTCCTCGCCTTCGCGCCATCCGAAGTGCAGTTCCTCTTCCCTGCCCCGCTGCGCCGCCGCGACCTGCTGACGTACAAGCTGGTCACCGCGCAGATGCAGCTCCTCATCAGCGCCGCGGTGGTCGCCATATTCTCGGCGCGATGGGATCAGAGCATGCCCATGGCGCTGCGACTCGTCGCCGCGTGGGTGCTCCTGATGACGCTCTATCTGCATCACCTTGGCGCCTCGCTGGTTCGTGTCGGCATCACGCAGACGCGACCAGGCACGAAGCGGCCGCTGCTCGCCGTGGCGGTCGTTGTGGTTGGGGCGACGATCCTGCTCGTCGGCCTGGCCCGCGCGTGGCCCACCATGTCGGGCGCCGCTGACCTACGCGGTGGACTGGCGGCAGCGGGCGTGGTGCTTCACGGTGCCGCGCTCGCGACGGTGTTGTGGCCGTTCCGCGCCGCGCTGGCGCCGATGTTCGCGTCCGCGCCCGCGGCATGGGCACGCGCGGTGGCGTTCGCGGTGCCGCTCCTCGTGGCGCACTACGTCTGGGTGCTTCGGATGAATGTGCCATTCGAGGAGGCCGCGGCCGACGCCTCCGCGGCCTTGGCCCACCGCATCCGGGTCATGCGGCAGCGGATGTTGGGTGGGACGGGCGTCGAGCCGAGGAACGGACCGGTGACGCGCCGCAGAGCGGCGTGGTTCGCATTGCCAAGCTCCGGCCAGCCGTCGGTCGCGATCGTGTGGAAGAACATCGTCGCGCTCCAACGCCGTGGGTGGCGGAGCATCTGGCCGGCCGCGGTCTTCATCGTCGCGATGGGGGTCGCATCGTCGACCGGCCATGGGTCGTGGACCGACTCCGCGGCGGTCGCGGTCGCCGCGGGCGCGGCGTGGCTGGCCTGGGCGCTCGCGATCCTCGGCCCCATGACGTTTCAAAACGATCTGCGCCAGGACGTGGCCTACCTCGCGGTGTTGCGCACCTATCCGCTCTCCGGGGTCCGCATCGTCGTGGCCGAGGTCGCGTCGTCCGTAATTCCGCTTCTCGTGGCGCAACTCGGCTTGATCACGTTCGCGTGTATCGTATGTCCGGCGCGGGTCAGCGGCCAGGAGATCGGGCTCGCTCCACGATTCGCGGTGTTTGGCCTGTCGGCGCTCGTACTGCCGGGGCTCGACGCGACATCGGCGACGATCGGAAACGCGATGGCGCTCCTCTTTCCAACGGCCCGTGCACTCGGTGCCACGGTCGGCGGCGCGGGGACGGAAGGAGTCGGCCAAATCGTCGTGGCGCGACTCGCGTCGGTCCTCGCGTCACTCGCCACGCTGCTGCTCCCGGCCGGGGCGGCCGCCGGTGTGTATTGGATAGCCCAGCGGGT
This sequence comes from Gemmatimonadota bacterium, assembly GCA_003152485.1. Classification (GTDB taxonomy): domain Bacteria; phylum Gemmatimonadota; class Gemmatimonadetes; order Gemmatimonadales; family Gemmatimonadaceae; genus Palsa-1248. Next base: position 33,974 of record PMAE01000050.1, on the reverse strand, counting down.
CGCACCGCCGTCGATCGCCGCGCTGCTCGCCGTGGCGGCGGTCGTCGTCGCGTACGGCGGCCAGCTCTACGGCTTGATCCGATGGCTCGGCCGCGTGTTCGAGCGCACGGACGCGGTGGCCGTGAGCGCGGTGGATTGAGACCGCGGCGCGCGGGCGTTAGCTGGCGACCGCTACGCGCTGGGCTACGAGTTCGGCAATGCCGCGCGCGGCTTCCTCGATCGAGACGCGGCCGGTGTTGACCTGGATGTCATAGAGCAGTGGGTCACGCCAATCGGTATGGAAGTGGCGATGGACGTACGCGGCGCGCGCCTGATCCATGCGCTTGGTCTCCGCGACGGCCATCGCGGAATTGCACGGCAGTCGCGCACAGACGCGTTGGAGTCTGACCGCGAGCGGGGCCACCAGCCGGATGTGCAGCGTCGCGGGTCGGTCGCGAAAGAGACACTGCGTCGCATGCCCGACGACGATCAATGGCGGCGACTGCGCGGCGGCCTGGATCGTGAACCGTGCGGCCGCGGCGACGGCGTCGGGATGGAGCGAATCGGTCTGCATCTCGGTCGGTAGCTCGGGCGGGGTCATGAGCAACGCCGAGGCGATGAGACGCGTGAGCAGGCCCGGTGGTTGTTCATCCACGGCCGCGACGTGATGCGGGTCGAGGCGCAACCGCTCGGCCACTCGGTGTACGAGATTGCGGTCGAGAACCGGCCATTGCAGATGGTCGCCCAGCAGGTGCGCCAAGACGCTGCCACCCGCCCCGTATTCCCGCGAGACCGTGATCAGATCGATCGGGTCGGGCCGCACATCGTCAAACCCTTCGCCACCGCGGAGTCGATCGATCATGGGCGCTCCCGAATGTGGACGTCACCTCGAATGTCCGCGCGAGTCTCTCCCGAATCAAGACGTCGGGCGACATCGTCGAAACAGGTCTCTGCCACCCGGGGGGGCCGGCGGACGCCGGACTATGGGAGGCGCCTGGCCGAAGTCTCGTGTGGGCGCAGACATAGCGGCCAGACGCGGCCGGCGTCCTCGTGGTGGTGACCGGTCGAACCGGGTGATATCCTCACGGGATGCCGCGACTCGCCTGGGCTACCGACATCCACTTCGAATTCGCGTCGGTGGACGAGATCGTCGTGTTCTGTCAGAGCGTCGTCGATGCCGCGCCCGACGGGCTGCTGATAACCGGGGACATCGGGCAGGCGCAGAGTGTGGAACGATACCTCCGCACGCTCGACAAGGCGCTCTCCCTGCCGGTGTACTTCGTCCTCGGCAACCACGATTTCTACCACGGGAGTATCCCTGGAGTCCGGGCCGCGATCTCGACCCTCGTGGCGGAATCGACACATCTGCGCTGGATGTCTGAGATCGGTGTGGTCGCAATCGGCGAGGAGACCGGGCTCGTCGGCCACGACGGATGGGCCGACGGCCGGTGCGGCGACTACGCGACGTCGCGAGTGCTGCTCAACGATTACCGGCTCATCCGAGAGCTGTCGGGTCACACACCCGGCACCCGATTGCCGATCCTCAACTCACTCGGCGACGAGGCGGCGGCGCATTTCCGCCGGGTGCTGCCGGAGGCGCTGGCGCGCTACCCGCGAGTAGTCGCCATCACGCACGTGCCACCGTTCGCCGAGGCCGCGTGGTACCAGGGCCGCATCTCGGATCCCGATTGGCTGCCGCATTTCTGTTCGCAGGCGGTGGGCGCAGTATTCACGGAGGTGATGGACGCCTACCCGGACCGTGAGCTCCTCGTGTTGTGCGGTCACACGCACGGGGGCGGGGCGGTACAGGTTCGACCGAATCTCCGGGTTGTGGTCGGCGCGGCAGAGTACGGGCGACCCGTGATGCAGGAGGTGGTGGAGGTGAGATGAGGGAGGGGCGGTGCCTGGTCGGGACACGCCCACGATGCCCGAGAGCCGGCTGCTAGGATATGCAGCCGGCTCTCGGGCGTTGTTGCTGACCGCGAACCACACGCCGTGAACTACTTCTTATGCGTACTGCTCGTGGCGACGAGACTGGGTGGTGCGGACCAACCAGCTGATCGCCAGGGCGACGAGGAGAATCGGAAGCACAACGAACAGCGCCAGTTTGAGCGCGACGGCGAGCGCCACCAGAAAGACGACGAAGACAACGGCCGCGACGACGAAGAACGGCAGGGCGAGCGCGGCGACGACGACAATGGGCACCGCCAGGAACACCCCCATCAGGACGGCGCCGACGAGGATCATCGGGATGCCGAACACCGCTAAGACGATGAGGGCGGGGATGGCGACTACGGCGCCGATCGTGCCGAGGACGATGCCTTTGATGAGCAGACCCATTTGTTCTCCTGAATGCTTCAGACCGCGTGCGTCGTCGGTCGCCTGGACACTACGCAGTGGGGCCCACCGGGGTTTCACGGGCCCGTGTCTTGAGCCGGTTGCGGTCGTCCGAAAGATGGGACTACCGAGCAGGAGCGTGTAAGATGGGCGAGCCGGATAACCAGCGGTGGGAGCTTCCAGAGTCCGAATCGGGCGACGCGTGGCGCGGCGCCGAGCACGTCGGCGGGTGGCCCGAAGAACTAGCCGGGCCCGAGTATTGGGCGTATCGACACCGCGAGGAGATCGAGCGAGCGGTGATCGAGTTGGTTGGGGAGCGCACCGCGCCCGATAGGTAAGCTGCGGACTCAGCCATATGCTGGGCTGAAGGAGGGCGGGGTCCCCTGCCCTGCCGAAAAAAATCGATCCAGCAGGGCAGGGGAGCGAATCACCTTCCCTGCCGTTGGATACATCACTCACCTCTCAAATCTGTAAATCGTTCAATTACAATCTATTACAAAATTGCCTATTGACTATAATATATAAATAATAGTATGTTAGCGGCTCCCTCCCCCTGCCCTAGCCGCCATCGACGTGGAGATCCGGACCGCGAACTCGCGGCCGCCATGCGCGATTAGGCGCTGGGTGGGCCACCGGACCACAGAGCTGGAGGCCCCATGTCCGAGGAAGCGCCGCCGCTATCAGGTCGCCGCAGACGCGTAGGAACCATGTACCTGGTGCATTTCAGTCGGCCGTACTACCACGCACGCCACTATCTCGGGTTCGCGCTCGACCTGCACCGTCGATTGGCACGGCACCGCCGAGGAGAGGGGTCGCCATTGCTGGCGGCGGTCGTCGACGACGGGATCGAGCTCATCCTCGCCCGCACCTGGTGTAAGGTGACGCGCGCGCTCGAGAGACGCGGGCACCGATCCCCACGGCGCCGCTTCTGTCCGATCTGCAACGGTCCACGCGCCTACGACTCGCTCAAGCCACGTCGCGACCCGGTCACGGGGGTCGGCACATGACCGGTCCCCTGCTCTTCATCGTCGGGCGTCGTGCCGCCCGTCCCCTGGTGCTCCTCGTCGTCGTGACGGCGGCGGTCGTCGCCGGCGCGCGACTGTGCGCCAGCCACGCGGCCGCACGCCCGACCCGCACCGACGCCGAGCGTTGCAACCTGATCGTGGTCGGCATGGCGGGCATCGCGCTCGCGGCGTGGGCGACGCGCGCGGTTGTCTACCGGTCCGTGCTGCAGGGTCGTTTCGGCGGTCGCCTACGGTCGCAAGGCAGCGCCGCGTGGGGATCGTCGCGTGCCCACGAGTCGTCCACGGGATTTATCCTCGGGCGCGGCGGTCGCCGACGCCGGCGATTGGTCCGCTATGCCGGCGACGCACACCTCCTGACCTTTGCGCCCACGGGCGCGGGTAAGGGCGTGAGTTGCGTGATTCCGAATTTGCTCGACTACCCCGGGTCGGCATTCGTGATCGACCCCAAGGGAGAGAACTACGCGGTGACGGCCGACTATCGGCGGTCGGTGGGGCAGCGAGTGGTGGCGCTCGATCCCTTCGACATCGTCGGGGGCGACGCATCCTTCAACCCCATCGAGGCCCTCGATCCGACGACGGCACACACGATCGACGACGCCGCCGCTCTGACGGAGATGTTGGTCGTGCGAGAGCCCCAGGCATCGGGTGACACGCAGTTCTGGTCGGAGGAAGCGAAGGCCGTCCTTGCAGGGCTCATCCTCCACGTGGCGGCGTCGGAGACCGGCGAGCGCCGGACGTTGGCCACGGTGTGGGAGCATCTATCGCTGCCGCCACGGGAGTTGACGAAGCTGTGGACCGCGATGGGCAACAGTACGGCGGCCGCCGGCGCGGTCGCACGGGCCGCCGCACGCGTCCGGCAAAAAGGGGAGCGGGTGCGCTCGGGGATCTTGGCCGAGGCCCAGAGTCATGCCCATTTCCTGGAGAGCCCCCGACTCGCGCACGTCATGCGGCACTCGTCGTTCGACTTCGCCGATCTCAAGACGACGAACACGACGCTGTATCTCGTGGTCCCGCCGGATCGCATCGACACCTGTCGCCGATGGCTCCGGTTGATGGTCGCGTCGGCGCTCGCCGCACTGATGCGGACCCCCGGCGCGCCCACGCATCGTGTGTTGCTGCTGCTGGATGAATTCCCGGCGCTCGGTCCGATGCCGCCGCTGGAACGTGCGGTGTCGCTCGCGCGTGGCTATGGCGCGACGTGTTGGCTCCTGGCGCAGAACCTGGCGCAGGTGCAAGCCCTCTACCCGGTCGGGTGGTCCACGTTCATCGCGAACGCTGGGGTCGTGCAGGTGTTTGGCACCAACGACGTCGAAACCGCGACGTACATCTCATCGATGATCGGGCAGTCAACCGTTCGGGTGAATGCCGCGAGTCGATCGCGTCGCGTGGGACTGGGAGCGATGCTCGGCGGACGCGACGTCCGCGTGTCGTCGTCCGCGGCGGAACGCAGCCGACCGCTGCTCGCCCCGGACGAGGTCCGGCGCCTCGACCCCGGCACCGCGTTGCTGCTCACGCCGGGGGCCGATCCGATGCGCGTCGCTCGAGTGGATTATCGAACCGACTCGCACTGTCACGGACGCTTCACGGCGAATCCGATGCACGAAAGGGCAGTGGTGGCCGGAAAACGCCGCGCGGCCCGCGAGTGGCTCGACAGAGTGCGCCGGGCCCTGACGCGTAGGCTTACGCGTCCACGACCTTCACCAACCCATCGAGTACCAGGCGCCAATTCTTCTCATAGTCAGCCCGGTGCGCCATGTCGAACGGCTTCACGCCCCCAATCAAGTTCGTCTGCGTAAGCGTGATCTCCGTGCCCCCACCATGGCGGGCGCCATTTCGACCGCTACCTGCCAGGGCAATTGTCCCGCACGCTAGACTATGAGGTCATGCCTGAACTGCCGGAGGTAGAGAAGGGCGCGCGGATGCTGCGTGCGGCGTCCGCGGGACGCAGGATCGCGGTAGTGCGGGTACTGCATCCGGTGTACGCGCGGTCGCTCCCAGCGGCGGACGTCGATCGACTGACGGGTCGCACGATCGTGGACGTGACGCGGCGCGGGAAACATCAGCTCGCGACGCTCGACGATGGATCGGTGCTCGAGATCCATTTCGGAATGACGGGCGAATGGATCGTAGGGTCGGCATCGGACCCGGTCGATCGTTTTGCACGTGTCATTCTCGACTTTATCGACGGCAGCAGGATCACCTTGGCCGACTCCCGAGCCTTGGGAGCGGCGCGTCTGCATCAGCCGGGCGCCGATGTGCTGCCGGATCTGGGGCCAGAGCCCTTGTCTCCGTCGTTCTCGGCGGACAGCCTCGGCGATGTGCTGCGTCGGCGCCGCGGCCCCATCAAGGTCGCGTTGTTGGATCAGGGCGTCGTCGCGGGACTCGGGAACATCTACGCCGCCGAGGCCCTGTGGCTCGCCCGGATCAGCCCGCGCGCGCGCGCGTCATCGCTGAGTGCCGCCCGCCGGACGCGACTCGTGCGCGCGATCCGCGATGTCCTGCGCCGCGCCCCCGCCGCCCGGTACACGGATCGCGAGAACGGAGCGCAGCACTGGCGCGTCTATGACCGGGCAGGGAAGCCGTGTCGCCGCTGTGGCACTCGCATCGCACGGATCATTCAGGGCGCCCGCTCCACGTATTACTGCCCGAAATGCCAGAGGGCGTAACGAATCGCCAACCGTTACACCCCCAGCTTCGCCTTGGTCCAGATGATGATGTTGACGCAGTCGGTTTGGGTGCCCGGGACGGAGCGGGGAACTTCGTTGTCCTGATAGATCTCGATGGCGCCGATATCGCCCGGGTGGATGTAGTTGTCCAACTCGCCCTCATCGTTCTCCTTGAAGGGCTGCCCATCGATGACGTATGCGACGCACGGACCGCAGTTCGTCCCCACGGTGCCCTGTCCCTGCGAGTTGTACCCGATGCACGCGCCCGCGCCGCGCGTCGCCATGAGCGACGCTTGGCCCTGCTCATTGTAGTCGACCTTGAGTCCGGGAAAGGTCGTGAACAGGTCGTGGAAATCGTACGCTTTGTGCGCATCGATGTCCGGCAGGGTCCAGAAGGTGCCCATGCCTGCGCGTTGCCGCAGATCGAAGCCGACTTTCTTGAGACCGACGTCGATGCGAGCCGTGACCACCACGGGCGTGAGTGACGCGACCGCGCGCGCGGTGAAGGGGACGATCAGGTTGACCGGCTCGCGGCTCGTAAGCTCCACGGTCTTGACTACGGGCTCGAAGCCGACCGAACGCACCACCAGGCTACGCGTGCCCGAGGGCAAGTTGTGAAGCGTGAATTTGCCGTTGTCGTCGGTCGTCGCCGAGTCGGCCGCGCCCATGATGAACACCTTGGCTCGTCCAACCGGTTGCGCCTGCGGATTGAGCACTTCGCCCGTGAGGACCGCGACACCCGTCGCGTAGCGCCGTGCGCCGTGGGCGGACCCGGCGATACCGCCGGTGACGGGCGACGCGCTCGTGCGTGTGGCTGCGCTCCCGGCGACGCCCGCACTCGCGGCGGCGGTCACGGGGCCGGACGTATTGGGCGTCGTCGCCGGCGCGGCCGGCGTCGGTGCGCCGTTCGTGGACGCCGGCGCAGGTGCTGACGGCTGGATCGTGGCCGTGGCTGCCAGGGTGGCGATGGTGGGCGTGACGAGTGGCGGAATGTGCATCGTGATGATCGTCAGCAGCGCCGTGGGTGTCAGATCGCGACTCACCGTGGATGCGGCCGCCGCGGCACCGCCGTCGCGTCGGCCGGCTTGCAACGAGCCGAACACACCGAGGGGCAGGTGGCAGAGATGGAAATCTCCGCCCGCGCCCGTGATCCCGAGCCGAACGTGGCGGGTGCGATGAAATCCTGTCGCGCGACTGGCCTCGAATTCCGTCCACGTGTAGGAGACCTCGACATTGTGGACCGGCTCGTCGGAATCGGCGTCGAGAATCTGGCCGACCAGGACACCGGGTCCGGTCGACTGCGGGGCGCTGGCGACACCGACGGGAGCCGGCACGTCACGGCATGCCCGCGTCGCGACGGTCACGGTGGAGGGCGTGGCCAGCGTGATGAGCAACGAATCGCCGGCTCGCGCGATCATCGGGGGCGATGCGATGCTCAGTCCGATCGAATCGAGCAGCGGATGGAACACGCCGACCCGGAACGCGCCCGGCGGGATGCTGTCGATCCTGAAATTACCGGTGGCGTCGGTGCGAGCCGTCCGATTCGTCCCGTCGATCACCACATCGGCGTGCGCGAGAACGGAATTGTGCAGGCTGTCGATCACGATGCCGATCAGACTACCGAACTGACTCCGGTGCGTCGCCGTGCTGTCCTGCGCGCGCGCGGTACCGGCTGCCGCAAACCCCGCCGCCACGATGCCCAGCGCGGCGAGGCGCATCGCGCTGGGCACGGACGACCGGTGACTCGCCATCGGCGTGTTACCAGCCGGGCAGAATCTGGAACCCGAACTGGCCTCCCACACCAGGGCGCTGGAATGGATGCGCATAGTAGACTTCCGCCACGATGTAGCCGAGGACGTTGAAGCGCGCGCTGATGCCCGCGCTGAAGACCGGTGCATCACCCTGGGTATTGGGGTTGATCGTCAGGATCGGGTGACTGGTGCTCGTCCACGCGAGACCACCATCGAAGAACGGCGCGATCTCGGTCGGCAGATATGGGAAATTGATGAGCCCGAACTGGCTGACGCCAAGCAGTGGGATGCGCATCTCGGCGTTGATCACCGCGATCCGGCTGCCCAACAATCGGTCGAGGAGCGGGCAGGTGCCGGTGCCGGTGACGAGTGCGGAACACTCCGACGCGCTGAAGGAGTTCACATCATAGCCGCGGACGAAGTAGGGATCACCGACGTAGATCTGTGACAACCGCGGATCATCCGCGCCACTCCCGTAGCGGCCGTAGTGGAAGAGTCGGACGGCAAAGGTGACTGGATTGACCAGGAAATAGCGACGGTAGTCGACCGTCACCGCGGTGTACGACACGTCGCCGAAGGTGGGATCAGCCTCGAGCCGGTATCGAGACCCCGCGATGGGCGAGGTAAACCCGAAACTCGAGTAGTCGCCCACATACGCCGCCGTGCCTTGGAACAGCTTGAGACCCGGTGGGACGGGGAGCGATTGGTTCGTCGCGATCTGGTCGAGCGAGCCGTCGGGCAGCACCAAATACTTGTCGACCTGGAGTCCGTAGTGGAGGTAGGTGAAGCCGCCGCCCAGCTCGAGGCGTCGCACCTGTGAGAAGGGATACTGCGCGAAGAGCTGGGCCTGCTCGTAGTAGGTGCGGAGATACTCTTGCTCGAGCACCTGCACGGGTGTCTGTGAGTTGTCGGGATTGACGATGACCGAGTCGTACGACGTTTCGCCGAGCTGCAGGTAGGGGATGTGCGACAGCGCGACCCCATAGTTCCAGCGGTGGGACTGGTTGAGATACACGACCTGGCCGCCGATGTCCTGGAGGTAGCCGGAGGCCTGCACGGTCGCGGCCACAATGTTGTTCTCGAGCTCATCGCCGAACTGGAAGGCGACGCCGCCCGCGGCGCCAGTCCCCGCGGGTCCGCCGAAGGCGACACCGACGCCCGCCGTCCCGATGCCGTCGAGCGACAAGCTCGCCTTGTAGTCGGTGTTCGGGAACTCACGTTCGCTGGGCAATCCCGTCGCCGGATCTTCGATCCGTTCCGTGACCGCGTTGCCAGCCGGCGGATTGGGCGGCGGAATGATGCCCTGCGCGACGACTGAGCCGCCGGTCGAGTCGGGCGCGAGCGGCGACGACGGCGTGTTGAGCAGCTGCTCGGGCTCCAGCCGGTGCAGCGAATACCCGGTCTGCTCGTAGACCCCGACCATCATCCGGCCGCTCTGCGCCGCCACGGACATGGCGGGAGAGGTGACCGGCAAAATGCCGGTGATACCAGTGGCGACCCGAGTGGACCGGGTGATCAGACCGGTGGACAGGTCGGTCTTGTACACGTCGGACACGCCGTCCTGATCGGAGATGAAGTACAACGATTGGCCGTCGGGCGCGAACTGCGGGTTGATGTTCTTGGCTTTGCCGCCGAACAGCGGGAGCACCCGCGTCGGGTGAGCCGGCGACGTCATGTCGATCACCGCGATCTGCATCGGACTGTAGACGAGCTGATCGAAGTCCGTCTCGGGCGTGCTGTCGGTCACGTACGCGAGCGCGTGCCCGTCCGGCGACCATGCGGGCATGAGCCGCGCGTAGCGGCCTTCGGTGAGTTTGTCGGTCTGGCCGGTCGCCAGGTGATAGACGTACAGGTTGCTGAGGCCACCCGCCATCCCGGAGAACGCCACCTGGCCGTCCGGGCCCCAAGAGACGCCGTTGATCATCCCGATGCCAGGGATGCGAATCCGCTTGTCCTCGTGCCCGCGGAGCACGTCGTAGATGATGATGTCCGTCGACCCGCCGGTATACGCGGCCACGGCGAGCTTGTGCCCATCAGGCGACCATGCGCCGGAGGAGCTGGTGAAGTTCAGCGCCTCGAAGTGCGGATCGCCGTTCGGGCTGGTGAGCTTGCGGATGATTTTGCCCGTGCCCGCGTCGGCGACGTACAGATAGAGGTTGAAGAGGCCTCTCGTCGTCACGAACGCGACTTCTTTGCCGTCCGGACTCAGCGACGGTGCGACGTCGAGGTCGCCGTACCGTTTGGAGGTAGGCGGGAGAAGCCGGGTGCCGAGATCCTTGGGCAGCGTCCGGGTCTTCGCATCGACGAGGTAGGTCGCGCGGATGGACGTAAGCCACTGCTTGACGAGCGAATCCGGACTGATGCCCAGCACTTCCCGGATTGCCGGCTCGATCCCACGGCGGAGCGCCGCTCGGTAAATGGCGGGGATCTCGACGTCTCCGTAACGACCGCCAATGTACGCCCACAACGCCTGGCCCCACCGGTAGACGAAATATCCCTGCGGGTCGGTCGTCAGCTTCTTGAACGTCGGGAGCTTGTTGCGCAGCGCGGCGTCGCGCAGAAACATGACGGTGTTCGGGTCGTCGCGGCCGATCGAGAGGTATTCGGCCATGCCTTCGATGGACCATTGCGGCATGCGATTCATGTTGCTGAATCCACCGCGGAACGCGCCCGCGATGTCGAACTGAAAGACGTGCACGAGCTCGTGGCCCAAGACGTGATCATCGCTCGCGTAGTCGCCGCTCAACGGCAGCACGGCACGATCTCGCGACGGCTCGGTAAATCCACCGATCGACCCGCCGACGAACTGCGGCGCGATGTTGTTCTGCGCGAACGCGGGCCCATCCGAGTACAGGATGATTGGCTTGCGCGCAAAGGTGTCGCGCAGCGACTCGGAGTGGCGCTCGTACCACCGTTCCGCCATGCGGGCGGCGTCGGCCACGGCCAGCGATTCCGCTGGGTAGTAGTAGATGTCGAAGTGACGGGAGTGCATCTCGCGGAAATCGAAATTCCGGTACGTCACTTTGTTCTGGCCGAAGTACTGGGCTTCGAGCCGTCCCGGCGCGAACGCCACGGCGGCGGCCGCCACGGCCACCATCGCCGCGCAGGAGATGAGCGCGAACTTCGGCGCCCGCGGCGTCGCTGAACTAGTCCCGTGCATCACACGCCCTCGTGGTAGTCCAGGGATGCGCTCCCCAACAGTGTGGGTCACCAGTGGCCACTCGGATACCAAGCTGGACGCTGCTTAGTTCCGCACAAGCGGAGCGACCCAAAAATATCGAACGCCTCGCGAACGCCATGGGCGTCCCGCAGGCCACGGTCCGGTCCGGTTGGCAGTAGGCCAAGCTGTACGAAGCCTACGCTAGTCGATGCGCGGGTGTTGGGAAAGGCCGGGGGACGAGCGGTCGCCGGGTTCGGACCCCGGCAACGGTCAGTGGCCGGTCACCACCGTGCCCATCTGCACGACCTCGAAATCGCTGCCGTGGAGCTGGGTCATGTTGTGGAGGTCGGAGTCGTTCCAGCGGGGGTCCGGCGCGCCACTGACGAAGAACGCCGACCCGTTGTCCGCTACGAACATCCCGTACTGCTGGAGCGCGTGCAGGATGACCTGCACGTTGGCCGAGTAGCCGGAGATGTTCACGCTCGCCTTGAGCCGGACGCGCATCCCCATGGGCGGCAGATTGGTACTGGTGCTGGAGCTGGCGTAGTGCCGGGCCGGGGCGACGTACCCGTTGCGCGTGGTCGGGCAGGTAAAGCGGAGGGCATGCGCGATCAGGTGATGGATCGCCACTTCATCGTAGCGGACCAGTCCCGGTAGGATCGGCAAGCCCGCGGCGTCCGCCGACGTCCACCCCGCAGGCCGCAGCGAATCGCTGGCGAGATCGAAAATCGCGCCCGACCCGGCGGACCAGCTCGCGCCATCGGTGGCCGGGTAGGCCGCGTACATCTCGTAGAGTTTCCAATGGTCGTCATCGAGGACGAGCACGTGGCGGTCGCCGGTCGAGCTGGCGCCGCCCTCGATCGGGGCGTATGGCGGGACGGGGTAGGGCCCGGGGTCACTCTCGTCCGCGTATTGGAAACTCACGGGCACGGTGGCCTGCGTGCCGTGCACGACCACGTACGGGATGCCGTTCGGTGCGCCGCCGTAGACGGTGCCGAAATCCGGATGCAGCGCGCTCGACGCACCGCAGCTCGCGATGAGGGTGTCGGAGTTGGGATCGACCGGCTGCCCGGAGATGTCGGCGTTCCAGGCGTTGTCCGCGGGGAAGATCTGGCGTCCGCCAAGGTCCCCGCTGCCGTTGCCGAACGCCGCGAATGACACGCGGTGACCGGCGATGGACGCGGCGAGCGAGTCGCCGATGTAGGTGGTGTCGAGCGTCCACTGCGCGCTGGCGTGGCCATTCGCATCGGTGATCGAGGTCGCCGGGACGCTACCCGAGCCGGCGGTCGCGGACCACGCGACGGTGACACCGGCGATCGAGTTGCCTTTGGCGTCGGTGACCCGGACCACCAGCGGGCTGGCGAGCGCGGTCCCGAGGGTCGCGGTCTGACTATCGCCGCTGATCTTGGCGAGCGCGGTATCGGGGGATCCGTTCCCAGTTGTACCTCCGGCACCCGGTCCGGTGGACAGCCGGTCCCCCCCACCGCACGCGACGGCCGTCACAATAGCCAGTAGCGCGCCGCATCCCACGGTCAGCAACTGTCGCTCCGCCGTGGGACGAACGGCGTGCGCGGTGCGCGATGGCAGGGGATGCATGGGGCCTCCTGAGCACCCGCTCACGAATGGGGACGAGAGACGGCGGTAACGCCTGCGCAACCCAACCGCGAGAAGCGAACGAGGACCACACGAGGAGCGCACGAGGAGCGCACGCGGAGCACACGTTGGCGCACATACGCGGGCGCACATACTCGGGCGCACATCGCGGGCGTGTTACCGAGCCGCGGCGGGTCGGATGTGGGCGTAGAGACGACGCGGGGGCGCCTCACGGGGCAACCAGGTGCGCTCGTCGATCGCGCCAGCGGCCGGTGACGTGGCCAGTCGGGCGCCCGTTAGCACCCCGGAGCCGGCCGGGAGCCCCGGCGCGCCGCCGACTGGACTGGCAGGCGCGACGGGGGAGTCGCGGGGACTACATCTGCATCGACGACGGCGGCACGAGGCCTTTGATGCGAAGGTAGGTCACGATGTTGCCGTAGTGCTCATCGTTATGCGCGACGTTGAGCGTGACGACGAAGATCCGCGCCTGCTGGCCGCCGAATAACGCGACCTTGTCCGCGAGCTTGCTGTCCTGGAGTGTGGCGTACAGGCCGTCACAGTAGGTGAACGAGTCGTTGAGCGCTTTGATCAGGTCGGCCTTGGTGGTCACCGTCTTCTCGATATCCTCGCGCGGGCTCTTCTCGCCCTTGGCGGCGGCGCAGAACCCGTACTGCGAATCGGCGAGGTGACCGATGATCTGTCCATAGGAGCGGACCGTGGGCGCCGGCTTGAAGCTGTAGCTTGCCTCGGGCATCTCATCGGCGGACTTGACGATGAACCCCTTGAGGGGCACGTATTGGGAGTAGATGGCCGCACTGAGCGGGTTGGTCGCGGCGTCGGGGCCCTTGGCCTGCTGCGCGCGCGCGGCCGGCGCAAGGGTGGTCAGTACTAAACAGAGCACAAGACATCGCATGCGGAGCTCCGGACATAGGTTGGCACGGCAAGCATGACATCAAGCATGTCATATCGTAGATCGCGCCCGAAGGTCAGGGGATGACCGCGAGATGGCAAGCGCGCCGACGACGGTGAGCCCTCGCCCGAGGGCCGACGACCACCGGGCCATCGTTGGCTGACGGCCGACGACCAGACACTCGACTACAGCGGAGTCACCGTGTTTCTCGGACACTACGGATTGGCATTCGCCGCCAAACGCGCCGCCCCGCGCACCTCACTCGGCACCCTCACCTTTGCCGCACAGTGGCTGGACGAGGTCTGGCCGGTGTTGCTCCTGTTGGGTGTGGAGCAGGTGCGGATCGTCCCCGGGCTGATGGCGGCATCGCCGCTCGACTTCACGCACTATCCGATCTCGCACAGTCTGCTGGCGGCCGTCGGCTGGGGGGCGCTGATCGGCGGGATCTATCAACTGGCGCGGCACTCCCCGCGCGCCGCCGTCATCGTGGGCGCGCTCGTCGTGAGCCACTGGGTGCTCGATCTCATCGTGCACGGCCCGGATTTGCCGCTCTTTCCCGGTGGCCCGCGCGTCGGGCTGGGGGCATGGAACTCCGTCCCGCTGACGATCGCGCTCGAGGCGGTGTTCTATCTCGGCGGGCTCGCCGTGTACGTGCGCGCGACGTCGGCGATCGATCGCATCGGGCGCTATGCGCTCTGGCTGCTGGTGGTCGTCCAAGTTGCGTGCTACGCCGCGGCGTTGGTCGGCCCCCCACCACCCACCACGCACATGCTCGGGGTCTCGGCGCTGCTGCTGTGGATCTTCATCCCGTGGGTCGCCTGGGTGGACCAGCATCGTGCGGTGGTCGGCGACGCCGTTCGGCGTGGTGGCTAGAGGGGCCGTTCGCGAACGGCCCCGCTAGCCCGCCCACCATCGCCAGCGTTGCCGACCACCACCGATCTCGCCTACCCGGTGCTGTTTTTTCGACGCCATGCGTCGATGGCTTCGCGATCCGCACGATCTTTGGCCGCGTGGGCTTCGCGCCAGTCCACGTCGGGCGCGACTTCGGCGTCGGCCAGCGTGAGGGCGTCGGCGGCTCGGGCGATGACGGCGTGGCCGAGTGATGCGGGAAGGGCCAGCCCGAAGGCGAGCTCCACCCGTCGGCAGAGCCGTTCCTCACGCGCCATGTCTCTGGCCGCGGGGTCGAATTGGAGGTGGACGCCCATCTGGTGGACGCGGGCGTGCACGCCCTCGTGCAGGATCGACGATGCGATCTGGGCGGGGGTGAACTCCGCGTCGCGCGCGAGGAAGCTGAGCTCCGTCAGTACTGCGCGGTCACCGGGGAAATACACCCCGCGCGAGGGGAACGCCGCAATCCGAAAGTGCTCCACGTCGCGGCGGAGGTGCCGCAGCCGCCAAGGTTGGTACTGATCGATGAGCGTCAGCGCGGCGGCGAACCGCGCGAGCACGAACGATGTGTCGATGTCGGGTCGGGTATTCAGCACGGACACGCGGAGGTCGCGGACGGTGTGATACTCGGGGCGTCCAGCGGCGGCAGCCCGTCTGATCTCGTCTACGACTCGAGCGAACAGCGTGCGAAGCTGTATGCCCGCCACCGGTCACGGCACGGTGAAATTGATCTGGATGCTGTCGTGTGGACCGCCGCCGACACTGTCCAGCCGAACGGGGACGGCGTAGATCGAGTCCACGCCAGCAGGCCGGGAGCTGACGGCCTCGACATTGAAATACACCTTCCGCGGCACGAGGTCATTCACGACGGTGAAGTAGTCGCCGCTGTCATTGACCGCCGCGTTGTTGAACCCGCCGAAGAGGGAATCGCGATCCAAAGCGTTTGCACTATCGAGGTACGCCTGGCCGAAAACCTGGACGTCGGTGGCGTTGTTGCTGGTCGTCACGTGGCCGTAGAGGACCGCGTAGGGCGGATTGGGCGCGCTCGTCGTGGGCGTTGTCGTGTCGATGCAGGCGGCAAGCGCTGATCCAAGCGTCAGCGCGCAGGCGCAGATGTGCAAGCGGCGGGGACGGAACATGAGCGGATCTCCCACGATCACGGTATGGTGCAAAATTAGTCCCCGAGGCGCGGTCGGGGGGAGTCGCGCACCGGCAGGCGTGGTGGAGCGGTCTACAACTTGTGGCGTGCGCGCGGGCCAGCGGGAGGCCGCGGGGTGTTGGCGTCGAGGGCGGACGCCGGTGCGGAGGTGTGCGCGTCGTGTCGGCGATGGGGAGCCAGCAGGGCATCGAGATCCTCGCGCATCCACGAGAGCAGCGCACCGTCGCGGTGGATCGCCCAATTGATGAGGGAGCCACGAACGACAGCGTGGACGCTCCGCGCCAGCCGGGCGGCGTCGGTGGGCGCGAGCTCGTCAGCGGCGATCGCGTCGTCGATCAGTCCGCGATAGCCGCTCAGTACCCGTCTCGAATTCTCGAGCGCGAGGCGGTGGAACTCGGGATCGCCGAGATCGATCTGGAGAAACGCCACGTGGTTGGCGAGGGCGTCGGCGGAGTCCACCTGTCGCGACATCTCGGTGGCCGCTTCCAGGAGTGCCGCAATCGGTGAGCGGTGGCCTCTTCGGACCTCGGCGAATCGAATCTCCACGGCCGCCACACCGTGCTCCACGGCGGCGAGGAGAAGGGCGCGCTTCGAGCCGAACCGCTGTATCAGGGTCGCGGGCGCAAGCCGGACTTCGAGCGCGATGTCGGCGAGCGTGAGCCGTGCCGGCCCGATCCGCGAGACGGCCCGGATCACGCCGGCGAGGATGTCGGCGTCGCTGGTAGATCTTGGCCTCGGACTCATCGGCGGGGTAATAGTAAATGGTGAGTCATTTATGATACCACTGGACTCGGAAATTAGCGACTGACGATTGACGCAATGCGGGAGCGGTGACGGGGGGACCCGACAGGGGTCCAACGCGAACGGGGCGCCCTGTGTGAGGGCACCCCGCTCGACGGTACGACCGCGCTGTCGTACGAGTGCTGTCGTACGAGTGGTGGGGGTACGCGCTGCTTAGGGGGCGGCTCCCGCCTTCGTGACGTTCTCGGCGGCGGGTCCCTTCTGACCTTCCACGATGTCGAACTCTACCGCGTCACCCTCGGCCAGCGATTTGAAGCCCGTGCCCTGGATCGCGCTGTAGTGCACGAAACAGTCTTTCTGGCCGCTGTCCGGGGTAATGAATCCGAAACCCTTCGCGTCGTTGAACCATTTCACCTTGCCGGTCGTGCGCATTCCAAACTCCTGACTTGTAGACTTTGTCTAGGGAGCGGAAGGCGCCGTTACCCTGACAAACTCTGACTCGCGGGAACTCGGGGTCTCTCGCGCTAAACCCACAAACCGTGGTCATCAAATCCCGGCTCGTGGCCGCGAAAATAATAACGCCCTGCGATCCACGCAAGAGTCAGCTTGTCCGGACCAGTCTGCCTCAAGGCGTTTGGTGGTAGCGGGTTAGCGCACCATTGTCGCTCAACCCACGATGCAGGCCCCAGGCGGGGCCGACCACGATCTCGCGTACGCTCCCGCGTACGCCCCTTTTAGTCCGCCAGCCGAGCACTCACGACGAAGTACTCCGTGTCGCCAAAGCAGGACGTGGGGATACTGCGATGCTGGTCGTAGGCAATCGACAGCCGCTTCGCGGAATTCGCCTCGATGAAATGGCCCACGGAATCGTTGCGCACCGAGAAGTCGAACATCTGCGACGTCGTGCCGGGAGAGCTCGCCAGCGCGATCTGCCCTTCCCAGGTTTTGCAGACCCATCCTTTCTTCGAGATCTTCTGGACATACCCGGAACGCTCGCCGTGCGAGTAGACAAAGCTGAGCGTCGACCAGGTGTAGAGCGCGAAGACCGTCCCGGGAAGGACGACGAGGACGAGGATCGCAATGAGCCCCCAATGGTGGCGCTTTTTGGGGCCGGATTGCGCAGTCAGGTCAGCGGTATTGATCGCGCGCGGGGGCATGTCGGAGGGAGGAGTCATTTGCCGGAGGTCTGGAAAGGGGGCCTGACAGGCACCACGCTGCGGCAGCCTGACTGCCGCCCGAGGGGCCGGGACTGTTCCGTATGGGTGAACGATACGTCGTCTGGCCGCGGATGTCAGCCGCCTGACTCCCGGCCGTCCTCCTCCCCTCACGGCCGGAAGCTCGGATTTGTTTCAGGGACTGACGATGCCCGCCCCGCTTCATTCCACCCGAGTCAGGGGTCTACGACCTGGCCAATGAAGAGGATCGCGCCGGTGTGATCGTCGCGAAGCACGGCGACAAATGGGTGATCGGCGATGAACTGCACGGGCTCGGGCACCTGCCGGACCGCGCTCGCAGTCACGGTAACCGCGGTCGCGGCGGCGGCTTCGGTGCCCTCCTCGGTGACCTCGATAAACGTCTGCTGCTGCACGTCGCTGATCGCGAACCGGCCGCGCCCCTGGGCACCGGAGGCGTCACCAGCCGCGTCACCAGACGCGGCGCCGGCTGCGGCACCAGCGCCCGGCGCCGGATGCATCATGCCGCTGAAGTCCGCCTCGGACGCGGAGAACGCGGACGACATGCCAAGGCGTTTCAGCGCCGAGTTCAACATCATCCCCGTCCGGATGGTGAAACGCGGCAACACGACGTGAACGGGAACGGTCGCCAATCCGTGCGTGACCAGCGCATCCCAATTCGACGGATCGAGCCAGCGATATATGGCGTCGAGCCCAGCCCCGGAATCGGGGAGCATCACGTACAGACTGAAACGATTGCCGCTATACGGAAGCCGCAACACGGCGACGTGGTTCGCGGATCGAATCGCGTAGGTGCCGGTGCGAGTCATCATCCGCCGCGGCACCTGACTGCCGTCGGCGTGCGTGAAGGCACGCACCCGGGTGGCGGTGGAATCGAACTTTGCCCCCCATTTCCCCTTGAAGTAGACCGCGTTGGTCAGCACCAGCACGGCAGACGGATCCGGCTGGCCGCTCAGGATCGTGGGAATCTTGCCGTTCGTCTTCCGGGCGACCCAGCCGTTGATCGTGACGAGCGCGTCTGGCGAGTGGAGGTCGAGCGTCTGCGCGTCGGCGCCAAAGTCGCGGCGCGTCGCGGCGATGAACTCCCGAGCCAGCGGGACGCCCTGCTGGGACCACAACGCGTTCGCAATGTGTAACTCCACGTCATGCTGGTCGCCCAGCGACTGTAACAGCTGCGCATTGGCGGCGGCCACCTCGTCGCTCGCGAGCCGGTCGAATCCCAGGCTCCGAGCCATGTCGTCGCGCGTGCGGCCCCGGGCGCCGGTATAGGCCATCGCCAGCGCGAACCCGGCGCTCGCGGGGGAGAGAAACAGGTTGCCGCCGCCCTGTTGCACGGCGTCTCGAAAGAGCGAGAACCCAAAGGCTTCGTAGAGCGGGTGCGGCGCGGAATCAGCGACCCCATCCGGAGCTGCACCGCAAAGCGCACCATAACGCGGGGCATGCGTGGCCTCGGCGGACTCCTGGGCCCACCGATCACCAGGTTGTCCCAGCCGGCAACCGTCCACGCGCGCGCTGCCGGCCCGAGGTGGGAGCGCCGCGAACGCCGTGGCCAGGAGCGCGGTCGGGAGTGCGATTGAACGGGGCGCGAAATAGGACACGGAAGTCTCCGGTCGGAGATGCGCATGCTCCGCGCCGTTCGGTCGGAGCCCGGATGCACGCGGTCGCCAGCACCTGCCTATGAAGAGACGTCGCCGGCCATCCGATATGCACAGGTCGCCCGACACCCGTCAATCCGCCGTGAGCCCGAGACCGGGATAGATTCAAGAGCGACCGGCTGCTGGCCGCGGGACGCCGGCGTGTACCTCCGATCCCGCCCTCGAACCCTCGCCGTAGGACGCCCGTGCCTGCTCGTCGTACGACCGTGACCACCGATGTCGGCGGCGTTTTCATTGGCTCGTCGCACCCGGTCGTCGTGCAGTCCATGACCAATACCGACACCGCAGATGCCGCCGGGACCGCGGCGCAGGTGTCGGCGCTCGCGCAGGCTGGGTCACAGCTCGTGCGCGTAACGGTGAACAATGACGAGGCGGCGGCCGCGGTCCCCGAAATCGTCGAACGCATCGCGGACCTCGGCACGCCGGTACCGGTGGTCGGTGACTTTCACTACAACGGCCACCTGCTGCTCGCCAAATTTCCCGCGTGCGCGCGGGCGCTCGCCAAGTACCGGATCAATCCCGGCAATGTCGGCAGCAAGCGGCGAGACGAGCATTTCCGCGCGATCGTCGAGATCGCGATCGCGAATGACAAGCCGGTCCGGATCGGCGTCAACTGGGGTTCGCTCGATCAGGTTCTGCTGACTCAAATGATGGACGAAAATGCGGGCCGCTCGACGCCTGCCGACGCACGCGACGTGTATATCGAAGCAATGCTCGAGAGTGCGCTCCGGTCGGCGGCGTTAGCTGAGGACACCGGACTCGCGCACGATCGCATCGTCATCTCGGCCAAGGTATCGTTGGTGCCCGACCTGGTGGATGTGTATCGTCGCCTCGCGGGGCGCTGCGACTACCCGCTGCACCTCGGGCTCACCGAGGCGGGGCTCGGTACCAAGGGGATCGTCGCCAGTACCGCCGGCTTGTCCATCCTGTTAGCCGAGGGGATCGGCGACACGATACGGGTGTCGCTTACGCCAAAGCCCGGCGGCGACCGCACGGAAGAGGTGTTCGTCTCGCAGCAGGTGCTGCAATCGCTTGGACTCCGAAGCTTTGCACCGCAGGTGACCGCGTGTCCCGGGTGTGGTCGCACGACGTCGACCTTCTTTCAGCACATGGCGGAGGACATCCAGACGTATCTGCGCGAGCAGATGCCGCTGTGGCGCGGGAAGTATCCGGGCGTGGAAGAGATGCGCGTGGCGGTGATGGGGTGCGTGGTGAACGGGCCGGGCGAATCGAAGCACGCGAACATCGGGATCTCGCTGCCCGGCACATTCGAAGACCCGACGGCGCCCGTATACGTGGACGGCAAGCTCGTGCTCACGCTCCGTGGCGACGACATCGTGCCGGAGTTCCTGGGGATGCTCGAGGAGTATGTCGCGCGGCGCTACGGCGGGGCGCTCGCGGGAGTTAGCGCGTAGGCGCGCGCGATGGGCGATGGGCGATGGGAGATGGGCGATCGGAAAACGGTGGTTCGTGAGTGCTAGGTCGCGATGTTCCGAAAATGCTGACGGTGCAAAGCCATGCGTGGGGCGCGTCGTTGCGCCCTCGTGCGCCTTCGACGGTGGCCATGGTTGAGGCGCTGGCCGTCTGTTTCGTGGTGTTTCCCAACATTTGACGCACTTCGGGGGTATCCATGGATGAAACACGTCGGCGGCGCGCAGTGGCGCGGCTCAGCCTGAACCACTTTCTCAGTGTCGTCAATGGCTCGTCTGTCCATGGCTCGGGTATGGACTGCGTACATCCGGAGCGCGGAGGCACTCGACGTCCTCCAACTGACGGGTGTCGCCCTGATCGTGTTGCCCGTGATCGTCGGCGTGTGGTATTTGGTGGCCGATATGCTGAGCGGATTACTGTGATGCGAGTCCCGCAGCTACTGGCGTTCGCGTGCTTCGTGGCCGCCGCCGCGCTGTCGAGCGCGTTCGTCGCCGCGCCGCTGGCTGCGCAGGGTGGCTACGGGGGCGGAGGCGGCGGCGGTATGGGTGGTGGACATGGTGGTGGCCGTGGTGCCGGCAAAGGCGCGGCGCCAGGACTGGCTCCGGATCCGCATGTGATCGCGATGGCGAAGACGATCGCCGCCGACCCCGAGGACCCGATCCCGATGATCCTTGCCGACCGCAGTGAGATCAAGCTGGCCGATAGCCAGTCCGTGGCGTTGTCCATGCTCGAGTCCAAGCTCAAGGTCGACAACGCACCGCTCCACAACGTGCTCGACTCGCTGCGGCCGCCGGGCATGACCGCCAAGCCTGATTACGCGCACCTCGACTCAACGGGGCGCGATTCGCTGGTGAAGTCGCGCGTGGCATACGCCCACACGCTTGGGGCGATCCACGACAACGACCTCAAGGCGCGACAGCAGGCATTCTCGATCTTGACGCCGGACCAACGAAACGATGCCACGGATCTCGAGCGTCGCGTTCGCGCGGCGCTCAATGCGGGCTTACCGCCCGACAATCCGGACGATAGCCATTCCGGCGGACGGCATGGCAGCGGACACTCCGGTGGATCCGGCTGAATGGGTTGTCGTCCATCTGGTGGACGGCCGCCAGCGCCAATCCCGGCCGCACGCCCGGGCGGGGGCTGACGCGGTGCGGAGCATTGCGCTCTCTCGCTCGACGAGCGACGCGCCGCCGGGACCACGTCGCACTGCCGTGTCGGCGCGTCGTCCGCTGACCGTGACCGCAGGCGCGAACATCGGCAACAACGTCGGCACGAACGTCGGCACGAACGTCGGCACGAACGTCGGCACGAACGTCGGCGCGCGCGCTGACGCGAAGGCACGGGCGGGCGCACCGGCGCGCACCATGATCGACGCGGAGGCCGCGACCGACGCCACGTTGATCACACGCGTGCGGCAGGGAGACGTGGGGGCCTACGCCACGGTCGTGCACCGGCACATGCGCGCGGCGTTCGGGATCGCGTACCACGTGTTGCAGCATCGCGAGGACGCCGAGGACGTCGTGCAGCAGGCGTTCATGGCGGTATTGACGCGGCTCGACACGTTCGATGTCTCGCGCCCCTTTGCGCCGTGGTTTGGCCGAGTGGTATTGAACCACGCCCGGAGTGCCCGACGCAGCCGCGACCGCCTCTGGCGACGTTTGTCGGAGCCGGCCGATCAGCTCGAAACGTCTCCCGCGATGGCGCCGGACCGACTGGCCGAGGACTCGGAGATTCGGGTCCGCGTGCGCGCGGCGATGAACGTGCTACCGGAGCGTCAGCGACTGGCGATCCAATTGATCGAGATCGACGGGTACACGCCCGCCGAAGTCGCGACCATGTTGGATCTCGCGCCAGTCACGATGCGATGGCACCTCATGGCGGCCCGGCGAACGCTGCGACGGCTATTGGCGCCCTTGGCGCACCCGCGAGCATCGAAGCAGGCAGATGAGACGTCGTCCCTCGAGCCCGAGGTCGCGCAGGGGGCACGGGGCGCGCGTACGGAACCCACGGAGACACGAGATGGCACAGATGAATAACGGCGGCCGCCCGGACCATCCGCAGCGGAGCGCGTCCGGCGGTGACCTCTCGGACGAGGCGTTGCGTGCGTTGCTCCGCGAACATGGGAAGCCGGCGCCCTACGACAGCATCGACTGGACGGGACTCGCCCAGCGGATCGTCGCGAGCGGTCGCGAGGAATTCGCCGCGCGACAGCAGTCCGGCATCGCGGTCGTTTCGCCGGCCACCGGACAGCCGAGTCGGTGGTCCGAGTCGTCGCGCGCCGCACGTCGTGCGTCAGCCGGTGCATCAGGCGGTGCATCAGCCGCGGCGGCCGCCGCGCGGCGACCGGTCGGCGGACGGTGGTGGGAGGTTACTGCGGGCTGGGCGCGACCGACGATTGCGGCAGCGGTCGTCGTGAGCGCGGTCTCCGCGGCGCTGGCCTTGGCCTCGCCGGCCACCGCGGCCCAGGAGTCTGGTGACGCGGCCAGCGCGGCGTGGGTACAGAATCTGGCCGGGGGCTCGAGCACGACGCTCGCCGATCGCCCGGCCGGAATCGTGCTCGACCCAGCGCTGGGCGCGGCGAGCCGCGACTCACTGCTTACCGCGGTCGTCGAGCAGTGACCGCGGCGGGGGGGGGCGGGATGTCAGGTGGCGCATCTGTGCCAGCCGCGGCCCCCCGTGCCCCGCGAGCCGTGGCGATGCTGGTCGTCGTGATCGCGCTGTTGACTGGAATATTGGTCGGGGTCGCGGTCGACCGTCGTATGGCGATGCACGGCCACGGCCCCTTCGGCGGCCGGTTTCAGCAGATGGGGCGGCTCTCGCGAGGCCCGTGGGGTGGCGGGGGTGATGGTGGTGGTGCCGGACCGCCGGAACGTGTGCGGCAGCGATTCGCGTCCGAGCTGGGGCTTACACCGACGCAAATGGCGCAGGTGGACTCCATCATGGGGCGCAGCATGGCGGCGCGGCGCGCGTTCGAGGACTCCGTCCGGCCGCGCATGCGTGGCATGCTCGATTCGACGCGCACCGAGATCGAGCGTGTCCTCACGCCCGAGCAGCGGCAGAAGTTCGAGGCATGGCGCTCGCGCGCACACATCGGCCGCGGAAACTAGGGGCTGGCCGGTAGCGGCCCAGCGATTCGCCACAATTACCAGTCGTGGCGATCGATGTCTTCGGCGCCGTTCCCCTGCTGCGTAAGCAACGACCCCCTCGGCAATACCTGCCCTCGCGGATCGCTACCCACTCACCGCCAGTTGCGACCCGTTCACTGCGGAGGGGCCTGGCCGCCGCCCCGTTGATTGCCCGCCATACGGGAACGGATCACGTCGAGGTTTTTGTCGAAGGCGGGCTGTTGATCGGGGGTGAGGACGGCCCGCAGATCACCCATTTCTTTCTGGCGGAGGGCACGCCGCTGTAGCCAGGGCGTGGTCGTGTTCACTTTGGCGATCTGCCACTGATAGGCCGCGTGAATGGAATCCGCCGATTTCTTCTGTGCATCGGTCATCGTGATACCGCGGAACAACGCGGCCATCATCCGCGCGCCCTGGTCGCCGCCCCGACCGCTGGAGCTGGCGGAATCGCCCCCCATGCTACCACCGCCCCCTGTGCCGGGCGATCCCTGGGCGGACGCGACGGGCGCAACCACCGCCAGCGCGATGAGACAGGCGACGAGCGGGACCGCAGTATGGAAGAGGCGGGTCGGCGCTGAGTAAGCGTGACGTGGCATTGATCGGGCTCCTGTAGCAGGTGAGCGGACGTCGGTAGAACGAGGGCAATGGAGGCGCCAGAGGCGGCCGGGATGGGCGCGAGGGGACATACAGGATTCGCGCGGGGCGAGGGTTTCGTTGGGAGGTGGCAGGGCGCACACCGATCCAACATGGGGCGTCGCCACATGGGCTTGTGGCATACGCTGCAGGGGGTCGTTCGCGAACGGCCCACCATGCGTCGGTCGCCATCAGGGCCTACCCGCGGCTCACCGGTGCCCACAATGCGCAACCCGTCGCCCACGCGACACGTGGGCCATGAAAGCCACACGCGTCGAGCCTCCGTGGCGATTGGCGACATCAACCATGGGCCAGGGGCTCGCATACCGGGTGAGAATGCTCTACTCTCAAGGACGCGCGGGCGAAGGTGGCCATCACGTACGCCGACTCGAAGGAGTGCCGACGATGCGAGTTCGTGTCAATGGCGTGGACCGGGAATTTGCCGGCGATGCGGCGATGCCACTGCTCTGGTACGTACGGGACGAGTTGGGCCTCACGGGCACGAAATTCGGCTGTGGCATCGGCGCGTGCGGTGCATGCACGGTGCATCTCGACGGACGAGCGGTTCGCGGCTGTCAGACGCTGGTGTCCGCGGCACAGGGTAAGTCGGTCACGACGATCGAAGGGTTGAGCGCCGACGGCACGCACCCGGTGCAATTGGCCTGGCGCGCACACAACGTGCCGCAGTGTGGCTACTGCCAAAGTGGGCAGATCATGCAGGCGGCGGCGCTGCTGACAACGACGCCAGCGCCCTCGGACTCCGACATCGACAAAGCCATGCGGGGCAATATCTGCCGGTGCGGCACGTACCTCCGGATCCGGGCCGCGATTCAGACCGTCGGGCGGAGCTGATCATGGCCACGGAGACGGTGGATCGGCGAGAATTTCTGACCGGGTTGGCCGCGGGTGGCCTGCTGCTCGTCGTGTCGACGACCGGCTGCCGACGGGTGCAGGATGACCTGCGCCGACTGGCCCGCCGCCCGGACGGGCCGAAGGCCGGCGATGCGCTGTTCACTCCCGCGGTCTATCTCCGCATTGCCGACAACGGCGATGTCACGGTGATCGTGCACCGGTCCGAGATGGGACAGGGAATTCGCACGAGTCTGGCGATGGCGGTCGCCGATGACTTGGAAGCCGACTGGAGCCGCGTGCGAGTCGAACAGGCGCCAGGCGATGAGAAGACGTATGGGGGACAGGACACCGATGGCTCGCACAGCATCAAGGATTTTCTGATACCGATGCGCCAGGCGGGCGCCACCGGACGCGCCATGCTCGAGGCCGCGGCCGCACAGCAGTGGGGCGTCCCGGTGACTGAAGTGAAGGCGCAACACCACCAAGTGCTGCACGCATCCAGTGGGCGCGCCCTCGACTACGCGGCACTCGTCGCGATCGCCAAGACGTTGCCCGTGCCGGCCAAGGAGACGCTGCGCCTCAAGCCCGCATCGGAGTTCCATCTCATCGGCAAAGAAATCCCGATGCTCGACCTCATGGACATGACGACCGGTCGCGCGCATTACGGGATAGATCAGCGCATGGATGGAATGAAGTTCGCCGTGATCGCGCGACCGCCGGTGTACGGGGGCACGGTGGCCACGGTGGATTCGACGGCGGCCGAGCACGTGAGTGGCGTCGAGCGTATCGTGCGCCTCGACCACACGCCGCCACCGTCGGGCATGTTACCCGCCGGTGGTGTCGCGGTCATCGCCACCAGCACGTGGGCGGCGATCCAGGGGCGCAACGCCCTCAAGATCACGTGGAACGACGGGCCCAACAACTCGTACGAATCGACCGCCTATCGTGCCCAGTTGGAGGAATCGGTGCGTGGTCCGGGTCGGATCGGGCGAAGCCAGGGACATACGACGAGTGCGCTCGCCCATGCGGCTCGTCACCTGTCGGCGGACTACTATCTCCCGCATCTGGCGCACGCGCCGATGGAGCCCGAGTCCGCGTTGGCGCTCGTGCGAGACGGCCGGTGCGAGGTGTGGGCGCCGACGCAAAACCCGCAGGACGCGCGCGATCAACTGGCGAAGCTCCTCGGCATCTCGGCGGAGAACGTACGCGTCAACGTCACGCTGTTGGGAGGCGGATTCGGGCGCAAATCGTTTCCGGATTTCATCCTCGAGGCCGCCCTGCTGTCCCGCGCCATCGGGGCCCCGGTCAAGGTGATGTGGACTCGCGAGGACGATCTGCAGCACGATTTCTTGCACACCGTCGCGGTCGAGCGCCTCGAAGCCGGCCTGGATGCGCGGGGGGCCGTGACCGCGTGGCTGCACCGGTCCGCGTTGCCGTCGATCGGCTCGACGTTCGCGGCCAACGTGCTCTACCAGGACGAGGGTGAGACGGGCCAGGGGATGACCGACCTGCCGTACGCGATCCCCAACGTCCAGGTCGAAGCCGGCCCGGCGACCGCGCACACGAGGATCGGGTGGTATCGCTCGGTCATCAACATTCCGCATGCGTTCGCGATCGGGTCGTTCATCGACGAGCTCGCGCACGCCGCCGGGAAGGATTCGAAGGATTTCATCCTCGAACTCCTGGGCCCCGACCGGACGGTCGACATGGCGAACGTGGGCGTGACGGGTAAAGAATTCAACTACGGCGCGACGTTCGCCGAATATCCGATCGAGACCGCGCGGTTGCGCGGCGTCGTCGAGCTGGCGGCGAACGAATCAGGCTGGGGCGCTCCCGTGCCCGCGGGCCACGGCCGCGGGATCGCGGTCCATCGGAGCTTCCTCAGTTACGTCGCGAGTGTCGTCCAGGTGCAGATCATGCCCGACGGCTCGATCGCGATCCCGCGGGTGGATGTGGCGATCGATGCCGGATTTATCGCGCATCCCGAACGCGTGCGATCACAGTTGGAAGGGGCGACGATCATGGGCCTCGGCAACGCGCTGCTGTCCGAGATCACGTTCAAGGACGGCCGCGTCGTCCAGTCGAATTTCGACGGCTACCGCGTGATGCGGATGGACGCGGCACCCCGTGAGATCCACGTGCACATCGTGCCGAGCGATGGGAAACCGGGCGGGGTGGGCGAGCCCGGCGTACCGCCGACTGCGCCCGCGTTGTGCAACGCCATCTTCGCCGCAACGGGCCGCCGGATCCGGCAGCTACCGGTCGCGGCGCAATTGTCGCATGGCGAACGCCGAGCCCCGATCGCGTAGCGGCGACCGCGCGCGCGGTCAGGACGGCCGGTGTCGGCCGCGGGCCTCGACCGGCCACGTCGTCTCCACCCGATCCCCCCGTACGCCGTACACGAGGTCGTTCAGGTGCACCACGATGCAGACGTGGTTGGGGATGATCCGAACGAGCTCGCCGACGGATGGCCGCCACGATGTGTTGCGCAGGTCGAGAATCCCGTGTTCCTCGGACATGCGTGCCACGACGACGTCCGGGTGATCCGCCACCACGCCGTATCCATCACCGTCGATCGCGCGAAGGGGCTCGCGGCCCAGCGCTTTCACGCCCGCGTCCACAACGACCTGTCCGGGGACCGCTGTACTCACGACCGTGGCCAGCACCGTCAACGCGCAATCGGATAAGGCGCACGCGCCGAGCTCGGCGGTGGTGCGATCGTTGAAGACATAGGTACCCGGGCGAATCTCGGTGACCCCCGACAGTTCATGCGAACGCCAGAGCGTGGGTGTCGATCCGCCGCTCACCGCTTCGGGCGCGAGACCCGCCGCCGTCAATGCGTCCAGAATGACCTGCAGGTCGGCGTTCAGTCGGGCGAGGCTGGGGTCTTGGTCGCCGACGGGCTCGCGGATGTGGCCGGCGTAGAAGGCGAGCCCCGCATACTCCAACTCTTTCCGCCGACTGACGCGCCGAGCCAATGCCACGGCGTGCTCCGCCGACGTCACGCCCACGCGATGCATCCCCACGTCGATCTCCACGTACACGCGGACTGACCGGCGCGCCCGCGCCGCGGCATCGGCCAGCGCGTCGATCGCGGCCACCGAGTCGAGCGAGACCGTGAGCCGGACGTGCTCCGGCACGGACAGCAGGTGGTGGAGTCGCGGGGCTCCGATCGGCGGGTAGGCGAACAGCAGATCGTCCGTCACACCGGCCATGACTTCAACCTCGCGGGCGGTCGCGCACGTGAGACCGACCGCGCCGCGGTCGAGCTGCTGACTGGCGACGATCGGCGACTTGTGCGTCTTGACGTGCGGGCGGAGCGAGATGTGGTGGGCCGTCGCGTAGGCGGCGGCGCGATCAATGTTCGCGGCGAGGCGATCGAGGTCCACCAGCGGTGCCGGTGTCTCGATCTCGGCGAGAGACGTCATGCGCGGCTCCGCGTCATGCGGTCCATGGGCGCGCTCAGGAATGCGGCGGGGTGTGGTCGAGTTGTTCGATGGTGGCCGTCGATGCGGGCCGTTCGAGACGGAGGCGCGCGGAGACCGCCTCCGTTTCGGTGAGGACGCGGAGCAGGTTCTCGCCCGCGAGCTTCCGCAGATCCGCCTCGGTCCACCCGCGGCGCGCGAGCTCGGCGAACAGGTCGGGGTACTTGGACACGTCTTCGAGCCCGACGACGGTCTCGGTGATGCCGTCGAAATCGCTGCCGATCCCGACGTGGTCCACGCCCGCGACCTGCCGGACGTGATCGAGGTGGTCGGCCACATCGCTGAGCAGGACCGGGGGAGCCGGGTGCGCGGTCGTCCATTCGGTCATCGCGCGCGTCCGGGCGGCGCTGTCATCGGGGAATTGCCGGCGCAGGGCGGCGCGTTCTTGCGTTTGGGCGCCATCATGTTCGAACGCCGACTTGGAGACAAAGTCGGTGACGAACGGCACCATGACGATGCCGCCGTTCTTCGGCACGCGTCGCAGGATCGAGTCCGGCACATTGCGCCGGTGATCGACCAGCGCGCGGGCGCCCGAATGCGAGAAGATGACCGGCGCTTCGCTCACGGTCAGCGCGTCGCTCATCGTGCCGGGCGAGACGTGGGAGAGATCGACCAGCATCCCGAGCCGGTTCATTTCGCGCACGACTTCCTTGCCGAAGGGGGTGAGGCCGCCGTGGCGGGCGGTATCGAGCGCTGCGTCGGCCCAGTCCAAGGTGACGTTGTGCGTGAGCGTCATGTACCGCACACCGAGGTCGTAGTACGCGCGGAGCACGCCCAGCGAATTCTCGATGGCGTGGCCNNCCTTCCATCCCGAGGAGGGATCCGATCTTGCCGTCTTTGAATGCACGCCGGATGTCGGCCGCCGAGGTCGCCCATTCCAGCCGATCGGGATACATCGCGATCGTACGCCGCGCGATATCGATCTGCTCCAACTGCGTGCGCGCGTAGCCCGGGACGCTGGAGACCGTTCCATTTGGCGCGTAGTCATGCGCTGACGGCTCGCCGGGGATGTACACCGACCAGAACTGTGCACCGAGCATCCCGCGCCGCATGCGATCCAAATCGGTCATCCCGGCCGTGCGTTTCTTGAGATCGTACGCCGGCACGTCCATCGGCCGCACACTGTCTTCGCGGATGCGCCAGGGTAGATCGTTGTGGCCGTCGATGAGCGGAGTCTCGCGCAACACTCGTATCGCGAGCGCACGGTCGGCGGCGGAGGGCTGAGGCACAGTGCTCTGGGCGTGGACCACGGAGGCGGCGAGGAGCGCGCACAGCGCGGCTGTGGTCATCGTGGTGGATTCCATAGTGCTACTAATCTGGCGCGCGGACAGCCCGGTGCCGAGGGACCGGGCGAGCGGAGATCACCGACCGATTTCCCAGACTGTGGCACTCTGCGCTGGGTGGCCATACCGGTCCGGGCGTCAACTACAGTATTGTCCCGCCGCGACGGCCAACACCTGGGCGAACCGCACGACCGATTGCACGTCGACCCACTCCTCCTTGGCGTGGGCACCCGCGCCGTGCGGGCCCATGACCACCGTTTCGATCCCGGCCGTCGCCAACAGCGCGGAATCCATCCACGGATTTTCGCCAATGTACGGGGGGCGTTCGCCGAGGACGGTGGTCGCGGCGTCGCTGAGCGTCCGGACGATCTGTCGGTCCGGCGCGATCTCGAACGGGGCTCGCACCAGATCGACGGTGAGCGACGCCTTGACCGTTGAGTCGTCGCGCGTCGCGGCGTCGATGACCTGGCGGATCTCGGCGACGACCTGTTCCGTGGTCTCGCCGGGGACGGTCCGCCGTTCAATTCCAACCGACGCGGATGCCGCATACGTGCTCATCCCGGTGCCCCCACTGATCATCGCGGCGTGGAGCGAGGGAGGGCCGACCAGTGGGTGCGGCGCGCGGCCGCGGAGTTCCGTCGCGAGTCGGCCGAGTCGGCTCAGGACGGCGCCGAGCCGCACGTTCGCGTCGATGCCGTGCGCGAACTGACTGCCATGTGCCGCGCGTCCCTCGACGGTCACGGTGAGCCAGACAAAACCCTTGTGCGCGAGACAGATCTTCAGACTGGTCGGCTCCGTGACGATCGCGCCGTCTACCTGGTAGCGGCCAATGAGATCGCTGGTGCCAAGACTCGCGTGCTCCTCGTCGGCCACCGCCGCGATCAGCACGTCGCCCCGCAATGCGACCCCCGAATCGCCCAGGGCCTTCACAGCCCCCACGCACGCAGCGAGGCTTCCTTTCATGTCGTAGGCCCCGCGCCCGTAGCACCGCCCATCGGCGATGGCGGCGGCGAAGGGGTGCGCCATCTCGCCCACGGCCACCGTGTCGTAGTGGGCGTTGAGCATGAGGACCCGACCGCCCCCCGCGCCGCGCAGCCGGCCGACCACGGACACGCGACCGGGCTGTGGTTCGTGGGTGTGGACCTCGAGTCCGAGCGCCGCCATGGTGGACGCGGTATACCGTGCGATCTCCGCTTCACCGACTCCGGCGGCGGACAGCGACGGGTTGACGGAATTGATCCGCACGAGATCTCGCAGCACGTCGATCGTGAAGCGTCCGTCGATATCCACCATGGAGCAGGCTCCTCGTTCGGGTCGAGTGTCCGACGTCTGCCGCAGACGGACGAAATCTCGCATTGGCAGCGCGGTCTCCGCTGACCGGTGCCGCGCCGGTCGCACTCACCCGGCGGCACCCGTGCGCGTCATCGGCCGCAGGCGCCCCGCACGGCTCGACCGCGAGAGGTCAAAAACATAGATTGACGGAGCGGCCGCCCGTCGCACGCTGGAGCAGCGGGGGCCGATCGGCGATGGGCGGCGAACGGTGTGGAGGGAGAATGAATCGAGCGATGGGCATCGCGCAGATCGGGGTCCGGGCCACCGGGACGATACTGCTGGTGATGGGGATCCTCATCTGGACCGGATCGGGCGAGCCGCTGGTGCGGGCGCACGCCGCGATCGGCGTGGTGTTCGTGCTGTCGCTGTGGGCGGTGGCCGGGATCGGGCTGCGGGCGGGGGTCGGGGCGGTGCTCCCGGCGCGACTGCTCGTGTGGGGACTCGTCATCGCGTGGTTCGGCATGGCGCAGCATGGCGTGATGGTGGGCCGCTGGCACTGGGTCATCCGGGTGCTCCATGTGGCCGTGGGTCTGATCGCGATCGGTTTGTCCGAGGCGGTCGGGGCGCGAGCGAGGAAGGGCGCATCGCCGGCCGCTCCGGGAGCGGCGCGAGCACCGTAGTCCCATCTGATCGTATTGGTATCCCGTAAAATGGGACGTCGATAGGTCTTGTGGGAGAGCGCCACCGCTCGCAATATGGCGCATACACGGATGCAGACGGCGGTCCTCGCGGCGTGAGCCGTGAGATCGGGCTCGCGACGCCGATGTTCGCGAGCCACCGTGTGTCACACCGCGCGGGATATCGGTCATGCCTCGGATCGGTCACGCAACACAGACAGGATCCCATCCGGATGCGCGCCCGCTCGCGGCGCGGCCGCGGACTGCGGACGCCCATCTGGCGCTGCTCGACGAAGATCGGGCGTGGGTCGAGCAGATCCGTCAGGGCGACGAGGCCGCGTTTCAGAAACTCTTTCAAACGTTCTACGATCCGCTGTGCCGGTTCGTTGAAGGATTCGTTCGCCGCCGGGATGTCGCCGAAGAGTTGGTGCAGTCGTTGTTCCTGACGTTATGGATTCGGCGGGACGGATGGGCGGTCCGGGATACGCTGCGCACGTATCTCTTCGCGACGGCTCGCAACCACGCGCTCAACCATTGGAAGCGCGAGCGATTGTTCGACGGGTACGTGGCGCGCGCATGGGCGCGGCGGGACCGGGCCGTGGAGATCCGGATCACGACCAACGCCGACAGCCGGCTGGTATCGGAGGAAGTGGAAGCCAGTGTCCGGCGCGCCATCGCGGCCCTCCCGGGCCGGTACGCGCCGGTGTTACAGCTCCGGTGGGAGCATGGGATGACCTACGCGGAGATCGCGCGTATCCTGGATCTGCCCGTCAAGACCGTGGAGACGCGGGCGGGCCGGGCCCTGCGGATGGTGCGCCCCGCGCTCGAGGATCTGCGTCGGTAACACGCGGGGCCGGCGTTGGCGCGACCGTGCACAATGCACGGGCGGCCTCCTGATTGGCACGGTCGCGAAAAAACGAAGGGATGGACTGGTTTCGGTTGTATCTTTGGTCAACACAGGACCAGAGGCAACCGACTGCACGACCAGGCGCAAGGCCGTCCCGCCGCTGACGACCCGCTGGACTGGCACAACATTGAACGAGTCGTAGCAGGCGACGCCTCCCAGGGGGAACGGGCCGCGCTCGACCGCTGGGTCGGGACGGACGAGCATCGGCGCGCATTGGTCGCGCGATTCGCCGCCGCCGCCCAGAGTGCGCGCGGCCCCCGCTACGATGTGGAAGAGGGCTGGTCTGCGGTCGCGCGGAAGATGCGCGGTGCGAGGCCCATGCCGGCCGCCACCGATGTGCGAACACGAGCCGCATCGGTGGGCGACCGGTCCGGCACCGGGGAGTGGGTCGGCAATGCGGCTGGCATCCTCGCGGCGGCCGGGGTGTGCGGGATCGCGCTCGCGGTGGCATGGCGCACGGTGCCGCCCGCGCATGTGCAGACGCTGGTCGCCGCAGCCTCGGAGCAGCCGCACATCGTCATCACGGGCCGCGGTCAGCGCGAGACGGTCCGGCTTCGAGACGGGTCGCAGGTGACCCTCGCGCCGGACAGCCGCCTCACCGAGCCCGCGACCGTCGGCCGAACGACACGCGAAGTCACCCTCGACGGCAAAGCGTATTTCGACGTGGTGCACGACTCGCTCAATCCCTTTACGGTGGTCGTCGGCGGAGAGCGCATCCGCGACATCGGGACGCAATTCGTGGTGGACGCATACACGCGCGACCCGGGCCGCGGCCCTGCAAGCGCGCCGAATCAGCCCCGGATGCTGGTCGCGGTGTCGTCGGGCGCGGTGCGGATCGAATTTCCGCCGTCGGTCGCGGACACGCGTGAAGGTGTCACAGCGGTCGGTGAGGGCGGCGCCACGATCGTGAGGGCCGGTGAGATGGCCCGAGTGGATGCCCGCGGACAGACGACAATCGTCGCGAGAGCGGACATCGCGACCTGGACGGGATGGACCAGCGGGGCGCTCGTGTTCAACAAGAGCCCACTCGCCGACGTGGTTCGGGAGCTGGAGCGCTGGTACGACATCGACATCGTGATTTCGGACCCGGTGCTCGCGCGCCAGCGGGTGACCGCGACGTTTCGCGACATGCCGATCTCACACGTGCTGAATACGCTCGCGATCGACGTCCACGCCCGGTGCTGGTGGTCCGGCCACACGGTCACCATGTCGCCGCTCGGCGCCGGTAACGAGCCGCCGCTGTAGCAGA
>PMAE01000081.1 GCA_003152485.1 Gemmatimonadota bacterium | reverse complement strand
CCGGACAGCCGACGGGACAGTTGACGGGCGCGCGGACCCGCCGCTCGCCGCCGCGCTCGATGCATACGAGCGAATCCTCATCACGCGCGCGCTGGCGGCCGCCGACGGCAATGTGACGGAGGCCGCGCGCCGATTGGAGACCGACCGGCCGAACCTGTACCGACGGATGCGCCGCTTGGGGATCGTCCTCGGCCTCGTGCTCGCGTGTGTGGCCACGCCCGCGCGCGCGTGGGGACAGGACACGACCGGCCGGCGGCCGGCGGTCGACACTGGCGGGAATAGATCACCGGCCGGCGATTCCGCCGCGCCGGGCGGGGCCAGGGGCGACAGCACACGCGCGGATGCGCCCGACACGATGCCGGCGCCGACGGACGAGTGGTGGCGGCGGTGGCTGCTGGGGCAGCGGCCGCCGAACTACGTCGGCTTCGGCGTCAGTTCCGCGCACACCTACAACCGCGTCGAAGGATTCCCGATCTATCTAGGACCGACGGCCCGTCGCGTGTTGCCGTGGGGTGCCATCTCGGGCGACGTCGATGGCATCGTGCGGATCTCCGACAAGCTGCGGTGGGACGAAGACCACATCGGGTACGCCGCGCACACCGAACTCAGGATCGGACCCGAGGGCGGCCGATCGCTGATTCTCGGTGGCCGGATCTACGACGTGATCGATCCCGTGGAATCGTGGCAGCTCTCGGACGCCGAAGTCGGACTCTCCACGTTCTTCCTGCACCGGGACTATCGCGATTATTTCGCGCGCCATGGCGCGACCGGGTACGCCACGTGGACCGCGAGTGACGCGCTTGGGGTGACCCTGTCCTACGCCGACGAGCGGTGGGCCAATCGCCCCGTGCGGGATCCATTCACCCTGTTTGACAACACCGCGCGGTGGCGTCCGAATCCGGAGCTGGATGACGGGCTGTTTCGACTCGTCACCGCTCACCTCGCGCTCGACACACGCAACGACGCCAATGATCCGTGGTCGGGGTGGTACGCCACCGGCGATCTCGAGCGAGGCGCCGGCACGGTCACGAACTTCGGACCCCGGACCGACGGCGAAACCCTGACGGTCCCCACCGACGGCATTAGTCCGGTGGCGTACCTCAGGGGGTTCTTCGACGTCCGCCGGTACAACCGTGTTGGTCCGACCGAGCAGCTCAACGTCAGGCTCGTGCTGGGTGGTTGGTTGGGCGGCGATCCTCTGCCCCTGGAGCGGCGATTCTCTCTGGGAGGCGCGGGCACGATGCCAGGATTCGACTTTCGGAATGCAGGCTCGGGACCCGACTACGCCTCATGTTCCATCAGTCGGGCGACGCCGCCGGGGACGCCCGCGCAGTGCGACCGCATCGCGATGGCGCAGGTGGAGTTCCGCCATGATCTCCGGGTCGGGCTCGCCGATCTCATTCGCGGCGTGCCACTCGACGGCGCGTGGGTTCTGTTCGCGGATGCGGGCCGCGGGTGGCTCGTGGGGCCGCGTGACGGGCCGCTCCAGTATCCGGCCGACGCCGTGCCGGGATTGGGCACCTCGCTGGTGGACGGGGGCGCTGGCATCACCCTCGGCCCCTTCGGCGTCTACATCGCGCAGGCCATTTCACCGTGGAACTACAGCCGCGGTCCGAGGCTCGCGATCCGTTTACAACAGCGGTTCTAAGTGGTGCGCGCCGCAGTTGCGGGATTGTTGGTCACGGCCCTGGTCGGCGCCTCCGGGCGCGCCGCCGCTGGTCAGGGCACGCCACGCCTCGCGATCGACCTCCCGGGGCGTGTCGACTCTGCGGCCGCTACCGATCCACAGGTCCCTGGGCAGCCGGCGCATGTCACTGGCCCCGCGGTCCGCGCGCTGGACATCCTCTCGGATGGTCAGAC
Organism: Gemmatimonadota bacterium; assembly: GCA_003152485.1. Lineage (GTDB taxonomy): Bacteria > Gemmatimonadota > Gemmatimonadetes > Gemmatimonadales > Gemmatimonadaceae > Palsa-1248. The sequence goes on along the minus strand of PMAE01000081.1, from coordinate 36,838 downwards.
TCGAGACCTACTTCGGAACGGATTTCCTGCGCGGCTCCATTTCCGTGTCGAGCTCTGGCACGCCGGCGGAATATTCAACGCGCTCGACGGCACACGAGAGTGGGACATCATCGCGCGGTACGATCCGCTGGAGAAACAGTATCGCGCGGCACGATTGTCCGACAACAATGTCACCGTGCTCGGCGAGTTCCCGCAGTTCCCGGCACTGGCCGCCGCGCTAGCCCTGCCGTACAACGTTCCCCTGGTCCCCGGCCGCGGCGGTGGCCGGTACTACTACAACGCGGTCGTGGATGTGGAGATGCTCTCCTTGAGCGATCTCGATGAAGTCGAGCGGTGGCTCCGCGGCGAACTTCGCCCGGCGGTGCGGGGGCAGCGGAATCCTGGAGGCGTGCTCGGGCGGGGATTGCGGAGCCTGTTCGTGCGCCTACTCGGTGCGGAACGCCGCCACTACGAAGTTCGGTCGAAGACGTTTAAGAACTAGAAACGAACGACGAGACCGTAGAAAAGGTAGCCAGGAGACGAAAACATCCTGGCTACCGGGACGTGACGAGGGGGGTCCCGCTCCGGATCGCGACGCGGTGCTCGAGCTCTTCAAGGTGGTGCAGCGTGTCGGCACCGTAGAACAGCTTGATGTAGCGGGCTTGGGTCGGCGTGAGGCGACGAACAGCCCAACTCAGGTGAACGAAGTGCGGCTCGACGGGCGGAGTGATCGGGTGCATCCCAATCTCGTCGGGCAAGCGGTTCGCTTTTCGGGTATTACATGGCGCGCAGGCCGTGACCACGTTCGACCAGTCGTTGGTGCCGCCACGAGAGAGCGGCACCAGATGATCTCGCGTCAGTCCCTCACGCGGCTTGAGATCGGCGACGCCACGGCCACAGTACTGGCAGCGATACCGGTCGCGCGCGAAGAGGAACGTGTTCGTCACTTGGCGCCGGAAGCGGCGCGGCACGTGAATGAATCGCGTCAACCGGATCACGATGGGCCGCGGGAGCGTCATCCGCTCCGAGCGGATCACGCGGTCGGCGTCCGACTCCACGACCTCCGCTTTGCCGTCGATGACGAGGCGCAGGGCGCGGCGCATCGGCACCATCGTCAGCGGCTCGAACGATGCGTTGAGGGCCAGACATCCGGCAATCACGCGCACCCCGGCCGCTCAGGGTTCATCTCGAAGCGACCGCGGGTTCGGGCACGGCCGTCAGCCACCCGTGAGGATCGGCCAACTTGCCCTTGGCGATCCCGAGGTACCGGTCCTGCACGGCCTTGGTAATCGGGCCGGGCACGCCGTCGCCCACCTGGATGTGATCCACAGACCGGATGGGCGTGATCTCGGCCGCCGTGCCGCTGAAGAACACCTCGTCCGCCATATACAGGAACTCTCGCGGCAGCGTCTGCTCCCTGACCTCGTGACCCATGTCGCGGACCAAGCGGGTCACCGTATCACGGGTGATGCCGCCGAGAATCGCGGCGGATAACGGCGGCGTGTAGACGACCCCGTCGCGCGCGATGAAGACATTCTCGCCGCTTCCTTCGGAGATGTGGCCGAAGGAATCGAGCATGATGCCCTCGACATAGCCGTTTTCCCTGGCCTCGAGAAGCGAGAGCTGCGAGTTGAGATAGTTGCCACCGGCTTTGGCCATCGTGGGGAACGTATCCGGCGCCGCGCGCCTCCAACTCGAGACACAGACATCGACGCCCTTCTGCAGCGCATCGTCACCGAGATAGCGACCCCACTGCCTGACGATGATGAACGTCTCGACGGCGGATTCCTTGCCCTCAGGCATGACCCCCATCCGGTCGCCGGTGCGCATCACGATGGGTCGGATGTAGCACTCGTCGAGCTCATTGGCGGTGATCGTATCGAGGCAGCCCTGGATCAGCGTCTCCGCCGAGTGGCGGAGCGGCATCCGGTAAATGCGCGCCGAGTCGTGGAGCCGTCGGATATGCTCCGGGAGGCGGAAGACCGCGCCCCCGTGCGGCGTCTTATAGCATCGGATCCCCTCGAACACGCTGGACCCGTAGTGGACGACGTGGCTGAGCACGTGGATCGTGGCATCGGGCCAGTCAACGAACTGCCCGTCGCGCCAAATCTTAGGAGTCGGCATCTTGCAAAATTAACGAGGCGGCAAGCTCTGGCGCCACGCCACCAGGTGCGCCGCCGATGTCTTGACCCGCGCGGCCAGCGCGGGGTCGATTCCGAGGACTTCCCCGTGGCGAACGCGAGGCTGCCCCGCCACGGTCACCAGCGCGGCCGGAGAGCCCGCCGCGGCCAATGCGGCCGACTCGGGCGCGAGTGTCGCCGCGTCGCGGATCGCGTCGAGCGAGAACGCCGCGAGGTCCGCGTCCTTGCCCACTTCGAGGGAGCCGACCCGGTCGTCCAGGCCCAGCGCGCGGGCGCCCCCGATCGTGGCCAGCGCCAAGGCGTCCGGCACGTTGAGAGCGTCGGGGCGACGGAGGCGAGCGTTCTGTAACAACATCGCAAGCCGCGCCTCCGCAAGCATATCCATGCGATCGTTGCTGGCGGCGGAATCCGACCCCAAGCCGACGACCACACCGGCATCGAGTAGCTCCCGGACGGGCGCGACGCCATGACCCAGGATCGCATTCGAGGCCGGGCAGTGCGCGACCGGACAGCCGTATTGCGCGATGAAGTCGATGTCGGACTCTTCGAGCTTGACGCAGTGGATGAGCAATGGCCGCGCGACCACCACGCCCAACTCCACGAGGAAGTGGACGGGGGAATGGGACCGTCGCCCCACCGGGATCCCTCGGGCCCGCAGCCCATCCGCGAACGGGCCGTCGCCGTCGCGCAGGAAGGCGATCTCGGCATCGCTCTCGGCGAGGTGGATCGCGACCGGGAGTCCGGCGCCGACGGCATAGGCGGCGACGTCGATCAGCAGATCCTCGTGCACCGTATAAGGGGCGTGGGGCGACACCCCCAATCGCACGAGGTCGGTCTCGAACGGACGCCACGCATCGACGGCCGAGCGGAGCGCGGCGAACGACTCGGCACGCTGCGACGCGGCGGCCCCAAACACCTCCTGGAACATGATGCCGCGGACCCCCATGTCGCGCATCGCCTGCAGCACAACACCCGATGCCGATGTGTCGGCGTACGTGGTGATCCCCGCGACTAGGCCCTCGGCAATGCCGAGCCGCGCGCCATCGCGCATGGAATCGGGCGTCAGGACCGCGGCGCGCGCGCTAGTGAGCGTCCGGATCCAGGTGACGAAGTCGAGCCCGAGGAGTAGCCCACGCATGGCGGTGAGCTCGAGGTGCGTGTGCGTGTTGATCAACCCCGGGAGGAGCACCGCGTCGCCGAGCTCGACATCGGCGCCCGGCGGCGCGGCGGCGCGCGGCCCGACGTAGGCGATGCGGACGCCTGACACCGATACCGTGGCGTCCGCGAGGGGCGGACGCGTCACGGGGATGACCCAGCGCGCGTGGTAGTTGATCACGGACGTCGTGCGTCCGCCGTCACTTCTCGACGGCCACTCCCCGCCAGAACGCGACGTGATCCTTGATGTTGGCGGCCGCCGCGCTGGGTGTTGGGTAGTACCACGCCGCGTCGCGGTTCGTCTCGCCGTTGACGATGACATCGTAGTAGCTCGCGACACCTTTCCACGGGCACGTGGTGTGCGTCGCGCTCGGTCGCACGTATTCGCGATGCAGTGCCGCCGCGGGGAAGTACGCATTCCCTTCCACCGTCTCGACGTGATCGCTCTCCGCGATGACCGTCCCTTTCCATACCGCTCGAGCCATACCGACACTCCTGAGAGAAGAATCCGCCCCCTATCGCGTGCCCGATCCCGCGTGTCCTGCGCGCGTGGGGCCGCGGGCCAGCGCCCGGGTATGCGAGCCGTGCCGCAGCGGGTCGTAAAGATCTTCGTCGCGCACTCCCACCGCGCGCGCCACCGCGAGTGGCCACGCGATGTCGCCGACGGCGGTGGGCGAATGGCCATCGGAGCCCAACGACACCCGCGCCCCGCCGACATGCGCGCGGCGTACGAAGCGCTCGTGCGGGCGATACCGATTCGAGATCTCGAAGGCGATCCCGGCCCGCGCGAGGGCGGCCACCGCGCGGGTCTCACGCGCCTCCGTCCACAACTCCTCGAGCGGGATGGTGCGCAGCGGCACCGGCAGCAGTGTCGGGTGGGCGAGGATGTCGACCGGCATCTCCGAGGCGAAGCGCTCGAGGGTCGTCACGTGCACATCCATGTACCCGTCGGGGGTCAACCCCGCCGGAAGATCACCGTGGAACATGTCGAGCAGCGAGCCGTCAGGAAGGATGACGGCGTGCACCGAGCCGATGCGATGGGTGAACCGGCGGACCACATCAGGCGGGAGCTCGCGCCACAGGTGGTCGTGCCAGCAACATTCGCCGGCGATCCCGAGGTCCGGGTCTGCGAACGATTCCAACTCATCGAGATACGCCCGGACGAGGTCGACCGACGTGAGCCCATGCGAGGCGTCGCGGGTCACGTGATCGGAGATCGACGGGCGCACGCCGCGCGCGCGGACCGCGGCGATCACGTCTCGAGCCGGCAGATCGCCATCGGACCACGTCGTATGAGCGTGGCAGTCACGCGGCTGCCACGCCGGGTCGCGGGTCGGGGTCACTATCGCGGGGGCGATGCGCCGGCGGGCGGGACGCGTACGCCGGTCGCGGGCCGCGCGTGCGGTGGGCTGGGCGCGGGGACGTTGCCCGTCAGCGGCGAGCTGGTGACGGCACCGGCGGGTGGCGCAGCCGGGGCGACCGGTGTTGACATGCTGGGGCGTAGGGGCGAGGAGACCGGAGACGCCGGAACGATCGGCGGTGGCCGCACCACGACCGGTGGTGATCCACCCATGGGTTGCGGGACGACGGGCCCCGCGGTGCCAGTCGGTCCGTTCGGCGCCCCGCTCCGTTGGAAATTGGTCGAGTCGCCGACCGTGGTGTCCGTTGGCGAGTGGACATCGCACTCCTCGGCTGGCTCAGTACCCGGCACATACCACTCCGTCGCGATCACCGCGATCGGGCAGTACGCATTCCGGAGCATCCCGGTCGTGCGGTCAATCTCCCGCGCGATCAGCCCATCGGGGCGCGGCCAGTCCGGTGGTGCAGGCTTGCGGCGGTATACCTCGGTCATGAACGTGGTCCAGGCCGGCGCCGCGAGCCGTCCGCCCTGAGCGTCGCGCATGATCTTGACCGGCCGGTCCATGCCCATCCAGACGCCGGCGACGAGGTCCGCGGTATAGCCGATATACCACACGTCGTTGCCATCGTTGGTGGTGCCCGTCTTTCCGCCCGCTGGGTAGTGGAACCCCGCGCTCCAGACGGAACCGAACGCCGTGCCGTGCTGGACGACGTCCTTCATCATGTCCACCATCTGCCACGATTCCTGTGGCGAAAGGACCGGAGTCTGGGTGACGGGTGGTTCCCACAGAATCTCCCCCTTGGCGTTCTCCACACGCGTGATGGCCATCGGTGTGGTGCGGGGTCCCAGGTTGGCGAAGGCCGTATACGCGGCCACCAGCTCGATCGGGTACACGGATTCGGATCCGATATAGATCGACGGGTACGGATGGATCGGCGTCGTGATGCCGAAGCGGCGCGCTTCATCGATGACACTTTCGGGGCCGAGCTCCATCCCGACGCGAATCGCGACCAAATTCCGCGAGAGGTACAGCCCACGACGCATGGTCATGAGACCCTGAAAGTTCAGGTCGTAATTCTGCGGCGTCCATGTCGAGCCGTCAGGCTGGGGCACCTCAAGGGGGGAGTCGTCCACCATGTACGACGGCGGGCGCCCGTTCTGGATCGCATCGGCGTAGACGATCGGCTTGAACGTGGACCCGGGTTGGCGGAGTGCCTGGGTCGCGCGATTGAATTTCGAATCGTCGAAATCGCGGCCGCCGACCATCGCGCGGACGGCGCCGGTCCGCGGATCGAGGACGATGAAACACCCTTGCAAATAGGGAGAGGTGGCGGCCCCGTTTTGTTCCCCGCCCGCGGCGGCGTTCTTGGCGAGGTAATCCTCGTACGTGGGGTGCGGAAATTTCCCGTACTTGCCGCCCTCGATGGCGCGGAGCTGCTGTTCGAGGGCCCGCTCGGCCGCACTCTGCATGTCGGGATCGAGCGTCGTGTAGACCTTCAGCCCTTGCTCGTAGAGCTGTCGCCCAAATTGTGCGTCCAACTGCTGGCGGACCCATTCGACGAAATACGGCGCCTGCTCGCCGCCGCCCGCCTGCTGGCCTTTGTGGGTCAGATCGAGCGGATACGCCCGCGCGAGACTGGCTTCCGAATCGCTCACCACGGCCTCGCGACGCATCAACTCGATCACGGTATTTCGACGCGTGATCGCGCGCTCCGGATAGCGGCGCGGATTGTACCGTTCGGGACCCTTCGGAAGGGCGGCCAGCATGGCCGCTTCGGCGAGGTTGAGATCGCGCGCCGACTTCCCGAAGTACTGCTGGGCCGCGGTCTCGACGCCGTACGCGCCATTGCCGAGATAGATCTGATTGAGATAGAGCTCGAGGATGCGGTCCTTCGAATACTTCGCTTCGATCGCGCGCGCGACCTTGGCTTCTTTCAGCTTGCGGATCAGCGTCTTCTCGCGAGTCAGCGTCTCCGGAAACAGGTTTCGCGCGAGCTGCATCGTGATCGTGGAGAATCCCTGCGCGTAGCCGCGCGACGCCAGGTTGCGGACGGCGGCTCCGGCGACGCGGGTCCAGTCGATGCCGTGGTGGCTGAAAAAGCGTTTGTCCTCGGTCGTGACGAAGGCGTCGCGGACTGGCTTCGGGATGTCGTTGATCGTCAGCAACGTGCGGCGCTCGAGCCCGAGCTCGGCGAGGAACCCGCCGTCGGCGGCGTAGAGCTTCGACGTCTGGCGCGGTTGGTAGGTGTCGAGCACGTCGATCGACGGGCACCGGCCGGCCTCGCACACGAGCGTCCAGGCCGCGGACATAAATCCCGCACCGAAGGCCACCGCCCCGACGATCGTGAGCACCGTGCCCCGCACCAGCCGGGGGTGGCCGCGCCACCACCCGCTGGCCCCGTCGCCCAGCGATCGGACCCAGTCCCACGGCCCGCTCGCACGCCGTATCCTGAAGCCGGAGCCGCCGCTCGATCGGCTCGATCGGGCGCCACCATTGCCGTCGCCGGCGCCCCCAGGGGTGCCCGATCGGGGCGGGTTATTATTCGGCGGCACGCACTACTCGCATGGCGTCACAGAAGACTACGACCCAGCACAGACTGCGGCAACGAACGAGGCATTCATCGAGCCTGATCTCCTCCGTATCCCAGTCGGGCCCGGTGCGATCCACGTCGAGCGCTATGGGCATGGAGGCACGCCAGTCGTGCTCCTGCATGGGTTCGGTACGTCGAGCTTCCTCTGGCGCGCGGTCGCGGCCGACATCGCCGAGGCGCGGCATACCGCGATCGCACTGGATCTCCTGGGCTATGGCGAGTCCGACCAGCCACTGGATACCAATTTCGGCATCGCGGCACAGGCTGAGTACGTCGAACGGGTACTGGTCGCGTTACGGATCCCGCAGGCCGCCGTCGTCGGCATCGACCTGGGGGGCGCGGTCGCGATGCGGCTCGCCGTCACCCACGACAGTCGCGTCTCCCATCTGATACTCGTCAACAGCCTGACCGCCGAATCGACCCCCGCCGCCGACGTGCGAGCATTGCAGCGAAACACCGCGCGGTTCGTGCTCCGGGCGGCGACCGGCATTTTGGGGGTCGCGCCGCTCCTGACGCCGGTCCTCGAACGGAGCGTTGGCGATCGCGCGCACATGCCGTGGCGGCTCGTGGCGCGCTATCTGGCGCCCTATGTCGGGCAGGATGGAGTGCGTCACCTGTTGGCGCTGGCCGCCTCGGTCACGGCTGACGACCTCGAGGACGCGGACCCGGCGGCGATCCGGGTGCCGACTCTCATCGTGCGAGGCGAGTCGGACGAGTGGCTTGGCGAGGGCGTCGCGGAGCGGCTGTCGGCCGCGATCCCGGACAGTCAGCTCCTGCGGCTCCCGGGCGTCGGTCGCTTGATCCCGGAGGAGTCCCCGGAACAGCTCGCGGGGCTCGTGTTGGATTTCATCCAGGGACGAATCGGCGTTCGCCAGTAGCCCCGCGCGTCCGGCCCACTGTCGTCGGTCCCGGCCCGGGCGCGCCAGGCGACTCGAGCTACCGCCGGACCGAGGGACCGAGGCCGAGCGCGGAGTTGATCCACCGCACGAACGGGATCACGACCGCGTATGCGCGCGCGACGCGATCGGGAAGGTCGGGACGTTGGAGGTCGGCCGCGACGAGGGGGCAGCTCACGGTGAACGACTTGTACCGGAGCCAGCGTGCCGCCGCGAGTGACGGGAGGTAACCGCGGGGGACCCGCTGCAACACCGCCTCCTCGCTGAGAGCTCCGAATCGTGGACGAAGTCGGCGCAGCGTGCCTTCGAACCCCGCCAGATCGTCGATCAGCGCACCACGGATGCGCACGAGGGCGACCGGCGGGGGCATCCAGATGCCGGCCGCGATCATCGACGCGCGCGGCTCCAGGTGGAAATAGAGGCCGGCGCCCCCGTGCACGACGGTCGCGGCCGACCGACCCAACGCGCGATGGTTGACCCAGAACCCGACGTTGGTCTTGTAGGGTGATTTGTCTTTGGAGAAGCGAATATCCCGGTGGATTCGAAACACCGACCGTTTGGGATCGGCCACCAGCTCGGGCGCCATCGTCGCGAGCCGGATGTCGATCTCCTCCAGGAGCTCTCGAAGCGGGGCGCGAAGCTCGGCCTCATAGACGTCGCGCCGGGCCTCGAACCACTCTCGACGATTGTTGCGTTTGAGGCCGCGGAGGAACTGGAACGCGGCGGGTCGAAATCCGGTAAAGGCCATTTGAGCGATGAGCGGTCAGGTGTAGGCGGACGGCGAACGGCGAGCGACGTTCGGCGGGGTCAGCGTCAGGGCGGGCGAATGCGTAATTCGGGTGCGGCCGTCGAGGCCGATACGCCAGTTGGCGCCCCCGGCGAACGGCCACCGGGTGGGGCACGTTGTGTCTGTTGGGCGCGTGGCCGGTGTCTACTTGTCGGACCGCGGGTAGAGGGCTGATCGATTATATTTGGGATGTAGGGTGAAGTCATCACATTCTCGGAGTGACATGGCCAAGCAGCGCAATCGCCGATTCCACGAAGTAGCGACGCCAACACCATTTGAAGAAGCGCGCGACGAGCTCTTTCGGCAGATCATGCAGTGCGGAGTGATTGGGGCGGACGGGGAGCACCAGGACGAGTGGTTCCACGAGACGATGGCATATCTGTCCGACCGGTACCCGGAACTCGCGAGCCCGCAGCTCATCGAGCTTCGCACATTGGGTGATCGGTTTGTCCAGCCTCCCAAGCGGGGCGAGGGCGTGGAGACCAGCAGCGCCACGGCGGCCTGAGCCGGTCAGTCAGCGGTGATTCTCGAAAGCGCGGCGTAACGCGACGCTGAATCGTACGCCGCCGCCGAGTCCCAATTCGAACGCTGGCACGACGTGGTGGGATGCGGGTCCTTCGACGCCGAGCGCCGCAAGTACGTACAACCGCCCGCGGGATCGCTCGTCGGTGCGAAGGCTTCCGCCGGCGACCAGGTAGGGCGCCCAACGCGATTGGGCCAGCGGATCCACATGAAAGCGTCCGTAGGCGTCTGCCCGGGCGCCGAGCCGCGTCCCACGGCCGTCGCCGCCAAGGATGCCGCCGCCAAGATCGCCGCCAACGCGAAGATATTCGCCGATCGATCCGACCGCGCCGGCAGCCACCTGCCCCGCCGTCGCCCGCGCGGCGAGTACATCGACACGGACTTCAGGCTGGATCGTCGAGCCCGTTTGCTGTGCGTGCGCGACGCACGGCATTCCCACCATCGCGGCGGATATGACACCGGCGGCGACGGCGCGCGCGACAGTCGGAGCGCTTTGCATCGCGGCGAAGCTATCGGAGCGCGCGACCGCTTGCCAGCGCTCGCGGGGAGGTCTAGCTTGACCGCCCCGGTCGTCCGCATCTGTTCTTCACGACCTCTCGTGGACGGCGCCCGTGATCTCTCGCGCGGCGGCCCTTGGTATGGCGGCATTGGTCGAATGATCACCCCGCGCGGCGGGCGGCGCGCTCGCCGGGAGGGTGGCTTGTGCGCGTGCCGTTAGCGAGCGCCGCACCGGCGTACGTGCATCTGATCGCCGATCTCGTGGGCGTCGCCGAGGCGCAGCTCCGCGACGCATCGCTGCTCTGCGGCCTGATCATCGCGGCCGCGGGCGCGGTGGGACTCGCGCCATTGGGAATGCCGTTGGTGCGGTCGCTGCCGCAGGGCGGGTTGTCCGGTATCCTGCTCATGTATGGATGCCACCTCGCGATCCACACCATGCCCGAACGCAAGCTGCTACTGCTCGACGTGCTGGTGCCACAGACGCACGACCCGAACCGTGCCCTCACCGTGTTTGCACGGCGGTTGTTGCCCGTGCAGATCGTGACCGAGCAACGGTCGCGCGGGTAGCGTCACACCCCGGTCGTCGTGACGCCGGCCGGGGTCTCGCCGTCGCTTGCGCAGACGCCGGGGTGGCGAGAATGGAGATTCGTGCGGGAATGGCGCGCGCCGTTCGCGAACGGCGCCTCCCGCGGGGGACGGGACCGATACTGATCCGGGGGACGGTGCGCAGATCATTCGTGGACAGTCTCGACGGCGACACCGCGGTCCCATGCGCGCGCCGTGATCGTGTAACGGAGGTTCCCTGATCGTACTCGGCGTGCTCGCGGTGGTCGTGCTGGCGTGGGACGTGTTCCTCGCCGGCCACATCGCCCAGCAACGCGGCGTACCCCGCGAAGTGGCTGCGTTGTCGGGATTGGCGGCACTCCTGGCGGCGCCAGCGTTGGTGATCGCGGTCGCCACGAGCTCGACGCTCACCGGTCGGTCGGTCGCCGGCGTGGCGTGGATTTGGCCAGCGACCGTCGCGATCTTCGTCCTCCAAGCACTGTACGCGACCGCCCGGCGGCTCGTGACGCCGTGGGTGGGCGTGCCAATCGCGATCTACGACCTCCTGCTGATGGCCGTCGCGGCGACCCGATACATGGGTGGCGGCGGTGGATCGCCGCCGCTGTGGGCGCTGACGCTCGCCGCCGCGCACACGACCGCGATCGGCGCGCTCACCGGCCCCTGGGCGTTGGCGTCACCCTATGCGCTCCTCGTGCCGGTGGTCGCGCCCGCATTTCCGGCGCGGTGGCGCATCAGTCGGCCGATCCGCGTCCTGCTCGCGGCGCAAGCCTTCGCGTGGATCGTGGCGACAGCCGTCTGGCTTCCCTACGCGGCCCACGCGGTGCGGAGCTACGACCGATACGCCACGCTCACGATGCCCGCGCGGCCAGCTGGCGACTTCGCGGTGGGCCTTCGTTTGCTTCCCGTGTTGGATGCCCCGCCGTCGCCGGTCGAACTGCGCAACGATCTGGCGCTGCTCGACACGACAGGCGCCGAGATCGTGAGCGTGATTATCGATCCCGGCGGGGCGCACCGTCCCACATTGGATTCTCTCGCGCGGGTGTTCGACCCGTTGCGGCGCGATAGCACGATCCTGATCGCCACGCTGGGATATCCTGACGATGCCGCGACCGCCTATCAAACCGACCGCACGGCGTACGAGGCGGCGCGCATCGCCGATGTTGAGCGGATCGCGCGTCTGCTTCGTCCCGACTACCTGCTGGCGGCGGATGAACCGTATGGTCGCGGCGCGCGCGCCCTGGGCCGGCTCCCGGTCTCGGCGTGGGTCGAGTACCTGGCGGCGGCAACCCGCGCCGTCCACGCGATCGATCCCCGGATCAAGACCGGAATCTCAGTCGCGACCTTCGATGCCCGTGACAGTGCGCTCTACCAGTGGGCGGCGGACCCCGCATCGCCGATCGACGTCGTCGGATTCACCCTCTTCCCGACGTTTGGCGGAGCGCTGTCACTTGACGCCCGGATGCAGATCGCCGACCGATGGATGCAGCGCCAGCCCGCGCCGCAGAAGGAACAGTGGGTCTTCGCGGCGGGGGGCAACCCCGCGGCGCACGGCGAGGACGCGCAGGCCGCCGCGGTGTGGGGCGAGTTAGTCTGGGGCGCGAGCCGCAGCGCGATCAAGGGCGTGATCGTCGCCGAAGCGGCGGACTACCGTGCGATCAACGGGTTGCGCGCGGCGAGCGGACGGCTCCGGCCAGCGATGGACGAAGTGAGCCATGCAGTGCGCGATAGTAAGCGGGGTAAGTAACGGAGCGTTACCGCCGGTTGCGGAATCGCAATCGCTAGTCGCTGCTCCCGCGAACGATGCCTTCGACGACGCGAGCCGGGTCGAAATAGGTGCCGGCGACGCGCCGGACGGCGTCGGGTGTGACGGCGCGGACGCGGAGCTCGTAGGTCTCCAGCTCATCCAATCCGTGCCCGAACATCCACGCATCGATGACCTCCGCGAGGAGCGATGCGCCGCTCTGCCGGGAGATCGCGTGTGTGCCGACGGCGAACATCTGCGCGCGCGCGAGCTCGTCCGCCGGGACGCCGTCCTCACATAGTTTGGCGAACTCACGCAGCAGGCCGGTGCGAGCTGCACGCTCCTTGTCGGGTGACGTCGCGATATACCCGACGAACATGCCGGCCATCGTCCATTCGACCGCGAACGCGCGGACCGTGTACGCAAGCGACTGCCGGTCTCGGAGCTCGTCGAAGAAGCGGCCACCGAGACCGCTCGCCACCATCGCAATGAGCTCGGCGACCATCCGGTCCTCATCGCCACGTCCCGGACCAGGGAACGCGAGCGCGAGCGCCGTCTGCGCCTTGGCCCGCCGCTCGACGCGGGGGGGGGCGTGCGTGGGCCAGACCGGCGCCGCGATGCCGGTCGCTGGCGCCGGCCGTAGCGCGTCGAACACCCGGATGATCTCGGCCGCCAACTCATCGGGGTCCTGATCGCCGACCACGGCGATGACCGAGGGACCCCGAAGCACGCGGTTGGCGTGCCAGTCGCGCACGTCCGCGCCCGTAATGCCGCGCAACGATGCCTCGCTCCCCAACATGCCGACGCCGTAAGGATGCTCGCCGTACGCGGCCTGGGTCGCCAGACGGATCGGGTACCGGTACATGTCATCGCGCAGCGTGGCGAGCTCCGAGAGGGCCAGCGCCCGCTCGGTGTCGAGTGCAGCCTCCGACAACGTCGGCCGCTGTACGACGTCGGCGAGCAGCGCGAGCGCGTCCACGGTATATCGCGCCGGAACGGAGATCGACCATCCGATATTCTCACTGCCCGCGCTCGCCCCGATGCTGCCGCCCAGCATCTCGACCGCGTCCGCGAGCTGGGCAGCCGTTCGGCCGGCCGCACCTTTGAGCGCGCTGCGCGCCATGAGGGTCGTGAGGCCGCCGCGCGCGGCGCCCTCGTCGCGGCCGCCGCCGACGGTGAAGACTCCGGCATGCGTGACCTGCGCACCGGCTTTGCGACGAATCAGGATCGGGACCCCGGTCGCCGACCGATACACACGGACGCCGGCCGTCTCGCGTTCGGCGCGCGCGGACACCGTGGCGGGTGAGGTTGCGCGGGCAACATCACCGGCGGCGACGGGCGTGGCCTCGAGCGGCGCCGGCGGCGCCAGAGTGGTGGACGCGAGCAGGTCGTGGGCGTCCGTAGCGACCGCGGGGGCGGCCGCGGGACGGTAGACGACGGCTGCGACGTCGGCGAGGTCGAGGTAGCGGCGCACGACATCGGTGACCGCGTGAGGTGTCGCGGCGAGTACACCCTCGAGATAGTGCTCGCCAAGCATCCAATCGCCGAGTGCCTCCCAATCCGCGAGATACGAGGCCTGTCCCTCCATGGACTCCGTCCGCCGGACCCAGCGGGATTCGAGCAGTCGCTGCGCGCGTTCGAGCTCGCGCGGTTGGATCCCGGTGTCTCGGATGTCGGCGATCTGCGCCCAGATCGCGCGGGCGGCCGCCGCCGCGGAGGCGGGCGGACATTCGGCGTGGATCACGAAGACCCCCAGTTCCGTGGGCGAGTAGTCGTACGCGGTCACGCTCGTCGCGAGCTGCCGCTCCCGGACGGCACGGTAAAGGCGCGAACCGCGACCGGCACCGAGGATGAGCGCCGCGAGATCGAGCAGGGGCGAGTCCCCATGGAGCGGTGGTACGGTGCGCCAGCCCAGCACGATCTGCGTCTGCGCGATGTCCCCGCCCCATTCGCGGTAGCGCGCGCCGGACGCCGCGCTCCCTTCCCCGGGCCCCGGTGATCGTCGGACCTTTGCATCGGTGAGCGCGCCGTATCGAGCCTCGACCGCGCGCCGCACCGCATCCGGGTCCACATCCCCGACCACGGCGACTATGGTATTGCCGGGACGGTAGAAATTCTGATAGAACCCACGGACGCCGTCGCGAGTGAACGTCCGGAGTTGGTCCGGTCGTCCCATACGCCATCGCCGGATCCGGTGGTGATCAAAGAGGAGGGCATACAGCGTCTCGGACGCGATCGCGCCCGGTGAATCCTCCTTGCGATGCACCTCCTGGATGATCACCTCGATCTCCTTCGCCAGCTCCGCCGCGTCGATCAGCGAGTGCGCGTAGGCATCGGCCTGGATCGCCAACGCATCGCCGAACCGCGACTCGGGCACGACCGTGTAGTAGCTCGTGTGGTCGTAGATCGTGTGGGCGTTGAGGTAGCCGCCGCTGGCCTTCGTCTCGCGGGCGATCTCGCCGACGCCGCGCGACGGCGTGCCTTTGAAGAACATGTGCTCCAGCACGTGGGCGATGCCGACGATGTCATCCGCCTCGTCGAAGTAGCCGGCTTTGACGAAGGTCACGATCGCGACCGCCGGCGCCGATCGGTCGCGGCGCACCAGGAGCGTCAGGCCGTTGCTGAGGACCGTGCGAAAGACGGGCAGCGCGGCGGGACGCGGGGCCGTGGAGTGCGTGGGTGTCAGGTGGCTCGCGGGTGGCGTGGCAGCCGGGGCGCTCGCGGCACCCCCGCCGGGATCGGTCAACGCACGATGCGGAGGAGCCCGGCGTCGGCGCTGCCGCGGACGAAGCTCTCCGCGTCGTGCGTGGGGATATGGACGCCGGTGATCGAGAGACCGCGGCGGGCCTCGGTCAGCATAAACTCGCTCAAGGACCGACCGGCGAAGGTGCTATTGGCATCGCGCATCGCAGAGACGATCGCGTCCCACGTGCCGACGAACTCGCGGTCGTCCCGGACCACGCGATGCGTCTCGGTGTCGCGTTTGGACATCGCCAGATCGGTGAGCAACGCTCCGAACAACTCGAGCTGATTGCGGGCCGCGCCGTTGGCCTCGTCGTGCGCCTTCTGTTCGATCTCGGCCAGCATCTCGTCGATATCGTCCGTCTCGCCGGCCAACTCGGCGAGCCGCGCATCCCAGGGCCGGAGCTCGGGATCGTCGTCGGTCAGGCGGTACACGCTCTTCTTGAGCTCGACGAGGCGCCAGATGCCCAGCTCATCCCAGTGGTCGTCGGGCGCGGTGCGGTCGAGATGGTACAGCGCAGCCTCGTATTCGCCCCGGTCGTAGAGGATGTTGCCGAGGTAGATGCGGGCTTCGCTGTGATCACTGTCGAGCTGGAGCGCGCGGCGTAACGTCGTGATCGCGGCGTCATCGTCGCCGATCCGGTGCTGCGCGTACCCCACACACGCGATCGCTTCCGCGGAATCCGGCACCTGGTGGGCGGCAATGTCGAAGAACTCGCGGGCGGGCTCGATCAGGGCTTCGCGGAAGAGCGCGCGCCCCGCTTGGAGCATCAGCTCGACGTCATCGCGGTATCCAAGCTCGAGAATGCGGCGAAAGTTCTTGATGGCGGACTGGTGCTGGCCGAACTTCAGGAGCGTCTCACCGAGTCCGGCGAGCGCGTCCTCGTGCTCCGGGTCGAGCACGAGTGCCTCTTCGAAGCTCTTGCGCGCCCACGCGTATTCCTCGCGCGCGAGTCGCGCGTAGCCGACCCCCACGTGCAACTCCACCGCGTTCGGATAGAGCGCGAGTCCCTCGCGGAGCACATCGAGCGCCTCGTCGTACTGGCCGTCGTTGTACAACTGATGCGCGCGCTCGTCGTACTCTTCGGAGCTCAGAAATGGGGTTGGCATGGCTCCACGAACCTCCATCGCATGAGGGACTGCCTATTGTACCATTCCGACGTGTCCCACTTCAACCAATATCACCGGCGCGCAGGCCAGCGTGGACTCTCCCTCTGTTCGAGCATGGGTCAGCGTGACCGATGCATCAGGTGGCGGCTCCCATCGACCGGAGTCTCATAAATGTAGACGCGCGGCAGCCTCCGAGATCACGGCCTGCGCACCGCGCGTATTCCGACTGGCCGCAACAGCCACGGCGCGGGCCTGCGCGCGGGCCTGCGCGCGGGCCTGGCGAGCGACTGCACGTCTGCCGGACGCACGGCCGTGCGACTCGCACACGCGACACGCGACACGCGCAGTCGTCTCAGGCGCAGACGACACGGGTAGACGACACGGGTAGACGANNACACCGGTAGACGACACGGGTACACGACACGCGTACGCGACACGCGCGGGCGTCAGGCGTAGACACCACGCGTTGACACCACGCGTTGACACCGCCCACGCGCCAGAACCGAACACCGCGCGATCGGCAGTGGGGAAGCTGGAGACTACGACGCGCGCTCCGTCGCATCGCGGTCGAGGTTACGGTTGGGCCGCGCCGGGAGACGATGGACGGTGAAACTCGGCGGCGGCATTCCATGTTGGCGTGCCGGGCGCGTTCGCGAGCGCGGTCCCAAACCCGAGCACCAAGTCGGCGAGCTGCGTGGCGCCAGACAGCTCGAAGTCCGGACGATATTCATCGGACGGCTGGTGATAGCGGTGCGCGGTGTAGTCCTCGTCCTGTTCCTTGCCCCAGCCTGCGGGACGGCCCACGAAATCCACACCGGCCCCGATGGACACCGCCGGCACGCCCGCTTTGGCGAAGGAGAAGTGATCCGACCGGTAGAAGTGGCCCTGCTCCGGGTGTTCGTCGGGCGACAGGCGCAGCCCCAAACCAGCGACATACTTGGCCAGTGCGGGGCCGAGCGAGCTCTTGTGCTCACCCAGCACATTGAGATCCCGTATCCGGCCGAGCACGTTGCCGCCGTCGATATTGAGATTGGCGACGACATCGGCGATGGGGACCGTCGGGTGCTCGGCGAAGTACGCTGAGCCCAGAAGGCCGGATTCTTCGGCCGTCACGAAAACGAACAAGAGCGACCGACGAGGGCGCGGAGATACAACCGCGACGCGGGCCATAGCCAGCACGTCCGCGACGCCGGAGCCGTTGTCCACGGCCCCGTTGTAGATCGAGTCGCCATTGACGGGCGGGCCGATGCCCAAGTGATCCCAATGCGCGGTGAAGACCACACACTGGCGGCGGAGCGCCGGATCGCGTCCCGGCACGAGCCCGATGACGTTGGCCGACTGAAGATGTGCCACGCGATTGGTAAATGACGCGTCGAGCGTGATGCCCGTGGCGACCGGGTGAAAGTCTCGAGTCGCGGCTTGAGCGCGAAGCGTGGCGAGATCGAGCCCAGCCTGCGAGAGCAGCGCGGTGGCCGCGCTATCCGTGATCCATCCCCGCAAAGCGAGCGGCGTGGGGAGCGTTGGATCCCGCGGAAGCATGCGCTGTTCCTTGGCCCACGACCCCACGACCGTGTGCCAGGGATACCCTGCGCGTTCCGTCGTGTGAATGATGAGCATGCCGGCCGCGCCACGTCGCTCAGCTTCCTCGAACTTGTACGTCCAGCGGCCGTAATACGTCATCGCTTTGCCGTCGAACAACGTCGGCTCTTCGGCCGTTGCGGGCGGATCGTTCACCAAGACGAGGAGAATCTTGCCCTTCACATCCAGGCCTTTGAAATCGTCCCAGCGATACTCAGGCGCGGAGACACCGTACCCAGCAAATACGATCTCCGCCCGCGCGGCACTATGCTCTGTCGCGGACCCCGCCCACACGACCACATCATCGGGGTCTCGAAGTGAGGCGGTGGCCTTGCCCGAGGCAGACAGGTGAATGCTCGACGGGTCGGCGGTCACAACGTCGATCGGCACTGACTGGAAAAACGACCCATTGACTCCCGGTTGCACTCCGGCGCTCTCGAGCACGCTCGCGATGTAGTCCATCGCCAACTGCCCGCCACGCGTCGCAGGCGCCCGTCCTTCGAGCAGGTCCGACGAGAGGAATCGGAGGTGGGCGTCGATTTCCGTGGTGGTGGCGTGGGCAGCCTGCGCCGAAACAGGTCGGAGGGAGGCTGTGGCTGGAAGAGCGCAGCCGAGGGCGACTACCGTCGCGACGTTCCGAAGTATTGCCATGCGGCCTATGTTAGCACGCGGAGGGCGGCGCGCCAGCGGCGGGTTATCGCGCTAGCGCAGTCCTTGCGAATGGACGTGGTACCACTGCTCGCGGTCGAATCGCGGCGTGCGAAGCACTTACAGATACCACCCATCTACAGAGGAGTCGTCCATGCGCGTCGTATCTCGAGTACTGGTTGCCGCCGCCATCGCCGTCCTGCCTGGTGTGGTCGGGGCCCAGAGCGTCGGGACCGCCGGGGGGGTCTTCCAGGCCCAGGAGGTGCCATCGGCGACCATCCAATACGTCGCCCCGGACAGGGGGCAACCCCAGACGGTAGAGGTGGCCGCAGTGCCAGCCGCCGACCCTGCGCGGGTGAGTGACGATAACGGGGACGGCGCGGACGCCGACCGCCTGTCTCGGGTCGCTGGTCCGAGCCTCATGGCCGCGACAGCCGGTATCAGAGCCAACACCGCGAAGGAAGACCTGACGGCGCAGGAAGCGGCACAGCGGGCCGCCCATCACGGCGGCCTTGGCCCGGGCGGGGCCCTCATGATCGTCGGGGCGGCAGCGTTTATTGCCGGCCTGATCATCGGCGGGACCGCAGGGACCGCGGTCGCCATCGCGGGGGCGGCGGTGGGGTTGTACGGGTTGTTTCTGTTCCTGCAGTAACCGTTGTGGTCTGTCGGTGACGGTAAGCCGGCTCCGGTGTCTCGGGGCCGGCTTCTCCGTCTAAGGTGAGAAGTAATTTATAAATGATAGACCATTCATTAATGTTTTTTCTGAATGTAGGGTGAGACAGATAGGGCTTCCGGGAGCAGTGTGAGAGCCAAGCCGATTACCGTTGACCGCACCTGGAATCAGGTTGCTCGGTCGTTTGGCTGGGCGTCTGCTTTCGTATGGGGCGTACCGTGGGACCGCGACCGAACCGAGTGCACCATGTGTTCAGTCTTGGCGCCAAGATCGCGACCGCGCTGGCGGCATCGGCGACTGTGCTGGGGTACGTGCATTCCGTTGGCCTGGACGGATCTACGACCCGTCGAACCATGGGAACATTTGGCGCCACCTGGCTGGGGCTCGCCCCGGGGGTTGATACTGCGTGGGCCATCGGTGACACCCTCCACCTAGCGGCTACGGTCACCGACAAGCACGGCACAGCACTCGTTGGCGCCACCATCAGGTGGAGCTCGAGCGATTCGACGGTTGCGACCGTGGGTGATGGGCTGGTCGTGGCACGGTCGACCGGCGTGGCGACGGTCGTCGCCTCGGTGGGGGAACTGGTGGCCCGGGCGCGGGTCGTCGTGACCCCACGGATCGCCGCCGTGCACCTGGCAAACGACAGCAGTGTCGTCGTGGCAGAGAACGCCACCCGCGCGATATCCGTCTGGACGACCGATAGCCGCGGCTATGTGATCAAGGGGCGGGCGGGGATCTGGCGTAGCCTCGACACGACCGTGGTGACGGTCGATAGCGGTGGCCGGATCGCCGGGGTGAGTGCCGGGCACACCGCGGTGACATGGGGCGCCGAGGGCGTGGTCGCGCAGGTACCCGTGGCGGTCGTACCGGTGCCTGGCGCATTCACCGTGGTGGCTGGCGACGGCCAGGACGCCGCCGCTGGTACGGTGTTGGCGTCGCCCGTCATCGTCCGCCTGACATCACAGCGCGGCCGGCCGTTGGCCGGTGAACTCGTACGATTTCGCCGCATCGATGCCGGCGGGGCCGCAGAGGTAGGCGCGATCGTGACGGATGGTGATGGCCGAGCGCGGACCCCCTGGCGACTGGGTGATTTCCCGGGGCGGCAACGATTGGTGGCGAGTATCGAGGGACTCGACAGCACGGCGGCGGTGACCGCCGAGGCCGAGCCCGTGGCCGCCAACACGCGTATCACCGCGGGACACGATGATCAGAGCGCGCCGATCGCGACCCGGTTAGCCGAGCGGGTCGCCGTGCATCTCTCCGATACGAGCGGCCGGCCGCTGGCCGACGTCCCGGTGACGTGGGCGCCGATGGACGGTGGCAACGTGTCGCCTGTTATCACGCGGACCGACTCCCTGGGAGACGGCTCTGCGTTGTGGGTGCTGGGTCCCGCCGCCCGTCGCCAGCGTCTCCGGGCCACCGTCGGCAACGGCCGCCTCGTGCGACCGACATTCCTCCATGCGCTCGCGTTGCCTGGCCCGGCGGCCACCATGTCGGCGGTCAGCGGCACCGGCCAGCACGGCGTGGCGGGACGCGAGCTCGCCAAACCCGTGGTGTTGCGGGTGACCGATGCGGCAGGCAATGCGGTCCCGAACGTGCGCATCACGCTGCGGCCAAGCGCTGGCGTGCTTGCGGACAGTGCGCCGGCCACCGATTCGCTGGGGGCGGTTCGCGCCCGGTGGACGCTGCCGGGCGAGACGCGCGCCGCGGCGCTGCACCTGTCTGCCCGCGTGGATGGTATCGTGCAGCCGGTCGACGTCGTCGCGAGCATGGTGGCCGCGCCGTTGCCGCCGCCGAACACCCATCGCCACCATCACGCTACATGACACTGATTCGCCGGATCCCTCTGTGTCTGACCGCATAGCGCTCGTCCTCGGAGGCGGAGGGCTGAAAGGCTTCGCCCATATTGGCGTGCTCCAAGCGCTCGCCGAGGCTGGCATCCGTCCGTCGTTGTACGCGGGCACTAGCATCGGCGCGCTGGTCGCGGCGGCCGGCGCGTCGGGGATGCCGATCTCGGCCATGGCCGCGCGGGCGACGCTGCTCCAACGGCGCGACCTGTTTCGACTCAATCACGTCGGCATGCTCCTCGAGCGGCGGCGCGCGTCGTCGATCTATGCGGGCGAACCGCTCCGCGCTTTGTGCGAGGCCAACGTGCCCGCGTGCTCGTTCGACATGCTGCCCGTGCCCGTGCTCGTGAATACCGTGGACGTGGAGCGTGGAACCCAAACCGTTTGGGGGTTGCCCGGCCTGCGCGACGTCCCTGTCTGTGACGCGGTCTACGCGTCGTGCGCACTCCCGGGGTTCTTTCCACCTGGCGCGGTGGGCGGTCGATTGTGCATCGACGGCGGGACGATCGACAATCTGCCCGTGCAGATCGCGGGACTAAACGCCGATTTTGTGATCGCGGTCGATGTCGGGAGCACTGATCTCTCGCATTCCGGCAACATACTCTCGCAGGGGTTCGCCGCGATCTACATGCGTGCCGCCACCGCGATGATGCACGCCCTGCAGCTCGTGCCACTCACCCAGTGGGAAGGGCCGCCAATGCTGTTGATTCGGCCGCGCATCGCCCATGTGGGATGGTTGAGCTTCTCCGACACGGAGGGGCTGATCGCCGAGGGATATCGTGCGGCCCGCGAAGCGCTCGGACATTGGGAGACCGTCTTGCGCTCACCACGCGGGAGCATATTCCCCTGTCGTCACGTGCGGATCAACGTCGATCGCCCAAAGTGCACCGGCTGCGGTCTCTGTGTGGCGCTGGCCCCCGAAGTGATGGGTCTCGACGCGTCAGGACGCGCGCACGCACTCAGCGACGTCGAATGGTCGCCCGCCGACGGCGATTTCATCCACCACTGTCCGACCAAAGCGTTGTCCACCCACACGCTGTCCGCGGCGCCGACCGGCCGTCGTTCGTCGGCGGAGCGGAGACGGCAGCGCGAGAGACGCAGTGGAAAGGTCGAAGAGAGCGGAGAGCTTGCCTAACTCGCCGCTGCCGCGGCCGGCACCGCGACAGCGAGGACCGGGATGAGCCGACCGGCGCGACGAGGATTAGTGGTTGTCGCCGACGAGCTGGCGGAGGACATAAGGAAGAATTCCCCCGTGGCGATAGTAGGCGAGCTCCTCCGGGGTGTCGATGCGAGTGACCGCCGTGAATCGGATCTCCCGCTGGTCGCGGCCGAGTGCACGCACGGTGAGCCGAGCCCGCGGCGTGAGGTCGGCGGTCAGCCCGTCGATCGCGAAGGTCTCGAACCCGGTCAATCCCAGTGACTGCCGCGTCGCGCCGTCGGTGAACTCGAGAGGGAGCACGCCCATGCCGACGAGGTTCGAGCGGTGGATGCGCTCGAACGATTCCGCAATCACGGCACGAACACCAAGGAGCCGAGTGCCTTTGGCGGCCCAATCGCGCGACGATCCGGTACCGTATTCTTTGCCGGCGATGACGATCAACGGCGTCGCGGTGCGCGCATACTCGATCGCCGCGTCGTAGATCGTCACCGCCTGCGCGCCGGGATCCGTGCGGGTCCACCCACCCTCGGTGCCCGGCGCGAGCTCGTTGCGCAATCGAATGTTCGCAAACGTCCCACGCACCATGACCTCGTGATTGCCGCGGCGGGCGCCGTAGGAATTGAAATCCGTGCGCTGGACGCCGTGGTCGAGCAGCCATTGGCCGGCCGGACTCTTGGCCGGGATGTTCCCCGCCGGGGAGATGTGATCGGTGGTAATGGAATCACCGAGCACGGCGAGTGCGCGGGCGCCGGTGACGGCGAGGATGCCCGGCGGCGTGCGCGTCATCCCGTCGAAATACGGCGGATTCTTGACGTACGTCGAATCGGCGGCCCACGCATAGCGATCCCCGGTCGGTACGGGGAGCCCGCGCCAGCGCTCGTCGCCCGCGAAGACATTTCCGTATTGCTCGTGGAACATGCCGCGCTGGACCGACCGGGCGACCTCGGCCTCGACATCGCGTGACGTCGGCCAGATGTCGCGGAGGAACACGGGTCCCTGACTCCCGATCCCGAGCGGCTCGGTCGCCAAATCGATGTCCATGCGTCCGGCCAGTGCGTAGGCGACCACCAACGGCGGCGAAGCGAGATAGTTGAACCGCGTCAACGGATTGACGCGCCCCTCGAAGTTGCGATTGCCGGAGAGGACGGCGGCCGCGACCAGCTTGCCCTGCTCGACGGCCTCCGCGATCGAGGGCGGCAGCGGGCCGGAGTTACCGATGCACGTCGTGCAGCCATAGCCGACCACGTTGAACCCCAGCGTCGCGAGATCGCCGAGGACGCCGGCCTGTCGGAAGTAATCGGTCACGACCTTCGATCCCGGGGCGAGACTCGTTTTGACCCACGGCTTGGTACTCAGCCCCGCGCGGACCGCGTTGCGCGCCAGCATACCGGCCGCGAGCATCACCGACGGATTCGACGTGTTGGTGCAGCTCGTAATGGCGGCGATGACGACCGAACCGTGACGAAGCACGAATTGGTGCCCACTGAGCTCGCAGGACACACCCGGCGGCTCGTGCTGGGGCTGGGCCCCGCCTTCGGTGTCTTCCGCCATGACGGCGCCCACGACATCGGGTGACGCGGAGATCGCCGCCGCAGGGCGCGTTGGCGACGCCGCCGCGGGCGCTTCGAGCTTCACCAGCTCGGCCGCCAACGCCTCACGAAACATCGATTTGGCTTTCGAGAGCGGGACGCGGTCCTGCGGCCGTTTGGGACCGGCCAAGCTTGGCTCGACCGTGGAGAGATCAAGCGTCACCGTGTCCGCATACAGCGGATCCGGCGTCGTGTCCGTCCGGAAGAGGCCTTGGGCGCGGGCGTACGCTTCCACCAGTCGGACCAGGTGCTCGTCCCGCGCCGTGAGCCGCATATACGCCAGCGTCTCGGCGTCCACGGGGAAGAATCCCATCGTCGCCCCGTATTCGGGCGCCATGTTGGCGATCGTCGCGCGATCGGCGAGCGACAGATGCGACAGACCCGCGCCGTAAAACTCGACAAACTTGCCGACCACGTTCTTCTTCCGCAGCATCTGCGTCACCGTGAGCACGAGATCCGTCGCGGTGGCGCCGGCCGGCAGTTGTCCCTGGAGTCGGAAGCCGACGACCTCAGGGACCAGCATCGACAACGGCTGGCCGAGCATCGCGGCTTCGGCTTCAATCCCGCCGACGCCCCAGCCGACGACCCCCAACCCATTGATCATCGTCGTGTGTGAATCGGTGCCCACGAGTGAATCCGGATACGCGAGGGTCGCGTCGCCCTCACGCCGCGTGCAGACCACCGACGCCAAGTACTCGAGATTGACTTGGTGGACGATGCCCGTGTCGGGGGGCACGACTCGGAAATTCTTGAACGCGGTCTGGCCCCACCGGAGAAAGGCGTATCGTTCCTGATTGCGGTCGAATTCGAGGCCGGCATTGATCAGAAAGGCAGCATCCGACCCGTACTCGTCGACCTGCACCGAATGATCGATCACGAGATCCACAGGCTGCAGCGGATTGATGCGGCCGGGATCCCCGCCGAGCGCGGTGATCGCGTCCCTCATGGCGGCGAGATCGACGACCGCGGGCACGCCAGTGAAGTCCTGGAGCAGCACGCGACTGGTGCGAAAGGCGATCTCGCGCTCTGGAGGTTGGGCCACGTTCCACGCCGCGAGCGTCTCGATGTCCGCGCGCGTGACGGTCCGACCGTCTTCGTTGCGGAGCAAGTTCTCGAGGAGAATCTTCAGACTGAACGGCAGCCGGTCCATGGTGGCGCTGGGCACGCCGCGGAGGGCGTCGAGCCGAAAGATCGTGTAGGCCGAGCCGTCGACATCGAGCGTCGCGCGGCTGCGAAACGAATCTGGGTGCGGCATTGTGAGGTCCCCTGGCGGCATGCCAAGCGGTGCCGGCCCGATCGGCACCCGATCGGCGCGGCGTGGATCACGGAGCCACTGCGCGCGCGGCGCGCAGGCTGAAGAGAAATCTAGTCGGCGATTGGCGATTCGCGATTGAGGCACCCCGGTTAGCGTAGGCGCGGCGGGACTGTATCATTGGCGGGGATCACGAACCGCTGGTCGTCGTTCACCGCTAGCCGCTGCTGCTCATGACCATGTCATCGCTGTCTGCCCTCGATCCGGTTGCTGTGACCTACGACCTCGTGCGGATTCCCTCGGTCAGCGGAGAGGAGAGGGAGGTCGTGGGAATGGTCGAGGGCTTGTTGGGGGGCCGGGGGTGGACGGTCCGGCGGATCCCGGTCACGCCGGGCCGCGACGATCTCTTGGCCACGATGGGCGCGCCGCCGGTCGTGACATTGTCGACGCACCTCGATACCGTGCCTCCGTTCGACCCGCCGCGGCTCGTCGGGGACCGGTTACTGGGACGTGGGTCGTGTGACGCCAAGGGGATCGCCGCAGCCATGATCTGTGCCGCCGAACGGCTACGAGCGGAAGGCGTGGCGGTCGCGCTGCTGTTCGTCGTGGGAGAGGAGACGAGCCACGATGGCGCGACCGCCGCCAACGAATTCGCGACGACGAGCCGCGTCCTCATCAACGGCGAGCCCACCGAGAGCGTGCTCGCGGCGGGCACCAAGGGCGTGATGCGGGCCACCCTGCGCACACGAGGGCGCGCCGCCCACTCAGCCTATCCCGAGCTCGGACATTCCGCCACTCGCGATCTCGTACAGCTGCTGGCCAGCCTCGACTCGATCGACCTGCCGACCGATTCCCTGTTGGGCTCGACGACGATCAACATCGGGATGTTGTCCGGGGGTGTCGCGGACAACGTCGTGGCGCCGACGGCCGAGGCGCGATTGATGATTCGGTTGGTCGGGGCCGCCGAGGACGTGGAACACCGGTTGCGAGAGTGGGCCGAGCCGAAGGGCAATCTCGAGTTCTCGATGCTCGTGCCGCCGGCGCACCTCGCGACCGTCCCGGGATTCGACACCGGCGTGGTCGCGTTCGCGACCGATATCCCACGACTCAGCAAGTGGGGAACACCGTACCTCTTTGGCCCGGGATCGATCCACGTCGCGCACACGGACCACGAATCGGTGGGTACGGCTGAATTGGTGCGCGCGGTAGACGACTACGTACGCCTGGCCCGCGCGGCGGTGGCGGCGCTGAGCCCGGCGCCGCCTACGGGGGGGTAGTCGCAGCGGCAGCCGGCGGCGGGACGACCGCAGGGACGGCCGCAGGGACGGACGTAGCGCGATTGGTCGCGTCGTCCGAGGCGGAGCCTGCGCTGGCTGCGGGTGGCGCCGCGGGTGGCACGCCGGGTGGCACCGCCGTTGGTCCTGGGGACGGTGGTGCCAGTGGGACGCCGTCGTTGTTGCGGGCCGGGCTCTCCTCTGGCGTCGCGGACGTCACACGGGCTGAAAAGATCGCCACCAGCGTATCGTTCGACACCGCGTTGATAGCGACCTGTGCGGGGAGAAAGGCATCCCCGGAGCTCTCGAGCGACACGACGTGCGACCCCGGCGCGACCCGCACGACCACCGGTGAGAACCCATACATCCGTCCATCGACGCGGACCCGAGCGGTACCACCGTGGGCAAGCACGCGGATATACCCGGGCGCGTCGTTCGCGACCGAACGGCTCTGGGTCGGGAAGAGCGTCGGATCGACGGACACGGGTCGGCGTTCGACCGGTGCGGCGGCGGGAGGGGCAGCGGAATTGACGTCGAACGTCGTATCGGTATTGAGCGTCGAGTCGGGCGTACCCGTCGTCACGGCGGCCGCCGGCGGCCGTGGCGGCAACCGCGTCGGCGTGCTGCCGCCGACCCGACGCTCGACCGCGATCGTGCCCGCGGCGACCACGCCGGCGACAATGACGAGCGCCAACAGCGAATTGATTGCCGCCCCGACGCCGCTCGCGGCTGGCGCCTCAGGTGGACTCGAGATCTTCATCGACGTGCGGGTCAGCCCAGAGACGGGACGCTTCCCGGCCAAGGCATCGACGAACGCCGTCGCGGACGTAAACCGCTCGCTCCGATTCTTCGACAAGGCCCGCCGGATCGAGAGGTCCACGAATGGCGGCAGCGCGGGCTTGATGGACGACGCGTTGGGGACCTCGGCGGTGAGGTGCAGCTTCATGAGATCCTGCACGCGGACCGTCTCGAAGGGGCGGTGTCCGGTGAGCATTTCGAACGCCACGACACCCAGCGCGTATTGATCGGCGCGCGCGTCGATCTCATCCCCGCGCCATTGCTCGGGCGACATATAGCCAGGCGACCCAATGACCGCACCCGAGCCGAGCGGCGCATCACCGACGCCGAACCCTTTGGCGATCCCGAAGTCGGACACCATCACGTGACCGCTCTCACCGATGAGCACGTTCGCGGGCTTGATGTCCCGGTGGACCACGCCTTGCCCGTGCGCATAGTCCAATGCACTCGCGACATCGCGTAGGATGTCGAGCGCGTGCTGGAAATCCAGCGCTCTGTGACCGGCCAGCATGTCCTCGACGGTCCCGCCGCGTACCAACCGCATCGTGTAGAACGCCACCGTATTGCGCTGGCCGACGGCGAAGATCGGGACCACGTTCGGGTGGTCGAGCCGGGCGGCGAGCTTGGCCTCGCGTTCGAACCGCGCGTAGGCCTCTGGCGACAGCATCGGGTCGAGGGTGAGCACCTTGAGCGCGACCTCGCGGTCGAGCGCGAGCTCGCGGGCCCTGAACACAATGCCCATCCCGCCGCGTCCGAGGAGCTCGACGAGCCGATAGGCATCGCCGATCGATTCCTGGAGGCGGAGACGAATGCGCTCCGCGTGCTCGCCGGGGTGGGACCCCGTGATGGCCGCACCGCAGCGCGGGCAGGCCGTCGAGCCCGACGCGATCGTGGTCCCACAGCGGGTACACGCCCCGGCCATCGGCGCGGGCGTGGTTACCGCCGCGTTGGATCGGGCGTAGGTCGCCACGTCTCGAGGATTGGTATGACTGCCGGTCACGGGACTCCGCGCGCCAAAGACGCCATCGCGCCGTGCCGCATGGCGCAGCGGCGGAAGCGCGTCCTGGGACAGCCGAACGCGTTCCCTCGATGACGGGCTCAGCCAGGACGACGTCACGGTCCGGTCACAGTGTCCGCATCGCACTCGTTGGCGCGCCGCTGTCCAATGTTGGGGGCGTGGGGTAGATGACATTGCACTGGCGCAAACCAGAGGGCAAAATTCGACTTCCCACCCGTTTCGGAGCGTTGATGCAGGCACGTCGGCATGACACGGTAGGACCCTCTCTCGGTGGACTGGCGCGAACCGCGTCGCAGACCCTGGCGCTCGGTGCGTTGTTGATCGCCGCGCCGACTCTTGGCGCACAGGCCACCCCGGCCACAACGGCTGCCCCGGCCGCTGGCGCCGCCGCCGGCGCCCCGGCCGGCCGCGCTCCGGATGTGGGCGACATGGCCCCCGACTTCACGCTCCCCGCGGCGTCCGCCGGACAGGTTCTGGCCAAACCGTTGAAGCTGTCCGATTACCGTGGCAAGACCGTGGTATTGGCCTTTTTCCCGAAGGCGCGGACGAGCGGGTGCACCCACCAGATGGAAGCGTATCGCGATCGGTACGCGACACTGTTCCATGGTGGGAAGGACGTGACGCTGATCGCGATCAGTGCGGACGATGCGGCCACGCAGGCATCGTGGGCCGCCGACGAGAAATTCCCATTCGTCTTCGCCAGCGACGCTGGCGGCGCGGTCGGGACCAAGTACGGGACGTACAGCGGCGAATACAAGATGGACATGCGGACACTGTACATCGTCGGCGCGGACGGCAAAATCACGTACGTGGCACGGCCATTCAAAGAGATGGTGGAGACCGCGTACACCGATCTCGGGGCGGCGCTGGATAAGACGAAAGGGCAGTGACGCCCGGTCACTAGCCGTTGGTAGCAGCGGTCGCTCGCCGGCGGTTGGTAACTCCCGGTTGGTAACTCGCGGTTGGTCGCTCGCGGTTGGTCGTTGGTGATTTCGAACGACATTGAGGGCCGGCTGCGTTGTGCTGCAGCCGGCCCTTGTTGATGTTAGGGTAGTGCGGCTGTGCGCCGTTCGCGGTCCCGGTTCGCCAACCACTAGCCAATTACCACTATTCCTTCCCTGACTCCACGGCGGCGGCTCACTGAGTTGTTCGCGGCGGCGGTGGCCGGCGCACAGCCGCGGGCCGCGACGCGCGGCGCGGTGCTCGGACTCGAGATTCCCCCCGCTGCGGCGGTGTGGATCATCGCCCTCGGCAAGGCCGCGCACGCGATGGCAGCCGGTGCGGTGGAGGGATTGTCGGCCGACGGTCGCGAGGTGGCAGGCGGGGTGATCGTGGCGCCCGAGCCGGGCGCGGCGCCACACGCGCGGCTGCGCGTCATGGTGGGCGACCATCCGATCCCCGGCGCACAGTCGATGGCGGCCGCGAGCGCGATCGCGGAGACCGCCGCGTCCGTGCGCGACGGGGATCACGTCGTCGTCCTGCTGTCCGGAGGTGGCACGAGTCTGTGCGCCGCGCCGGCCCTCGATGTGCCGGACTTCAGCCAGAGCGATCTGGCAGCGCTGTATGCGGCGCTCATGACATCGGGCGCCGACATCGTCGCTATGAACGCCGTGCGCAAGCGGTTCGCGCGATGGAGCGGCGGGCGCCTCGCGGTCGCGCTTCCTGGGGCATGGATCCACTGCCTCGTGGTCTCCGACGTGCCGGGCGATGACGTCGCCTCCATCAGTGCGGGGCCGTGCGTAGGGGATCCGGTCACTGCTCCCGCGTTGGTGGCCATCCTCGAGCGCGGTGGCCTCTGGACGCGGCTTCCCGATGCCGCGCGCCGGCATCTGTCGGCGGTCGCGCGCGGCGACGCGCCGGAAACACCGAAGCCCCATGACGACGCATTCTCGCGCGTGGCGATTCAGGTCATCGTCAGCAACGCGCACGCCCTGACGGCGGCGGCGGGGGCGGCTCGGGCCATGGGGATCGACGACGTCACCATCGTGGAAACTCCGCTCACCGGGGAAGCGTCGATCGCGGGCGTGCGACTCGCGAGCGAGCTCATGGCTCGGCAAAAACTGGCGCGCGGTCCAGACACTCGCATATCGCGGTGCGTGATCTGGGGAGGCGAGACGACGGTCACCTTCGCCACGGGCGGTGCGCCGCCAGCGGACGCGCTCGGTGGACGAAACCAGGAGCTCGCCCTCGCTGCGGCGAGATCGTTGGCTGACGGCGGCGAGCAGGTCCATCGCATCGCGATCCTCGCCGCGGGGACGGACGGGCGGGACGGTCCGACCGACGCCGCGGGCGCGATCGTCGACGCGATGACGTGGAGGGCCGCGACGGAGTCGGGACGCGACCCGGCGGTCGACCTCGCCACCCACTCCGCGTATCGGGCGCTCGACGCGGCAGCGGCCCTCATTCGAAGCGGACATACCGGGACCAACGTGATGGACATCGTCATCGGGCTAATTTTGTAGCCCATGCACCACGCCTTTACCGTGGGTCTCATCCAGTCGGCGGTCGCCTCGGACGCGGCCGCCAACCTCCGCGCGACTGACGCCCACGTGCGCGAGGCCGCAGCGCGCGGCGCGCAAATCGTGTGCTTGCAGGAGTTGTTCAACTCGCTCTACTTCTGTAAGGCGCAGAAGGGAGAGCGGTTCGACCTGGCCGAGCCGATCCCGGGGCCCACGACGGAGGCGATGCAATCGTTGGCACGGAAGCTGGCGGTGGTGCTGATCGTGCCCGTGTTCGAGCGGCAGGCGGCCGGCGTGTACCGCAACTCCGCCGCGATCATCGATGCCGACGGGGCGCTCCTCGGGGTCTACCGCAAAATGCACATCCCCGACGATCCGCTGTTTTTCGAGAAGTACTACTTCACGCCGGGCGATGCAACGCAGGACGAGGGCGCAACTACGCCGGGCGCGGCGAACGGGTTCCGCGTCTGGCAGACGCGCTACGCGAAGATCGGAGTCCTGATCTGCTGGGATCAGTGGTATCCCGAAGCCGCGCGGATTACCAGCCTGTTGGGCGCCGACATCCTGTTCTACCCGACGGCGATTGGATGGCATCCATCGGAGAAACAGGAGTTCGGGGCCGCGCAGGTCGAGGCGTGGCGCACCGTGCAGCGCGGCCACGCCATCGCCAACGGCGTGTACGTGGCGGCCGTGAACCGCGTGGGCCATGAGCCCGAGCCGGGGACCGACGGGCTCGAGTTCTTCGGGCATTCATTCGTGAGCGATCCATTTGGCCGGATCATCGCGGACGCCGGCACTGGTCCGGAGATCCTGCTGGCGACGTGCGACACCGCGGTCACGGAAGACACGCGACGCAACTGGCCGTTTCTGCGTGATCGGCGCATCGACGCCTATGGACCGATCTTGCAGCGGTATCTCGGGTGACGCGCGTCTGATGGCATACCGGATGCCCGCTGAGTGGGAGCCGCACGCGGCGACATGGATCGCGTGGCCCCATCACGAACCGGACTGGCCCGGTAAGCTCGATGCCATCCCGTGGGTGTACGCGGAGATCGTGCGAGCGTTGGCGCCGACCGAAACCGTGCATGTGCTCTGTCAGGACGCGGCGATCCAGGAGCAGGCCCGGGCAGCGCTCGTCGCGCACGGCGTTGCGGCTGACCGCTATCTGCTGCACCTCGTGCCCACCGACCGCGTGTGGCTCCGGGATTCTGCGCCGACGGTGGTGGCGCGCGACGCCGGCGGGGCCGCGCTCGTGCGCTGGCGGTTCAACGCGTGGGCGAAGTACGATAACTACGCGCAGGACGCGCGCGTCGGCGACGCGGTGGCGCGCATCACGGGACTCCCGGTGATCGAGGCCGCCCGGCCGGATGGGCGGGGCCCGGCCGTACTCGAAGGCGGCGCGATCGACACGAACGGTGAAGGCATCGTGATGGTCACCGAGGAATGCCTCCTGAGCGATCAGCAGATCCGGAACCCGGGTCTCGATCGCGACGGGTACGAGCAGCTCTTCCGAGACTATCTCGGCGCCCGGCAGACGCTGTGGCTCGGCGCGGGGTGCGCCGGCGACGATACCCACGGACACGTGGACGACGTCGCCCGGTTCGTGGCCCCCGATATCGTGGTACTCGCGTATGAGCCGGATCCCGCGGACGACAACCACGCATCGTCCGAGGACAACCTGCGTCGGCTACAACTGGCAGCTGGTGACGCGGGCGCGCTGCAGATCGTGACCCTGCCCTACCCGAGTCCGGTGACCATGAACGGCCAGCGGCTCCCGGCGAGCTACGCCAACTTCTACATCGCCAACGGGATCGTCATCGTCCCGACCTTCAACGATCCACGCGACCGCGACGCGCTCGCGACGCTCGGCAGGGTGATGCCGGATCGTCGAGTGGTCGGTATCCACGCGGTGGATCTCGTGTGGGGCTATGGCACCCTCCATTGCCTCACGCAGCAAGAGCCCGCGGTCGGAGCCGCCGGGCAATAGCCGATGGCGCGTCGGCGGGCGGCTGCGTGGTGGTGGGCCGTAGGCGCAGCGGTGGCCCTCGCTGCACCGCTCGCGCCAGCGACGGCGCAGGTGCGCGCCGTCGCCAATCTCGTCATCGGTGACGGCGTCATGGTCATCAAAGCCGGCACCGGAAAGCACGTCTACATCGGCGCCGCAGGATCCACCACGCGGACCGTGACTCTGACATTCGACGCCGCGGCGGTCGATGAGTTCGTGGCCGACGCGCAGGCGCTCGTCGCGCGCGGGACCCGCGCCCTGCCCCCCCATACGCCCGACCGGCCGGAGATCGAGGAGGCCGGCAGCGCGCGCGCCCTTTCGATGACGCGGCACATGGACCGCGCGCACGGCGTCGTCACGCTGACCTACCACCTCTTCGTGTCCGACGATCGGCTCGCCGGATTCGCGTTGCGCGCCACGCCCGTGGAGATGCGGTCGATCCTGCTTGCCTGTCATCGGGCGGCGCGGGCGGCCAGCAGGTTGAGCACGCCACCCGACACCACGCACCACCCGGCCCATCCCCCAGCATCGCGCGGCGGCGCCGCAGCGGCCGCCACTCCGCCCCAACGCGGAGTGAATTGACGGCGCTCGCGGCCTGATCGTCGCTGTTGCATGCACGCGGTCTTCTCGCTCCTGTGCGCGACACTCATCCAGGGAGCCGACAGCGTCGGCGGCCCGCCACGAGCCGCTACTCGGACAACTGACAGCGCGCCGGACCCAGTGTCCATCGTGGATCGAGTCGTGGCACACGGGTTGGCGGCCGGAGGATATCCGGGAATCGCCGTCGTGATCGGTCGTCGCGACACGACGCTCCTGGCTCGCGGCTACGGACACGTCGACTGGAATCCGACCAGCGCCGTCGTCGATGTCTCGCGCACGATGTATGACCTTGCATCGCTGACCAAAGTCGTGGCCACGACGACGGCGATCATGATCCTGTACGATCACCATCGGCTCGATCTCGATGCACCCGCGAGCCGCTACCTGCCTCGGTGGCGGGTCGGCGCGCAGTCGGGCGTCACCATACGCGACCTGCTCACGCATCGGTCGGGGCTGCCCGCCGGGCGCGAGCTGTGGCGCCTCGCCCGCACGCCGGCCGCCGCCCGTCGTGCGGTGCTCGCGACGCCGCTCGAATCGCGCCCGGGGGAACGATATGCGTACTCCGACCTGGGCGCGGACATCCTCGGCTTCGTCGTCGAAGCCATCACCCGGCAACCCCTCGATCAATACCTCGCGCGGCATCTCTACGATCGGCTGGGGATGCGCAACACGCGATTCCGGCCGACGCGTGCCGACGACCGACGCATCGCGCCCACTGAGGCGCCGCTGGGCCGGGTCCACGACCGCAACGCCGCCACCTTGGGTGGCGTCGCCGGTCACGCGGGACTGTTCTCATCGGCTGGAGATCTGGCGATCCTGTCGCGGATGATGCTCCAGGGAGGCGTCTACCACGGTGTTCGGATCGTGACCGACAGTGCCGTCGAACGGTTCACGTCGCGGGCCCGCGGGACGCGAGCCCTGGGCTGGGATACGTGCGCGGGTGGCGCGAGCTGTGGACAGTACATGGACACCGCGGCGTACGGTCACACGGGATATACAGGCACATCGATGTGGATCGACCCCGACCACGATCTGTTCGTCATCGTCCTCGCGAACTGGGCCAGCGGCACGTCGGGACACCCCGCCGGGCCGGGCGCCATCTTGGCCGACGTGCGCGCCGACATCGCCGACCTTGCGGAGGCGACCATCGCCGAATCGCACGCCGATACCGTGGCCCGCCGTGCGATGCTGACGCTGCGCTCAGACGGGGCGCGTGGGTGGTAGTGCCTCTGATCCAACACATCTGACTTCTGACCGTCGCAGTCGGTATTTTCCACCCATGGACGACACCGAAATTCGGATTGGCGCTGGCGAGCCGCGAGGACCGGGCGGCCCGCCCGCCGTGCTGCTGCTGAGTGGCGGGCTCGACTCGACGACGCTGTTGGCCCAAGCGACCCGTGCCGGGTATCACGTCACCGCGCTCACGTTTCGGTACGGACAACGGCACCGGCACGAAGTGGCGGCCGCATCGCGGATCGCGGCGACGTACGGCGCCACCCATCGCATCGTGGATATCGACCTCGGCGCCATCGGCGGCTCCGCGCTGACGTCGGACATCGAAATCCCGAAAGACCGGCCCATGGAGTCGATGGCCTCGGGCATTCCCGTCACGTATGTGCCAGCGCGCAACACGATCTTTCTGTCCTACGCGCTGGCATGGGCGGAGGTCGTAGGCGCGCGCGACATCTTCATCGGGGTCAACGCGATCGATTGGAGCGGATATCCCGACTGCCGTCCCGAGTTCATTGCGGCATTCGAGCGAGTGGCCAATCTCGCGACGCGGGCGGGCGTCGACGGCGTCACCCCGATCCGCATCCGGGCGCCGCTGATCGGCATGACGAAGCGAGACATCATCACGTTGGGCCGCACGCTGGGCGTCGACTATGCCACGACCACGAGCTGCTACGACCCGGACCAGACTGGCGCCGCCTGCGGACGGTGCGATGCGTGTCAGCTCCGCCAAAAAGGGTTCCGGGAGGCCGAGCTGACGGACCCGGCGCCCTACCAGCATGCCTCGCTGACACCTCCCTAAGGCGACGCGCACCCGCTATGGCCTACACCGTGAAGGAGATCTTCTACACCCTCCAGGGCGAGGGCGCGCATGCGGGTCGGCCAGCGGTCTTCCTGCGATTCGCCGGCTGCAACCTCTGGACAGGCCGAGAGGCGGACCGCGCGACCGCCGTGTGTCAGTTTTGCGATACGGACTTCGTGGGCACGTCAGCGGATGGGGGAAAATTCCACGACGCGGCGGCGCTCGCGGACGCGGTCGCGGCACGATGGCCGCTCAGGGAGAGTCGCCGCTTCGTCGTGTGCACCGGCGGTGAGCCGTTGCTGCAGCTCGATCGAGCGCTGATCGCCGCGCTGCACGCACGCGAATTCGAAGTCGCGGTCGAGACGAACGGGACGATTGAACCGCCCGCGGAGCTCGACTGGGTGTGTGTGTCGCCCAAAGCCGACGCGCCGCTCGTGGTCCGCCGCGGGGATGAGGTGAAGCTCGTATACCCACAGGAGCGGGGGGAGCCCGCACGGTACAGTCAGCTCGACTTCCGCCATTTTTTCTTGCAGCCGATGGACGGCCCGCGAGTAGCCGACAACACTCGGCTGGCGGTCGAGTATTGCTTGGCGAACCCGCAATGGAGATTGAGTCTCCAAACTCACAAGATGGTGGGGATTCGATGACCGGCGCGCCGCCACCGGCCGGCGGTCCCGCAATGGAGCTATTCGCCGAGTTTCGGTTCGAAGCCGCGCATCAACTGCCACACGTCGCGCCGTCGCACATGTGCGCTCGGATGCACGGGCATTCCTACACCGTGCGATTGACCATCGCGGGGCGCGTGGATTCGCATGCGGGGTGGGTGATGGATTACGCCGACATCGTGGCGGCGTTCGAGCCGCTGCGAACACAACTCGATCATCACTGCCTCAACGACATCGCCGGTTTGGCGAACCCCACGAGCGAGCGTCTCGCAATCTGGCTCTGGGACCGGCTGATGCCGGCCGTGCCGGCTCTGCGCGCAGTCGAGGTACGAGAGATGCTACACATTGGCTGCGTCTACCGAGGACCGCAGTCAATCATCTAGATTACCGAAGATGCCATACAGTAGAGCTCGCCTGCTCGGCGCCGTTGTCATGACCTGTGCATTGCCTCTCCAACGAGCCAGGGCCCAGGCGGAGTTCCCACTGGTCCTGCGAGGCAGTCGCGGGACGCCGCCAACGGTGCCGAGCATCGGCCCCGCGGACGCGCCGGCAGTCGTTCGGCCATCCGAGCGCGCGACCGAGCTTGTTCCGACCACGATGCCCCATGGCGTGCCGCATCGCGACCTCGCCCAGCCATTCGCGGTGTTCAGCGCCAGCGCGCGGTCGCTCAGCGATTCGCTGGTCGCGCTCGCCCGAGCACAAATCGGGCGCCGCTACATTCTCGGCGGCGCATCACCGGAGCATGGATTCGACTGCAGCGGTCTGGTACGGTACGTCATGGCCGCGCTGAAGATCGACGTACCGCGCACGGCGCGAGAGCAAGCGACGCGTGGATCGACGGTGCCGCGGGACACGGCGCAACTGCGTCCTGGCGACCTGCTGATGTTCGGGTCGAGGCAGCATATCTCGCACGTCGGCATCTATGTCGGCGACGGGTATTTCATACAGGCGAGCAGCAAAGCGGGCCGGGTCGTGGAGACACCGCTCATTCGGCCGATGGTGCGCGGTGTCAAGCCGTGGCGGGGGGTCCGGCGGGTGATGCCTGAGACGCTGGAGGACTCGACGTTGGTGGTGCCGGATCTGGGTCCGACGGACGTCCGCGTCGACGCGGGCTGACCGCACCTCGATCCACCGACGGAGCGACCGACGGAG
>PMAE01000057.1:114638-121519 GCA_003152485.1 Gemmatimonadota bacterium | reverse complement strand
AAGAACCACCGCGACGCGCACCGCCGCCACCGCCGCCGCCACCATCCTCGCCACCACGCCAAGGGCCGCAAGCCCGTGCCGACCGTCGGGCCGACGGGTGCGACCGGTGCGACGTGGGACTGCCGCCCGATCCCGTGCATCGTGTACACCGGCGCGACGGGCGCGACGGGCNNACGAGCGGCGCGACGCCGGCCTGCATCCCGACACCCTGCCCGCTCGCCGCCGCCACGAAGACCTCCACGAGCGCGACGATCGCGTGTCCGGTCTGCCCGCCCGTGAGCTCGGGCGCTCAGACCACCGTCTGCGTCCTCCTCCCCTGCGCCGTTGCCGGCGGCACCGCGCAGACTGGCTCGAGCAGCGCCACCGCCATCTGCGCTCCCTGCCCGCCGCTGCCGGTGGCCTCCAGCGGCGCCAACGTGCAGGTCCTGCACGCCTGCCCGGAGGCCTCCGCCGGGACTGCGGTCAGTGGTTCGCCGGCGCGCACCTAGACGGGACACGCCCCCGCCGTCAGAGTTCTGACCGCCGTGCGCTTCTTATCGTTAACTTCGGCCTCGTTGCGACACTGGCCGTGGGCCCGGCATCCCCCGGCCGGGCCCGCCCCTCGCCNNGAGCTATGCCCAACAGGAAGGACCCATCGACGTCGATGACAACCACGGCAAGGATCCTCGTGGTGGACGACGAGCCCGCCGTCCAGCAGGCGCTTGCGCGGGCGTTCACGCTCGAGCGCTACGAGGTCGAGGTCGCGCGCAACGGCGTGGAGGCCCTCGAGGCGCTCGCCGGCGAGCGCTTCGACGCGGTCGTCCTCGACGTCACGATGCCCGGCGTGTCCGGGCTCGAGGTCTGCCGACGCCTGCGCGCGAGCGGCGACCGCAGCCCGGTGCTGATGCTGACCGCGCGCGACGCGATCGACGACCGCGTCGCCGGGCTCGACGCGGGCGCCGACGACTACCTCACGAAGCCGTTCGACATGGACGTGCTCAAGGCGCGGGTGCGGGCCCTCGTCCGTCGGGGGGGGTCGAGCCGCACGGAGATGCTGAGCTTCTGCGATCTCGTCGTCGACCGCATCGTGCACGAAGCGCGCGCCAACGGGCAGATGCTCGACTTGACTCCCAAGGAATTCAGCCTCCTCGAGCATCTGCTGCTGCACGCGGACCAGATCGTGACGCGGACCACGCTGTTGGAAAAAGTGTGGGACCTGCATTTCGATCCGGGTTCGAACGTAGTGGACGTCCACATGGCGCGGCTGCGCACCAAGCTGCGGCGCAGTTGCGCGAAAGCCGGCGTGGCGACGGTGCGGGGGATCGGGTACCGTCTGACGCCAGGCCCCGCGGCGACGGACTGACCGGGCCGAGCGTGTGCGTATGACCGTGGGGCCCCGGCGCCTCCCGATCCGCCGCCAAGTCATTCTTGGGATTGTGGGCGCGATCAGCCTGTTCGCGGGCGTCGAGGTGCTGTGGTACCGGAACATCACCCAGCTCGTCAACGGGCTCGAATGGGTCACCCACAAGAACCGGTTGCTCACGTCGATCGACGGCGCGTTCGTCTCGCTGAAAGAAGCCGAGGCCGCTGAACGCGAGTTCACCGTCACCGGTGACCGCGTCTATATCTCCGCGTTTCAGGAAGCCCAGGTTCGGGCCCACGACCAGATCCGCGACATCGCGGTCATGTCCGCCGACGATCCGGTACGGGCCGATCGCGCCCATGCGTTGACACCGCTCCTCGCCGACGCGTTCGCCGCACTACGCCAAACGGTGCTGCTCCGTGAGGCGGGAGACACGGCGGGAGCGAGAGCACGAAGCGATTCGACAAGTCGCGACCGAGCATTCCGGGCGATCGGCGTGACGGTGGCCGGGATCGACTCGGCGGAGAGCGCGGAGCAGGACACGAAGCGAGCCGACGCGAGCTCGGCGGTCGGCCGTACCGTGACGCTCACGGGGCTGGCGTTCGTGCTGGCGTTCGCGATCGCGGGGATCGCGGTCCAGAATACCGAGCGAGAGATCGCGCGCCGCCGCGATGCGGAGCGCAAAGCGATCGACGCCAAGGATGCGGCCGAGCGCATGTCACTGGCCAAAAGCGAGTTCCTCACACGTGTGAGTCACGAGCTTCGCACACCGCTCAATTCCGTGATTGGATTTTCCAACGTGCTGCTGCGACGAGCGCAGACCCGGTTGATCGCGCAGGAAGTCGCGTATTTGGAACGCATTCGAGCCAACGGCACGCATCTCCTCAGCGTGATCGACGATCTCCTCGATCTCTCGAAGATCGAAGCGGGCAAGGAACGGCTGGAGTTGGACGTGGTGCTGCTCGATCGCTTAATCGCCGAAACCGTCGCTCAGCTCGAGGGTCGGCTTGTGGGCAAGGATGTCGTGCTCCGCGCGGAGCTGCCGCCCGCGATCGCTCCGCTCGTGACCGATGAACGAAAGCTCAAGCAGGTGCTGATCAACCTGATCGGCAATGCCGTGAAGTTCACCGAGCTTGGCAGCGTGATCGTGCGCGTCGTCGTTGATCCTGCAACCAGCGAGGCGGCGCGCATCGAGGTGGCGGACACCGGCATCGGTATCCCGGCGCCGCGGCAGGCGGCGATCTTCGAGGCGTTCGAGCAGGCTGATGGCAGCGATGCTCGCCGGTACGGCGGCACGGGCCTCGGCCTCTCCATCGCGCTGTCCTTCAGTCACCTGATGGGCTATCAACTGTCGGTCGCCAGCGCAGTGGGTCAGGGATCGACGTTCACCGTGAATCTCCGGCCCGGAGTGGCCATTAAAGCGCCCCCCGCGCGGCCATCGGTCGAGACCCCGATGGTGACGGCCCGACGCGGGTCGCCCGGGGCCGCTGTCGTGTGATGCACGTCACATCGCACAGAGCTGGGGACTAGGCGGAAAAAGTGGGGTTCGAGGTCGAGCGCCACGACCTGTGGCGGGTCCGCAACGGCAGGGGCGAAGACGACAACGGTCTGCCGGCGTATGCGGTTGCAACTCGAGTCCGGCACAGGTATGGTGCGTGCCATAGTGACTGGTTCCGACCGGTGCGGTCGCGCGCCGTCGAGAAAGTTGACGGTGGCGGCATTGGATCGCTGGGATGGGGCGAGGTCTTGATGGACGCTCCGGGTCGCCAAACTGGGTTTGGATTGCCGGCGTAGGGAGAGCGACCGCACGCACTCGTAACACACAGACAGACCGAGGCCAGCGACTACGATGGGCCAGCCAGCGTGTATCGATGACAGTGCGCTCGACCGGCTCAGGCGGCAGGGGGGTCCCGTGCTCGTGCGAGAGATCGTCAAGATCTTCCTCGAGGATGCTCCGCAACGCCTCCTGGACGGCCGCGCTGGTGCCAAGGCGCGGAACCTGGACGCAACACGCCGGGCCGCCCACTCGCTGAAGTCGACGGCCGGTGCCCTGGGCGCGGTCGAGCTGAAAGCCGTGTCCGAGCAGATCGAGGAACTGGCCGCGGACAACCAGGGCGCGGCGGTCGACGCGCTGCTGGATCGCTGGGACGCGTCATTCGCCGCCGCGGAGCGCCAGTTATCGGCGGTCATCGCTCGGGACCCCGCATGAAACGGATTGCGATTGTCGAGGACAATCGGGACAATCGGTTGCTCCTGAGCGCGATCATCGACGACCGGTACGAGCTCATCGAATACGCCACGGGCAGAGTGGCGCTGGACGGCATTCGGAGCGATCCACCAGACCTCATCCTGCTGGACATTTCACTTCCCGAAATGGACGGCACGGAGGTGCTCCGCCGGCTCCGCGCAGACCCGGCGCTCGCCCGCATCCCGGCTATCGCGTTGACGGCGCACGCGATGCGAGGCGTGCGGGAACGCCTGTTAGCGGAAGGATTCGACGGTTACGTGGTCAAACCGATCGTGGACGAGGAGGAGCTCCTGGACACGATCGCGCGGTTGCTGGAATCAGGCGTCTCACCGGCTTCTTCGGCGATGCCTGCTGTCGCACCCGCAGTCGCAGCTGTTGTCACGCGGCCGACATCGCCGGTACAGGCCGGCGAACAGCCCGGCGGACAGCCCGATGGCGCCAAATGACAAAATTGTCATGCAATGTTCACTGGCCTGTCACGCCGGCGGTCGTATTCTTGGCGGAGCTTCACCATGACGCCGGACGTTAACGGCGCGCGATGTTTTCCGAAGGATCCACCTTTCTCGTCAGGAGCAATTCAATGCAGCGGATCAAAGCCCTCGCCCAGTCGTTCGTTCGCGAGGAAGACGGCGCCACGATGATTGAGTACGCGTTGTTGGCGGTGTTGATCGCGATGGTGGTTGCGATTGCGGCCATCACGCTCGGTCAGGCGATCTCGAACCAGTTCGGCAAGGTCTCGACCTGTATCAACACCCCGACTGCGGGGAACTGCTCGCCGGCGTAACCGAGAGACATCGCGCGCGCCTGTGGGATCCGGCTTGCCGGGTCCCATGGGCAACGCGCACGAAATCAGGAAACGGTCACACGCTGGCTCATGCTCGAATCAGAGGTGGTGTACCATGCGACAAGTACGAGCTCTTATTCAGTCGTTGGTTCGTGAGGAAGATGGTGCCACTTTGATCGAGTACGCGTTGTTGTCCGTGCTGATCGCGATGGTCGTTGCGATCGCAGCCCTGACAGTGGGGCAGGCGATTTCAAACCAATTCGGCAAGGCATCGACGTGCTTCAACACCCCGAGCGCGGCGAGCTGTTCGCCGGCGTAGTGGGGTTCGCGGGAATCGCGCGAGCGCGGGGTTGGAATCTCCAGCCCCGCGGACGCGCGCGTAGGATCGCAGGGAGTGGGCAGGTCAGGACCCTCGGATTTTCCGTTGCACTCGGATGGACCGTAACATCGATTTCTAGGAGCCAATCATGATGAGGCGGGTGAAGGCCCTCATTCGCGCATTCCGGCATCGGGACGAAGGCGTCACGATGATTGAGTATGCGCTGTTGTCAATCCTCGTCGCCATGGTCGTCGCCATCGGCGCGATCACGCTCGGCGAGGTGATTTCCGGTACGTTCGGCAAGGCGTCGAACTGCGTCAACAGTCCGACGAACTGTGGCACGAACACGACCGGCTCCACGACCAGTGGTACGACGAGCGGTACGACGGCTGGCACGACAGCCGGTACGACAGCCGGTACGACGGCTGGGAACAACAGCGGCAACAACAGCGGCAACAACAACGGCA
Organism: Gemmatimonadota bacterium; assembly: GCA_003152485.1. Classification (GTDB taxonomy): domain Bacteria; phylum Gemmatimonadota; class Gemmatimonadetes; order Gemmatimonadales; family Gemmatimonadaceae; genus Palsa-1248. The sequence continues at coordinate 116,359 of PMAE01000057.1, read as the reverse complement.
GAAACAACAACAACAACGGCTTCGTCTGCGGCTTCCTCACCTGCTTCTAATGCCAGACCCGCGGCGGTAGGTCGCCGCGGGCGCGACAGGTAGGGCAGGTCGATGGACATCGCGGCTTCGGCCGGGTAGAAACCATGTTGTCTAGTTAGTAGTCACCTCACCAGGGGATTGGTGCGGTGTGCCGGAGGCTTCTCCAATGACGTTACGATTTCAAAAGGCGGCGGACACTTTGCCCGCCGCCTTGTCCATATCCGAGCGTTATTGCACCGCGCGGCGGCGGCTGGTCGTGAGCCGCCCGCTGCCCGAGAGGGACTGCGCATGACTGTAGGCCACGTGTCGGCATGGACGGGTTCACCATCTTGGCGGTTGATTGGCGGGGTGGTGTTCTTCGGCCTCCTGGCCCTGGTCTGCGCGTTTGACATCTGGACCCGGCGGATCCCAAACTGGCTGGTCGTGATCCTCGCGGTCACCGGGATCCTCATCAACGTGGCGACCGCCCCACGGATCGTGGACGGGCTGGTGGCAAGCCTGGGCGGAGTGGTGGTGGGACTCCTGATCTGGTTGCCGTCCTGGCTGTTCAGGCTGCTTGGGGCGGGCGACGTCAAGATGTTCGCGGCGGCCAGCGCGTGGCTCGGAATGCACGGCGCGTTCGAAGGCGCCATCTTCGCCGCATTTGCCGGCGGAGCGCTCGCGTTCCTGTGGATGCTGTGGTATCGAGGCCTGCGGGGCTCGGCCCTTACTATATGGGCGGTTGGCGTACACCCGAGGTCGCTGATCCAGCCTATGGACAACTTGTCCACTGCGCGGGCGCTACCCTATACTTTGGCCCTGGCGGTGGGGGCTGGGGTCGCTGCCTTGCACCCCCATCTTCTCTTCTGATGCGGGGGTCTCGCATGCGCCGCTGGTTCAAGAGTACCGACGGAGGGGCGATGGTCGAATTCGCCCTCATTTTGCCCTTCCTGCTGGTCATTATCTGGGGAATTGTCGATATCAGCCGAGCGTTTCAAGCGATCGATTCGCTGACGTCGGCTGTGCGGGAGGGGGCGCGGGCGGCGGCTGTGACGTCAAGCCGCCCCGACACCGGGGTGACCGCCGCGGCGATCCAGCAGATCGTCGTAACGGATTTCACCCCCATGGGCGCGCCCCTCGTGCCGGATAGCGTGCATGTGACATGGGATGGCACTCAGGTGACAGTGTCCGCGAGCTATGTGTTCCAGGCGCTGACACCGTTACTCTGGGCCCCGACGATCTCCCGGACCGCTGTTTTTCGGTGGGAAGACACTACCGCCCCCTGAGGAGATCTCGTGACCTGCCCTATCCCGAACGGCCGGCGACCGGCGGATTCGCGTAGCGTCGTCGAGATTCGCTCGTCAAGACGGAAAGCTCGCCCGCGCGCCCGTGCGCGGCACAATCTGACGAGCGTACCATCGACCAGCGCCGGCGCGTTCTCCGGCCGCGCAGGGAAGGCTTAGTATGGCCGAAAAACGCTACACATTCGTCTTCGTCATCGCGGTGGTCGTGGCGCTAGCCGCGACCGCCGCGGTATTTCGCGCGCTTCGTGCGATTCGCGAGGGCAGTCACGTCGCGATGGCCCAGGTGGTCGTCGCCAACCGCGACATCCCCGAGGGGCAGCTCCTCGATCGGCGTGACCTCCAGACCACGGTCTGGCCGGCGGCATCGGTGCCGGCGGGCGCATTTGCTTCCGGCGACTCGCTGGTCGG
>PMAE01000057.1:108379-114620 GCA_003152485.1 Gemmatimonadota bacterium | reverse complement strand
ATGGCTGGACTGATTCAGCCCAACAGTCGCGTGGACATCCTGGTGAGCATGCGGGATGAGAGCACGCAGAGCTCGCAGGGCGGCAAGCGGGTGGCCAAGCTGTTCATGGAGAACATGCGCGTCCTGTCGGTCGGCACGCAGGTCTACCGGGGCGAGGACGGCAAGCCGATCCGCGCCGCCAGCGCTACGCTCGAGGTGAGTCCGGAGGAAGCCGAACGGTTGGCCATCGCCGTCGGCACGGGGAGCATCCAGCTCGTCCTCCGCGGCTACGGCGATCCGGACAGCATCAAGACGCGCGGCGCAACTTCGTCTGACGTGCTCTCGCAGATGCGGTCCAGTCCGACGGTCATCGTCCCGCTGGCTGATCCGCCCACCCCGGCCCGTCGCCATTCGCCGCCGCCGCGGCCAACCCCAGTTGCGCCGACGCCACCTCCCGTGATCGTGGCTCGCAAGCCGAAGTCGCCCGACTCCGTGACGGTGCAGGTGTTCCGCGCCGGCAAGGTTTCGCAGCAACACTTTCAGCGCGATTCCTCGGCGCCGGATTCGGCGTCACAATGACGCCGCGTCCGGATGGACCAGCATCTCGTGCCGTATTCACTTCAGCGCGGAGTCGACGCGTGAGCCCGTTGCGTGCGCCGCGGTGGATGCGCGCTGGTTTGATGAGCGCGGCCGTTGTCTTCTCCGCCGCCGCACCCGCCGGTGCGCAGGAGGTTCGTCAGGAGGAAGACGTGGTCACCCCGATCGACATGTCCGTCGGCCGGTCGGTGCCACTGACAGTCGGTGCCCCGATCACCAAGGNNGTCGCCAACCCCGACATCGCCGACGTAGTCGTGATCAGCACGGTCGAGCTCGTGATCAACGCCCGTGCACCAGGGGAGACCGACGCGATCATCTGGCAGGAGGGGGGGGCTCGGAAGCACTACCGGCTGGTCGTCAAATCGACATCTCAGCACAAGCAGATCGTGGTCGGCATCAAGTTCGCCGAAGTGGATAAGAATGTCCTGCGTACCCTGAGCAACTCCGCGCAATACAACGACGCGAACAACCTCGTGGGAACGAACAACTTCTCGAGTGGTGCGGGCCCAAATCCGATTAGCATTCCGGGCGGCGAGTTCATTTCTGTGCTGACCAACTTCAACACCCAGAAGCTGCTCGGCCTGTTGCAGGCGCAGGAACAGAAGGGGAAGTCGCGCACCTTGGCCGAGCCGACCGTCATGGCCGGCAATAAGGAGGAGGCCAACTTCCTGGCGGGTGGCGAGATCCCCGTGCCGGTCGTGCAGACCGGGGGAAGCGCGGCAGCCAATGGCGGAGCGCCCGTAACGATTCAGTACAAAGAGTATGGAATCAAGCTGCACTTCGTGGCCGAGATCCTGAGCGACACCCTGATTCAACTCGTGCTCACGCCGGAAGTATCCAGCCTCGACTATACGAACGCAATCACCCTTTCGGGGTTCAAGATTCCAGCGATCAGCACCCGCCGAGTGCAGAGCACGGTTGACGTACGGCGGGGCGAGAGCCTTATCCTATCGGGTATGTTCGATGATACGTGGTCGAAGAACAAAACCGGCATCCCCTTCCTCATGAACATCCCCATCCTCGGGGAGCTTTTCTCCAGTACGCAATGGCAGCACAACCAGACCGAATTGCTGATCGTAGTGACGCCCAACGTGATCGATCCGCTGGCGCCGCGTCCGCAGGACATCATTCACCTGCGTCCCGACTCGACACTGCCGGCCAAGGAAGCAATGGAGCACGTGCTCCCCGCGCCGCCGAGTCAGCCGCAGGGCACGCCGCCCCCGCGTTAGTCCGCGATCGGTAGCCAGGGACCCCCGGCCATGGCGCGTCGAGCCATCATCGTCAGCGGGGCCGCGGGGTCCGACTCCACTGCGGCCGACGTGCTGCGGCACTTCGAATTCGCCGGCACTATCGAGGTGCCGACCGTCGAAGAGGCGCTCACCCAGGTCCAGCGCGAGCACGCCGACCTCCTCATCGTGCCCGTCGCGGCGATGCAGCCGGCGCAGCTCGCGGCGCTGGAGCGAACCCTGCGTCGTGCCGCGACGTTCGCCATTGGTACGGCGCCGCAATCCGATCCCGATCTCATCCTGCGCGCGATGCGCTCGGGGATTCAGGAGTTTCAGCTGCTGCCGCTCGTGCCCGAGGAATTCTCGGCGGTCGTCGAACGCATCGTGCTCCGCGGCCAAGCGGACAATGGCGCCGGGACGGTCATCGCGGTGTACAGCGGCAAGGGCGGCGTCGGCGTCACGACGGTGGCCGTCAACCTCGCGCACGCGCTGGCCAATGGGAAACCGGAAGACGGTGTCGCGGTGGCGGATCTGGTTGCGGGGAGCGGCGATGTGCGCGTCCATCTCAACCTCACGCCGGCGTACGATCGAAGTGACCTGCTGCACAAGCTCGATCGGATCGATTCGGAGCTCTTGCGCTCGACACTCACGGAGACCGAGGGCGGCCTCTGGGCGCTCCCAGGGACCGATGCGGCGGAGCTCAACGGTGTGCTCGACAGCTTGTCGACGGCTGCCATCGTCGATCAGATGAAACAGGATTTTTCGTTCTCCGTGCTCGATTGCGAGCATCATCTGGGAGAAGGCACGGTCGCCGCGCTCGAGGCGGCCGATCGAATTCTTGTTCTCACCGATCTTTCGGTGGCCGCGTTGCGCAGCACGCAGCGCACACTGCTGCTTGGCCGGCGGCTTGGATTCGACGACGAGAAGCTCAGCGTGGTGGTCAACCGCCATCAGTCCGGCGGCGAAGTATTGTCGGCGGTCGACGCGCAGGAAGCGCTCAAACGCGAGATCTTCTGGAAGTTTCCAAATGACTATAAAACCGCCTCTGCGGCACTCACCAAAGGAGTGCCCATCGCGCGTCACGATGCCGGGTCAAAGCTCGCCGTCAGCTACCGTCAACTCGCCGAGAAGCTAGGCGGGGTGCCAGCGGCTGCGTCGCGCAACGGAAAGCGCTCATCTGGCCGGACGGCGATCGCGAGCTGGTTCAGTCGGACCCGTAAGAGGAGCTGATCATGGCACTGAGTGACCGTTTCGCCGGGCGAAAGCCTGCCGCGCCGCCCGAAGCCGCCAACGGCGACGGGAAAACCAATGGCGTCCGTCCCCCGGTTCGGGTCACGCCCACCACGGCCCCGGACGTTGCGCCGTCGATGTATTCCGTCAAGCGCGGTGACGATGCGCCACTGAGCCCCCTTGACCAGCTGAAAGTCGATCTGCACCGCCGGCTCATCAGCCGGCTCGACCTGGACGCACTCGAGCGCATCAAGAGCGAAGCCGAGCTCACGTCGCAGATCCGCCAGGCGGTGCTGGAGTTCATCCGCGAGGAAGCCACTCCGCTCAGCCAACGGGAGCGGGACGAGATCGTCGAGCAGGTCATCTACGAGGTCACGGGTCTCGGACCGATCGAGCCGCTGTTTCGTGATAAGACCATCAGCGACATCCTGGTCAACGGCGCCCGCGACATCTATGTCGAGCGTCGAGGCAAGCTCACGCGCGTGGCGGCCTCGTTCCGGAACGACGCCCATCTCCTGGCGGTGATCGATCGAATCGTGAGCCGCGTCGGACGCCGCGTCGACGAAGCCTCGCCCATGGTTGACGCCCGACTTCCGGACGGCTCGCGCGTTAACGCGATCATTCCACCGCTCGCACTCGACGGGCCGATCCTCTCGATTCGTCGGTTCTCGACGGACCTGGCGGCTGGGCAACTCGTGCAGAACGGCACGCTGACCGAGCAGATGCTGCAGATCTTCGAGGCGTGCGTGAAGGCGCGGCTCAATATTCTGATCTCCGGTGGTACGGGCGCCGGTAAGACGACGTTTATGAACGCGCTCAGCTCGTTCGTCCCGGCGACCGAGCGTATCATCACGATCGAGGACGCGGCGGAACTGCAACTGCAGCAGGACCACGTGGTCCGGTTGGAGACACGGCCGCCGAACGCCGAAGGGCGAGGCGAAGTCTTGGCCCGCGACCTGGTCAAGAACGCCCTCCGTATGCGGCCGGACCGGATTATCATCGGTGAAGTCCGGTCGGGCGAGGCGCTCGACATGCTTCAGGCCATGAACACCGGTCACGAGGGCTCGCTGACGACGATCCACGCGAATACGCCGCGCGACGCGTTGTCGCGGTTGGAGACGATGATCCTCATGGCCAACGCGAACCTGCCGAACCGTGCGATGCGCGATCAGATCTCGTCGGCGTTGCACTTGGTGGTGCAGGTCGCCCGTCTCAGNNCGCGTGACGAGCGTGGTCGAGGTCACGGGGATGGAAGGGGACGTCATCACGACGCAGGAGATTTACCGGTTCCACCGGCGCGGCATCTCGCCTGAAGGACAAGTGCTCGGTCAATTCGAATCCACCGGCATCCGGCCGAAATTCCTCGAGCGATTGGAAACCGCGGGCGCCAAACTCCCGGCCGACATCTTCGGCGCGGCTGGGACCTGGTAAATGCTGCCGCTGCTGATCACTTTCGCCTTCCTGGCGCTCGTATTCGTCGCCGTTTTCGCGCTCGTCGTGGGTGGCCACCGGTTTATCATCCGGCGGCGATTGGCCATGGAGGATGCCGCTCGGTCCCGGCTGTCGCCGACGACAGGGGGTCCGTCACAGGCCGTCCTGGTGAGGGGGGAAGAGCAGATGAGCTCACTCCCGATGCTCAATCGCATCCTGATCGGGAAGGATCTCACTCCGAAGCTCGCCTCCAGCCTGCGGCAAGCGGGTCTCACGATGACGCCGGGCACGTTCCTGCTCGTCATCGCAGTGAGCGCCGGAGTGGGGGCGCTGCTCGGCAGCTTTCTGGGCCCCCTGGCCATGGTCGGCGGCGGCGTCCTCGGCGTCGTGCTTTCGCGCGGGTGGCTGCACTGGCGTCAGCATCGGCAGATCAGCAAGTTCGACAACCAACTCCCGGGCGCGATCGACATGCTGGTCAGCGCGCTCAAGACCGGGTACTCGTTCCATGTCGCCACCAACTTCTTGGGACAGGAGCTCTCGCCGCCGCTGGGGCCGGAGTTCGCGCGCATCTACGAGGAGCAGCGGCTCGGGATCGACCCCGCGACCGCGCTGCTCGGCATGCAGGACCGCATCGGTAGCGTCGAGATCAAGATGTTCGTGACGGCGCTACTCATTCAGCGGAAAACGGGCGGTAACCTCNNTGCTCGCGCTGCTGCCGGTGCTGGTGTTCTTCGGCCTGTCGTGGGTGGCGCCCGACTTCATGAAGACGCTCACCCAAACCTCGATCGGCCACCTGATGTTGTCGATCGCGGGGACGGGGGTCGTGATCGGGTACTTCGTGATGATGAAGATCGCGAAAGTGGACTTCTAGCAAGAATCGCCGATGCCCATGTCCGTTGTCGTTCTCATCATCCTCGCGGTCGGTGGCGTCGCGACGGCAGCCGTTGCGCTGCTCGTGGACATNNCGGCGGCGCGACGCGCTGCGCCGGGCCGCCGGACAGGCCGGAACATTCGACGAGACCTTTCGGAGCGTCCTACTCGATGCCCGCCGGGGGCTGACCGACTCTCCGATCGAGCGGCTCGTCGCCGCCATGGGCAAGTATTGGAAGCCGGATTCGAAGACCGAGACGAGCCTNNGCAATCACGTGGGGTGCAATCCGGATCGCGAGCGTCGTGGGGCTGCCGCTGCTCGCATTCATCTTGGTGCCGACGAAGAGCCCCAACCAAACCATGCTGCTCGTGCTCGCGGCGGGCGTCACCGGATACGTGCTGCCGTCGTTCTATCTCGCGCGTACGTTACGAANNTGTGCGTCGAGGCGGGACTCGGGTTCGACGCCGCCGTGCTACGGGTGGCGAGAGAGATGCACAACGCCCACCCCGACATTGCGGCGGAGCTGCTGATGGTCAACCGCAAGGTCAACGCCGGCGTCACGCGTGAAGACGCCCTCCGCGCGGCGTACGCGCGCACGGGGGTCGAAGAGCTCCGTATTCTGGTCCAGCACATGATTCAGAGTGAACGGNNTGGGGACGAGCGTCGGCAAGGTGTTGCGCGTGTACGGCCAGACTCTCCGTGTCAAGCGCAAACAGAACGCGGAACGCAAGGCGGCGACCGCGCCGCTCAAGATGACGATTCCGATGGCGTTCCTCATTTTGCCCGCGCTGTTCATCGTCATTCTCGGTCCCGCGATCCTGCAGATTATCAAGCTGTTCGGCGGTCGTACTATTGGGGCCGGCACGATCGGTGGCGCTCTCTTACCGTAACGGTTGGTCAGGAGGGA